>DAONEH010000033.1:0-1602 GCA_035402985.1 bacterium | reverse complement strand
CGTTATCGGTAATGCTTTATTTAATATAAATAAACAATTTTTGATTTATGAAAAAAACAATGGCCTTCATAACAACACTCTTACTTTCGACAATTTGTCTTTCACAATGCACGCTTAAAGATTTATTCCCTGTTGACTTTGGAATTTCAAAATTTAAATTATCGACTATAATGGCTTCTTCTAAGAATATGCAGGAAGACAATGAAGCAAATAAATATGAACGAGCAGAATGGAAAAAATATGACTATTTAAATGGTGATTCTGTTCATTACACCGGAGTAAATTATAAATTTGTAAATAACCCATGCATTTATTCAACAGAAAAATCAGTATTTTTTCGATTTGTTGATGACAAGCTTTATAGTATGGTGATTTTTTTGGATTTTTCAAGTACAGATTTTGAAAAATGTAAAAGGAATTATGATGATTTGATTTTAATATTTAAAAATACTTTTACTTATTATGACCCTTATATTAGTCAAGACCTTATTGCAAATGAGCAAGATGGAGAGGGTTATTGGTTCTATAATAAAAAAGATACTGTTAAAATTAATTATTTATCCATTGAATATAGTATAGTTTATGAATTTAATAAACAAAATATCCGCCTATTTAGAATCAAAATCTTTTATATAGATTTAGAAGGAACACGTTTGACAAATGAAGGTTATTAATATAATTTTCCATTATATTAAAGATTATGACAACAAAACATAGAAATAAGAATTTCCACAAACTTCATGCTTTGTTTTCTGAATTTATCTCTTTGACTAATGAAGTTCTTATTGATTTCGATAATTCCAACAATATAACTTATCATAAAGAGATTTTCTTTCAATTACTGCAAAGACTTAATATTGGGATTGCTGCTGTTGATGTTCTTTTCGAAAAATTCAATTGTGAAGAACATTATAAATACCCGATTGGCCTTCAAATTAGAACATGTATTTTAGACAGCATTACAATATATTATCTTTTTCATTTTTTTGACCCAAATGACGATAAAGCTTTTAGAGCACAATTTGCAAGACTTAATAAAATAGTAGCACAGGAGTATTGTAGCGAAATCGAAGAAAATATTAAGAATAAAAAATTAAGTGTTGTGGATTATAATAAAGCCTTCAAAATAATTGCTAATGTATTTCCAGACAATTTTACAAAAGATACAAATCCAAAAATAATCGATAGCATTAAAGTTATTTTGCCAAATGATATGGTTAATCATATTAAAGGTTCACAATTGTCATGGTTTAGTGAATGCTATAAATTATATAAATACTATTGTAAATATGAGCATTTTGGGACCATATCAAAGAAAATTTTAGACTTCAATTCTAACTTTGATATTGACAAATTGACAATATCTTTCTTTTATATTATGCAAAGTGCATATTTGACATGTCAGATATTGGAAGCTGATAGGAATAATATTGAGAGAATGAAAAGTCTGAGAGATACTATAAACGAATTTGAACCATTATTAAAAACGCTTTAGCACTAACCGATAACAGCGTGCTTGTGCAATTATAAAAAGCACAAGCACGCAATCCGTTATGCGGCATGTTAAAACGACAGACTACTAATTCGATACGATATGAAAAA
>DAONEH010000032.1:0-1807 GCA_035402985.1 bacterium | reverse complement strand
TTCAACTTGCGGGGTATTTGGCCTTCGAGCTAACGCGAACAAAACCTTCGGTTTTATAGTGAAGAGTGAATAGTGAAGAGTGAAAAGTGATGCTAATTGGTTGTAATTTAGCGAATTGAAAAACCGTAGTCTGTTGACTGTTGTCTGTAGTCCCTCTTGAACCTTGTACCTTGAACCCTGAACCTAAAAAAATTGCTAATTTTATTTTATTTTTGTACTCTCAAATTATCGGAAATGTAAGATTTGGGATTTTACAAAAATCAAAAAAAAATAAAATTGAAAGCACACAAACTAATATTCCTATTTATCGTAATATTTTCTAATCTTAATACATATTCTCAACCTATAGAAGAGTATAAGATGATTGATAGAGATACCATTTTTTACATCGATAATACATATCGAGTTGTAAATTATTCTTACTTTACAATAAAAAATATATTAAAATTTGATGAAAACAAAAAAATAATTGTATTTAGGGAATCTCCAACTTTTCAAGAGATAAGTTATGATACGATCACTTCGAATTTTAAAATTATTGAGATTAAAACTCATCCTCTAACATATAAAAAAATCGGTAAAAAAATAATTAAGTTCAATTCTTATTTTTATTATATGAAAGAAATCTCAACAAATAATTACTTCTATCTAATTCTATTCGATTATAAAGATGAAAAAAATCCAATATTAGAATTAGGTAAAACGTATAATTTAACTTTAAAATCAGTTTTTCATGAAGATTTAACAGGCTATCAATGCGAATTATCTTCAGATTTTATTATTAATAATTATTTAGTTGTAAATATGCCCCTTTCAAATATGACATTAAATACATTAATAAAATAGTATTCATAAAGATACATTCATTTTTTGATTTGAAATTTGAGAAAAAGTTGTAAATTTGAACACAAAAAAATAAACACTTTTCAACAGAAAAACAGAATTCTGGCTTTCTGTTGAATTTAGAAAAAATAGAACAAACTAAAAAAGCTGTCCTGATAAAGGAGGACATATTAAAATTTATGAGAATTTTTGAATTTAATTTTACCGGAGTTCAACGAATAATAATTTTTATATTTTTTGCTTTTAGTTTTTTTGAAATTAAGGCTCAATCTAGAGATACAACTCTTGATTTTAGAATAAAAAATGATTCCATCACTTTATATTCTGAATTTGAAAATAGTTTAAACTCTTTTGAAGACACTCTAACTATTTATGATTATTTTTTCTGTGATATTGAAATATTAATTTATTCAAAAAGAACAATTGTAATAGATACTGAATTAAAATACAAAAATGTATATGCATCAATTCCACTAAGTTTATATTTTTATCCTGTTGATAAAACAACAAATAAATTAATTTTAAAAGAAATAGATTTTAAACAAATTAATATAATTGACTCCATAAATTTAAAAATTATTAAAGAACTCTCAATTAAAGATACATCAATTTTCTTTTCAAATAGTATAAAAGAATATATTATAACCCAAATCTATAAGGAATTAAATAAATGGGAATATAATCTTATTCATGGGTATTCATCAGATTGTGAAATAGTTATCGCTTTAAGGGTATTTTTAAAATAAAGTAAATATATAAACTTTAATTTTGTTTAAAACATTTATTTTTCTAGTTACAGGTTAGTTCACACTTTATATTTTATAGGGTTGGAATGATTACAGACATTAGAAATTAATTACGGACTAGCCCAGTTGAAAGAGTAAGGGATTTCATTTCATTTTTTTTCAAATATAACGCTACGCTGTAGCGACAAAATCTAGTCGGGTAATCGTTTGCTACCAAT
>DAONEH010000031.1:0-1914 GCA_035402985.1 bacterium | reverse complement strand
GAAAAAGAATTAAGAGCTATTTATATCAATGCTATACATGAATTAATTCCAGAAGCGATTTTTTTATTTGAAGAAAAAATCCTCTTTAACGAATTAAATAAAGATGAACAATTTGAAAAAATAAAAAAAAATAAAAAAATTAATTATTGGTATATTGATACTTCAAATAGAATATACTATAATAATTCTGGATTTACATTTTCTCAAATTGAAAATTATGTTAATGCTGATTATTCTTACGATAAAAGAGTACAAAATATTCGGGATAAAAAAAGTAATAAAGTAGATAAACTAAATGACGAAATTGAAAATCTTAATAATAAGATAAAAGAGATTGAAATGTGGAGTTTACAAGAAATATTTCAAGAAGTTGATATTAATGAACATTTGGGAGTATTTTCAAACAATTCTATGATAAGAAGTCTTATTATAAATGGATATCTCAATGAAGACTTTGTAGATTATATAACATTATTTCATGAGGGAAATATTACTAGAGCTGATGAAACATTTAAAAGAAAAGTAAAAAGTGGAATTGTTTCTCCTTTTGAATATAAACTATCAGATAAAGTGGAAAATTTAATTAAAGATATTCCTGATAAATATTTTAAACGTTCTGTAATTCTTAACTATGATTTAATAGACTTTTTATCTGAAAATTATAAACAATATAATTCAAAATTTGATGCTATAATTTCTGTTTTAAGTAACGAGAAAGATGATTCTGTAAAATTTGTAAAAGGATATATTGAAAGAGGGAAGAATTTACCTTTATTTATTAAAAATTTATGCCATTCTTGGAAAAATTGGTGGTATTTTATTATTGAAAGTGATAAACAGATTTTTACTGATGAAATATTAAAAAAATACTCAAAATTAATTATTGAGAATGCAAAAGTTGAGGATATTTTGAATTTTAATAGATTACATTTATTTCAAAATTACGTAAATCAAAAATCTAATTTTATCTATTTATTTGAAAAACAAACTTTTAGAAACATTTTAGAAGTATTAAAAAAATTAGAAATCAAATTTGAAAAAATTGACAATCCAGATGAAAATAATTTATTTTTTTTAAAATATATTTATGAAAACAATTTATACCAAATCAATATTGATAATATCATATTAATGTTAGATATTTATGGTAACAAAATTGACTTAAAAAACATGTTAGAATCCAACTATTCAACAGTTTTAGATTCTGGTTGTTCTAAATTGATTAATTACATTGAATATGATATTAACTCTTACATAAATAATGTATTTTTGAAATTAGAACACAACTCTAAGGAAAAACAAAAGAATATCATAAAACTATTAAATAATAAAGAAATAAACATAGTAACAAAAACAGAAATATTACTAAAACAAGAGACTTCAATATTTTATCTTACTGAAATATTAGATGTTGAAGTTATGCAAATGCTTTTTGACAAGAATAAAATTTGTGCAATTTGGGAAAATGTTTTTCAATATTATGAGACTTTGGAAATGGACAGTGATTTAGATGAAGTTTTGGTTAACTTTTTAAATAAACAAATAAATTATAAAGTGCTAAATAATCAGAAAATAATTACAACATTAAAAGGTCATTCAGAAGAAGTAATTAAAAAATTTTCTTTAAAAATTATATACTGTAATGCATTGATTTTAAATAGTTATATTAACCTTTTAGAATCGACACCTTATAAATGGGAAAGTTTAGCTTTTGAGAACCTAGATCGAGATAAAATTGAATGGATGGTAAAAACCGGATTTTTAATTCTTACAGAAAGTAATTTCACAAAATTAAAAAATAATTTTTCAAATGAACATGTAAAGCTAATGGAAAACCAACAAGAAAAAATATTTACCATTTGGGATGAAATTAGTTTAAGTCAGGAAGATGTATTGTTATTATTAAGATCAAAA
>DAONEH010000030.1:0-1926 GCA_035402985.1 bacterium | reverse complement strand
AAGCATCTCTAACTTGATAACTTTCAACGCCATTACCTTGACAAAAACAATTATACGTGTCTTTTAATAAGTGTTCTGACATTTCATGTTCTCCATTTACTACATTATATATTTCTGGAGTTTCATAGAAAATATCATTTTTAATTTCTTTTGCTGTATTTTCAAATATAAATAATCCTTTCACAGACCTAACCGCTATAGTAGCGTAAATTCTACCATATTGTTTTGCACTATTTACAATACCCGGACCAATAATTTGATTTAAAAAAGTATTTCCATCCCATCCACTCTCAGTACCTTTAACACGTAAGTATAAAAAACCATTAGGATTAGGATTAATATCCAATTGCCCCCCTATAATAATAGGTACCCCCCTTACTAATATAACATTAAAGAATTTACCTTGATTTGGGTGTGATGTAGATTCAAATCCATTCGGTGCAATTTGAGTATTAAAAAACTCTTCGAAATTTGCATAATTTTGATCTGCCGTAAATGATTTTAGATAAAGTATTCTAGGGTCTTCGTTTGCATAATCAGCTTTAAAACTAATATCAACAGTAGAGCCTTCTGAAAAAGATTTGTCAGTAACAATTCCATTAATGTTAGTATCTGTAAATGTGCCCAACCATACAAAAGGGAAACCGGTATCTGTCTCTCCCATTCCTGATAAAGTTAAAAACTCATTCATATCATATTCCATTTCAAAATTTAATGCTTTTATTTTAGCATATAATCCTGATGGCTCTATTATATTTACTGAATTATACGGCAAGAAATTTACTGGCTGTTGTTTATATTCTAAAACCTTAACTTTAATTGGATTTTCTAAAAAACCAACACCATCTCTTTTTACAATAAGTATATCTCCTTCTTTTAATTTATTTTTGTTTTCTCCATCTAGTTTTATCCATCTAAAAATTCCATCAACAAAAAAAATATTTATAGGTATGGTTTCATATATTCCTTTATTCATTTTTATTCCAAACTTATAGGTTTTAGCCCATTTAGGAGGTTTTTGAGTTGATGGAATAGAAACGTTAATTATATTTCTATTTATTGCATTTTTATTTGGTATAAATAAAGTATTTTTAGAGCTTGTTAATGCTGTTGTTTTACGGCATTGTAAATCTCTATAAATCATACAAATTTCATAACTTCTATATGATTTTAAAGACGTTATTACAGCTTGATTACTGAAATTAGCAAAACTAGAGTTATCAATGAAATAATCTCTTAAAAATGTATTAGGACTTGGAGAGTTATCTATTTCATATTTTATCACAGGTAATGTTATTTCTAAAAAACTTCCTGTATTTGTTATTACAAATTGTTTTAAAACAATTATAGGATCTAAATTGTTAGATGGTTTTACAATTCCACCATTTGTTAAAAAATATAAAAAAAATGAATCTAATTGACTTGTAATATTTGAATTATTAATTAAATCTGTTAAATCAACAAAATCACGTGTAATATTAAATTTAAACACTTTTGTAAAATCAATAAATCTACTAATATTATTATTGGTTATTTTAAAGTTAATAGTTATAGCTGAATTTTTTTTTAATGCAATTCCTGTTAAATTTATTCTTAATTTACCTTTTAATAAAGATACCGGAATAGAATCAAAATTATAATTTTCAGTTACACTTGTTGTGTTTAATAGTGTTGTATTTCTAGGAATTGAATTTAAACTTAATGAATAGTCAATTATAACTTTTTTATTGTTAATATCTACAAGATTCTTTCCTTCTTTGTAATTTCCAAATGCAATTCTATTTCCTATTGGAGTTTGAGCTTTAACTTCCTCTGGTACATTGTCAAAACTTCTGAAATATTCTGAAACAGGTAAAATATCATAAACTTTAGAATTATTAAATTCAATAGTTTTAGTTTTATTATTACCCCATTTTTCATCTGCCT
>DAONEH010000029.1:0-2068 GCA_035402985.1 bacterium | reverse complement strand
ATGTGATCGGTAAAGTAAAAAGTGTTCAAACTCCAAACAATATGTTGAACTTTGCTTACAACCCCTTTGGACAACGACAAATCAAAAGAACAACTTCTGACTCTTCTTATTATGTACTTGATGCAACTGGTAATGTTATGAGCATTTATGTTAAGGACTACCCTAAAATAATTGCTAAAGAAAGACCAATTTACGGAAGTTCTCGCTTGGGAATCATGAACAAGGAAGTAGAGTTTAACTTAACCGGAAATTTCTTAAGTAAATCCAATAGTACTATTGGTATTAAAGAATATGAATTATGTGATCATCTCAGCAATGTAAGTGTTGTTGTTTTGGATCGAAAAGATTGTTTTAATTCTGTTTTCAAACCAATTGTAAAAACTTACACCGATTATTACCCATTTGGGTATCCGATTAGTTCAAGAACAGATAATGTCGATTATAGGTATGGGTTTAATGGTCAGGAAGGGGACAATGAAATATATGGAGATAAATTAGATTATGCATTCACATACCGAATGTATGACTCTCGAATTGGAAGGTTTTGGAGCGTGGATCCATTAATTGATAAATTTAGTTTTGTTTCACCTTATACTTATGCATTTAATAATCCAATATTTAATAATGAATTTGAAGGATTAGAAGGTGTTACTTATACTCATAAATTATATTTTAAAACTGCTGGAATTACGATTTTTAAAAAAAATATAGATGCTGGATTTTCACCTTTAGGAGCTGCTTTTGCAATTGGGCAAAGCGCTTATGAAGCTAATTATGGTATTGAAAATCAATTAAAAAAATGTATTAGAAAAAATAATTATTGGGGAATGAAAGCTAACGGAAAAACTATAGAATATTCATCTTTAAATGATGGATATAACAAATGGACTGAGATGATGAAAGATAGATTTTCAGAAGCTTATCAATTGCTCCAAGGTGACTTTACATATTCACAATTACAAAAAGCAATTAATGAAGGAACCTATAAATATGATCCAGGTAATAAAGACTACGTTAAAAACCTTTTAAATAATTCAATAAATATATTAAAAAGAATGATTACTGTAGTGGATGAAGAAATCAAAGATTTAGAGATGTCTTTGTATGTAAATGAAAATAAATTACTTAAGGAAAATAATTTTATTAAAAAAAATGAGATAATAAATGGTATTAACTCTATTAAATCGAAAATAACTGAATATAACAATTTAAAAATCAAAATAAATGAATCCATTGAAGCAGCAAAAGAGGCTAAATCTGAAAATAATTAAATTTTTTTTGTTTTTAATATTATTTTCAATTTTTTATTCAAATTTATTGGCACAATCAAAAGTTTTTGATTTTAATGAAAATCTTCAAATTAAGTTTATTAAAGATTGTGATTCATTAATTATAATAACAAAATATAATAATAACTATAAAAAATATAAATATTTAAACTTAAGCATAGATACTTCTTTATATGATAAGAAGAACTTTATCATTAAAAAAAATAACAATTATTATGTTCAAGATTTTATTTCTATTGGTGACTCAATTTTTTATATAAGCATTTTTGATTGGAATAGTTTTTTGTATTGTTTTGGTTTTAAAATTGAAAAAAACGAATTAATTCCATTAGTTATAAATAATAAAAAAATAAATGAAATATTTGTTACGAGGTATCCATATATTTTCTTAAATTATGATTGTGGAATATTGCTAAATATTAGAAGAGAAGTGCAAGAATACAATTTTGGTAATAAAAGTCAATATTTCTTTAATGTTGATCTTTATAATATAAATGATCTAGAAGAACATATTACTTTTGTTTACATCCAAGATTTATTTCAAAATGAGATAAATGATATATATCCCCCTAATAAGAAGTCATATATAGTTTTTTTTAAGAAAATTACCAAATTAATTGATTTTTGTAATTTTTAGTTATTCATAACAAAAATGATTATTGATAAATATAAAGATCCATTTTTAGGTAGTTTTTCAACTATCTTCGTTTGTGTTTAACTTATTATTGAAATTAAAACCTTTTTTATTTTGAAGTTTGATATATATCAAACTTCAAAAC
>DAONEH010000028.1:0-2098 GCA_035402985.1 bacterium | reverse complement strand
ATATGGGAAATATGGTTATTAATAGCCAAAAACAAACAGCAATGCGAAGTAATAACTTAGAATAATTATTATTATGTTTATAGATTTAACTAATATAGGATTAAGTGGTGTACATTTAACTACATTAGATTGTGAGGAAATGTTTATTATTAATTCAAAATATTTAAATCAAATTATTATTATCAATATTAATTAGTAAAATTATTAATAATGAAAAAAAATAAAAGAAATGATAGACTTATCAGAAATAGTTGCAATGGAAAAGGTTGCTATGTTAGGTATTCTTTGCCTTTTGACCGCAAGTTTAACAATGTGTATATGGAAGTTCATGACAAGAGGAATGATATTCAGAAGATACTATTTACTTCTAATATACTATTGGATAAAGTGGCATAAGAAAAAAGATAGATGGAAAAGAAAGTGGCTTAAACCGATTGGACTATGTTACTATTGTTATGGTACTTGGATAAATATAGTATCATTTGTAATATTTATCGGATTAGGTAGTATTGATATGATATTATTTTCAATAGCATTAAACTATATTTTTATAGAACTATTAAATAAATTATTAAAAATAAAACAATAATACAAACTATCAATAATATTTCATAATGACTTTAATTAAAGTAATTTTCTATAATTAAAATTTATTTTTAAAATATTTTGTAAAAATCAGCATTTTCAAAAATTCTTTTAATATATATATAATAAAAAGGAACTTAAATGTTATTAACTTTTAAAATACAACTTAATTTGAGTGATGAGCAACAAACTATCATTAACAATATATCTAATGATGGTAGAATGTTATATAATCATTTTTTGTGTAAGTTAAAAGAACAGTACGAAAAAGACGAAACATTCATTTCTTATTATAACCAACAAAAGGAATTAAAAGATTATAAATGCGATTATTTAACATTTGATGTTAAAAAAGAGATTTTAAGAACTTTACATAATAATTATTCTTCATTTTTTAAACTTGTTAAGAAAAATAAAGACTTAAATCCAAAACCACCTAGATTTAGAGGTAAGGACTATTTCTTTACGCTTTCATTCGTTCAGGATTTTATAATTAAAGAAAACATTTTAAAAATATCGTATTCAAATTATAGAAAATTAGACATCAAACTTGATTATATTCAACCAATTAAAGATTTAATCTGTTTAAGAAACAAGACAATCGAGTCTGAAATTAAACAACTTAAAATATACAAAAAAGATAACAAATATTTTGCTTCAATAACTTATGAAAAGAAAGAAGATATTTTAAAAAATATTGATACAAACAAAGTTTTAAGTATTGATTTAGGCAAGAAGAATTTACTTTCTGTTTATGATGTTGAAAACAATAGAGGAACGGTTTATAGTTCGAAATATTTAAGCAAAAACCAAAAATTCTTAGATAAGCGAATAGATGAATTAAAGTCTTTAAGATACTTGAAGAAAAAAGGAAGTAGAAAATCAAAGCAGGTAAACAAAAAGTTAAGTAAAGTTTATTCTAAAAAGAAAACTCAAACGAATTTAACACTTCAAAAAGCAACCAAGGATTTAAGCAACCAAAATAAAACTATACTTATTGGTGAATTAACTAATTTAAAGAAAAACATAAAATCAAACTTCAGGTCTTTAAATAGACAGATGCAAAACAATTGGAATTTGCAAACTTTTATACATCTTTTAGAGTACAAATGCAAAGTAAAGGGTAATCAAGTTATAAAAGTTAATGAAGCATGGACTTCAAAAACGTGTTGTAAATGTGGCAGTATTAATCATGATTTAGATTTAAGTGACAGACAATACATTTGCGATTGTGGGAACGACATAAATCGAGACATTAATGGTGCGATAAACATTTACAAACAATTTGTGGGCGATTATAATCCGCCATTTGAAACACTTGTTGTTTCAGAAAGATTTGATTGGTGTAACATTAATCAAATGAACAAGAGTTATAAATTTTATAGTTAATTATTTAATTTATTGATTTTTGTATTATATTATGGCAATTAAAAAGAAATGGTCTACAATGAAAAGACTATCCGAAAAAGAAGAAGAAATGGAAATGGAAGATTAAAACAATAATGTTAATAAA
>DAONEH010000027.1:0-2582 GCA_035402985.1 bacterium | reverse complement strand
ATTATGTTTTGGAAGAAAATTATTAGGATTTAATTTAATTAATCTAGCTGCTTTTTGAGGATCTAAATCTAATTTTGTATAATCAATAAGTATTAATTTCCAATATTTTAAATTTGGAATTATCTTATCAGAAAATAAATAATAAGAAACATTTGGTTCTATAAAAAGAGGTTCTTGTACTTTATCATAACTATTAAAAATACAAGAATAAATTATTATATTCTCGGTCTTAACCATTTATAAATTTACAATTGCATATGATTAAAAAACCTTCTTATAATATATAAAATATATAAGAAGGTTTTATTATAAATAAAAATTATTTATAAATATTTTTCTTTAAATTCTTCTATTGAAATTATGTTCATCCATTTCTTTTTATTTTTTTCAAAATTTTTATAATTAATAGGATCTTCATTAATTAATTTTTCTTGTTTGCCAAATTGAATTACTCCACATCCCATATCTGTATCAATAGTAAAAATGTTAAGATTAATTCTTGTTTTTCTTAATTCTACTATTGCCTCCCAAACATTTCCTGTCCAAACTTTTTGTATCCTTGGAACTTTTTGCATTTCTTCAGTTGTTGGTAAGCAATCATGCAAAATTATAGTTCCTTTTTTAGATAAATGTTTTAAAGTATTTTTTACATCTTTAATAACCTGTTCTTTATGATGTAAACCATCAATAAAAACTATGTCAAAAAGTTCACCTTCCTTTTCAATAGATTTAAAATAATCATCACTTGTCATTTGAATAGTACCTCCTCTTTCAGGATCTATACCTATTTTATTTTGACATATAATTAAATTAAAATTTCTATTATTTTGACATCCAATTTCTAAATATGATTTATAACCGTTTTTAGAAATTAATCCATTAATAATTTCTGTTCTATTCATATTATATTTATTTAAATGTAATTTATATAATAATGCTTCCAGAATCTGATTCATCTGTGTAATCATAGGTAGTCTCTGTATCATCTGCATCAACTCTTGTTAATTTTAAATTATGTGCTTGAGCAAAAGTTTTAAAAGCAGCTAAATCATAAGGTAGAGATCTAAAATCTAATCCATGTTCTATTTCTGCTTCAGAAAGACCTTCTGTTGTCATTACAGTAAATAACCCACTATTTCCTTTTAGAAGATCTGTTTTATAAGTTACATTAACACCATTTGCATTTGAAAAAATAAGTGTTGCCATTTTATTTAATTTTTATTTTTTATTACCTATTTTTATAAAGTTCTATTAAGAACTAAATCAATATCTATGTTTCCACTAATTAATCCTTTTTGTTCAAATTTTATTCCCATAAAAAGAAAAGAAAATCTAAAATCTTCCTTAACAAAAGAACCATTAGTTGTATTTAAAGTCATTGCAGTAATAGCTGGGATTTGAGAAAAATAAGTACTGCTCCCATCTTCTAAAGAATTTGAACACATTAAAGTCACAATTCCATTTAAAACACCTGCTAAATCATGAGTTCTAACCTGAACAGACCAAGAATAAGTTCCACTAATTTTATGTGAAAAGAAAAAATCTCCTTTACTCACATCATAATTAGAAATTATTGGAATTATAATACTCGGTTTATTTTCAACTTCCATAACTAATATTACTTATTTTTATAAATATAAAAAACTTTTATGAAAAATAAAATTTTTATTTATCTCCTTTTATGATTTTTTTTATAGCTTCTAAAGCTAATTCATCATCTATTTCAACATAACCTATATCTTCATTCATAAACCATGTTTTTTAATATAATTATCATTATAATTTTTCAATATATTTAATTGAGTTTGATTTTTAAAATCAAAAATCATATCAATACCAAAGCCATTTTTAACCCAAAAATCATAACCACCTGGTTCTGCATATAAATCCAAAATTCCATCACATTTTTTAAAATTAGGACCAATTAAATTTTTAAACATAAGATATTCTGGAGTTGATTTATCTATTTCAAAACCCATTTTACCCCAATGTTCATATCCATTTAATTTTTGTTTATTAAGAGTAGCTGTTTTAGTATAATAATCTCCTCCAGCATGAATATCAAATCTTTTAAAACCATATTTTATAGCAGTTGAAAACATAGTTATAAATAATTTATGAGCTATACCAGGAATTTTATTTTTAACATCTACTGTATCTATTAAACCTTTTTCTAATATTCTCTCTTTTAAATTAATTTTTCTAGTTTGAGAGTAATTATTTGTAATTATAGCAACAGTACAACTACTTCCATCTTTTGTAGGACTTAAAGCAAAATCAATTATTTTAGTTTTTGAAGATTTAATTCCTCCTACTAAATCAATAATAAATTTTAAAGGATTTTTTATAGATTTAGTTATAAATATTTCTTTTTCAAAATGCTTAATAAATAAATCATAACCTTTTTGACTCCATTTATCTTTTTGTATTAAATCCCAAATTTGTTTCTCAATATTTTTATTATAAGAATCTGGAAATTCTTGCAAGTTATATAAATATTCTTTTATTAAATTATCTATTGCTTCTTTTTTAGTATCTCCTACCCAATTTTCTCTACCTTTTTCATCTTTTTTTATATTCCA
>DAONEH010000026.1:0-2624 GCA_035402985.1 bacterium | reverse complement strand
GAAGACAATTCAGCTTGCTTTATTCCTACTCACTTCTATAACCCGGCACTTAAAATTTCCGGCGAAATAATACACAAATTATAAATCCTATTTTAATTTTATTATGGAAAAATCAATTGAAAAATCTGAAATTAGCAACAAAATTAAAGAAAAAATTACCGAGCTTAATGAATTAAGAAACAATGCTATTGATATGGGCTTATCTGTAAGTATTAATACTGGCTTATTTAAAGATAAATCAAAAAATGCTTTGTTTGTATATATTTATGAAGATACAAAATACTAATCTTCATTAATTATCTTAAATTCAGCATTCTTTACTATGAATTCATCAATAGATGACTTCATAAACTTTTCATACATTATCTTATATGCCTCCTCATTACCACCTTCTGATTTTGATAATTGATATGTTAATATTCTATTCATCATGGATAGCATAATATTATTTTCATATAATTTAAGCAATATCTCCTCTTCCATCTTATCTTTAGGAATACTAATATTGTCTGCAAATTTTATTTTCATTTTTTTATATAATTAATTATAATTTATTATTCAGTTCTTTGACATTATTATTATTACGCAGGTTACAACTGCGTCTTTTTCAAGTCCTGCTCGTCAGACCTCTTAACTTTTTTGTTTATTTTTATTTCTGGTTCTGGCACTGGCTCATACTTCTCTCTTAATAGCTTCAGGTTCTCCTCCAGCAACGATATTATCTTGTCTTTATCCTTGCACCGTGGACACTCTGGAGGCTTGTCAATATAAATATCATTCGGTAAATCTTTAGGAATAATGTCATCAAAAAAGATACTAATAGGTACGTTTAAAGCATTTGCAACTTCAATTAAAATATCTGTTTTAGGGCTTTCTTTATTATATAAATCATAAACTGCCTGTTGTGTTAAATTCAACTTTTGTGATAATACTTTAACAGAAAAATTTTTTAATTCTGCAATTTCTTTTATTTTTTTTCCAATATTAATTTTATATAATTTATTCATAATCAATTAATAATATATGTTAATAAAAAAAATATAACTATTTGTTGAAAATTTTTATGTTTTTTCATACATAGTTGTAGAAATAGTTTTACATTTGCAGCCGAATTAATGACAAAATTACATCTTTTTTTTTAATGGCAAAGAAATATACTTACTTTTACCCTGATAACAAGGCTCTCGGAGACCAATTATACTTAGGCGAACTAAATTTACTCTATAACATTATGATTTGCCAGGGAATGAATTACTCTAAAAACTACATTAAATGCGTCCTAAACGGCTCCCGTACAAACCAACAAATACTTGATTTTGTCTCTCAATACATTTTGCACAGAAATACATTTAAAGCAAATATTAACAACTAATACCTTATATATATGAATACAACAAATTATTTAATCAAATTTTATCCGCCTGTTTTAATTAAAAACGACTTATCTAAAGAAGAAGAAGATAAAATTTATTATGAGCATTCTGGTAAACTTGGTATAAAATGTTCTCATCTTGTAGGAACCAGTGAAATGCCTGATTTTTTATCTAAATTACACATTCCTTATACTATTGAACCATATCCAGATTCTATCAAAACTGCTGATGACGAGTTGCCTTTAAAACCCGTCATAGAATTTACTAAATTGTATTACACAGTAAGAGAGGTTTGTGATATTTTGAAAATAACAAAATCTCGTTTTGATACAATGTTATCAAAGGATTTGATTAAAACAATTAAAAAGCACAATAAAACTTATATAGAGAAAGAAGTAATGATTAACCTTTATAACAATTTTAGATAAAAACAACAACTTATAATACCTTATATATATGCCAACAATTACTTTCACTCCGCCAACAGTTAAAAAATACAGGCAGCTTGACTCAAGGCTTCAGGCTATGCTCATTGACAATATAAGCGCAATTGTAAATGCCGAAAAAAAAGATATTGCTGACGCCCTCTGGAATACAAACCCCGAATGCCTTTACGACAGTCCAATGTTTTCCTCTAATGTCGTAAAAATCAAAAATATTAAGACTTTAACATTTTTCGCTAAATTATTAGAGAAAAATTCTCTAAACAATAAAACATTATTAAACATTTTATAAAAAACAGCCTTTATATATGAACAGAAACAATATAATAATACAGAGATTACGTAAAATATATACACATATTTGGTATATGAAAATTCATAACACAATAATAATTCTTGTACTTTTAATATGGTGTATAAATTTGCGTGAAAAACTAACTATTTCTGAAAAAAACCTCGCAATAACTACGATATTAAAAGATTTTTACCGTGCAGAGATAAAAAGACTTGATTCTATTAATACACTTAATAATATACACATCAAAAGCCTTCACCACCTACTAAATTATAAGCCTCTCCGACACCTTAAACCCAAAGCCGATAGCATTAATAAATTATACAACCACTCTAACAATTAATTATGAGTTTCCGCAACAACAAAGGACAATTCACAGAAGGCATTACCCCTGGAACAAAGGAACCAAAGGCTTATCTATTGGCGGAGTTGTAACTCAATTCAAAAAAGGGCACTTGCCTCATAATACCAAATACAACGGCTGCATTACTCAAAGAACCGACAAATCTGGTA
>DAONEH010000025.1:0-3042 GCA_035402985.1 bacterium | reverse complement strand
TGAATCATCTTTATTACCAAAAACAAAAACATTATTTTCATCAAGGACACACACCTCCATTGATAAAAAATTTTCTGGCCTGATTCCGGCTAATTGCCAATCTTCAATGTCATTGTTCCATGTATAGAAATTTATGGAATCAATAGCAAAGTCAACCGCAAATATACCATTAATGGTTTGAACACCATCAATTAATATTTGATCTCGGCAATCTTGCGTGTGTTGGGACAAATTATTCCATTGGCAAACACCATCGTAAAACATATTTCTACTTGGTCCTCCAATTAACATTTTGTCCTGGTCGTACATATATATATACGATAAATAGGCATCAGCGGCTTCAATTCCGGGATTGTTAGTTTTAGTTCTAAAATTATAATCTTGTCCCCAGGACAAGTTAAGGAATAATGCCATAAACAGGCACAAAAAAAATGTTTTTTTCATATAATAAAATTTGGTTAATACTTACAAAAATTCCAAAACTGAAATTCTAGTAAGTATTAATCAAATTTATTTTTTTTAAAGGACAAACTTAAAAAACCATATTTATGGTAATTTATAATTAAACAATACATTTTTTTTAAATATTTGTCAAGAGAATAAAATAGTAAGTAAATAAGGGATAATTGTATTATTATTTTTTTAATGATAAAGTAATAGGGAATTAAAATTATATGAATTTAATAAATATAGAAAAAACATTTTTAAATCAACCTAAATTTAGATCTAAACAAGCTCAAAAATTAATTTTTGATGATTTAATTAGTGATTGGAGTGAAGCTTCAGTTTTTCCTTTGAGTTTAAGAAATGAATTAAATACTATTTTTCCTCTAACTATTAAACATGAATTATTTATTTCTAAAGATAAAAAATCTGGTAAAGCTGTTATTACTTTAGATGATGGTTCTAAAATAGAAACGGCTTTAATGGTTCATCGGGATGGACGTAATACAGTTTGTTTGTCATCTCAAGTTGGTTGTCCTTTGGCTTGTAAGTTTTGTATCTCCGGTACTAGTTTTAAACGTAATTTAACTACTAATGAAATTTTAATCCAAGCTCTATTATGGACTCGTTATTTAAAGTTGAATAAGTTAGGACGTTTGAGCAATATTGTTTTTATGGGTAGCGGGGAAGCTTTTTTAAATTATGAAAATGTTTTTTCAGCTATTGATTATTTAAATAATCCAGAATATTTTGATATTTCATCTCGTCGTATTTCAGTTTCAACTATTGGTCTAACTCCAGGTATAAGGAAAATGGCTAATGAAAAAAAACAAATTAATTTAGCTATCTCCCTTCATTTTACTGACGACAAAATTAGATCAAGAATAATGCCAGGAACTAAAAAATATTCTTTAGCTAAATTATTTGAAGCGATTGATTATTATATTGATAAAACTAATCGTAAAGTAATGTTTGAATATTTAATGATTAAAGGCTTAAATGATTCTAAAAAAGATGCTGAAAAACTAGCTGTTTTAATGAAGAAACCTTTATATACTGTTAACCTTATAAAATACAATAAGACCGGAGTTTTTGAACCATCTGATAATAAAGCTAGATTTGAGTTTAAAAAAATATTACAAAAACAGGGAATCGAAGTAATCGAGAGATATCGTTTTAATCAAGATGTTTCGGGGGCTTGTGGACAATTAGCTAGTAAATAATATGATCTTGACAATAATTAAGTTTTTCTATATAATATATTCATAATATAAGTCGCAGACAGCTAGCAATTAGATTTATCTAATATAAGACTCGCCGAGATTTAAGCATTTTGTTTTTATTTTGTAATCTGCGTTAGCAGATTTTTTGTTTATAATAATAATTAATTAAAATAATATGCCAAAAAGTAAGGTTCAAAAGGGAGAAATTTTAAGAGATTTAGATGAAAAAATTAAGAAATCTAAATCTATTGTTTTTGCTAGTTTTGACGCTTTAGAAGTAAAAGATAATGAAGAATTGCGTCATAATTTAAAACAAGAAAAAGGAGAATATTATGTTTCTAAAAAAACTTTATTAGACTTAGCTTTTAAGAATAATAAATTAGAAGGTTTTGATATTAAAAATCTTCCTGGAAAAGTAGCAGCTATTTTTGCTTATGAAGATGAAATCTCTCCAGCTAAAGTTGTTTTTAATTTTAGAAAAACTCATGATGGTAAGATTGATTTTGTTGGTGGAATTTTAGATGGAAAAGTACTTAATAAAGAAGAAATTGAAAAGATAGCAGTTTTACCTGGTCGTCAAGAATTATATGCTAAATTAGTTGGATCTATGAATGCTCCTATTTCTGGCTTTGTTAATGTTTTAGCTGGTAATATGAGAGGATTAGTTACTGTACTTAAAGCTATAAGTGATAAAAAATAATTAATATAAATAATAATTAATTTAATATTTATTTGGTACTTACAAGTTTCAAATAAATTAACAAAATTATGGAAGACGAAAAAAAGAATATTGAAGTCCCAGCTAAATTTAAATCATTAGTTGAGGAAATTGAAAAAATGAGTGTTTTAGATTTATCAGAATTAGTAAAAATTTTAGAAGACAAATTTGGTGTATCAGCTGCTGCTCCAGCTATGATGATGGGAGCTATGCCAGCTGCCACTGAAGCCGTTGAAGAAAAAACTAATTTTGATGTTGAATTAAGTGATGGTGGTGCTAATAAAATTGCTGTTATTAAAGTAGTTAGAGAATTAACTGAAATGGGATTAAAAGAAGCTAAAGATTTAGTTGATGCTGCTCCAAAAATGTTAAAAGAAGGAGTAAAGAAAGAAGATGCTGAAGCTATGAAAAAGAAATTAGAAGAAGCTGGAGCTAAAGTAACTTTGAAATAATAATATAATTATTTAAAGATTTAAAAAGAAGTTCTAAAGTTAGAACTTCTTTTTTTATTTTAATATAATTTAATTAAAATTAAATTATATAATAGTAGCTTTGTTATAAATAAAAATAATATTATCTGTATTAATCCTTGATACAACGAATAGAATACCCTTCATTTCGAGCATAAACTTGAAAACCAAATTGAGGATCATAAGT
>DAONEH010000024.1:0-3958 GCA_035402985.1 bacterium | reverse complement strand
CCTATAACGCTTTAAATCAAATGCACTGCCACTAACACACGCTACAAGCAATTTGGGTATTTGGCTTAATGGAAAAATTGGTCTGTATCTGGAAGATTTGGTAAATCCGAAAGATTACACTTCCGTAATCCCAAACTGCTTGTAGCGCGAGAACGTTGTATGAAACCATTGCGCAACAAAGTCAACATTACGTATAAAAATAGATGTTAAAATGAATTAAAAAAATGAAGAGCATAAAAAAAAACATAAGATGGAAAATATAATACACTCATTTTGGTCTTTACCTAGTAATAAAGACAAAACAACTGAACACGACAGAAATAATGGAGGTTTTCTTTCAGAAAAGCATCACGCTATGAGTTGGGCATTAAGTTGTTTAAGTTGGAAAAAACATTACGGTAGAATTTTACTTTTTACTGATATAAAAGGCAAGGAGTGGCTAATAGATAAATTACAACTCCCTTATGATGAAGTTAATGTTTGTTTAGACAATATAAATGATGTCAATCCAATCTACTATGCATATCCAAAATTATATGTTTATTCTCTTCAAGAGCTCCCATTCCTTCATGTTGATGGAGATACCTATATTTTTAATAAATTACCAATAAATTATAAAAATTCAGACTTGATTTGTCAAAGTTTTGAATATAATTATTCATTTTACGGTAAAGTTCTAAATCAAGTTTGTAATAATCTAAAAGGTTTACCTAATGAAATTTATGAATATAATTCAGCTAATTTCAAAGCCATAAATGCTGGAGTTATTGGAGGAAAAAACATCTCTTTTTTTAAGGAATTATTTTTATTTGTAAATCATATTTTTGAAAATAATGAAATTAAATCTGAAACAATAGATTTAGAAAGATACAATGTTCTTATGGAACAATTCTATTTTTATATGCTTGCTAATAAAAAAAATTTAAAAATAAATAGATTAATAAACACTTATATTAGTGAAAATTTTAAAGAATTAACACAATTTCATTTAACTCCTTATTATAATTCATACATACATTTAATTAGTTTTTCTAAACGACAATATTTGCATTATTTACAATTAGAGTGTAGATTAAAAAAAGAGTTTCCAGAAACATTTAGGCATATAAATTCCTTATATAAGGATTTTAATCCACAAAACACTTTCATTACTAAAGATAATTTAAATCATTTTAAATTAACAGCTTTATTAATAGATGATAAAGAAAATAAAAATATTGAAGAGAATAAAAGCAAAATTGAAAAGTTCCTTGATGAAACTTTAAAGGATAAATCAAGTTTTTCACTATTCATATATGATCTTTATCAAATTGAATATTTTTTATATAGAATTAGTACTCAATATTCAAAAAAAATTAATGAAAAAGAAGTTTATAACAATATATCCATATTATACGATAATATGAATATTAATGAATTAAAGTTTAAGATCAATGAAAATAAAGGGGAATTAATTTTTTTAAATTTTGATTATTCAAATTTTGATTTAATAAATGATTTAGAAAAAATAGTAACTGATTATAAAAATCTAAAACAAACAAAACCCTCACCTTATTTTATTTTTGTTGAAGATGATTGGTCAGATATGTATATTGAATGTAAACAACTTGTTGGTTGGAATTTATTATATTATTATCTCGATGGAGAATCAAAAAATATTAGTGATTTTATAAACATCATATCTAAATCCAATTTTTTAGATTATGAGGGAGATAATTTAGAATACGATTTAACAGATTTTTTATTGTCAAACGCAGTTTACCACTCTTATTTAAAAATTGAAATATGATTAAAAAGTTAATCTTAATAACAGTAATGTTACTTATAAGTAATATTAGTTATGCGCAATCAGATAGTATTAAAATTGATAGTATAATAAAAACAATTGAACTTAAGGGGGTTACAGTAACTGCAAAGAAAAAGCTTTTTGAAAGAAAAATTGACAGATTAGTTTTTAACGTGGAAAATAATATTTCAGCTACTGGTTTAGACGCTTATGAGTTATTAAAAATAACACCAAATTTAAGAGTGAATAATGATGTAATAACTATACCTGGAAAAAATAAACTTGCTATAATGATTAATGATAGATTAGTACAATTATCTAATGAAGAATTAATTAATTATTTAAAAACTATTTCTAGTAATGACATTAAAAAAATTGAGGTAATCACAACACCCCCTTCAAAATATGATGCTGAGGGTAATAGTGGTTTGATAAATATTGTGCTAAAAAAAATCACTACTGATAATTGGAAAGCTACATTACGCTCTTCTTTTGGTGCAGCTACATATACATCTTATAATAATGGCGTAAATTTTAGTTTTAAAAAAAATAAAATACTATTACAATCTGACATCAATTATAATAATGGTTCTTGGCTCAAAACAAAAACTAACACGTATAATTATATTGACAGAAAATGGATTGATAATTCTGAAACTAAAGAAAATTATAATACTATTAGCAGTAGATTAAATTTTGAATATAATATATCAAAAAAAATAACAACAGGTATTCAATATTTTTTAAACAAAAGTGACTTAAATGTAATTGATGATAATGTTTCTTCTATCAATTATGACAATATTAATAATCAGAATTTCAACATTATAACTGAAGGAGAAACAAAACCTAAAAACATTTCTCATTCAATAAATTTATATTCCGTCTATCAAATAGATAGTTTAGGAAAAAAATTATCTTTTGATGTAGATTACTTTAACTTCAATAATGAGATAAGAAGAAATTTTACCACAAATCAAATACTTCAGAACTCAAACTCTCTTTATTCAGCTATAAATAATGGGAGTCAAAAAGTAAATAATTTTTCAATAAAAACAGATGCAGAAATACCTTTAAAGTTTGTAAATCTATCATTTGGAGGTAAAATATCATATATAAAAACCACAAATGATGTAAAATTATATAACACAACTACTGGAATTCCTGTTTTTGACCCTAATCAAAGTGATGAATTTGAATACAATGAAAATATTCAAGCATTATATTTTTCTATAAATAAAAAAATAAATAAATGGGAAACGCAACTTGGCATTAGATATGAAAACACTAAAACAGAAGGGAACTCTATCTCTTTAAATCAAATAAATTCTAATAACTACTCAAAGTTTTTTCCAACAGCATATATTTCTTATGTTCCAAATGATGATTATACATTTAGTTTAAACTATTCAAAAAGATTAAGTCGTCCTCCTTATGGAAGACTAAATCCTTTTAAATGGTATAATAGCGAATTGTCATATAGGCAAGGCAATCCATTTTTACAACCATCATTTACAGATAATGTAGAATTTAACTTTAATTATAAAAATAATTGGAACTCTACATTATATTACTCATCTACCAAAGACGGCTATGAATATATAACTATATTAAATAATAACACCAATTTTCAAGAAACTAAACCATTTAATTATTACAATACCAATTCAATAGGTTTTTCACAGAGTTTTAATATTAATGTTTTTAAAAAACTTTCAATTTATAATTCACTAAGTATATATTACAGTGATTCAAAATCTTCTTTACAAATTACCAATCAGAGATTATTTGGATGGGGTGGCGATTTTTCAATAAACTGCGATTATTTTATTAATAATTCCAAAACTATCATCTTTAATACTAGATTTTCAAATATTTTTAAAGGAGTATGGGATTTAGACCGAAATAATTCATATAATCAACTAGATGCATCATTAAAATTTTTATTTTTTGATAAAAATTTACAAATAACATTAGCAGGAACAGACTTGTTTCACAGTTATCAACAAGAATTTATTAGTTATACTAACGATATACAAATAAACTATAAAAGTTACCTTGACAAAAGAGCCTTTAGAATTTCGTTAATATACAATTTTGGAAATAACAAAATCTCTAGTAGAAACAAATCAACGGGTAATGAAGATGAGAAAAACAGAGCAAGATAATAAA
>DAONEH010000023.1:0-4601 GCA_035402985.1 bacterium | reverse complement strand
TAGCTTAAGTTAAATAAAAGAACAAAAAACCCTTAAAATAGGGTTTTTTGTTTTTGGTTAATTATTAAAATTAATAATCTATTTATATTTAGCTGTATTTATAGTATAATTAAATTATTAACATTAAATTTAAATATATGCCAACAACATTAATAAGTATTTTATTAATAATATTACTTTTAGCCATATTCTTCTTAATTTATCTATTTTTCAAAAAAAATAATCAACCGGATGAAAAATTAATTATTTTTACTGAGAAATTAAGTGAATTAAGTCGACAAAATGAAATATTACGACAAGAATTAGATAAAAAATTAAGTGAAACCTATAAAATAAATCAAGATAATGCTAGTAAATCAGCTCAATTAATACAAGGAATTAGCAATCAATCATCTAAATTAATTTCAGAAATAACTGAAAAATTAACTAAATTAGATGAAACTAATAAACAAGTTATTGGTTTTTCTAAACAACTTGGTAATTTAGAAAAAATATTAACTAATCAAAAGACTCGTGGTAATTTAGGTGAAGCTGGTTTAAAATTAGTTTTAGAAAATATTTTGCCACCAACAGCTTATGAATTACAATATTCTTTTAAAGATGGTGATATTGTTGATGCTGTTATCACAACTAAAGAAGGATTAATACCAGTAGATGCTAAATTTTCTTTAGATAATTATAATCGGATTATTAATGAAAGTGATTTAGATAAAAAAACAATTTTAGAAAAAGAATTTAGAAATGATTTAAAAAAGAGAATTGATGAAACTTCTAAATATATAAAACCAAAAGAAAATACTATGGATTTTGCTTTAATGTTTATTCCAGCTGAAGCTATTTATTATGATTTATTAGTTAATGAAGTTGGAGCTGTTAAAGTTAATACCCGTAGTTTAATTGATTATGCTTATAATGAAAAAAGAGTTATTGTAGTATCGCCAACTACTTTTGCTGCTTATTTACAAACTATTTTACAAGGACTTCGATCTTTACAAATTGAAGAAGGGGCTAAAATGATTAGAAAAAATGTCGAAAGTTTAGGTCGTCATCTTTTAAGTTATGATGATTTTATGAAAAAATTGGGAGTTAGTATGTCAACCACAGTTAATCATTATAATAATGCTTATAAAGAATTTAAAAAACTTGATAAAGATATTATAAAAATTACTGATAAAAAATCAGAAGTAGAAATTTTAGAAATCGATCGACCGCAATCTTAATTTTTTATTTTATTAGCATGGCTACAATTGTTGATAATAATTTAAAAGAAGAAATTATAAAAACATTAATTTGGTTTGATACTTTTTCTTATCCTCTTACATCTTTTGAAATTTATAAATACTTAAATTATAAAACTTCCTACCCCGAAGTTGTTTTAGCTTTAGAGGACTTATCAGATAAAATTGTTTTTAATAATGGTTTCTTTTTTTTACGTAATCGGGAAGCTTTGGTTACGGAACGTTTAAAAAAATTTAATTATTTTAATCGAAAAAATAAAAAAGCCATGGCTTTTATTAAATTAATATCTTTTTGGCCTAGTATTTTAGGTGTAGCCGTTTCTAATATTGTTGGTGATCATAATCTTAGAGATGATGGTGATATTGATTTACTGGTAATTAGTACTCCAAATAGGGTGTGGTCAAGTCGCTTTATTTGTACTTTTATAGCTAAAATATTGGGTTTAAGACCAAATAATAAAACAAAAAAAGATAAAATTTGTTTAAGTTTCTATATTAGCTCAGATAATCTTAATTTAGAGTCGTATTTATTCAATGATCGAGATCTTTATTTTATTTATTGTTTAAATGATCTACATATTATTTATAATTACCAAGGTATTTGGGAAAAATTTTATCAAGCTAATACTTTTTTATCTAAGTATTTACCAAATAGATCTAAGTCATTAATTTATTTAGATAAACAAGTAATTGCAACCAGATTCAAATTATTTTCTATAAATAAAAAAATAGGTGATAAGATAGAAAAATTATTAAAAAAAATTCAATTAAAAATAATGCCAATGGCTTTAAAGCAACAAGCCAATAAATCTACAGGAGTACTTTTGGAAGATAATATTATAAAATTATTTTTAGAAGATAAACGTTTAGATTTTATTAATCGTTTTGATAATCGTATTAAAGAAATTGAAAATAATAAAAATAATTATTATGACCATTAGAACTATAAAAACAAAATTAAAATATTTTGTTAAAAAAATAAATTTAAAAGTAGTAATTGAATATCTTTTTTATTTTTTTGTTTTTATTTTCTTATGGCAGACTAAATTAATTATTTATCCGGGTGATAGTAATTATAGTGAAATTGCTTTATTTGCTAATTATATTTTACTTAGTATTATTTTAATATTATTTTTTATTTATAAAATAAAAAATAAAGAAAAAGATTCAGATATTGATAAATATTGGGTTATTTTAGCTGGTTTAGACTTTTTTATCTTTTTATCTATTTTAATTTCATCTAATCTTACTTTGTCAGTTTTTCGCTATATTTTGTTGTTATTATCCATTGGTTTAATGTATGTGATGATTAATTTTAAATTTAAATTTAAAAAAATCATTTTAGTTTTTTTATTAGCTTTATTACTTCAGGCGGGTTTAGGTATTGGTCAATTTTTTACTCAAAAAACTTTTGCTTGTAAATATTTAGGTATAGCTTTACACGAAGCTTCAGATTTAGGAACAGCTGTAATTGAAACTAATAATGAAAGATTTTTAAGAGCTTATGGAGCAACCGATCATCCTAATATATTTGGTGCTTTAATGTTTTTTGCTATTTTTTTTGTAATTTTATTAATGATTAAAAATAATTATAAAGGGACTAAGGCCACTATTAGCTACTTAGCTTTATTCTTTTATTCTATCGCTTTATGTGTATCTTTTTCGCGTAGTGCTATTTTAGCTTTAGTAATTTCTTTAATATTTTTATTCATAGTTTTCTTTTTTACTGATAAAAAATTATTTCGTAAATTTTTACCAATAATTTTATCCTTAATTTTTTTAGGTGGAGCTTTATTTTTACTTTTCAAACCTTTAATTTTAACTCGAATTGAGGCGTCATCACGTTTAGAAAAAATATCTATTAATGAACGTCAGGAACAAAATAATACAGCCTTAGAAATTATTTCAGATAATGTTTGGTTGGGGGTAGGGCTAGGTAATTATCATAATGAACTTTTAAACAGAGAAGTAGATTTAAAACCTTATGAAGCTCAACCGGTTCATAATGTTTTTTTATTAATATGGTCAGAAATTGGTCTATGGGGTTTACTTTTATTTCTTTATTTTATTATATATTTATTTAAAATAAACATAGAAAAATTATATTATATCCCTATTTTTATAGCTTTATTTGTATTTATGTTATTTGATCATTGGTTATGGAGTTTACCGGGGTCTTATTTATTTCTATTTTTCATCTTATCCTTGACTTTTTATTTTAAAGATGATAATCTTTCAAGTTAAATAAGTTATTTGAAAATTAAATTATATAAAAAAAGGAGGTAAAAATGGTGATTTACACCCATAAAGCGGTCGACTTAGATGCGGTTGCGTCAGTTTGGTTCATACTAAAATTTATTTCACCAAGATTTTTTGGTGTTAAAGAAGAAGAGATTAAATTAAAATTCGTTCCAGCTAATTGGGATGGAAAAGAATTAAAAAAAAATGATTTGGCCTTGGATATTCATGCCGGGGGTAAAGGCATAAAAGGTAAACAAGATAATGATGGTAAAACCCACTCTTGTTTTATGCTCTTAATTGAAAGATATGGTGATGATCGGGAAAAAGCTATTTTAGAAGATTTAGCTTATTTTATTGACCAGCATGATGCTTATGGTTATTGTGAAGCTAAAGAATTTTCTAGAAACAATATTAAAAATATTGGTTGCTTTCTTAGTCTTAACGATTGTCTTCATCAATTAAAAGCAAAGTTTAAAGACGATGAAGATGTTTGTCGGGCTATATTCAATAACTTGGATGGGTTCTATATTATAAAAAGAAATGAAATCTTTAACAAAGATTATGTTTTAAAAAATATAGAAGTTGTTGGTCAAGTAGCTATCTTAGTTGAGAGTAATAGCCGAACTCATTGTGCTTCTAAAATAATTTTTGAACGGGGATTTCAAGCTTATGTTTATATTAATAAACATAATATTGGGATTCTAGTTAGAGACACAGCTTTAATTAGAGCTGATCATCCTGATATTGTAAAAATTATAAAAGAAGCTAATGAAAAAATCGGTGATAATGGTTGGTTTTTACATCCAGCCGGTTATTTAACTTGTTGGGGGAGTAAAAAATCTCCAGCGCTTAAACCATCGAAGGTTGATCCTTATAATTTAGCTAAAGCTTATAATCGTGTTTTAGCTGATTTAAAAGTAAAAGAAAAAAATGACGAGTCGGCAAATTCCGAATCAAAAAACAAAAAAAAGTTTAATAACTCTTATTTTGAAAAAATTTCAAAGTTGAAGTTTTTTAAAAAAAATAAAAAAGTTGATGAAACCAAAAAGGCTTGTTAAAAAACAAGTCTTTTTATATACCAGGAAACCCCAGACACGGCGGTCGTCTAGATCCGATAAAGGA
>DAONEH010000022.1:0-8657 GCA_035402985.1 bacterium | reverse complement strand
GTAATTTCATTTATGAAACTAAGTTTTGACTAAAAAATAAAGGTGCCTCGGAATTGAGGAAACTAGATGGAACCGCGGGAAATCCCGTTCTAGTAATTTAAGTATTTAAATTATTGGAATGGGATTTTTTATTAATAATTAACAAAAAATATATGAATAACAATGAACAAGAATTAAGTTTAAAGCGTCATTCTTTGGCTCATATTTTAGCTTTAGCCATTTTAAGAACTTATCCAGAGACTAAATTTGCTATTGGTCCAGAAGTTAGTGATGGTTTTTATTATGATCTTGATTTAGGTGATATAAAAATAAGTGAAAATGATTTATTAGAAATTGAGAAAAAGATGAAACATATTATTAAACAAAATTTACCTTTTGTTCGATCAGAAAAAAATATTGATGAAGCTATTTTAGAAGCTCAAAAAAATAATGATGTTTATAAATTAGATATTTTACAAGGTCTTAAAGCTGAAGGTAATACTACTGTTAGTTATTATCAATTAGGTGAGTTTTCTGACTTATGTCGCGGACCTCATATTGAATCCAGTAATAAAATTGAATTAGGATCTTTTAAATTAAATAGAATAGCTGGAGCTTATTGGCGAGGTGATGAAAAAAATAAAATGTTAACTCGAATTTATGGTTTAGCTTTTACAAACGGGGAAGAATTAAAAGATTATATTTATAAACTAGAAGAAGCTAAAAAAAGAGATCATAAGAAATTAGGTAAAGAATTAGATTTATTTTCTATTTCAGAAAAAGTCGGTCCTGGTCTTATACTTTGGCATCCGAAATTATCTAAAACTAGGGAAGCGGTTGAGTCTTTTTGGCGTAAGTTTCATCGACAGAGAGGTTATGATACTGTCTATACTCCTCATATTGGTCGTTCATTATTATGGCAGACTAGTGGTCATCTAGGTTTTTTTAGAGATTCAATGTATGCTCCGATGAATGTTGATGGGGAAGAATATTTTGTTAAACCAATGAATTGTCCTTTTCATGTTGAAATATATAATTCTCGTCCACGTTCTTGGCGTGATTTTCCTTTTCGTTGGAATGAATTAGGTTCTGTTTATCGTTATGAAAAGAGTGGAGAATTAAATGGTATGCTTCGAGTTCGTGGTTTTACTCAAGATGATGCTCATATTATTTGTCGACGTGATCAATTTGCGGAAGAATATCGAGAAGTTCTACAATTTAGTTTTGATATGTTTAAAGTTTTTGGTTTTACTGAATTGAAAGGATATTTAGCCGTACGTGATCATAAAAATATTCAAAATTATATGGGTGATCCGGATATTTGGGATTTAGCTGAAAAAACTATTAAAGAGGTAGTTAGTGGATTTAATATGCCATATGAAGAAGAAGAAGGTGGAGCTAAATTTTATGGTCCATCACTTGATATTAAAGCTAAAGATTCTATTGGTCGAGAATGGCAATTAACAACTATCCAATTAGATTTTCAAAATCCTAAAAAGTTTAAGATGACCTATCAAGGACCGGATAAAGAAGAAGAACCAATTATGATTCATCGAGCCTTACTTGGTTCACTAGAAAGATTTTTTGGTGTTTTAATTGAACATTATGGTGGTGCTTTTCCAACTTGGTTAGCTCCAGTTCAAGTTAAAGTAATTTCAGTTGGAGAAAAACATATTGATTATTGCAAAAAATTAAAACAAGAATTATTAAATTTAGATTTAAGAATAGAATTAGATATTAATAATGAAACTGTGGCTAATAAAATTCGTCAAGCAGTTAATGAGAAAGTTCCATATATTTTAGTAATTGGAGATAAAGAAATAGAAGGACAAGATTTAGCTGTTAGAAAAAGAGGTGAACAAAAAATTAAAACAATTAATAAAGAAGAATTTTTAAAATTATTAATTAGCGAATCACAAGCTAAATATTAATTTTATTATAAATATAAAAATGTTATTATATAATAATAGTTTTGTTTATATTATTTTAATATTATAAATTATTAATAATAAAGAGCATGAATAAAAAAAATAATATTAATAATAAATTCGCTTTTACTCTAGTAGAACTACTAGTAGTTATTGCTATTATTGGTATCATATCTACCTTAGCCGTAGTCTCTCTAACTAATGCTAGAAAAAGTGCCAGGGACGCTAAAAGAATAGCCGATATAAAACAAATACAAACAGCTCTAGAATTATATTATCAAGATAATGGTCAGTATCCATCTACTATTACTGATAGTATTGCTACTTCTGGTAATATTTATATGCAATCTTTTCCTACAGCTCCAACTCCAGCTGATGGTGATTGTACTGATACAAATAATGCCTATACTTATACAGTTTCAGGAACAGAAAATTCTTCCTATTCTTTAACCTTTTGTTTAGGTAGCCAAACTAATGATTTAAGTGCTGGAGTAAAAGAAGCTATACCGGGAGGAACAATTGATTTTATTTCTCCTCCTACTCCATGGGCTTGTGGTGATAATTTAATCGATTCTCGAGATAATAGTGAATATCCTACAGTTGAAATTGGCACTCAGTGTTGGATGAAAAAAAACTTAGCTTATTTACCAGAGGTTCATAGTAATGCTCAATTTCAAACTCAAGGAGCAAATTCTCTTCCCGCTTATGGTGTTTATGGGTATAACGGTAGTGATGTTTCTACTGCCAAAATTCAAGCTAATTATACCACTTATGGAGTACTATATAACCACTTTGCTGTTGTTCAAGTAAATATTTGTCCCACAGACTGGCATGTTCCAAGTACTACTGAATTTACCGCTCTAACTGATTATTTAGGAGGAGCATCAATAGCTGGAGGAAAAATGAAAGAAACAGGGACAACTCATTGGCTTTCTCCTAATGATGGGTCTAATGAATCTGGATTTACAGCTTTGCCAGCTGGCGGTCGCAGTACAAATGGTTCCTTTAGTAATATTTATACAAACGCTAATTTTTGGTCATCGTCAATTAATGAAACTTATGGCAAGTACGGTAATATTAGTTATTATACTGGTGCCAATTTTACTGAAAGCAATGTCACTCGGGTCGCCGGTTACTCGGTTCGTTGTCTTAAAGACTAAAGTAATTAAAATATTAATAAAAAAACAGATATTAAATTATCTGTTTTTTTAAATATTTTAACCCATTCTATTTACTATTTTCCGTAAACAATATTACTAATATTATTAGCTAATTTAATAGCGGTTTTTAAATCATGTTGATGTAAATTTCGACCAATAGCACAACCACGAGTTTTTGATATTTTAATTTGGTTACTTATAATTTTTAATAATTTTTGTTCATTAATTTTTTGTCCTCCAGAACAAATTATTCCAGTATTACCAGAAGCAGTAGTTACTTCTTTAAATTTATTAGCTAGTTTTTCACTCTCATTAAAAGGATAGGGAAGTTTTATAAAATCAGCTCCTAAACATACTCCTACGCCAGCAGCTCCGGCTAATAGTTTTAATGATTTTTCATCTTTAATATTCTTTCCTCGAGGATAGATCCAAAGAACAGCTAGTAATCCTTCAGCGTGAGCTTCTTTTATTATTTTAGCTGCCTCTATCATCATGTCATTTTCGTATTCACTACCTAAGTATAAAGTATAACCAACTCCTAAAATTTTTAAACCGGATTGTTTTTGAAAATTAGTAGCATCTTTAACTGACCATAAAGCTAAACTTAGTGGATCTTTAGTTTTTACAATATTAGTTTTTCCATTTAATTTTACTAAATAGGGAATTTGTTTATATTTAGATCCATAACGAGAAATTAAACCTAAATGAGCTGCAAAAACTCCAATCTTAGCTTGACTAGCAATTTTAAATAAATGTTCGATATTACTATTATCTAACCCTAAGCCTAAAGAAAAATCATCATTTAAATGTTCAATTTTTTGATCACCCGCAAAAAGAAATAAATTATTAGTATTATGAGTAGCGGTTAACCAATTTTTTTCGTATTTTTTCTTGTTTTTTAAAGAAACGTCTAAGGGAATATTAATAGTCATATTTCTTAAAATTATTAAATTATGTTATAATATTATTACTATTAAATTATAGCATTTTTTAAAAATATGAACAACGATAAAAACAATAATACTAATATTAGTTTTAGTAGCGATAAAAAAACAAATAAAAAAGTTCGTGATAAGTTTGATTTTAGTCTATGGTTTTTAAAAAATAGATCTAAATTTTTTATTTTCATAATTTTATTTTTATTAGTTTTATCAGCTGGTTTATATCTTTTTTCTTTTTACAATTTATATGATTATATTAGTGGTAGTAAAAAAGAGGAAGGGCTTTTACAAGAATTAACTAATACTAATGTAAGTTTAACACCTAGTCGAACAGCTATTGACTTAGAAATAGGAAATATTCAAAGTTTTTCTCATAATAGTCGTTATGATTTTGTATCTAAAGTTAAAAACCCTAATTCTAATTTTTTTGCTGAAGTAAATTATTGTTTTTATTCGGGCGAGATTGAATTAGCTTGTGGTAATTCTATGATTTTTCCTGAAGAGACTAAATATCTTATGGCTCTAGCTATTAGTTTAGATAAACAACCAGATAATTTAAATTTAGTTTTAAAAAATATAGGTTGGGAAAGACTTGATACTAAAAAATATCCTAATTGGTCTGAGTATTTTTCTTCTCGTTCTAATTTTGCAATTACGGAAGCTAAATTTACGGCTGAGAAGGCCGATTCCGGTTATATTAATAAAGTATCATTTTTTATTACCAATAATAGTGCCTATAATTATTGGGAACTTCCTTTATCCATAGTTTTATTTAAAGGTAATACCGTGGTTGGAGTTAATAGATATATAATTTCTGAATTTATGTCTTTGAGCCAAAAAGATATTAATTTATCTTGGATGAATTCAGTTAAGTCAGTCGATAGAGTAGAAGTAATTCCAGACCTTAATATTTTAGATGAAGATAATTATATAAGGTATAAATAATTCAAAAATTGGGGATTAACTGTTAATAGATTGTGTATATAATTTTATATAGAAATATATAAAAAACGAGTTAAAAGTGAATAACTTCAACTCGTTTTTTTTATATTATTAAACATAGCCTTTTTATTGGCTTTTTTGTTAAAAATTAATTGTTGACCTTAGGGGAGAAGTGGTGTATAATTATAGTTGTTAGGTGAAAAGTGGGGAATTAAAATATAATCTTTATTAAACTTATGTTTATCGGTGAATACAATCATAATTTAGATGACAAAGGACGATTGGCTATACCAGCTAAGTTTAGAATTGTACTTAAGAAAGGTGGTGTGGTAACTAAAGGTTTAGATAATTGTTTGTTTTTATATACTAAAGATCAATGGGAAAAAATTGCTCAAAAAATGTCGGCCTTACCAGTTAGTCAATCTAAAGCTCGAGCTTTAGCTAGACATTTTTTAGCTGGAGCAATGAATTTAGAATTTGATAATCAAGGACGAGTAACTTTACCAGAATATTTACGTAGTTTTGCTAATTTAAATAAAAGTGTTATCGTGGCTGGTTTGTATAATCATTTAGAAATTTGGAATAAAGATGATTGGGATAAGTATAAAAATGAAATAGAAAAGAATAGTAATAATATTGCTGAGGAATTAGGTGATTTAGGTATTTAATAATATGAAAGAGTATGTCCATATTCCGGTAATGTTAAAAGAAGTTATAGATTTTTTAAATATAAAAAAAGGTGGTTACTATATTGATGGAACTTTAGGTGGCGGATCTTATTCCAAAGCTATTAGTGAAAAAATTGGATCAAATGGATTTCTGTTATCAATTGATTTAGATCCTTTAGCTATTAATAATTTTTTAAAAAATAAACCAGACAATGTTGAAGTTATTAATGATAATTTTTCCAATTTAGAAAATATTGTTCATGACAATAAATTAAATGATAAATTAAAAAAGACTAACTTTAAATTTGATGGAATGGTAGTTGACCTCGGTTTGTCCTCGGCTCAATTAGATGACGATAATAGAGGATTTTCTTTTATTCATGATAGTGATATCGATATGTCTTTTGGTCCAGGAGTTGAAGCTGATACTTCCTGGATAGTAAATAATTATCATTTAACTGATTTAGAAAGAATTATAAAAGAATACGGTGAAGAACCATGGGCTAAAAAAATAGCTGAGCACATAGTTTTCTACCGTAAAAAGAAAAAAATAAATTCCACTAGAGAATTAGCTGAAATAGTAGCTGGGGCTATACCTAAAAGATTTTGGCGAAAGAAAATTCATCCCGCTACCACTACCTTTCAAGCTTTACGGATCGAAACTAATAGTGAGTTAGATAATTTAAAAAAATTTTTAAAGATAGCTGTAGATTTATTAAAAAAAGATGGACGTTTAGTAGTAGTTTCTTTTCATAGTTTAGAAGATCGAATTGTTAAAAATTTTTTTAGAGATTTAAGTCGAGTTGATAATCCTGAAATTGAAATTTTAACACCTAAACCATTAATTCCGGGTGAATTAGAAATAAATACTAATTATCGATCTCGAAGTGCCAAATTAAGAGCAATTAAAAAATTATAAATATTAAATAAAAAAATATGGCCACTATCAATAATCAAGTTAATCCTAGAAATAAAATATTAAGTGCTTTTAATTTATGTTTGGTTATGATATTTTTGGTTGGTGGTTTTTATTTTTTAAAAAGCATGGATGATGTTATGGTAAAAAATTTAGAATTAGAACAATTAAAAACTCAACTTACATCTTTAGAAAATAAAAATAGTGAATTAGAATCATCTAAGAATAGTTTAGAATCTTATGAAAATATTAGTTCTCGTTTACAAAATATGAATATGGTTAAAGTAACTAGTATTAAATACATTGATACCACTAAAGATTCTTTAGCTAAGAAATAATATTTAGTAGAAAAAAATGACTTCAAATTTTTTGAAAAGAAATGATCATAGTGAGTTCGAATTAAAAAATAATCGCCTTTACTACTTAATAGCGATTATTTTTTTAATTTTTGTATCCGTATTAATAAAGCTATATTATTTACAAATTATTGAACATGATAAATATGTATCTAAAGCTGATTTACAACATAATACTTATAGTGAATTAAAAGCTAAACGAGGTAAAATTTATTTAAAATCTCAAGATGCTAGTCTTTATCCGATTGCTTTAAATAAAGATTTTGCGGCTATCTATATTAATCCTAAAGCTTTAAGTGAAGATGATATTAAAGGGGTCCTGGATCATGTTTATAATGTTTTTCATAAAGCTGAAGTTGAGGCTGAAGTTGATAAATTATTATCTAAACAAGAACAAAATGATTTATTAAATGAAATAGATTATATTGATAGTTTATCTATTAGTGATGAAGAAAAAAAAATAAAAAAAGATGAAATTGGTGTTCGACAAAAAAATTTAGAATCTAATACTGAATGGCAGGAATTTAGAAAAATAAGACGAGATTTAGAAATAGAAGAACGAAAACAAAAAATTATTAATGATTATTTTGTTAAAGTTAATGTTAGTGATAAATATTCACGATTAGTAAAAAGAAAAATCGAAACAAATGATTTAATAGAATTTTATTATGATTGTTTAAAAGATGAATTATCACTTAGTACTTCTTCAGATTTAAGTATTAATAATGCTAAAGTATTTTTAGGTGAAGAGGATATTAGTTCTAAAATACCAGGTCTTAGTTTGAATTGGGAAACTTTACGTTATTACCCAGAAAAAAATCTTTTTTCTAGTATTATTGGTTTTTCTAATTTAGAAAATGTAGGTAATTATGGTTTAGAAGCTTATTTTAATAAAGAACTTACTGGAGAAGATGGTTATTTATTAGGTGATAAGGGGAGTTATCAGGGTAAAAAAATTATTATTGATAAACAAGAATATCAAACTCCAGTTGATGGTCAAAATTTAGTTTTAACTATTGATTATGCTGTCCAATTACATATTTGTAAAAAGCTAGAAGAAGCTCAGGCCAAACATAATTTTACAGGTGCTAGTATTATAGTTATGGATCCTAAAACTGGAAAAATAATTGCGATGTGTTCTTGGCCAAGTTTTGATCCTAATAATTATCAAGATGTTAGTAATATTAATTTATTTGATAATCAAGTAGTATCTTATCAATATGAACCTGGTTCTGTTTTTAAAACTATTACAATGGCTATAGCCATTGATCAAGGTAAAATTACTCCTGATACCTATTATGAAGATAAAGGTCAAATTAAAATTGATAATTGGACTATAAAAAATTCTGATTATAGTACAAATGGTGGTCATGGTCGAGTTAATATGAATTATGTTTTAGAAAATTCTTTAAATACTGGGGCTATTTTTGCGGCTACACAAGTTGGTTCTACGGTCTATAGTGAATATTTAAAAAAATTTGGTTTTGGTGAAAAAACTGGAATTGAATTAAGTTCTGAAAGTAATGGTAATATTAATAGTCTATTGACTACTAAAGTGAAAGATATTGATTTAGCTACAGCTTCTTTTGGTCAAGGATTAGCCGTTACTCCACTACAAATGATTTCGTCTTATGCTGTTTTAGCTAATAAAGGAACTTTAATGAAGCCGTATATTGTTGATAAGATTTTAGATAAGGATGATAATATTATTAAAACTATTGAACCTCAAGTTATAAGACAAGTTGTTTCTACGCAAACAGCTGAAAC
>DAONEH010000021.1:2044-9451 GCA_035402985.1 bacterium | reverse complement strand
TATTGAATACATAAGTTCAAAAATATAAAAAATATTGGTAAGAGTACTAAGAATGGAACTATTATAACCTTTAAACCTGACCCAACTATTTTTACTGAGTTAGAATTTAGTTGGGGTAAAATTTTAGATCGTTTACGTCAACAAGCTTATTTAACTAAAAATATAAAAATAAATGTAATTGATGAACGAAGTGATCATTCTCATAAAAAATATCGTTTCTATTTTGAAGGTGGAGTTAAATCTTATGTTAAATCTCTACATCGTCAAAAAAATGTTAAACATAATAATATTTTTTATGTTGATAAAAAAATAAATGATTGTGAAATTGAAATTGCTTTACAATATAATGATGAGTATAACGAAACTACTCTACCCTTTGCTAATAATATCTATAACGTTGATGGTGGAACTCATTTAATTGGTTTTAAAACTGCTCTAACCAGAACTTTAAATTCTTATGCTCGTAATAAAAATATTTTAAAAGAAAAAGATGAAAATTTAACCGGTGATGATGTTCGAGAAGGATTAACTGCTATCATTAATGTAAAATTACCCGATCCTCAATTTGAAGGACAAACTAAAGGTAAATTAGGTAATGCTGAAATGAAAACCTATGTGGAACAGATTTTTGGTGAATCTTTTGCTACTTTTTTAGAAGAAAATCCTAAGGATGCTGAGAGTATTATTAGTAAATGTGTAGTCTCAGCTCAAGCTCGACTAGCTGCTCGAACTGCTCGAGCTAGTATTTTAAGAAAAAATGCTATGGAAGGTATGACCCTTCCAGGAAAATTAGCTGATTGTTCTAGTACTAAAGCCGAAGAATGTGAAATATACATCGTTGAGGGAGATTCAGCCGGTGGTAGTGCTAAACAAGGCCGAGATCGCCGTTTTCAGGCTATTTTGCCACTTAGAGGAAAGATTTTGAACGTAGAACGAGCTAGATTAGATAAAATGCTAATTAATAACGAAATTAAGAATATGGTGATTGCCTTTGGTACTAATATTGGTGATCAACTTGATATTGAAAAATTACGTTATCATCGTATTATAATTATGACTGATGCTGATGTTGATGGTTCTCATATTCGTACTTTACTTCTAACTTTATTTTTCCGTTATTTCAATCAATTAATAGTTGATGGTCATATCTATATTGCTCAACCACCTCTTTATCAAATTAAAAAAGGAGCTACTGTTAGATATGCTTATTCTGAAGAAGAAAAATTAGATATTGTAAAAGAATTAGGTGGAAGTGAAGAAGAAATTGAAAATATAACTGAATCAGAAGAAACTGAAATAGAAGAAACTGATACCGATGATAATTCCAAAGCTAAAATTAAAAAACCTAATAAACTTTTTATTCAACGTTATAAAGGTTTAGGTGAAATGAATCCTGATCAACTTTGGGAAACAACCATGAACCCCGAAACTAGAATTGTAAAAAGGGTCACTATTGAGGATGCCGCTAAAGCTGATAAAATTTTTGATATGTTAATGGGAGATGATGTTTCTAAAAGAAAATATTTTATTCAAACTCACGCTAAAAGCGTAGCTAATTTAGATATATAAATATGAAATCATACATAATTTTAATTACCCCCTTAATTGCCGCAGTTATAGCTCAGATTATAAAAGTATTATTGATAAGAAAAAATAAAATGTCTTTAAAAGACTTATTAAAATTTTCTTATGCCGGTATGCCTTCAGGCCACAGTGCTTTTACTATGTCACTAGTAACTATTATTGCCTTAACTCAAGGCTTAAGTTCTCCTTTATTTGCCCTATCTCTAGCTTTTGCCATTATTGTTATAAATGATGCTTTAAGACTTAGACAATATATGAGTCAACAAGGAGCCGTAATAAATATTTTAATAAAAGATTTAAATGATGATCAATTTCTAGATGAAAAATATCCTCTCTTAAAAGAAAGGATTGGACATACTAAATTAGAAGTTATGGCTGGAATGATTTTAGGAATGACTATTGGTTTAATAATGTTTGTTTTAATATAATCCTAAATAAAACTTTTTCCAGTCATTTCTGGTGGAATTGGCAAATTAAGTATTTTTAAAATAGTCGGACTAATATCTAAATAACTACCTTGAGGAGAAAGTAAACTTAAATCATTATTAGGTGCTTCTTGTAAAGAAATAGATCGTCCTTGATATTCATGACCAATAATTAATAAAGGAACGGCATTGTCGCTTCTTTTTTTATTATAAATACCGGTACCAATATTAAAAACATCTTCCGCTCCACCATAAGTACTAGTAATAATAAGAACACCATTTTTTTCTAAAACTACTTGAGCAATTTTTTCTAAAAATTCAGAAACTTTTTCAATAGCCGAAATCGTAGAAGCAAAATCACCTTTAAAAAGTTCTTGTTTAATATTTGGTAAAACTGAAAAAATAAAATTATAATTTTCTAACTCAATTTGTTTTATTAATTTTTTTTCTAAATTATTTAAATTAAAAAATGATAAAAGATTGTTGTTATCATTATCAATAATCATCCAATCTTCATTATCAAATTGATTACTAGAATTATTAAAAAAAACAGATATTAAAGGAAAATCATTACTACTAGAAATTTTTAATTGTTTTAATCCAGCTTGAGAAATTATTTTAGATAAGGATAAAGTCATTAAATTTTCTTCCTTATAATTAGATATTCCTGAACCTAATAATTTATAATTTAAACTATCATTTAAACCTGGCATAGTAATAACAGTCGAGGGATAACTAGCTACTAAATTTTTAAAACCACCAATTTTAGCTTTTCTAATAGCATTATTTTCAGTATTTAAAGATACTCCCCAAGCATCAAGCGACAATAATACTACTAATTTATTATCTGATAAATTATTCATAGAAATTATTTTAAATTTTCTTCAATTTCTAATAATCGATTATATTTAGCTAAACGTTCGCCTCGCGACAGCGAACCTGATTTAATAAAATCAGCTGAAACAGCTACAGCTAAATCAGAAATAAAGTCATCACAGGTTTCCCCACTACGATGAGAAATCATTATTTTATAATCATTTTTTTGAGCCAACTTAATAGTTTCCATTGTCTCACTAATTGTTCCAACTTGATTAGGTTTTATCAAAACAGCATTAGCTGATTTATTTTTAATACCTAAACTCAAACGATTTTTATTAGTAACAAATAAATCATCACCAATTAAAATCATTTTAGAACCTAATTCTTTAGTTAAAATTTTCCAATTAGACCAATCGTCTTCAGCTAAGCCATCTTCAATAAATAATATTTTATACTTATTCAACCAATCATGGTATAAAGTTATTAGATCATAAGCATTTAATCTAGCTTTATCATAAGAGAAAATATATTGCTTCTTTTTTTTATCATAAAATTCAGAAGAACCAGCATCAATTCCTAAAAAAACATCTACTCCCATTTTATAGCCAACCCGATGAGAGGCTGAAACAATACTATCAAAAGCTATTATACTAGAATTAATATTAGGTGCATAACCACCTTCATTGCCAACATTAGTATTTAAATAATTTTCTTGTAAAACTTTAGCTAACTCATGAAAAATTTCTGAACCCATTCTTAACTTCTCAGAAAATTTAGATATATTAACATTAGGTACAATCATAAATTCTTGAAAATCTAAATTATTATCAGCGTGTCGGCCACCATTTAAAATATTAAAAGCGGGACTAGGTAATTTAAAATTACGTTTATCAAAATCATAAGTACTAGCTAAGTATTCATATAATTCTTGTTTTTTAACTAATGCCCCAGCTCGAGCGATAGCAATGGATACAGATAAAATAGCATTAGCTCCTAATCTTTTTTTATTTATAGTTCCATCAAGCTTAATTATTTTCTTATCAATATTTTTTAAATCTAAAACATCGGATCCAATTAAACTTTTAGCAATAATGGAATTAACATTTTTAACAGCTTTTAAAACTCCTAGACCATGGTATCTTTTTTTATCACCATCACGAAGTTCGCAGGCTTCGTGGCTTCCAGTTGAAGCACCTGAAGGTACTGAACCTTTAGCTATAATATTATTATCTAAAATAACTTTAGTTTCTATCGTAGGGTTACCACGAGAATCTAGTATTTCCCGAGCAATAATTTTTTTTATTTTTATCATATTTTTATTATTAATAAATAATTAATCTAAACCGGGCATCTTATCACCTGACAGATAAGCTAACATGGCTCCACCCCCAGTTGAAATCCAATCAACATATTTCCCCATACCAGTTAAATTTAAAGCTTCGACTGTTTCACCGCCACCAACCACACCAAAGGATTTACCACTAGATAAAGCGGCAATCTCTCGAGCAATAATTATTGTTCCCTTTTTAAAATTATCATCTTCAAACATACCTAAGGGTCCATTCCAAACAATTGTTTTAGCTTTTTTTATATATTTAGAAAATAATAATATAGTAGCTGGACCAATATCTAACATACAATCATTTGATCCAATTTCACTTATCTTTTTTATACTAATCTTATCTTTTTTATTCTTAATTATAGTTTTAACAATAGCATCAATTGGTAAAATTATTTTTTTTGATGATAAATATTTTTTAATTATTTTTAAACCATCTCGATCAACTAAAGATTTACCAATATTTAAACCTTGAGCTAAATAGAAATTATTAACTAAAGCTCCACCTAATAGGATATAGGAAGCTTTATCATATAATTTTTCAATAATTGGAATTTTAGTAGAAATTTTAGATCCACCCATTACCACCACAAAAGGTTTTTTAGGATTTAAAATTTTATCTAAACTCTTAAGTTCCTCTTCTAAGAGTAAACCTTTATAGGCTGGTAATTTAAAAGACCTAATCGCACTAACCGAAGCATTAGCTCGATGTGAAACAGCAAAAGCATCATTAACATAAACCTCGGCCAAAGAAGCTAAGTGTTTACCTAGCTCCTTAGAATTATTTTCTTCTCCTTTAAAAAATCTTAAATTATCTAATAAAAAAAGACCACTTCCTTGATCAATCTTCTTTTTAATAATTTTAAAATTAGAATATTTTTTATAATCTAAGAAAGTTATATCCTCCGCTAATAATTTAGCTAAGTGTTTAGCTACAGGAGCTAAAGAATATTTTTTATCTCCAGCTTTTTTAGGTTGACCTAAATGACTAGCTAAAATTATTTTACATTTTTTACTTAATAAAAAATTAATTGTTTCTAAACTCTGACGAAGTTTAAAATCTTCTTTAACTACTGATTTAATTATGGAAACATTAAAATCAACTCTTAAAAAAACAGTTCGACCACTTATCTTTTTATAATTTTTATGTAAATCTTGCAGTTTCATAATTAAATTATTTTAAATCAGTTTCTAACTCTAAAGTAGCTCCATCTCTTAGAACAAAAATACTAAGACTATCTCCAATTATAAAATTATTTAAAACATCATTAAGATTATTATAATTATTAATTTCATAATTATTTATTTTAGTTATCACATCCCCAGTTTTAATACCAAGTTTACTAGCTAAAGAATCAGCTACGACGGCTTCAGCTCCATTATTAAAAACCCAAGCTCCATACCGAGGTAAATTACTACTAGCAATATTATTTAAATCAACATAATAAATTCCCCAAGAAAAATTAGTTATTTCTTTATTCTTTAAGAAACTAAAAACATTAGACCTAAAATCATGAATGGGATAAGCATTTAAATTAGCATCAATTAAACCTAATAAATCACCATTTAAGCTAAAAAGAAAAGAATTAGCCATGCTTTTACTCAAAGGATTAGATAATATTAAAGAATTTCTATAATCATCAGAAAATTTAATATTTTTTCCTGAATCAATTTTTTGTAAAGAATTAATTCCAATTTCTGATGAAAAATTATAGGTTAAAAGAGTTTGTCCAATTCTCAAATCAGAAATATTAACAAAATTTCTGGTAGTAAAAGAGTTATCACTTTTAATCTTAGCAAAAACTAAACCAGTATCACTAAAATCAGAAATTGTTTCAATGTTATAAACCTTTTTATCTTTTTTAGATATAATTACATAAGAATCGGTATTCTTTAAAATATTTTTATCAAAATTTTTATCATTTAAAACATTAAGTAAAACCCAGCCATCACTACTTATAATTAAACCTGACATTAATTCTCCGGTCATAACATAATTACCATCTAAAGTATTTTTAGTTTTAGAAAAAACACCAACAACGGCTTCATTCAAATAATTAAAAGATTCCTCTACTTGTAAATCTTGACTAATATAGACTTTTTTAGGATCTTGAATTACTAAATTAGCACTATTATACTCAGGTGAATTTAAATTAATTTCTTTACTTAAAAAATTATTGGAATTTAAAATATTAGGCCATAAATAAAAGGTACTTATTAATCCACCTAAAATTCCAAAAACTAAAGCTATTAAAATAATAAATAAACTTCTCTTCCAATTAGTTTTTTTAAAATTAAACATAGTAAGATATTAACGCCAACTAATTGTTAAAAAAACAATAATAAGTGACGCTATAATAAATATTAAATTATATTTTATTTTTTTATTAGTTAAAGAATCGGATAAATAGAATCTAACAAAATTCAAACCTCCATAATAGCATAAGGACAAAATTAAACCTAAAATATTAAAATTAAATGGTAGAAAAAATAATGCTCCAACAATTGGTATTAAAGCTAATAGGAATAAGAATGAAGCTAATAAAGTTTCGTTTACTTGTTTTTTAATTATAAAAATATTTTGTCTAATAGTAAAAAATAATATTGTCAGTATAGTTAATAATAATATCCAATTTTTAACACTTAAAAAATAAACTAAACCATAAATAAAAGAACTTCCTAAAAAAACTAATGATAATCCTTCAATATCACTTAAAATAGAAAAATTACCAAAATTAAAATTAAAATCACGGTTTAAACGTTGACGAAATTCGGCAAAATAATAATAAGATATAATTAAACCTAGAAACAATAATATAATAATAAGTATCTTGTTTATAAGTAAACTAGAATAAAGCGATAGACTATTAATAAATAACCATGGTAAAACAAAAAATATTAATCTTTTTTTATCTAATAAGATTTTATTAAAAATTAAAACAAAAACTATAAATAATAAATTAAAGACTAATAAGGACCAATAATAAACACTAGGCCAAATAAAACCACTTAGTAAAATCAAAAAGAAAAGTATATGAAATAAAAATATTTTTTTTCTAAAAAACGAAATCATATTTTTTAATTAAAATTCTACTGTTTTAATCTCAGACAAATCTCCTAAACTATTTATTTTTATAAAACGGTTAGAGAAAGAATAAAGATTATTTTCAATATATAAAGCTCGTTTAGCTGAATAATCAATAAAATTATTATAATCAGATAAATTATCAATTGAATGAC
>DAONEH010000021.1:0-1944 GCA_035402985.1 bacterium | reverse complement strand
TTACCAAAACCAATAAGCATATTATCACCAAAAGGATGAAGATAATTAGAAAAACCGGAAATTTTTAATTCTCCTAAAACTTTGATATTAGTGGAATCAGATAAATCTAAAATAAATAAAGGATCAATTTGTTTATAAGTAACAACATAAGCTCGATTAGCTATAAAACGAACAGAATAAATTTGCTCCCCAAAAGCTAAAGCTTCACTTTGTCCAATTGTTTCCATATTATCATTTAAAATATAAACATTATTAGAAGAAGAAGCATTATCAGTATAATTAGACCAAGTATTAGATTTAGTAGTAGCTATTCTAAAATTATTATTATATTCATCCAGTGAAAATTGATTTAAAACATGGCCCGGAACAAAACCTTCCACTAATGGTTTAACTATTCCACTTGAAATAGATAATTTATAAACAACGGTAGTTTCTAACTCATCCCTTAGATTAGGATGACGACTTTTTATTAAAGTCATTAAATCATTTTGTAATTTAGTTTGTTCGTCTGAACTTAAAGAATAAACATAAGTGTCTAAAATATTTCTAATCTTATATTTTTTTTCACTCAAACTTAAAATTTTATCAGAAATACTATTAATCTCATTAATAGTTTGTAAATCACTTTCACTTAAACGAGGAGTAAGTATTTCTAATAAAGCTTCTGACTCCATCGAATATTCATCTAAATATTTAGTATAAGTTATATAAATATTATTAGGAGAAACATATAAATTCTGACCGCTTGGTAATAGATAAAAACTACTTTCAAAATCTTTGTTATCATCTGAAATATTAATAGAAAAAATTGAAGCCATACTAAAATTATCGTAAACCGTATTAAAATAATAAATATCTGGAGTTAAACAACCAGTTTGATTTAAGTCAGAACAGGTATAACTAAATTCTTTATCTTGATAATAAACTTTAGGTAAAATATTATCACTATAATTATTAATTATAAAATATAAATTTTCTCCAATTAAACGAGAATTAAAATATGAGCCATCAATAACCATGTCTCTTTTAACAATAGGATTATTTCTATCAGAAATATCATATACTTTTAAAAATACTTGATTAGTATAATAACCTGGCCAAATCATTTTAGAATTAATTGTATTGCTATCAACTAAAATATCATTAACTGGTTCACTTCCACTTGAAGCTGGTTGATCAGTCGCTGTCATAATATGCATATCATTTTTTGTACCAAAAACTACTAATTTATTATCCTGAATATAGATATCACTAATTGAATCACTAAAACTTATTTTTTTTATAACCTGAGCTTCCTCGGCCGGATAAGATGAAACAATAAAAACATCTTGACCAACAACAGCATAAATATATTTACCATCACTTTTAATAATATCAGCTTCATCTACTCCCTTAACCTGAATATTAGATGAAGAAAAATCAAGATTAGCTGATTGAGAACCATCCGATAATTCATTTACACCTGATTCATTCACACTAGTTGGAGCAGAAAAATCACTAACTGTTTCTAAAGCCATATTTTGAGAACCAGCTGAAAAAGATTTAGCATTAGCATAACGATAATTATTGGAATTATTTTGTTGTTGACTAATAAATTCTTGTAATTCTTGATAAGAAGAAAAATGACTAACAATACCATTATTTTTATCATCAAAAACTGAGTTGTTTATACTGGTTAAATTATTACTTACAACTTCTCCATGATTAGATTTAATTAAATTCCCTATTTTTATAACAACAAAAAACACTAATACTATCCCAAAAACAACTAATAAAATAATAGTTTTGGGATTTAAAGGTTTTTTTTCGGTCATATTTTTTAAATTATTTTTTTTAATTATATTACAATATATTATAATATAAAACAAAGAAATAAGCAAAAAAACACCTATTTTTTAGACTTTACAAAGGCAAATTCTTGTGATAAGCTAAAGACAGGATTGT
>DAONEH010000020.1:0-9744 GCA_035402985.1 bacterium | reverse complement strand
GCGGAGAGGAAGGGATTCGAACCCTTGAAGGGGTTTCCCCCTTAACAACTTAGCAGGTTGCTGCTTTCAGCCACTCAGCCACCTCTCCAATAAATTGTTCTAAATAAAAAAATATGTTATAATATAAACATCTTATAAAATATAATAAATAATGTCAATCAAAAATATGGCTTTTCAAGAATCATCTTCACATAACGAAACTCTTAAAGAAATATCCTGGGAAATAGATGATATTAAGAAATATCCTCGTGATAAAAAATGGTATATAATTGCTACTATTATTGCTGTTGGTTTAATTGTTTATGCTTTAATTACTAAAAATTATTTCTTTGCTCTAATCATCATATTAGCTAGTGGTCTTATAATATATTTTGATAATGAACCAGCTAAAAGAATTCCTTTTAGTATAAAATACAACGGTTTTCAATTAGCTAATACCTTTTTTGAATTTCAAACTGTTAGAAATTTCTATATCATCTATAAACCAAAAGAAGATGTTAAAAAATTATTCGTTGAATTTAAAAATCCCATTAAACATCGTTTATCAATTGATTTAGAAAATCAAGATCCCGTAGAAATTAGAAATTATTTATTACAATATCTAGACGAAGATTTAGAAAAAGAAAATGAACCTATTTCCGAAGGCCTAGCTAAAATCTTTCGTCTTTAAATTAAAATATTTAATAAAAAAATATTGACAGTATTTTTTTTATTTTCTACAATAACTAAACGTCCTCGTAGTTCAACGGATAGAACGCAAGATTGCGGATCTTGTAATTTAGGTTCGATTCCTAACGAGGACACCATTTTATGCTTACTTACTCTAGTCCACTAAATCAACTTAATAAAGTTGGACCAAAAACATTAAACGCTTTACATAAATTAGATCTAAAAACTATTTTAGATCTTGTTTTTTATTTCCCTAACCGTTATGAAAGATATGAAACTGCTTCCAATCTTAATAATTTAAAAATTAATCAAGCCGTAATTGTCTCTGGCCAAATTGATTTAATTCGTAATAAAAAAACATTTAAGAAAAGAATGTATATTACTGAAGCTTTAATCTCTAATGATTCTGGTTCCCTAGAAATTATTTGGTTTAATCAACCTTTTATCACTAAAACTTTAAAAATTGGTGACTCCATTTCTTTAGCCGGAAAAATAACTTTAAGTAATGGTCGACTATTAATGGTATCCCCTACTTATGAAAAAATTATTGAAAACAAAAAAATGATTCATACCGCTAGTTTAGTTCCCATATATAATCTAAGTTCGGGCTTAACCCAAAAACAACTTCGCTATTTTATTCATCAAGCCTTAGAGATTATAAAAGAAATTCCTGAATACTTACCACCCGAAATTATAAAAAAATATCAATTATTAGATATCAAATCAGCTTTAAATAAAATTCATTTCCCTAATACTAATTTAGATTTAGATCAAGCTATTGATCGTTTTAAATTTTCCGAATTATTTATCTTTCGCTTAAAATCATATTTCGTTCGTCATGAATTAGATAAAAAATTAGCCCTACCTTTAGGTATAAAATTATCTACTATAAAAAAATTCATATCATCCCTACCCTTTAAATTAACTAGTGACCAAAAAAAAGCCGCTTGGTCAATTTTACGTGATTGCGAAAAACCCATACCTATGTCTAGATTATTACAAGGTGATGTTGGTAGTGGTAAAACCATTGTCGCGATGATCGCTATATTTAATTGTGTTAAGAATAAAAAACAAGCTGTCATAATGGCCCCCACTGAAATATTAGCTCAACAACATTATAATTCCTTTTGCTTCTTTTTTAAAGATAATAATTTTAAAATAGCTCTACTTACTTCCAAAAAACAATTAACTAATTTCCCTTTAAGTACTTCTAAAAAAGATCAAAGCTTAGAAATTACTAAACAAGCTGATATCATTATCGGAACCCATGCCTTAATTCAAGATAAAATAAAATTTAAAAAATTAGCTTTAGTAGTAATTGATGAACAACATCGTTTTGGCGTTAATCAACGAGAAGAAATTATTTCTAAAAATATTGATGACAATAATAATAGAACTACACCTCATTTCTTATCCATGACGGCCACACCTATTCCTCGTTCCCTAGCCTTAATGTCATTTTTTGGTCTAGATTTTTCTATCATCTCTGAAAAACCAAAAGATCGTATTGATATAAAAACAAAAATAATTTTACCAGAAGAAAAAGAGTCTACCTATAATTTCATAAAACAAGAAATAAAACATGGCCATCAAGCTTTTATCGTTTGTCCTTTAATTGATCCCTCTGATAAGTTTGAAGCTAAATCAGTTAAAGCCGAATATCAAAGATTAAAAAATAATGAATTTAAAGATATTGAGATAGCCATGCTTCACGGAAAAATGTCTAGTAGTGAGAAAGAAGATATTATGAATAATTTTTCTAATAATAAAATAAAAGTATTAGTTTCTACTTCTGTTTTAGAATTAGGTATTGATATTAAAAATGCCACCACTATTTTAATTGAAGGAGCGGAAAGATTTGGTTTAGCCCAACTTCATCAATTTAGAGGTCGAGTTGGTCGTAGTAATTTAGCTAGTTATTGTTTCTTAAGTTTAAGCGAAGCTCCGCCTGAGGCTACCTTGTTAAATAAAAAAATTAATTATTCTTCTAGTATTGAACGTTTAACCAATCTACAAAAATATCAAGATGGTTTAAGTTTAGCTAAAATGGACTTAGAAGCTCGTGGTAGTGGTGATTTCTATGGTACCGCTCAATCTGGTATTATGAATTTTAAATTTGCTACCCTATTTGATCATGATACTATCACTAAAGTTGATGAAGCTATTAACAGTATTGCCAGTTATGACCCTGATTTTACTAATCATCCTAAATTAATTAAAAAGATTAAAAGTAGTTTAGATCAAGCCCATTTAGAATAAAAACAAAAACTTTTAAAAATTTTTTAATTATACTATAATATATTCATAAAAATTAAATGATAAATATGAAAAAAACAGCCATTTTAGCTTTGACTTTATTCTTTTTAATACCCTGGGGTGTTAAAGCCGCTTCAACCGAATTTGATCCATCCTTCCTAATAAGTGATGAAGACTTATTAAATTTTAATTCGATGAGTGTTAGTCAAATTCAAAAATTCTTAGAAAATCATCATAGTTATTTAGCTACTTACAAAACTACTAGTTCTTATGGAGAAACTAAAAGTGCCGCCGAAATAATTTATGATGCTTCTGTTAATAATTATGATTGTGATGGAGCAACTTTAAGTGATGAACCCACTAATGCCGAAAGAAAAGCTAAATGTAAAATTATTGGAACAGTTAGTCCTAAATTTCTTTTAGTATTATTACAGAAAGAACAAAGTTTAATAAGTGATACCACTCCTAGCGATGGTCAATTAAATTGGGCTACTGGTTATGGTTGTCCTGATAATTATGCTTGTAATCCATATTACAAAGGATTTGGTAAACAAGTTAATAGTGCCGCTCTACAATTTCGTTGGTATATGTTAAATCCTACCCGCTATAGCTACAAAGCTGGTCAAACCTATACTTTTACTAATAAATATGGAGTTGCAAGTAACGCTGATATTGAAGTAACTATAAAAAATACAGCTACCGCCGCTTTATACAATTATACTCCTCATGTCTATAACGGTAATTATAATTTTTGGAAATTATGGAATGAATATTTTCCAACTCAAGGTTATCCTGATGGTACTATTTTAAAAGCTGGTAATGATTATTGGTTAATCCAAAATGGAACTAAAAGAAAATTTGCTAGTGTGAGTGTCTTATCATCTCGCTATAGCACCGCTAAAGCTATCACTGTTAGCGAATCCAGTCTAAATGCCTATAACGAAGGAAGTATTATTAGATTTGCTAATTATTCCATTATCATGTCGCCAGACGGTGATTTGTATTTACTAGTTAATGATAAAAAGAGATTATTCGCTAGTACTGCTGTCTTTAAAAACATGGGCTATAATGTCGAAGAAATCCAAAGTGCTTCTTGGGCTGATGTCAATTCATATATCAATGGACCTGACTTAACCATAGCTTCCGCCTATCCAACTGGCGCCCTATTACAGAATAAAAGAACTGGTGGAGTATATTTTGTAGAAGAAGAAACTAAAGCTCCCTTAATTGATAAAATATTTTTAACTACTAAATTTAAAGGTAAAACTATCTATGCTATTGATGAAGCTCAATTAGATAAATACAAAACAGTTGATCCCGTTAAATTTGATAATGGAGAATTATTAAAAGCTACTAATTCTCCAGCCGTCTATTTAATTGATAATGGTCAAAAACGAGCTTTTGTTAGTGGTGAAATCTTCGAAGGTTTAGGCTATAATTGGAGTAATATTATAACTGTACCAGAAAAAATTATTAACCTCTATACAACTGGCGATCCTATTCAAGAACTTATTAATAAAAATTAATATGTTATCATTAGCTTTTATCGTTCCACATTCTCCCATTTTAATACCAAATATTGGTAAACAAAATACTAGAATTTTAAAAAAAACTAGTGAGTCTTTGGCTAAGATAAAAAAAGAATTAATTGAAAAAAAGATTGATACTTTAATAATTATTTCTCCTCATAAAAAAAATAATTTAGATATTAGTTTAAATAATCATTTTAATTTAGAAATTAATTTTGAAGAATTTGGTGACTATTTAAGTAAATTAAATTTAAATGGTGATTTAGAATTATCATATAAAATCAAGGAAGAATTATGGCCTGATTTTGATATTAATATTGAAGCTAAAAGTAAAGCTGATTATGGTAGTAGTATCCCTTTGTATCTATTATTATCAGATAATAATCAAAAGATAAAAAATCTTAAATCTAAGATAATTATAATCAATACCTCTTCTCATCATGATTTTTCTTATCATTTTACCGCTGGTCAAAAAATACAAAGATTATTAAAAGAAACTGATAAAAATATAGCCGTATTAGCTTCGGGTGAATTATCTCATTGTTTAAATCATAATGCTCCGGGAGGCTTCTTTCAAAAGGCTATAATGTTTGATGAAAAGACCATAGAAAGTTTAAAAAAGGGTCCCCTAGGTGTGCCTGATATATTGAAAATTGACCCTAAATTAGCCCTAGGAGCTAAGGAATGTGGATTGCGACCTATTTCCCTCTTACTTGGTATTTTAGACAATTTAGACTATCAAACTGACAATATGTCCTATCAAAAAGAATTAGGTGTTGGTTGTTTAACTATGAAATTTGATCTTAAATAATATGGATGATATAAAAAAGATATTAGAACAAAAAACTAATAAAAAACCACCCGCTTATGAGTGGCAAGATTTAGCTTTAAATATTATTAAAGAATTATCTATACCAGAATTTAAAAGATCATCTGTTTTTAAAATGTGTAAAGAAAAAAATCAAACTATAATTAGACAAGCTTTAAATGATACTAAAGAATTATGTCAGACCGGAACAAAATGGCAATACTTTTTTAAGATACTTAGTTCTAATAACAAAAAATAATAATTAATTATATGTTAAATATTCTAACTCATCCTAATGATATATTAAGAAAGAAATCAATGAAAATTGATTTACTTGAGTTACAAAAACCAGAATTTAAAAAATTAATTAAAGAAATGACTGAAACCATGATAAAGAAAGATGGAGCTGGTTTAGCGGCACCTCAAATTGGACAAAATATTCGTCTGATAATTATAAACAACGAAGATAAAGCTATGGTTATGATTAATCCTGAAATTACTAAAAAATCATGGTCTAAAGAAATAGAACCAGAAGGTTGTTTATCAGTTTTAAATAAAAAAAATGAGATATACTTTTTACCAGTAGCTCGTCATAAAAAAATAAATTGTGTATACTTTGATATTAATGGAAAGAAACAAAAAATTATAGCAGAAAATCTATTAGCTCGAATTATCCAACATGAAACTGATCATTTAGATGGTATTCTTTTTATTGATAAAGCTGAACCAAATAGTATACCTGAAATTAAAAAATAAAAAATGGATAAACAGATAAAAACAATTTTTATGGGTACACCCGAATTAGCTAAAAGTGGCCTACAAGCCCTACTCTTAGATGATTCTTTTCTTATCCAAGCAGTAATAAGTCAAGCTGATAAAAGTTCGGGTCGTAATTTAAATATACAAAAAACTCCTGTTAAAATAATAGCTCTAGAAAATAATCTATTAATTTATCAACCTGGGAAAATAAAAGAAATTATAAAAGAAATTTCAGACCTACAACCAGATTTAATAGTCGTTATTGCTTATGGTAAAATATTACCTAAAGAAATTTTAGATATCCCTACCTATGGTTGTATTAATGTTCATGCTTCCCTATTACCAAAATATCGTGGATCCTCTTGTATTGCTAATCCCATTTTAGAGGGTGATAAAGTAAGTGGTATCACTATAATGAAAATGGATGAAAATATGGATACAGGTGATATTATAAAACAAATTGAAATAAGTTTAGATGAGGATGAAACTTCAAAGACTTTACTTGATAAAATAATACGAGTAACCCATGATAACTTAGCTAAGATATTAAAGGATTATGTAAATAATAATTTAAAACCATTTTCTCAAGATAATTCTAAAGCTACTTATGTTAAGATGATAAAGAAAGAAGATGGTCATTTAAACTTTAATGAAACAGCTGAGATAATAGAAAGAAAGATTAGAGCCTATTTCCCATGGCCCGGAACCTATAGTTTTCTAAAGAAGGATGACTTGTCAAATAATAAATTATTATTTAAAATACTTAAGTCAGAAAAAACATTAATCCCAAGTGATGCCCCTATTGGACAATTATTTTTAGATAATAATAGATTAGTAGTTAAATGTAGTGATTATGGTTTAGTTTTAAGTGAAGTCCAATTAGAAGGTAAAAAACCAATGACTACCAATGAATTTCTAAAAGGTAATGCTTGGATTATTGGTAAGATACTTAATTAAGGTCTCTTCGTCTAACGGTTAGGACACCAGGTTCTCATCCTGGCAATATGGGTTCGATTCCCGTAGAGATCACAAAAAAAAATAAACTTGGTAACAAGTTTATTTTTTTATATATTTAGAAAACACAAAAAATTTATTTTTTATTATCTCTAATTAACCTATTAATTTCTTCTACTAAAAAATGAATACTAGTTGATGGATTACCTTTAACACTTAAATTATTCGGCCAATTAATTTTTTTATAATCAAATACTATACTTTTAGCATGTTTAATAGCTTTATCTTGAAAAGGTAATAATACTTGAAAAATTTCTTGATTTTTTTTAAATTTACCTAATTTATTTTTTTTAAATGCTTCTACAATTTTATTTTCCATATTGCTTCCCCTAGAAATTGGACCATTCGGTTTTTCAAAATGAAATAAAATCCAAAGCTCAAAACATTCATTTGCATAAGCAATTCTAATATTATTATGTATAGCATCTTTAATTGCCATTAAAAGATTCTTGCTGTCTTTTTTATAAAAATCATCAATATCAAAAATACACCAAACCTGATCACCATCATCCTCACAAATTTTTATTTTCTTCCACTCCACAATTTTTCTTAATAATTCTTGTGGTGTCCAACAAATTTCTTTTTTTGGCATTAATAGAGGTGTTTTTAAATAATTTTTAAACTCTTGAAAATATTCTATTTCTGCTTTTTCTGTATGCGACCACACAAAAATCTTCGGGTGAGCTTCCCGATGTTTAGTTTTACCTCTATATTTTGTCATACTATTTTAAAAATTTTAAATTTTCAAAATCGGAAATATACGGCAAAGCATTATAGCGACCTTCTAAATATCTTTTAGCAAAATCTACTCCCTTTCTCTCTGATATATCAGCTAAGGAAAACAATTCGGTCGATCCTTTTTCATTCTTTTCTGTAAAATAAATTTGATCTCGACATAAAAATTCTTCATTTAAAAGCGAAGTATCATGAGTAGTGAAAATTAACTGAGCATTATTAGGGTTTTTTTCTTTTGAATTAAAAATTGATACCAAATATTGACACAGTATTGGGTGTAAGCTTACATCCAGCTCATCAATAAATAATATTTTTCCATTATCTAATGTATCAATAAGTGGAGCTGATAACACAAACATTTGTTGAGTTCCATCAGATTCTTCAATAAAAAAGTCAAATGGTTCACTTTCTATCTTTTTTCCGTTTTTATCATATTTTTTATGTAAAAATTTTATGCTTCGCTCAGCAATTTTAGAATCTTCTTTAAACAATAAATCTTTAAATTTATCAGGAATATTTTGTATTTCTTTGGTTGAAATAAATTTCTCACTAGCTTCAATATTTACTACTCCAAAATCAGCCTTTAAAATAAACTCTTTTATTTTTTTAGCCATCTTAGGGTTTGATAAAAATTGACCAAACGAATAATTTAAAGTATCTCCACCTTTAGCACTAAATATTAAATTTATATTTTGAATAAATTCAACAATTCTTTTTGAGATTGGTCGACCATTACTAGATAAAACCGATAAAAATAAAACTCTTTCATCTGTATTTTTTTTCAAAATAGCCGATGCTTCTTGAAAATAATTTTTATTACTCTTAATATTCTGACCATCTCTTTTAAATAAAGTCTTTTTACCTTTTTCCTGTTTTAACCATTCAGAACAAACCTTTTTTTTATCAATTTCAAAACCATAAATATAGACTTCTTTATCCATTAAAAAACTAATTTCAAAAAATGACGGCTTTTTTTCTGTCTCAGAACTTAATTTAAAATATTCATTGGGTAATTCACTTCCGGTATTTCTAAGAATAAGTGACTCTAAAATCATTTTTCGAAAAACAAAAAATGCTTTTAAAATATTACTTTTACCTGATGCATTGGCACCATAAATTGCCACTGATTTTAATAGTGATACTTTGCTATTTTTTACTACGGCATTAGATTTTATTGCTTCCTCTTTTGTTGCCCGTAAATCAAGAATAATTTCATCTTTAATAGAACGAAAATTTTTGACTTTAAAAGTTAATAACATATTTTTGTATATTAAATTATTATCTATAATTTAATATTAGCAAAATATTGTCCAAAAGTCAATACATTATGTAAAATATTGTCAAAAAAGACATAAAAATAGAAATATTTACCTAATTATACTAATTTTTTACTTAAATAACCATAAAAACGATTTAAAAACTCTTTTTTTCATTATTTTAATTTTATTATTTTATTTGAAAAAATATTCATTATTAAATTATCCGTTTGTTTCTTTTTTTTAAATTCTTCTAGAGTGAAATTAATAACATTAATTTCACGACCTATTTCTTTTTGTATTTTATTTATTTTATTTATTATATCAATTGAAGAATGATCTCCAATAATTAATAAATCAATATCACTTATCTGATCCATTTTATTACTAGCATAAGAACCAAAGATATAGGCTTCAATTATTTTACTATCAGAACTAATTATTTTTCTTAAGATATTCTCTATACCTAAAGTTTTTAAAAATATCTCTTTATATAATTTTAAAAGTGGAAAAGATTTATTTAAATAATAATACTTTTGTCGACCAGAAAATTCACTGGTAAATAATCCTTCTTTCTCTAATTCATTTAGTTTTCTTAATAGATTCTTCGGATCAACTTTTAATATTTTAGCTAATTCGTTTATATAGCATTTAGCTGTGGGGTTAATAAAAAAATAATTTAATACTTTTTGTGTTATTTGTGATTTTAATGATATCA
>DAONEH010000019.1:0-10135 GCA_035402985.1 bacterium | reverse complement strand
AAATGAATAAAAAGCTCCGCCGATAAGCCAAGTTATCTATCAATTTTTTCCCAATATTCAATTTTATTCTCCTTTTTTATTTGCTCAAATTTCATATTTTATCAAGTAAAATCTTATCTTTACTTTAACAACAATTTAGCTATTTGTAAACACAAATCAAAAACACCTTCGTTAAAAAGTGCTTTTGATAAAATCATTCAAATCTGTGAATTTCGATTCCCTTCAAGGTGCTTACACCTTTGCGGGTATCGAACTCGAAAACACTCGGCTTTCGGGTACCTTTCACAGAAAATGTCATGGCACGGGATGTAGGAATCGAACCCACGTCTGCTCTTTTGGAGAGAGATATGTTACCACTACACCAATCCCGCATTATTTATATATTCAATTAATCTATTTATTATTATAAAAACCTCTTTAAATATTTTACTGTCCCCATATCTGACAGATACGCATCCTTTATAACCAGACTTCTTATTAATACCAGTATGTGGTTTATTATATATAGAAAAACTATTTTTTTCAATACTAATAAAAGAACTAATAAATAGTTCTTTTATTAACAACATAATATCAATATTATTCCTCCCTATTTTTTCTCTACCATTTCTTCTCCACAACAAATTATAGGGGCACCACTATCTTTTACAAATTCAACTTCATTTCCACAAATAGTACAATAAAAAACTTTACCAACTCTATTTTCCATAAAATTATATATTAATTATTAGTAGTTTTCTTCAAAGACTTCAAAATAGGCTTGAGGATGAGAACAAGCTGGACAAGTTTCTGGAGCTTCAGTTCCTTCATGAATATAACCACAATTATTACATTTCCAACGTTTAACTTCTGGTTTTTTAAAGACCTCACCTTTTTCTAAATTATTTAATAATTTTTGATAACGCTTCTGATGTTTTTCTTCAACCTCACCTATTTCCTTAAACATCTTAGCAATATCTTCATGTCCTTCTTCTAAAGCTTCATTATACATACGAGGATACATATTTTCCGTTTCAAATTTTTCACCTTCAATAGCTAATTTTAAAACTTCAACTAATTCACTTGGTAAAAGTTCTAATTGTTTAGCCCATAATTTAGCATGTTCTTTTTCATTTAAAGCAGTCTCTTCAAAAATATTAGCTATTTGAATATAGCCTGCTTTTCTAAAAATACTAGCAAAATAATCATACTTATTTCTAGCCTTTGATTCACCAGCAAAAGCTTCTTCTAAATTTTTTTTTGTTTTTTCTCCTAACATAAATTTTAATGTTAATTATAAGAAATATTAAATTAAATATTTTATTTTTCTTCTATCTTCTTTTGTTTTAAATTTAATTCTTCTAAATCTTTTCCATATTCCAATTCATAAATACTAAAAATAGTAGTAACTAAAGATAATATTAATGGACCTAAAACTAAACCCCAAAAACCAAATAATATAATCCCACCCATTAAAGCAAAAATTAAAAAAATAGGATTAATTTTAGCTGTCCCGTGTAAAATATAGGCTCGAATAATATTATCAGCATTACCAATTATAACCGCTCCCCAAATAAGTATAAAAATTCCCTGCCAAATTTGTCCAGCTAAAATTAAATATATTCCAATAGGTACATAAACCAACATTCCTCCAAAATATGGAATAAGACAAGCAAAAGCTAATAATAAACCTGGGAATAAAGCCGGTACTCCGACAATTAAGAAACCAATAATACCAATAACTCCCTGAATACCAGCTGTAACAAAAGTAGAGACTAAAGCACTAAAACTTATTTCTCTAAATTTTTTAAAAATTATTAGATCATACTTATTAGGTAAAGGTGACCATAATTTTAATTTAGCTAATATTTTTTTACCATCAATAAAGAAAAAGAAAGTAATTAAAAGCATCAAAACTAAAGAAATTATAAAATTAGAAGTTCCTTTTAAAATTAATGGCACAGCTGATACTAACCAATCACTTATTTTCTTAACTGAATTTAAAACAATAGACTCTATTTTATTATTATTTAAATCAATACCAAAATTAGATAAAAAATTATTTTTAAAATTATCTCCGGTTGTATTTACAAATTCAATTGTTTCCGTATAGGCCATTGGAGCTTTTTTACCAATTTGAATTATTAAAGTACTTATCGGAACAATAATTATTAATAATAGAAATAAACTCATTAAAAAAGCAGCTATCTTTTGCCGTCCTTTAAAAAGTTTAGTTAATTTAGTAAATGGTTTATAAAAAACTGAAACTAAAACTCCAGCAATTATTATTTCAATTAAAAAAGGTTTGAATAACAAAAAACAAGCTATAACAGCCAATATTATCAAAAATATTAAAAAATATTTAGAAAGAATTTTGTCCTTCATCCATTTTTTAGTTTTAGATATAATTATTTAGTTTCTTTATGAAGTGTATTTTTTCGACAAAAATTACAAAATTTGCTTAATTCCAATCGAACCGCTTTTAAAGTTTTTTTATTTTTATGAGAATGATGAGATACTTGCTTACATTCAGTACATTCCATTTTTATCATATTATCTTGTGACATATTTTTCTAATAAATTATTATTTGACTTTAATATAAGGTATTATAACAAATAAAGAGTAAAAGTCAACTTAATTAAATCTGGCATTTAGGACAATAACAAGTTCCCCGCCCAGCTATTTTAATTTTCTTAATAATTCTTCCACAATTATAGCATTTAGCCCCAGCTCGTCCATAAACCTTTAATAATTTAATAAATTGACCACTGTGACCTTGAGCATCAACATAGGTATTAAAAGTTGTTCCTCGTTTTTTAACCGCTAAACGTAAAATTCTCTTAATATTACTATAAAGCTCTCGTTGTTTAGATAAATTTAAATCACCAGCTTTTTTGTAGGGATTAATTTTAGAAGCAAACATAATTTCATCAGCATAAATATTTCCAATTCCAGCAATTAATGATTGATCTAATAAAAAAGCTTTAATATTTTTCTTATATCTTTTTTTAATTAAAGATACTAATTTTTTAAAAGAAAAATCACTAGATAATGGTTCTAAACCAAATCTTTTTTGAATAATAGAAAAAACAACAGGACTAACTAATTTAATATAAGCAAATCGTCGAGCATCATTTAAAACTAAACGATAAGCATCAGAAAAAATTATTTGAAAACGAATATACTTTAAATCATCCCCACTGATATTAGTTAATTTATTACTGGAGTGACCACCGGCTACTAAAACTTGAGTTGAAGTCATCGGTTTACCATTACTTTTTTTTCGGTCATCTAAACAAAAAATTAATTGTCCGGTCATTTTTAAATGAACTAATAATTTAAGATCATTATTCTTAAAAGAAAAAATTAACATTTTTCCTAAACGATCAATTTTAATTATAGAATCACCTCGTAATTTTTTTAAACCAGATAAACTTAAATTTAACTTTTTATCATTTATGATAAAAGTATTAATTTCTCTATTTAAAACAAAACGGCTTAAACCGTTTCTGATTGTTTCTACTTCAGGTAATTCTGGCATAAAATTAAATTATAAAAAAGATAAAATAAAAATGACGGCCCCTAAAACTAATAATAGTACTAGAAATATTTTTATAAAGCTCAAACCAATTTTATCAGGATTTATAATCATAATAGTGAGAATAAAGTTGTGGGCCGAGTAAGATTCGAACTTACGAAGGCTAACGCCAGCAGATTTACAGTCTGCCCCAGTTGACCGCTTTGGTATCGACCCAATAACATTTTAAAGTTCGACCTTTTTTTATTTTACAAGAAAAAAAAATAATGTCAACACATACTACAATAAATTGTTTTATTTAAAAATTATTTAAATTACATTATATTTATAAATACAACATGATTTAACTATTGACCTATTTTTTCGTATGTAATATAATAGTACTGTAGTTGAAAAACTATCGTCCCCTAAACGATACTAGGATCGTATTCACACCTCCGCGCAAGCGGAGTGTTTTTTTATTACAGAATTTTCTAATTTTAAAAATCCACTTAAAGTTTCCGCCGGAACAAAAACATTGGCCACGGATTGTAATTCTTTACTCATCCTATTTCTAGTACAAACAACAACAACCTTTTTCCCTTTGCTCTTTAAATAACTAAGCAATCCCCCAAAATCACTATCACCAGAAAAAAGCATAACCGTATCATATTTTTCAGATTTAGTAATCATATCCATAGTTATTTCCACGTCAAAATTACATTTCGGAACCTTATTTAAAAAAATACCAGATTCGTCATAGTGTGGAATCATTTTAATATCTTTAGTCTTAACTTCAAAACCATTTTTTCTGGCTTTATCTAATCTAAACATTGAAGCACGATGTTTTTTATTATTATCATGCTCTTTCGGAAAATTAGTATTTTCTAAATAGCGACCATAATAGAACAACTTTTTTATTGGAAAAATCCAATTAATAATTTCAGCTAGTTTTACTATATCTATTTCTTGACTAATTCTAAATTTATTTTCTTCCGGCCATAATTCTTTAGCCCAAGGTCTAACATTACCAAAATCAACAAAAACATAAACACGGCCAAAATCTACTTTTTTAAATAAATAATGTTCAGCTTTTAATTCAACAAGATTCATATTTTAAAAATCAAAAGAAATAAATATAGCTCTATCTATTATATAATAAATATTTAACTATTTTTTTCTAAGCTCCAATAGCCCCAATAACAAACTTGACTAAGGCGTAAGACGAGAAAATAACTACTAAACCTAAAGCCGCCCACATTATGATATTTTTGCCTTTAGTAACACTTTGTTCATTACCCGAAGCTGTCATCCAGATAAAGCCACCATAAACAAACATAATTAAAGCCAATGACCCCACTATACCTAAAACAGAATCAATTACTCGACCAACTAAGGTTTGAACGGTAGTAGTTGCTCCTAAAGGGTTATTTAATTTGATTGTTTCGGCTTGAACACTTAAACCAACCGAAAAACAAAAGACTAAAGTTAAAAAAAACAAAGATATCTTCTTAAATTTCATAATTATTTAAAATTAGTTTATATATTAAATTATAGTATTTTATATAAAAAAAATCAAATAAAAAAAGAGGATAATACAGATTACCCTCTTGAAGTTTATTAACAACCATCTCCGTTATTTTCATCAACGTCTTCCTCCTTTATTTTGTTCAATAAAGTGAAAACAACGGAATATATTTTTATTCCAAAATTATTTTTAATAAAGGAAATAACTAAACCATTAGGATCTATTATAGAAAGATTTTCTATGACAAAAGGATTTTTTTCAGTAATGAATACTTTATAACTTCTTTCTTTAAAGAAATAAATTATTAAATATTTCATTATCTCTTGAACAATAAATTTATTCTTATAATAATCCTTAGAATTTTCTATTCGTCCGAAAAATTCAATATTAACTTCAAACTCTGCTCCATAAACAAATTTTACTTTTTCCTTAATTAATATGGGAAATTTTTGAGTTTTCAGAGAAAATTTTTCTTTCGCAATATTTCTATAAGGGAATAAAAAGTATCTCCCTTTCGGCAAAACTACTTCCTCTCCATCTGATATAATAATCAATTCCTCGTTTGAAGAAACTTGAATATAATCAGACAAAAAAATAAATATTGCTATAATTAAAATTGATAGCGCCATAAAAACTATAATTCCTAAACCTAAGGAAATTATAGTAATTGGTAAACAGGCGATTAACAAAACTACAAAAATTGGGACAAGACAACTTATCCAATGTTTTTTGCTAATAAATTTAATACTAGCAATTTTCTTAAAAAGATTTTCTTTCATGGTAATATTTTTTTGTTTATTTTAAAGGTTCTATTTTATTATCCGCCACTTTAACACTTTTATATTTAATAATCAAGAGATAAAAAAACTGTCAATTAAATGAATTAAATGACAGTTAGGTTTTACACAATTAAGTATTATGATTGTTTAAAATCATAATCATCGAGTTTATTTTCAATAGCATCAACCAATACGTCTAAATCAGGCCAAAATGCTAAAAGAAAAAAATCTTTATAAACATCATACACACCTAAAACAAGTTCGGCTTCATAGCAGTCCTCTATTTCAAAATTGTCTTTGTTTAATAAATAAGACAAATCTTCAATAGCATCCTCTATAAACATTTCTTTAGTTGAAATTAAAACTTCGTCCTTTATGAAGAAAATGATTATAAACTTTATAATACTCTCAATCATAAAAAGATCACCGGAAACCTGTAAAAAGTTTTCATCTATTTTTTTATTTTCATAATCTTGATTATTTTCTTCATTGTCTTGTTCTTCGTCTTGTTCTTCACCTAAAAATACACTTTCTAAATCATCAAGATAAAGAAATAACCGAGGAACCGGATCATGAAAATTATCTTCCGGATAAAGAGAAAGAAATTCTAAAAAATTTGCAACTTTACAAGGATATTCTTCTTTTGTTTCCATTGCTATTATGATTTAGTTAATATTTTTAAAGACCTATTATTTTATATTAATTCATATATTATTTTTTGTCCAGAACCTAAAATAGTAATAAAAAAAGCGGTCATTTTAAAAACCGCTTAATAGCTTAATTCTAAATCATCATTTTAAATCATCCAAATTATCTATATAATTTTGACGATTAAAAGAATAATCATCAATCCATTTAGTTTGATTATTCCAAAAATAAGTCTCCAGGTAAGCTAAAATTTCTGTTGGAGTCATATTTCGAAACAATTCATGATACTTTTTATGAAAATAAACCATAATTAAAGATTTATTTTCTTTTGTTTCTTTCCCGCCACGACTTTTTGGAACAATGTGGTGAATGGTGGTAACTCTTTTGCTGTTACTTTCTTTTTTATTTCTTCCTCTTTTATTAGAAGGAATCTGATTTTTGTTGTGAGGTGCCATATAAAAAAATTTTTGATTTGGAGCCGTTGACCGGGATTGAACCGGTGACCTTCTCCTTACCATGGAGATGCTCTACCAGCTGAGCTACAACGGCCTTCTATAACTGACTAACTTCTTCTTCCCACTTAGAAATATTATTATTATCAGGATTTATTTCTTTAATTTTTTCTAAAAATCTTAAAGCTAAACCTTTATCTTTTTTTATTATACATAAATCCAACATTAAATCAAGATAACGTGGGTTATTTTGATCAATTTCTAAAGATTTATATAAATTAGTTATAGCCCCATCTAAGTCATTTAATTCTTTATTTATTAAAGCTAGAGAATAATTCAAATTAGCTACTTCATTACCCGTAACTTTTTGTGAAAAAACTTCAGCTAATTTATTAGCATATAATAGAGTTTGTTTGGCTTCTTGCCATTTACCCTCAGAATGATAAACCTCACCTAATTCAAAGAAAGCTGTAAAATTTTTATCATCTAAACTGATAATCTCAATCAATTTCTTTTCAGCCTCTTCAAAATTTTCTTCTTTTATAAACTCATCCGCTTGAGAAAATAGTATTTTATTCTTTTCTTCTAAACTAATACCTAACATCGATTGATCTTCTTGTTGTTTTTTTTGTTTTTTTTGTAATTCACTTAATTTAAAATGAAGAATATTAAATAACTTATTAAACCAATCACTGATAGCTCCAAAAAACTTATTTAAAAAAGAAAATTTTCTAGTCATTCTACTTTTTATAATCTTCTCTTTTATTTGTTGTTCTTTTTCTTCTGGAATATTTGAAGCATCTAAAACGGCTAAAGCGGGAAAATGACGAATAATTATAAAGATAATAACTAAAAGTGAAATTGATATTAATATAATTGGCCAAAGATTGTCCATATAATTAAAAATTATTAACTATGTTTATAAAATCATTAGCTTTTAAACTAGCTCCCCCGATAAGTAAACCCGAAATATCTGAACAATTTTTAAAATTTTCAAAATTTTTCATATTAATACTACCGCCATAAATAATTCCTAATTCTTTTGGTAAATTATTATGACAAATTTTTTCTATTAAAGCTCGTATTTTTTTATGGATAGAAATAGCCTCAGCTACTATAATAACTCGACCACTACCAATAGCCCAAATTGGTTCATAAGCAATAATTATTTTTTTGCTAGAAAGATTTTTAATATTACTTAAAGCTGTTTTTAATTGTTTTTCTAAAACTACTAAAGTTTTACCAGCTCTCTTTTGTTTTAAAGTTTCTCCAATACATAATATTGGAATAATATTACTATGGTCTAAAACATTTTTCATTTTATCAGCAATTAAATCATCATCATTAAAGTATTGTCTTCTTTCACTATGACCTATTAACACATACTCACACTTTAATTGTTTTAAAGACTCTAAGGAGACTTCTCCGGTATAGGCCCCTAAATTATAGGGGGCAACATCTTGTGAGCCTAATTTTATTGAACTTCTTTTAATATTCTGACCAACTTCGAATAAAGAAGAAAAATCAGGTAATAAGACAACTTCATTTTTTTGTTTATAATATCTTAAAGCTGTATTTATTTTTTTACTCAATGTAATGGCTGATTTATAATCTAAATTCATTTTCCAATTACCAATAATTATTTTTTTTGATAAATTTTTCATATTTTAAAATTATTTATTTATTTGTTTTTTAGACCACTCGATAGTTAAATTAATTCCAGTATTTAAATCAACTTGAGGTTCAAAACCTAAAACAGCTCGAGCTTTTAAAGTATCTAAACAACTAGAACGTTCTTCACCTAATTTAGCTGGTAAATATTCTAATTTCATTTTACAATTATTAGCTGATTCAATAGCAAAAACAATATCCAATAAATTTTTTTCCACTCCGGTACCAATATTAAATTCTCCCGTAATATCATTATTTAAACCGGAGATTAAAGCCCTAACAACATCATCAACAAAAATATAATCTCTAGTTTGAAAACCATCACCATTAATATAGCTAGTATTATCACTTACAGCGTTGTTTATAAAAATAGAAATAACACCAGCTTCCCCTCCTTTGTATTGACGTGGTCCATAAACATTAGCTAAACGAAAAGCTATATATTGTTGACCAAAAACTCGATAATAATAATTTAAATATTTTTCAAAATTTAATTTATTAATACCATAGGGTGATATAGGAAAAGTTGGATAATCTTCGGGAGTTGGAATTTTTTCTGGAAAACCATAAATAGCTCCTCCAGAAGAAGTAAAAAATATTTTTTTTATTTTATACTTTAAACAATTATTTAAAATATTTAAGGCTCCTAAAACATTAACCTTATTATCAAAAACCGGATCTTCCACTGAATGACGAACATCAATTTGAGCAGCTAAATGATAAACATAATCAAATTGTCCTTTCAAAAAAACTGCTTTCACTCCCTCATTATCATTAATATCTAGGTTATGAAACTGAGCTAAAGGATTTACATATTCTTCTTTACCACTAAATAAATTATCAATTACTGTGACCTGATGACCTAATTCAATTAATTTATCAACTAAATTAGAGCCAATAAAACCAGCCCCACCAGTAACAAGAATTTTAAACATAATTACTTAATTTAAATAAATTATAACCAAATTATACTATAAATTAATAAAATTAACAAATAATTTATCTTTGACTTAGAAATAAAAAATTGCTATAATATTAACAGATAGATGTCTAAAACATCATTTTTTATTTGATTATAAATTATTTAAAATATAAGAAATATGGTAGAAAAAAACAAAAAAAATAACGATTACGGGGCTGATGCGATTACCGTTTTAGAGGGTCTAGAACCAGTTAGAAAAAGACCTGGAATGTATATCGGTTCAACTTCTGGCACTGGTTTACATCATTTAATTTGGGAAGTAGTTGATAATAGTATTGATGAAGCTATGGCTGGATTTGCTGATGAAATTACTGTAACTTTGACTGCTGATAATATGGTTAGCGTTGAAGATAATGGTCGTGGTATTCCGGTTGAAAAACATAAAGTTACTGGACTTTCAGCTCTAGAAACAGTATTAACTAAACTTCATGCTGGGGGTAAATTTGGTGGGGGTGGCTATAAAGTATCAGGCGGTCTGCATGGTGTGGGTGTCTCTGTAGTTAATGCTTTAAGTGAATATTTAAGAGCCGAAGTTCATCGAGATAAACAAGCTTGGATGCAAGAATACAAAATTGGTA
>DAONEH010000018.1:0-10164 GCA_035402985.1 bacterium | reverse complement strand
TTTTTTTGTGCCTGTTTATGGCATTATTCCTTAACTTGTCCTGGGGACAAGATTACAACTTTAAAAAAACAAGAATCAACAACCCTGGGATTAAAGCTACTGATGCTTGCCTGTCGTACATTTACATGTATGATCAGAACAAAATGCTACTTGGCGGGCCAAACAGAAACATGTACTATGACGGAGTATGCCAATGGATAAATTTATCTCAACACATACAAGACTGTCGAGACCAAGTTTTAGTTGATGGCATTCAAACAATTGATGGCATCTTTGCAATCGATTTTGCTATTGATTCTATGGAGTTTTACACATGGAATAATGATTTAAACGATTGGCAATTATCTGGAACCCGGCCAGAAGTTTTTTTGTCAATGGAAGTATGTATCCTTGATGAAAATAATGTCTTTGTTTTTGGTAATAAAGATGATTCAATGAAAATATGGAAATACGACGGAAACGACTTTGAATTTATAGCTGGTTTAGCTGATTATAAAGTTAAAGAAGTTTGCGCCGGAGAAAATGGTGAAATATTGTTTGTAGCTAAAAACGCAAATAATAAAAAATTATTTATCTTAAAAAACAAACATATAATCGAATTATATTCCTTTTCTCAGGAAAATGGGAGTATTACCGACATTGCCAAATTTAATGACAAATTCTTCTTGTTAAACACAAAAGGAGATGTCTATAAATGGGACAATACTCTATCTGTTATGACCTTATTATTTGACAATAATAATGGTTGTAACCAGGAGAAATCAATCCTGGCATTATCAGAAAATGAGTTATTTGTGTCTGGAAAAAATGGTATAGCTAGAATATATAACGGCGTAAAAACGTTATTAGCTATGTCGCAAGATACATCAGAATCGTTTGAAGCTTCGGCTTCATATGATAATAGATGCATCTTCGTTTCCGACAAGGGCATGATCCTTGAAATGGAAATACCAAATAGTAACCATGAAATAGAAGCTCATGAAGTTGGTTTTGGGCTCTATCCCATACCAGCTACTAACAAGATTACTATTGATTTTAGAGAATCAAGAATTAATGGTAAAAAAATCGAGATATATAATAATCTCGGTCAACTTGTTACAGCCAAAGTTTTTTCTGAATCTAATTCAGAAATAGATATATCTGACTTACAATCAGGAATCTATTTGATCAGGCTATACGATCAAAAAACTGGACAGGTGCTCGGTTCCAAAAAGTTCGTGAAACAATAGTTTTTACGAAATAAAGATTGAAAACCAGTGTTTATATCTCACAGGGGAAATGAGATACTGGTTTAGAGGGATACGTTCTATGCTATATGCTAAACGCCCCTCTTTTTTTATTACCTAATTGCCTTTTTAGCTAACATTACCCACACCTCTTGACATTTTTTTAAAATAGTGTAAAATATATAGTTGACTTCCAAGTGAAGTCAGTTTTTTTTAAAAAAAGATAATTAATAAAAACAAACACAAATGAAAGAAAAAACGATTATTTTAGCTATTGGGCAGTTCTTTTTAGTGAGTATCTTCTCCCTACAAAGCCTAGAAGCTTGGAACGGATTGAATCTTTATACTGCTATTAATCCAGCTACTGTAAAAACAGCTGTAAGTAGTATAGATTCTGATTCCTCTATTAACAATGATGATACTAATAATAATTACTTTTATGCTGTAGCTAGTTGGTATGGAGCTGCTTTTGACGGTCGAAAAATGGCCAATGGACAAGTTTTTAATATGTATGACGAGACTTTAGTGGCTCATAAAAAACTTCCCTTTGGTACAAAACTAGAAATAGTAAATCCCGATAATAATTCCGTACTATATGCTACCGTAACTGATCGTGGACCATATATATCTGGTCGAGACTTTGATCTATCCTATGCTGGAGCTCAAAAATTAGGTATTGTTAATAACGGGGTTAAAAAACTTAAAATTAGAATAATAGAATAAAATAGCTATTAAACGACCAAAACAAAAAAACAGTCAATGACTGTTTTTTTGTTTGATATATTTAATTGATATTAATCTAATTAATTTCTATCACCAAATCGGTTTCCACCGCCTCGATTAAAACCACCTCTTGAACCTCCAAATGAGTTTCGAGGACGATCTTCTTGAGGACGAGCTTCACTTACAATGATATTTCTACCATTAAAGTCAGAACCATTAAACATTTCAATTGCCTTGGAAGCTTCTTCATCAGAAGACATTTCAACAAAACCAAAACCCTTGGAACGTCCTGTCATTTTATCAATAATGACAATAGCAGTTTCAACATTACCAGCTTGAGAAAATAAATCTTTCAATTCATCTTCTTTAACGGTAAAAGGTAAACTGCCAACAAATAATTTTTTCATAATACATTCTTAAGCAAATTATAATAAACAAGCCGACCTTTTATCTAAATTATTACGAACATAAAAAATTTGCGTAAGAAAGTAGAAAGTGTCTTGTTTCTAAAAATATTATACTCTTCTTGTTTCCAAAAAGCAAGAGATTAATTATTTCTTTCCTGCTCGAGCTTCTTTGATATTCTCTAAAAAAGCATTAACTTCATCAGTATAATTTTCATTAATAGATATAATTTTAAGAGCGGTAGTTTCAGCCATATCTAAGTTTTTATCTTCAAAGTAAGCCATAGCTAAACTTGATAACAAAGAGACTTTACTATCATCATCAGTTTGAGAAGCTAATACTATTTCATAAAAAGATGTTAAACTTTTATAATCTTTGTTATTATAATAATAATTTTCAACTGAGGTTAAGAAATCATTCCAATCCATTAAAGAAAAACCTCCCTTTTCTTGACAAGCTTTTAAGTTACTTAAAAAATTATTAGAATCTTTTAGGATAAAATAAACATTAGCTAATTGGCAATATGGTTCGGGCATATTGGTATTTAAATTTTTTGCATATTCAATACTAGAAATAGCTTCATCATTTTTACCAAAATTCATAAGTAAATTAGCTTTAGTTAAATACAAAGGAATACGTCCGGGACTTACTTCAATAGCCCGATCTAATGTATTTAAAGCTAAATTACTATAATACGAACCTTTTTCACTATTATTTTGATAGAAATAGAAACGACCAGCTAAATCATAAACTTTAGCTAATCGAGTTAAAATTAAATTATCGTTTATATTATAATCTTCATTAGTTTCAGCCGCTTCAATAGCTAATAATACTACCTTTTCCACTTCAGCCGAACTAGTAGTTTTTAATACTTGATCAGAAGATTCTAAAACTAAATTAATATATGATTCTCGAGCATCTCTCTCTAAACCAGTATGATATTTAAAAACTTCCGCAAATTTATTTGATCCCGCCACTAGTCCATTAGAATAAGTATAGGCATAAGCCGTTATGGTATCTTTAGCCATCGACATAGAATTAATATTGTTAACAATACCAAAAATTCCAAAAACAACAGCTAAAGGTAAGACCACATATTTTAAAGTTTTAGTTCTTTTGTTTTTATCATTATCTATCTCCCCCTTTAAACCAATAAAATAGATAAAGCCTAAAATCATCATGAAGTATAGATAAGTAGCAAAGGAATCAAAAACAGCTAGGTTCTGAACAAAATAAGCGACAATTAAACCTAAAATAATAGCTAACTCATTTTTATTCAAATTATTTTTTCTATAAGCCCTAATTAAATAAATAAAGATAAAAAGAAAAATTGATAAATAAGCTAATAGACCAATAAGACCAGTGGTAGTTATAATATCAATAATAGTACAATGAGCCCTGTCAAAATAAGTGGCATTACGATCATAATCATAAAACTCGGGATCAAAATATTTATCAAAGATAGTAGAATAATTACCATGACCTACACCAAAAATTAAAGTTATCGGATTATCAATTAAATAATGACCAGCGGACTTATATGAAATTAAACGAGTATTCAAGGTAGCATTTTGGGTGGAAAAATCTCGTAAAGCTTTTCCCACGTAGGTATTATCAAAAACAGGATTAAATCTAAAAGCAAATAAAGAAACTAGGACAGCTATAAAAATAATTAAAGCACTTAAGCTAATAATCTTTGTTTTTTTATTCTTAGAAATTAAAATTAAAACTAAAATAGATGTAAAGATACCCACCATTAAACCAGCTTGGGCTCCAGAAATATCAGCTTTAAAGAATCCAATTATACTTATAATAAAAGCAACGGCATAAATTAATTTTTCCCACCACTCTTTCTTTTCTATAAAAAAATAAGCTTCTAAGAACATAGCTATAAGCATAATAGCAGCGACATAAGCACAATTACCGATAGTACTATTCATATTACCTATGGCAAATCCATAAATAGCTACCACGATAGCTGAAATAATAATACCATTAAATAATAAGGCATAATCTTTTTTAGAACGAAATACGGTGATAATTATAAAATACAAAACTAAAAAATGACTTAAATGGAAGAAACCTAACATTCTTTCAGTATCACCCCAAAAACTTAAATTAAAATCAACACTAACAGCTAAGGATAAAGCAATAGATATAAAATAAGCAATCAGTCCCCAAGTAAGTAAAGATTTTTTAGGTCGATATTTAGGAAATTTTATAATAAATACTATCAATACTATTAGTAATACTTCTATTAAAATATTAAAGGATAATTGTTTAGAAGTAATATAAGGAAATAAGAAACCTGAAAAAACAAAAAATAACATAGCTAAAGAAGCTAATACCCCGCCCTTTAGAATGTTTAGATAAATTTTGTCAGTCATAATTTAATTTTAATTATTAATTATATTATTTTATTTAAAATTTAATTGATTAATATATTCTTTAAACAATAAAATTCTTTGCTCGTCATCCTTATTTATCAAAAATGATTTTACATCATCAACCAATATATTAAAATCTAAATTTTCAATAAACTTTAATAACTCTTGTTTTAATTTACTACCATTATCTATTTTTAATTTAAAATTTAAATACTTATAATTAAAATCTGACATACCTGAAAGATAAACAAAATCATAAAAATCTCGTCCCTTAATTCGTTTACGACCAAAGATAGCTGCAACTTTCATTGCTAATAAAACATCAGCTGGAGTTAATTTAATACTACGAAAAACATCAAATTTATTAAGTAAAAAATTTTTAGGCTGATAAATAAAATCATGAGGGGCAACATCGATTTGAATTAAAATTTTTTCATCTTTAGCAACTGATAAATTATTATTTTGAAGTAAATTACTAATTTTAACATTACATCTATAAGCTCCTTTAAAAGTGGTAGTAATTTCAACTAAATAACCATTTAATTCTAATTCTTTCTTTATATCATAAGCTAATTCTATAAATTCATTTTTAGTCAAACCAAAACTATCAAAATCAAGATCTTCAGAAAAACGATTACTACCATAACAAATTTTAATAGCCGTACCACCAATAAATGATAATTTATTTCCAATCTTATTTTTAAAAATAATATCTAAAATTTTATACTGTAAATATTCGCGAAGAATATTAACATCAAAACCTTGTAAATAAGGATAATATTTTTTTATTTCATTAATATTTAACATTTCATTATTTTATTAATTTTTACAATTTTTGCTGATAAGGTTTTAGAATTAAAAACCTCGGTATACTGTTTCAGCTTCTCTTGGTTTATTATTTCTTTAAAAACTTCTTTATTAAGCCGTAATTCTTCAATATCATTCTCATTTTTTATATCACTTCGTAAATATAAAAAGTCCAATAAGGCTTTTTCCGGTTCAGCCATTTTAAAAGAAGTTTCGTTTATCTTTATAATTTTATAAGCAAAAAATAAATTTTCTTTTATAGATCGATATTGAAAATTACTAATTTCAGTACTAATTATTTTAGTTTTTCTGGTAGTAATACTGGTTATTGAATAAACTATTTCCGGAATTAAATTATAATACCTTAGAGCATATTCTAAACTTAAATAAGACGGTTCTAATAATTTATTAGCTATATAACGAATATCATTTTCATTTATTTTTTTATCAACAAAAAAATAAAATAATTTGGTAATTTTTTTAATATAATTCTTTTTTTGCCATTCATAAAAGCGTCGAGATTCAAAATCCGGAAAAATATTTTTAACCTCCCTAACATCAATAAGTGTATGATTTTTAAAAGTATTTTGAAAATCTATATATTTCATTTCTTTTATTAGTTATTTATAACCAAAATCTAAACTAATTATAGCATAAAAAATTAATAAATACAATAAATAAAATATTTTGCTTTTAAATAATTAATTGCTATAATATTAAAAGAAATTATAATTAAATACCCCAAAATATATGGGTCATACTAAATTAAAGCAATTTTTTTTATTAATTATAGATATTCTATTATTAATATTATCTTTAAGAATAGCTCTAACTTTAAGATTTCTTGATATTCCTAGTGCTGTCGTTTGGCAAAATCATCTTAAGTTTTTTATACCTATTTTTGTCTTATGGATCTTAATTTTCTATATCAATAGTTTATACGATTTTAGAAAAATTATCAATCAAAATAAATTAATAGAACAAAGCACTAAGGGTATTGCGGTAGCTTTTGTTATCTCCATTATCTTTTTTTATATCTTCCCTGATGCTAATATGAGCCCTAAAACTATCCTCCTTATCTTTACTATAAGTTTCTATCTACTATTTTTAATTTGGCGATTACTCTTTTTAATGATTAATAAAAAATATTTACCTAGTATTAATATTGCTATTATTGGCTATAATGAAATTATTTTAAAAATTATTCAAACTATTAAAAAGAATAAACAATTAGGTTATACTATAAAATTTATTCAAACTGAAAAAAATAATGTTTTAGTTGATATTGCTGAACAATATGATTTAATGATAATTGATGATGTTAATCAATTATCACGTGCTATTAAAGAATATAAGATTAATATTTTAATTTTAGAAAAAGATGTTAGTGAAATGAAGGAATTACAGAAAACTTTATTCAATTTACTTCCTACTGGTATTAGTTACTATAATTTAACTAAATTTTATGAGGAAATTAGTGGACAGATTCCTATTGAAATATTAAATAAAGGATGGTTTTTAGAAAATTTAAATTTAGCTAGTAAAAGAAATTTTGAAAGAATTAAACGATTATATGATTTAGTTTTAGCTACCTTATTATTACTTCTAACTCTTCCCTTTTGGCCATTAATTATTTTAATTATTAAATTAGGTAGTCGTGGACCAATAATTTTTAAACAAGTTAGGGTTGGAAAAAATGGTCAACATTTTAATTTCTATAAATTTAGAAGTATGCGAGAAGAAAATAATAATCGTGAAATAACCGAAAAACATGATAAGCGTGTTACTCCATTTGGTCAATTTATGCGCAAGACCAGGATTGATGAGCTACCTCAATTAATTAACGTTCTAAAGGGCGATATGGCCTTTGTAGGGCCTCGTCCGGAGAGACCTGAGATAATTAAGGAATTGTCTAAGAATATCCCTTTCTATGGCATTAGGAACCTTATTAAGCCTGGAATAACTGGTTGGGACCAAATATCAGGTGAATATCATTCGGCTTCCATAAACGATACTTACAAAAAATTACAATATGATTTATACTATTTAAAAAATAGATCAGTCTATTTTGATCTTAGTATTATATTAAAAACTATTAAAACGGCTTTAAGTCGTGAAGGAGTTTAAATTAAATATATGAAAAAAGCATTAATTACCGGTATAACTGGTCAAGATGGTTCCTATCTAGCAGAATTACTATTAGAAAAAGGTTACGAAGTCCATGGGATTATAAGACGTTCTTCTTCTTTTAATACTGAAAGAATAGATCATATATACAAAGATCCTCATCAAAATAATAATCAATTATTTTTACATTTTGGAGATGTAACTGATAGTAGTAGTATTTCTCGAATTATAGAAAAAATACAACCAGATGAAATATATAATTTAGCGGCTCAAAGTCATGTTAGAGTAAGTTTTGATATTCCTGAATACACTGCTGAAACTGTAGCCTTAGGTACTTTAAGAATTTTAGATACAATTAAAGAAAGTAGAATAAAAACAAAATTCTATCAAGCTTCTTCATCAGAAATGTTTGGTAAAGTTCAAGAGGTACCTCAAAATGAAAATACTCCTTTTTATCCTAGATCTCCTTATGGGGTATCTAAACTTTATGCTCACTGGATTACAAAAAATTATCGTGAAAGTTATAATCTTTTTGCTGTTTCTGGTATACTTTTTAATCATGAATCCCCTCGTCGTGGGTCAACTTTTGTTACTAAAAAAATAGTTGAGGCTTTAGTAAAGATAAAAAATGGTCAACAAGATAAACTCTATTTAGGTAATTTAGATGCTAAACGAGATTGGGGATATGCCAAAGATTATGTTTATGGTATGTGGTTAATGTTACAACAAAAAAAACCTGATGATTATATTTTAGCTACTGGAGAAAATCATAGTGTTAGAGAATTTATTGAAATAACTGCTAAATTTTTAGACATGGAAATATTATGGCAAGGACAAGGATTAGAAGAAAAAGGAATTGATAAAAAAACCAATAAAATTATTATTGAAATTGATCCTAAATATTTTCGTCCAGCTGAAGTTGATGTTCTATTAGGTGATTATAGTAAGGCTAAAAAAATATTAGGCTGGGAACCTAAAACTAAATTTGAAGATTTAATTAAAATAATGGTAGACGAAGAATTAAATAAAAAATAATATGATGCAAACAAATAGTAAAATAACAATATTTGGTGGAACGGGATTAGTTGGTAGTTCTATGTTGAGACAATTAAAAAAAAATAATTATAATAATATTAAAGCTCCAAGTAGTCATGAAGTTGATTTACTTGATAAAGAACAAGTTGATAATTATTTCAAAGAAGAACAACCAGAATTTGTTTTTATGTTAGCTGGTTTAGTTGGTGGAATTTATGGAAATATGAAACGACCAGCTGATTTTTTATACGTTAATTCCATTATGATTTTAAATATAATGGAAGCTATTAAAAACTTTAGTCCACAAACTAAAATATTATATACTGGATCAACTTGTATTTATCCTAAAGAAAATCCTCAACCTATAAACGAAGATCGTTTTATGTCTGGAAAATTAGAAGAAACTAATAAAGGATATGCCGTAGCTAAAGGATTAGGGGTAGTAGCTTGTGAATTATACCGTAAACAATATGATATTAATGCTATCTCTGTTATGCCAACTAATATGTATGGTCCTAATGATACTTATGATATTGAGAATGGTCATATGATACCATCTTTAATAAAAAAATTTATTGAAGCTAAAAAAAATAATACCCCTTTAACTTTTTGGGGTAGTGGACAACCACGTCGCGAAGCTCTATTTGTTGATGATACTACTGATGCTTGTATTTATTTAATGAATAATTATAATAATTCCCAAATTATAAACATTGGTACTGGTTTTGATTACTCTATTAAAGAATTTGTAGAAATATTAAAAAGAATTTTTGATTATCAAGGAGAAATAAATTGGGATACTAGTAAACCTGATGGTACTATAGAAAAAAGAACTGATATTTCTAGACTTAAAACTATTATGCCACACTTCTCTCCTCGATCTTTTGAGGAAGGTTTAAAAGAAACTTTAAAGGCTGATTTTAATTATAATATTTAATGAATATTTTTTATAAAAAACTTTTTACCGCTTAAAACAATGATTGGTATAATAAAATAAGAAATTAAAGTTGACCAAGCAGCTCCTAATAAACCAAATTTATTAATAAATACAAAATTTAAACCTATATTGACAATCATAGTTAAAAAATTAAGGATAAAAATGGTTTTTACTAAATTTTCGGCTATTAAATATTGATTTATTGCTGTACCTAAGAATAAACCAATACTAGACCAAATATATACCTTTAATATACCAACAGATTCTAAATAGCCACTACCAAATAATATATATACTATTGGTTTAGCTAACAAAGTCATAATAACAGCAATAATAATAGAAAAAACAAACATTAATATATATAAATTCTTTAAGCGATTATTATACACTCTAATATCGCTTTTTTTAGCATTAATAATAGCCGGAAATAATGAAGCACAAATAATACTAGGAATAAAATACCAAACTTCAGTAAGCTTTACAGCAACAGCATATAAACCAACTTCATATTTACCCA
>DAONEH010000017.1:0-10353 GCA_035402985.1 bacterium | reverse complement strand
TCCTTTATCGGATCTAGACGACCGCCGTGTCTGGGGTTTCCTGGTATATAAAAAGTGGTCATCAGGAAGATGACCACTTGTTAAACCCAAAATTTTAATTTTTTAAAATTTAAGCTTTCCTGGGGTTCTCGGAAATGGAATTGTATCCCTGATGTTTTCAACGCCAGTAATATACATCAAAAATCTTTCAAACCCAATACCAAAGCCTCCATGAGGAACACTACCATAACGTCTTAGATCAAGATACCAAGAATAATCTTCAACTTTAAGTCCTAGTTCTAAAATCCTTTTTGATAAAACATCAAAAGAATCCTCTCTTTCGCTCGCACCAACAATTTCACCAATTCCTGGAAATAAAAGGTCAGTTGCGGCAACTGTTTTTCCGTCATCGTTAAGTTTCATGTAAAATGCTTTAGCCTCCTTGGGATAATGCACAACAAAAACCGGTTTTTTAAAGAATTTGTCAGCTAAATATCTTTCATGCTCAGTTTGTAAAGCTATTCCCCATTCTGGCTTAAAAGAAAAATCTTCATCGGCTTCTTGCAAAATTTTCATAGCCTCAGTATAGGTAACCGTAGCAAAATCACTAGAAACAATGTCCTGTAATTTTTTTAGCAAATCAGGCTCATAATACTGAGAAAAAAATTTTATCTCAGAACTAGCGACTTCTAAAACATAAGAAATGAGATATTTAACCGTTTTTTCAATCAAATATTTTACTTCATCAATTTTAGCAAAAGCTATTTCAGGTTCAACCATCCAAAACTCAGCTAAGTGTCTTCTAGTGTTTGATTTCTCAGCACGAAAAATTGGGCCAAAAGTATAAACTTTTTTAAAAGCAGCCACTAAAGCCTCTGCTTCCAATTGACCACTAACAGCGAGACAAGCCTCTTGACCAAAAAAATCATCTTTAGAATCAGTAACTTGTTTAGATTTGAGATCTTTTGTGGTTACTTTAAAAACCTCTCCAGCACCTTCAGCATCGCTACCAGTAATAACAGGGGTACTAATACATGTAAATCCTTCCTCTTGAAAAAATTTATGTATTGCATAAGTAAGAATGCTGCGCAGACGAAACATTGCTTGAAATGTTTTTGTTCGACAACGCAAATGAGCTATTTCCCTAAGATACTCAAGAGAATGTGCTTTTTTTTGTAAAGGATAATCAGTGTCAGAACGACCAGCGGCTATAATTTCATAAGCCTTGAGCTCTATAGCCTGTTTTGATCCTTCAGATTTCTGCATAGTACCGGAAATAACAACAGCACTTCCGACAGATATCTTTGAAATTTCAGAAAAATCAGAAATTGTTTCATCATAAACAATTTGTAAACTTTCAAAACATGTTCCATCACTTAGTTCAATAAAACTAAGAGATTTTGAAGAACGTTTAGTTCTAATCCATCCGCAAACGGAAATTTGACCATCAGATAATTTTTTATCCAAAATGTCTTTAATGTCTATACAATCAAATAGTGTCTTCATATTATTTTATAATTTATTGTTGTTAAAGGACTTTATATTAGAAGCATTATCGCGACTAATAGACTATTATATAACAAATAAAATTATTTGTCAATAGGTCGATTATATAAAAACACCTATTTATTGGTTATTTTTGGTTTAATACTAATTTTATCACCAATATTAGCTGATAAAAAATCAACAGCTGACCCTAAATTAACAGCAATTTCCAGGGTACCATTGCTTCCGCAATAGCAAATTAGCTTTCCTGGGCTAATTTCGCTAAAAGTATTTAAAAAAACAGCCGAAAAAACCTTCTTGTTTATTTCAATTAAAACCTCAGAAAAAACAGTAAACTTATTTTTTTTTGAAGCAATATTGGTTTTGATATTTCCAAAGTTATCATAATAAATAATAATTTCAGAATTATTCTCTAATTCTTTTATAAAAACTAATTCTTCCTTATCTATTGAACAAAAAACATTATTATTACCTTTTGCGACCTCTATTGCGGCTGGGGTCATAATATCACGCCCATGAAAGGTATTTGAATGATCTAAAAAATTATCTTCGTTTACTTTTCTTAAAAAAAAGTTTTTAGATTTTTTTATTATATAATGAAAAATACCATTATTTGGTCCAATAAAATAATAACCATCTATATCCAAACAAATAATGTCACGTTTTCCGCCAACGCCTGGATCAACTACACAAATAAAAATAGTTCCTTTGGGAAAATATGAATAGACAGAGTTAATAATAAAAGCGCCACTCAAAATTGAAAATTTTTCTATGCTATGATCAATGTCAATTATATTTGCATCTGGCAATTTACTAATTATCAAGGCCTTCATAGATGCAATCGAATAGTCAAAACCAAAGTCAGTAATAATCGCAAAATTATTTTTTTTCATATTTATATTTTTATTTATCTTTACAAAAGTTTAACATGGGATATATATGACATTCAGTGCAACAAGGGCAATTTTTTAATCTTTTTAATTTAAAAGCATGGAGCCCTTCACTAATATGTCCAATTTTTTGTTTACTATATATACATGGATAAATATTTCCATCACTTTTAACAAAAATAAACAAACTTCCTGCTTTGCAAACCAATTTTCCATCGGCGTTCAGCATAATATCATTTTTTCCGCTACAAACACTTTTATACAATACCTGAAAAAATCTATCGCCCTCAAAAGATTTTTTAAATTTTTCTAAAATGCTAGTTGCTTCCTTTTTACTTAAAGAAATGCTATTATTATCAATATTATTATAATAATTATCAGAAAAATCAACAAAGCGAAAAGAAAAACCACAATTTAATGATTTGGCCAAAGAACTAACTTGTTCAACAAATTTATAATTATATTTTTGGAGTGTCATAGAAATAATAACTTCAAACTTTTTAGACATTATCTTTTTTAACAACAAAATAGTTTTTATAGATAAGTCATAGCTTCTGCCACGAATTGTTTCGTGTATATCTTTTGGACCTTCAATTGATATAGAAAAATATATTTTTAAATCCTTGTTTAATAACTTTGCATCTCTTTTTAAAAACCTGGCTAATTTTATAGTTTTCTCTGGCAATAAACCATTTGTATTAATAAAAAACATCTTCAATTTAGGTAAATTTTTAATTAAATATTTAGAAAATTCATATATATCATCTTTAAGCATTGGTTCACCGCCAGAAATACTAAGATCTTCTAATTCTGAAAACTCTGGCGAAGATAAAAATCTTTTCAAACTGTCTAAGTTTAAATTTGAATCTTCCTTTCCCTTCCAAATATTACACATATTACAAGCACCATTACATCTACTGGTTACCATTAAATTTAATGATTTAATTTTTTTCATATTTATATTTTATTAATTGGCGATATTTTTTTTAATATTTTTTTTATTTTTTTTTGGTATACTTTAGAAACATAATCATAAAAATAATTTTCAGGAAAAAGATCACACAATCTGCTCTTTAAAAAATCTTTTTGCTTTTTATTTTTGCTATTTTTTGCCAAATATAAAAGCAACGTTGAAATGGTTTTAGTTGACAAATTATTATATTCTCTTATCAGCAAAGGGAAACTATTTTTAAAATAACGACCAAATCCTAGTGGTGATTCCGAAACCATTGATTGAACACTAGAATTATCAAATCTAGCAGCATGAAAAAATATTACTGTTGGAATGTTCAAGCGGTGAGTCAAATGAGATATCGAAGTATCAGCAGTCAAGATAGCCCCTGGCCTTAATTTAGACAAATTTAAAGTCAATTGATTTAAAGAAGAATAATTAGAAAGATTACATTTTATTTTATTTTCTTTTTTTAATTCAATAAACTTTTTTACCCAATCAGAATGAAAAGAACAATCTCTCAAACCACAAATTAAATTTATTTTTAACTTTTTATTTTTATTTAAATTTTTGCAAAGCAAAACAATAAAATCAAGATTTATTGTTTTATTTTCTAAAGACCCAAAAGGATTTATAAATATGAGATTGCTATTATTTTTTACTTTTTTTTGCTGTAAAGCATTGTGAGACCCAATAAATGGGTTCATACATTCATTCATATAATCCTCAATATTTTGGTTTTTGAGTATCACGTCTGGCTGATTAAGATGAAAGCATTGCAATTTTTTATCATTGATTACGACATAAAGAGATCTACCTGGAATAATAATAATTCCATTAACACTAGAAAGGTTTAAAAGAAAAAAAAGCGTCTTTTCAAAATTAATATCAAGTAGGTCCGGGAGAATAAGACATTTATATTTTATAAAAAAGTCTTTGATTAAATCTAAATCATAGGGATAAGCCTCTCCCAATAATGAAATATGATTAAAAGATTTAGAAAAAATTATTCTTTGTGAAAATTTATATTTTTTTATTAAAAAATCAGAAAAATGGGCTCCAATAAAAGAATCACCTATAAAACTATATGGATCAACATATAATAAATATTTATTAAAAAATAATTTTATTTTTTGGTCGAACCTTGTTCTAAATAAAGCTTTGTCGTCAAATTCAGTCCAAACTGATTTTTTAAAATTATTTTTAACCCAGTTTTTTAATATTTTTCTTTGTTCAATTCGAAAAGACTCTCCTCTAAAATGAAATGTAAAATCTTTAATATGTTTAGTTCTAAACTCTTTCTTAATCTTACACACAGGAAAAGGGAACCCCAAACAAAACGTTATTGTACTTTTTTTATTTTCAGGTAAGGCCTTCGGTTTCACTATTACATAAAAACCATTATTAAATTCAAAAAAATTAAAACTTCTTTCAGAATAATCGATTAAATCTCCATTCAAAAAGCTAAAAATTTGTTTTTTGTTGACTATAATAAATTTATTTAGAATAGATTTATATTTTTTGTTAAGATTGATATCTTTTGGCATAAAATTATTAATTTTGAATTAAATCATAAATAATATTTACAACAGCTGCCTTTTTTTTTCTAAGAGAATCATTCTTTATAATATAAAAATTGGGATGTAACTTCCAATATTTTAAGTTATTTTTTGATATTTTTAAAATTGTATTTTTTTCCTTTCTGGACAACACTCTATGCCTAAAAACAAAATCGTTTTTTGTTTCAACTAATGTTTCTAACCAAATAACAACATCATAGCTTTTATAAATTGAATCTGGCGTTGATTTGTTAATATCTAAAAATTCATCAATACTTCCGTTATAATAAGCGGCCCCATCAAATAATCCTCTATCACAAACAATTATATTAATTCCTTTCTTTTTAGCAACTTTTGAATATATAAACTCTAGCTCTGATTGAAGACTAAAAAATAATTTATTTAAATCTTTATTCAAAGACTTAGAAAAAAAATATTGGTCTCTAAAAAAGTTATTTTCAAAACTAGTCGCTATTTCCGGTATAACCATTATTTTATTTTTAAAATACTTTTTCAAATAACACAAAATAGAGCTTTTACCAGCCATGGGACCACCTGTTAAGACTATTTTTAAAATCCTTTTATTTTTCATACAATTTATTTAAAATCCAAAATCTTTCAAAATTATTATTATTTTTACCAATTTTAGTAGAATATTCTTTAATTGAAGAAATAACAAATGATGAATTGCTGCCAATACCAAGACCAACTCGATAAGCACTAACTAAAGATATTTTTTTATTAATATTAATTTCTTCAACCTTTTTTATTGAATAATCATTTAACAATTCATTTATTTTCAATGAATAATTGGCATAAGGAAGATCTTCATAATAATAAACTTTTAAATTCTTTTTTGACAAACTTAATTCTCTGGATATTTTATTAACAACAACATGGTCAACATGGCCTCCAATTGACAAAGGAAAATATATAATATTAGGTTTTAATTCCAATAATTTTAAAACTTTCTCTTTAATCAAAATAAATAGATTATTCTCCTTCTTATAATTATCATTATTTTTTAAAAAAACATCATACCAAGAAGAACAAACATCTCTCCCTACATCATCCTTTCTAAATATAACATCTAAAAAGTCAAGATTTACGATCTTAACATTAATTTTATCTAGAACCTTAAAGTTTTCCAATACTCTGCTCTCAACCCAATTTAAACCAATAAGATTTGATGAAAATTTTGATAAATTTTTATAATTTGGTATTGCAGAAAAAACAGTCACAGCTGAAACTTCATCTCCGTTTTGTAAATGATTTATGATTGTGCCACCGCAAGAAAATATTGCGTCATCAAAATGAGGAGAGAAAAAAAACACTTTATTTCTTTTTTTCATAAAACACCGATTCAATTATTGATAAAAAACCATGATTTTTGTCATTAATTCTTTTTTTTATAGTGTTTCTTGCCTCAAAGATTATTCTATTATATTCGCTTTCTGATAATTTCTCAATCGCTTTAATTATCGAAATAATCTCTTTTTTTGTGTTTTTATTAATAGGCAATGTCAATTTAAAATTACTGGGAATATTTATTAATTCATCATAACTGAAGCCTTTAGGAACAACAGGAATTGTTCCTTCTAAAATAGCCTCCAAAGCACAAAACCCAAATAAATCAGCTCTGGATGGAATTAAAACAACTTTATATCTAGAAATTTTTTTTCTAAATTCAATGTTTTTTAAACCAATTATCGAATCAATATTTACATTTTTTTTGCATAAATCAAGTATGACATCGTACCCCTTCTGGAAGACTTGTCTAGATGGATATAAATAGCCAAACTTGTCGGAAAATTTAGTTATTTTAACAGGATCAAATTTTAGAAAATAATAATTAAAAAAAGATTTATTTTTTAATAGTGGGTAAGCTTTAAGAAAAATATTTAAAGCATATTTTGATGGTAAAAATATTTTATCCATTAACGCATAATGCCCTTCTTCAAATTTTGATAATTCTTTATCATACCCAAAAATAGTTTGTCTATCAAGATCAAATTTTTGAAAAAATCCTCCATTAACAAAACAGCTTATAAATGCCTCGGAGCCAGCAATATACCTAATCGCTTTCATATTGACAAAAGAAGAGTCAATAATAACGATTCTATCTGCTAAAAGGTTTTTATTGGCCAAACTAACCATTTTTTCTACAACTCTTAACTTCGGATATAAAAAATCAAAAGCCTTATTTTTCTTATTTTTTTTGTTGTTATCAACACGATCACCAATAATTACATTAAAGGAAATATTTTCCTCATTAGCAGATTTAATTAAAGAACTAAAAATCAACCCAGTCCAATCACCTTTACTGAGCCAAGGAGCTATAATAGTTAAATTTGGTTTGTCCACAAGATTAAAATTCTAAATTTTTTGGAGTCCGTGGGAAAGGAATAACATCACGAATGTTAGCCATACCAGAGAAATACATAATCATTCTTTCAAATCCCAAACCAAAACCAGAGTGTTTAATGGAGCCATATTTTCTTAGATCTAGATACCACCAATAATCATCCCGATTTAAGTTCAGCTCTTTAATACGAGCCCCCAATAATTCTAAACGCTCTTCTCTTTGGCTACCACCGATAATCTCTCCAATACCCGGAACTAATAAATCAGCTGCAGCTACCGTTTTTCCATCATCATTTTGGCGCATATAAAAAGCCTTAATTTCTTTAGGATAATCAGTTAAAAAAACCGGACCTTTTACCACTTCTTCAGCTAGATATCTTTCATGTTCAGTTTGCAAATCAATTCCCCATTCAACTTTGTATTCAAATTTCTTATCCGCTTTTAATAAAATATCAATAGCTTCAGTATAGGTCATTCTCTTAAATTCAGAATTTAATATTAAATTTAAACGTTCTAATAAAGTAGTATCAATAAACTTATTAAAGAATTCCATTTCCTCTGGTAATTCTTGTAAAATATATTTTATTAAATATTTTAACATTCTTTCAGCTAAGTCCATATCATCTTTTAAATCAGCGAAAGCCATTTCTGGTTCTACCATCCAAAATTCACAAGCATGACGAGTGGTGTTAGAGTTTTCTGCCCTAAAAGCTGGACCAAAAGTATATACTCTATTCAATCCATAAATTAAAGTTTCTGCTTCTAATTGACCAGAAACTGTAAGACCAGTTTTTTTACCAAAAAAGTCTTGAGAATAATCAACATTCTCATATTTATCTTTAGGAATTTCTTTATTTAGATCAAACATTGTTAAAGAAAAAACTTCTCCAGCACCCTCAGCATCACTTGAAGATATTACTGGAGTATGGACATAAGAGAAACCTTCTTCTTGAAAAAATTTGTGAATAGCATAACTTAAAACTGATCGCAAACGAAACACAGCCGAAAAAGTATTAGAACGAGAACGCAAGTGAGCAATTTCGCGTAAAAACTCAAAACTATGTTTTTTCTTTTGTAGAGGATAATCAGATTCAGCTAAATTAATAACATCTATTCTCTCAGCTTTTAATTCAAAAGGTTGGCCTTCAGCTGGTGATTTAACTAAGGTACCAAAAATCTCTATTGAAGAACCAATACTTAATTTTTCTATTTCAGAAAAATTATTTAAACCAGACGAAGCAACTATTTGCAAACTTTTTAAAAAAGAGCCATCATTAAGCTCAATAAAACTAAAATCTTTAGAAACCCTAACGGTTCTAACCCAACCAGCAACAGTTATACTTTGATCTAAGTATTTACTAGTATTTTTATACAACGACCTAATATCAACATAAGACAACATAATTTTAAAAATTAAATGAATTATAATGGTATATTACCCTATTTTTACATTTTTTGCAATATCTTGTCCTACTTTGTAAAGGCTAAGTTAAAATGTCATACCCCCCTCTCTTTTATAATCTCTCAGCCATATTTATTAGCTGTTTTTTATTATATAAAAATGATTGCCTCCATGGATGATTAAAAGGTGGTTTCCAACCGATCGGTTTCTGTTTGGTTAAAGCAATTAATTTAACATCAATCTCTTTCTTCGGTCTAGTTGGTAATTTAAAATAGTCTAAATATTTATCTCGCAGAGCAATTTTTAAACTACCATCTAAATGTTCTTCGATAACTACTTTATCTCTTTTGTAAACAGTAGTTGATTGCACTTCTTCTAATTGATAATAATTATTTTTAAACCTAATAGTATAATCATTATTGATACTGCGTTCAGACTGAATAGATAATATCTTCTTTAATTCTATTTTTTGTTGTTCGTTTAATTTTCTGTGTAAGTTGTTTTTCTTTTTTGCTATTACTCCAAACTGAGTATTAAACTTTGGAATGAACACTTCTTTCAAATATTTATTAGCCTCGACCATGGTATTAATATTGGCTAATCTCATTTCTTTAACCAACTTTCGCTGTAGTGTTCCGTTCATCTTTTCAACTCGACCTTTAGCTTGGGGACTATTAGCATGAATTACTCTAATACCCAATTAATTCATAGCTCGTTCAAATTGAGTCATCAACTCTTTATTATCTACAGCATTCTTATGATTAACCTTGTAGGTACTAAATTTATCTAAATATATTGATAGTGGTAGCCCTTTTTCTTTAAAATACCCATCCCAGAACTTAAATACTGCTTCTACCCCCTCATTCTTGGCAAATTCGGCGTGAGTAATTGTTCCTTTAGCATCATCTACAGATAGGAGCAGACATTGTTCTTCGCCTAACTCTTCTATATTTCGACCTTCAAACCAATTATGATAGCTACCATCAAATTGTTGCATCTCTCCATAATTATCTTTCCTTTCTCGCCAAGTATGCTTTTTGGTTTCATGCTTTTTTCTTGGTTTCCAAATCTTTTCATCTATCATTAATTGTCGGACTGTTTCTTTACTTAAATTAATATTATTATCATCTCGTAAATGCTCTTGAGCAAGAAGAGGATTAAAATCATGGTAAATTTCATTTAAATACTCTTTGGTTTTTTCTATAATTTTTAAATTGGTTTTATTATGGCTTTCTTTACCGCGATTGCCATGAATTATTCCTTTAATACCCTTTAATTTTACCTTGGCTTTAATTCTTTTAGTTTGTCTAAGAGACAAGCCTAATAATTTAGTAGCTTCGGTGCCATCTATTTTTTTAGATAGCAAGTCCTTAATGATTTCATATTTTTTAGCTTCTTTTGATGTCATAGTTATTAGTTGTTTGTTGTTCATAATTGTCTAATTTAATTAATATTATTATCAGACAATTATGACACAAATTTTGTTAACTATGACATTTTAACTTTGCCCGCCCTATGACATTATCACTTTGGCGGGACAGATTGGTTATAAAAAACAATTATAACATTCTTCATTACTATCATCATCCATAAAAGGATTTAATTTAGGAGTGCCAGTATCATTACAACACTCGCTACAATAATTAGAACTAAAATCCTTAACAGGATTAGAAGCACAACCATACTTTAACCAATTATCTT
>DAONEH010000016.1:2903-10368 GCA_035402985.1 bacterium | reverse complement strand
AATAAATAAGTTTTAATATTTTTTCATCTATAACTAATGTTATTTTGAAAAAATAAATTTAATAATATGTCACTTATAAAATGGAATCCTTTTTTAGGAGATAATTATTTTGATGATGTTGATAAAATAATGTCAGATTTTACTCCAGTAGTTAGGGGAACTAATGGTTTTATGCCAGCCATTGATATGTATGAAGATAAAAATAATGTTATTATTGAAACTCAATTAACTGGAATTGATCCAGAAAAAATTGATATTTCCATTGAAAACGATGTTCTTTATATAAAAGGTGAAGGTGAAAAGAAAACTGAAGTTGAAGAAAAAAATTATTATCGTAAAGAAATTCGTCGAGGTAGTTTTTATCGTTCCATTCCTTTACCGACTAAAGTTGCAGAAGATCAAGCTTCGGCTATAGCTGATGGTGGAATTTTAAAAATTTCTATACCAAAAGTTTCAGAATCTAAACCAAAAACAATAAAAATAAAAACAATTAATAAATAATAATTATAATTAATAACAAAAATATGGGAAAAATTTTAGGAATTGATTTAGGAACCACTAACTCGGCTATGGCCATTATTGAAGGTGGTCAACCAAAAATTTTAGAAAATGCTGAAGGTAATAGAACTACTCCATCAGTTGTAGCTATTTCTAAGAGCGGAGAAAGATTAATTGGACAATCAGCTAAAAGACAAGCTGTTACTAATCCACAAAATACCGTTTATTCAATTAAACGTTTAATTGGTCGTAAATATGATGACGAAGAAGTAAAAAAGGATATTGAATTAGTACCTTACAAGATAAGTAAATCAGGTGAAGGTATGAAAATTCAAATAAATGATAAAGAATATACTCCGCAAGAAGTTTCAGCTATGGTTTTAGCTAAATTAAAAGCTGATGCTGAAGCTAAAACTGGAGAAAAAATTACCGAAGCTGTTATTACTGTTCCAGCTTATTTTGATGATTCTCAAAGACAAGCTACTAAGGATGCCGGTAAAATTGCTGGTTTAGATGTTAAGAGAATTATTAATGAACCAACAGCGGCGGCTTTAGCTTATGGTTTTGATAAAAAGAAAGGTCAACAAGTTGTGGTTTATGATTTAGGTGGTGGAACTTTTGATGTTTCTGTTCTTGATATTTCAGCTGATACCGTTGAAGTTAAAGCTACTAATGGTGATACCCATTTAGGAGGAGAAGATTTTGATCAACGAATTATTGATTGGATTGTTAATGAATTTAAAAAAGATCAAGGAATTGATTTATCCAAAGATCCTTTAGCCTTACAAAGAATAAAAGAATCAGCTGAAAAAGCTAAAATTGAATTATCAACTACTGTGGAAACAGAAATTAATCAACCTTTTATAACCACCGACGCTAATGGCCCTAAACATTTAGTTATGAAACTTAGTCGATCTAAATTAGAAGAATTAATTATGGATTTAGTAGATCGAACTGCCGAACCATGTAAAAAAGCTTTAGCTGATGCTGGTTTAAAAATTTCTGATATTGAAGAAATTATTATGGTTGGTGGTATGACTAGAATGCCTTTAGTGCAAAAGAAAGTTAAAGAATTCTTTGGTGGTAAAGAACCAAACTTAGGAGTTAATCCTGATGAAGTTGTAGCTGTGGGAGCAGCTGTTCAAGCTGGTGTTTTACAAGGTGATGTTAAAGATGTTCTTTTATTAGATGTTACTCCATTAACTTTAGGAATTGAAACTTTAGGTGGAGTAGCTACTCCTTTAATTGATAGAAATACTACTATTCCAACTTCTAAAACTCAAGTTTTTTCAACAGCGGCTGATAGTCAACCTAGTGTTGAAATTCATATTGTTCAAGGTGAGCGACCAATGGCTAGTGATAATAAAACATTAGGTCGATTTATCTTAGATGGTATTCCAGCAGCTCCTCGAGGCGTTCCTCAAATTGAAGTTACTTTTGATATTGATGCTAATGGTATTTTAAATGTATTAGCTAAAGATAAGGCTACTAACAAAGAACAAAAAATTACTATTACGGCTTCTTCTGGTTTAAGTAAAGAAGAAATAGAAAAAATGCGTAAAGAAGCTGAAATTCATGCTGAAGAAGATAAAAATAAAAAAGATAATATTGAAATTAAAAATCAAGCTGAAGCTGTTGTTTTTACTACTGAAAAAATGATAAAAGAATCAGGTGATAAAATGAAAGAGGATGATAAAAAAGAATTAGAAACTAAAATTGAAGAATTAAAGAAGATAAAAGACGGAGAACAATATGATGACATGAAGAAAAAAATGGAAGAAATAAATACAGTAGCTCAAAAAATTGGTGCGGCTATGTATCAAAATCAAACACCTAATCCAAGTGATCAAACTAATCAAAAAAATGATAATAAAAAAGAGGGTGACGACAATGTCGTAGAAGGAGAAGTTGAAGAAAATAAATAATATAAAAAATTATGGCTGGGAAAGATTATTATAGTATTCTAGGTGTTTCTAAAAATGCTAGTCAAGATGAAATAAAAGTAGCTTTTAGAAAATTAGCTCATCAGCATCATCCTGATAAAGGTGGTGATCCTAATAAATTTAAAGAAATTAATGAAGCTTATCAAGTTGTAGGTAACGAACAAAAAAGAAAACAATATGATCAATTTGGTTCAGCTTTTCAAAATGGTCAAGCTGGGGGGGCTTATGGTGGTTTTGATTTTTCTGGTTTTCAAAATGGTGCTTATTCCGGAACTAATGTTAATTTTGAAGATTTAGGTGATTTATTTGGAGGTTTAGGAGATATGTTTGGTTTTTCTTCTGGCAGTCGGCATAGAACACCTCGAGGTGGAGAAAGTATTGAAGCGATACTCATAATTGATTTTATGGAGGCTGTTTTTGGTGCTGAAAAAGAAATATTAATAGATAAAAATATAAAATGTGATAAATGTGGTGGTAGTGGTGCTGAGCCTGGTAGTAAAATAGAAACCTGTCCAATTTGTAAAGGACGAGGTCGAATTTTTAAAATGCAAAGAACTATTTTTGGTTCAATGCAAACCGAAGTTCTTTGTTCTAATTGTCAGGGCGAAGGTCAAACTTATTCTAAGAAATGTAGTAAATGTAATGGTCAGGGGATACATAAAGGACAAGAAAAATTAAAAATAAAAGTACCAGCTGGAATTAATGAAGGTGAATCTATTAGATTAAGTGGCCGAGGTCATAGTGGTTTAAAAAATTCTTCGGCCGGAGATTTAATTTTAAGAATTAGAATAAATCCTCATAAAACTTTTATTAGAGACGGTTATAATATTTATACTAAAACAAAAATAAATATTAAACAGGCCGTTTTAGGTGATAAAATTAATATTGATACTGTTTATGGAGAAGTATCTTTAAAAATTCCTGAAGGAACTCAATCAGGAACAGTTTTTAAATTAAAAAACAAAGGGGTACCAAAACTTCGAGGTGGTGGTAATGGTGATCATTTAGTTGAAATTATTGTAAATATTCCTAAAGATTTATCACGACGTGATAAAAAAATATTAGAAGATATTAATTTTTAATTTTATGATAATTGATACTCATTGCCATTTAAATTTTAATGATTTCAAAGATGATTATTTAGAAATTATTAATAAAACTTTAGCCGAAGAAGTTTCCATGATTATTGTTGGCTCTAATTTAAAAACATCCGAGCGAGGAGTTAAAATAGTAAATAATTTTCCATCAAATGTTTATACGGCTATAGGACTTCATCCTATTCATTTACAGAATGAAATAATAAAAAGTGATAAAAGTGAAACCGAGGCTTATGAATTTATAACTAAGAAAGAAGACTATCAAGAAGAAAATTATCAAAGATTAATTGATGATAATAAAAAGATTGTGGCTATTGGTGAGATTGGTTTGGAATATTTTCATCTTAATGGTAGTTTAGAAGAAATAAAAGAAATAAAAAAATTACAACAACAAATATTTATTAGACAATTAAATTTGGCTTTAAAAAATAATTTACCAGTTATAATTCATTGTCGTGAAGCTCATGAAGATTTGTATAAAATTTTAAAAGATTTTTTTATTAAAAATCCACGATCTAATGATTGGGGGGTTATTCATTGTTTTTCTGGTGATTATGATTTAGCTAAAAAGTATATTGATTTAGGTCTAAAAATTTCTTTTACCGGACTTATTACTTTTGTTAATCAATGGGATGAAGTTATAAAAAAAATTCCTTTAGAAAAAATAATGGTTGAAACTGATTCGCCGTATTTATCCCCAATTCCTTTTCGGGGTCGAAGAAATGAACCCTTACATGTAAAAGAAGTTATTAAAAAAATAGCTGAATTGAAAGCTTTATCAATAGAGGAAGTAGCTGAAATTACATATAAAAATGCTCAAGAATTGTTTAATTTAAAGGGATAATGAAAATTTATCCCTTTTTTGTTCACCCTTGACTTTTATTCTTATTTACTCTTATAATTAAGTATATTAAAATAAAATCTAATTCAGGGACTTTGTAGTTCTTGATTTGTTTTTTTGAAATGGCAATTGATAATAAAAAAAAATCGATTGATTGGGTAGGACCAGTTAAAATTGCTGCTCGTCTTTCTTCTTGGATTATTTTTCCAGTAATAGCTGGTTTTTTATTAGGTTCATATTTAGATAAAAAATATGATAGTTCCCCAAAGTGGTTTTTAATAGTTATTGGAGTTTCCTTTGTTATTTCAATGTTCGGTTTAGTTAAAAATACTATAGAAGAATATAAAAAAATTGAAAACAATAATAAAGATATTGTTTCTAAAGAAAAAAAAGATTAATTTATGGAAGAAGAAAATATACAAACTAATGAAGAAATAGTAACTGAAAATACATTATACGCCGAACCAATTTTTTCTATTGGTAATTTTACCGTAACTAACTCTTTAATTAATTCTTGGATAGTAATTGCTTTAGTAATAGTTCTAGCTTTAAGTTTAAAAGGTAAAATTAAAAAAGTTCCTGGTAAATTACAAAATGCTTTGGAATTAATTATGACTTGGTTTTTAGGTATTTTTGATGATGTTACTGGTAGTCGAAAAAAATCTTTACAATTTTTACCTTTTGTCTTAACTTTTTTCTTTTTTATATTATTAAATAATTGGTTAGGACTTTTACCGGGAGTTGGCTCAATTGGTAAAGTAGTTTCAGAACACGGAGAAAATGTTTTTATTCCTTTTTTACGAGGAGCCACCGCTGATTTAAATACAACTTTAGCTTTAGCCACTGTTGGTTTAGTTGTTGTTCATATTTGTGGAAATATTTCTATAGGTGTTTGGCATTATTTAAATAAGTTTATAAATTTAAAAGCTTTTTTAGAAATTCCTAAAAAAGTTATAAAAAATCCAGCTATTTTATTAATTAATCCGATTAGAGCTTTTGTTGGTATAGTTGAATTAATTGGTGAAGTAGCTAAAATGGCTAGTTTGTCTTTCCGTCTTTTTGGTAATATTTTTGCGGGAGAAGTTCTATTGGCCGCCATGTCCGCTATTTGTGCTTTTTTATTACCAATTCCTTTTATGGTCCTGGAAATAATTGTTGGTTTGATTCAGGCCTTAATATTTGCTGTTTTGATTTTAATATATATGTCAATTAGTACTACACCCGAAACAGAAGAAGAATAAATAATTTAAATAAATATAAATAAAATTTAATTGATAAATTTTTATACAAATAATCAATTAAATTTAATAAAAATTATGGAAAATATCATGTTAGCTAAAGCTTTGGCTATCGGTATTGGTTCTATTGGTCCAGCTTTAGGTATTGGTTTTATTGGAGCTAAGGCTATGGAATCAATTGGACGAAACCCAGAAGCTTCAGGAAAAATTTTAGTTCCAATGTTACTTGCTTGTGCTTTTGCTGAAGCTGTTGCTATTTACGCTTTGGTTATTGCTTTCAGTATTAAATAATAGTCTGACAAATTGCCCCAGTCTTTGGGGCAAAAGCTAGCTTATTATTAGTTAATTAAATTATATGGATTCAATCATTTCAACTTTTCATGTCGATTTAAAATTATTAATTGCTCAAGCAATTAATTTTGGTATTATTTTTTTTGTTTTGTATAAATTTGCTTTTAAACCTATTGCTAAAATTATGCAAGACAGAACTAATACAATTGAAAAAAGCTTAAAAGAAGCTAAAGAAATAGAAGAAAAACTTAGTTTAACTGAAAAAGAAAGAATTGAAATATTAAATACAGCTAAAAAAGATGCTTCCGATATTTTAAAAAATGCTAATAAGACGGCCGAAGAAAATCGTCAGAAATTAATTATAAAAACTAAGGAAGAATTATCTGAAATTATGAAACAAGAAAAAGCTAGCATCCAAGCTGAAAAAGAAGCTTCTTTTAAAGAATTAAAAAAAGAATTAGGTGATTTAGTTGTTTTAGCTACAGAAAAAATTATTAATGAAAAAATTAATGATAGTAAAGATAAAAAAATAATTTCTGATATTATTAAATAATTATTATGAAAATTTCGTCCAAACAATATGCTTTAAGTTTGTTTGAATTAGTAGCTGATAAAAATGATTCTGATCTTTTAGGTATTTTAAAAAATTTTACTAATTTTGTTATTAAAAATAATGATTATAGTAAGATTGATAATATTATTGAAGAATTATCTAAGATTTGGGATGAAAAAAATAGTGAATTATCAGTAGATTTAATTAGTGCTCATAAATTAGAAAATGATACTAAAGATATTATAACTACTTATTTAAAAAATAAAACTAATTTTTCTAAAATTAATTTTACTCACACAATTAACACAGATATTATTGGAGGTATTATTTTACGATATGGAGATAAAATTATAGATGGGAGTATAAAAAATAATTTAAATAATTTAAAAAATAAAATAAATAAATAAACGTATGCCTAATAAAGATTTTATAATCGAACAGATTAAAAAACAAATTACTGATTTTAAAAACGAAATAAAAGAGCAAACTGTTGGACGAGTTTTAAAAGTTTCTGATGGTATTGCTTTAATTTCTGGTTTAGCTGATGTAATGATGAGTGAAATTTTAATTTTTAAATCTAATGGACAAGAAGTTATTGGTACAGTTTTAAACCTAGAAGAAAATATGGTTGGAGCTATTATTTTAGGAGATTTTACTCTTATAAAAGAAGGTGATGAGGTTGTTTCTACTACTAGAATTTTAGAGGTTCCAGTGGGTGAAGCTTTAATTGGTCGTGTTGTTAATCCTCTAGGTGAAGCTTTAGATGGTAAAGGTAAAATTGAAACTACTAGTTTTTATCCAGTAGAAAAAATTGCTCCTGGTGTTATTACTCGAGCTTCAGTTAAAGAACCTCTTCAAACTGGTATAAAAGCGATTGATGCTATGATCCCAGTTGGTCGTGGACAAAGAGAATTAATTATTGGTGATCGTCAAATTGGTAAAACAGCTATTGCTATTGATACTATTATTAATCAAAAAGGACAAAATATAAAATGTATTTATGT
>DAONEH010000016.1:0-2803 GCA_035402985.1 bacterium | reverse complement strand
AGAGCTTGTAAATTAAATGCTGAATATGGTGGAGGATCAATTACCGCTTTACCTATAATTGAAACTCAAGCTGGTGATCTTTCCGCTTATATCCCAACCAATGTTATTTCTATTACTGATGGACAAATATATTTAGAGTCAGATTTATTTTATGAAGGTAATCGTCCCGCTATTAATGCTGGTTTGTCAGTGTCTCGTGTTGGTAGTAGTGCTCAGATTAAAGCCATGAAAAAAGTAGCTGGTAAAATGAGATTAGAAGCTGCTCAATTTAGAGAATTAGCTGCTTTTGCTCAATTTGGTTCAGATTTAGATGATGAAACTAAAAATAAATTAGAAAAAGGAAAACGTTTAATGGAAATTTTAAAACAAGGACAATATGAACCAATGGATGTAGCTGAACAAGTAGTAGTTTTCTTTTCTTTAATTAATGGTTTAATGGATAATGTTCCAGTAAAAAAAATTAGAGAATTTGAAGCTGGTTTAGTTTCATATGTTAGAGATAGTGCTTCTGATATTTTAAAAACTATAAAAGAAACAAAAGTATTAGAAGAAGCGTTAGAAGAAAAAATGAAGAAAGTAATAAATGATTATAAAGATACTTTAGATTATTTAATAAAAGATTAAATTAAATTTTTCTTATGGCTAAAACCAAAGAGATACAACATCGAATAAAATCGGTTAATAGTATAAAAAAAGTTACCCGAGCCATGGAAATGGTGTCAGCAGCTAAGATGAGAAAATCAATTGAAGCTGTACTTAAAACTAGAACTTATGCTAATTTAGCTTGGGTTACTGTTTTAAATATTGCTGCTTCAGCTGATTCTAAAGAAAATATTCATCCTTTATTAATTACCAAACCAGAAGCTAAAAAAGTAGCTATTGTTTTAATTAGTTCTAATCGAGGTTTATGTGGTAGTTTTAATTCTAATGTTATTAATAAAGCGATTAATTCTATCAAGAATCATGGTAATCTTGATACTGATTTTATAGTAATTGGAAAAAAAGGTTTAGCCGTTAATAGTCGTTTTAAATATAATGTTGCAGCCGAATTTGATAAACTTGATTTTATTTCTGAAATTAAAGAAGTTATGCCAATTTCTCGAATGATAATTGATGATTTTTTAACTGGAAAATATGATAAAATTTTTGTAGCTTATACTGACTTTGTAAATCCAGCTAAACAAATTCCACGGGTTAAACAAATTTTACCAGTTGATATAAATGCGGTTGATGAATATTTGGGAGTAGTTGGTAAAGCTGAAAAGATTGGTCTTAATCGAACTTATATTTCAGAAAAAGAAGCTAAATATTTAAAAGATGATAAATATAAATATTTCTTTACTTATGAACCTACTGCTAAAAAAGTTTTAGATCAAATGTTACCACGTTTAATTGAAGTTCAATTATTTCAAGCTTTATTAGAATCAAATGCTTCCGAACATAGTGTTCGAATGGCTTCGATGCATCAAGCCACTGAAGCCGCTGAAGATTTAGTTAAAGAATTTGTTCTATTCTATAATAAAGCTCGACAAGCCGCTATTACTTCGGAAATTGCTGAAATTAGTGCGGGAGCTAATGCTTTAAATTAATAATTATTAAAATTTAAATATAAAGAATAAAAAATATGGAAAAAAATGATAAAAAAATTGGAATAATAAAACAAATTATTGGAGCGGTAGTCGATGTTTGTTTTACTGATGATTTACCAGATATCTATACAGCTTTAGAGGCTCAAGTAGCTGGTAAAAAAATAACTTTAGAAGTTCAACAACACTTAGGCTCAAATATGGTTAGAACTATTTCTATGAGTTCAACTGATGGTTTAAAAAGAGGTGATCAAGTTATAAATACTGGTCATGGAATTAGCGTCCCGGTTGGTAAAGAAACCCTAGGTCGAATTTTAAATGTTTTAGGAGAAGCCGTTGATGGTAAAGAACAATTAACTACAGCTAAAAGATATGAAATTCATCGACCAGCCCCTGATTTTGTGGATCAATCTACTAAAACTGAAATTTTAGAAACTGGTATTAAGGTTATTGATTTAATTTGTCCGATTGCTAAAGGAGGAAAAGTTGGTTTATTTGGTGGAGCTGGTGTTGGTAAAACTGTTGTTATTCAGGAGTTTATAAACAATATTGCTAAAGCTCATGGAGGTTATTCAGTTTTTGCGGGAGTAGGAGAAAGAACTCGTGAAGGAAATGATTTATTTAATGAAATGAAAGATGCTGGAATTTTAGATAAATTATCTATGGTTTTTGGACAAATGAATGAACCACCTGGAGCTCGTGCTCGAGTAGCTTTAAGTGGTTTATCAATTGCTGAATATTTTAGAGATGAACAAAATCAAGATGTATTATTTTTTGTTGATAATATTTTTCGTTTTACCCAAGCTGGTTCCGAAGTATCTACTTTATTAGGTCGTATGCCTAGTGCTGTAGGTTATCAACCAACTTTGGCTACAGAAATGGGAGAACTTCAAGAAAGAATTACTTCTACTAATAAAGGATCAATAACTTCTATTCAAGCCGTTTATGTTCCCGCCGATGACTTAACTGATCCAGCTCCAGCTACTACTTTTGGTCACTTAGATTCTTCGGTAGTACTTTCTCGTTCTTTAGCTGAAATTGGTATTTATCCAGCGGTAGATCCTCTAGAATCTTTTTCTATAATTTTAGATCCAAAAATTGTTGGTCAAGAACATTATGATGTAGCTTTAGGAGTACAAAGAGTTTTACAAAAATATAAAGACTTACAAGATATTATTGCTATTTTAGGTATGGAAGAATTATCTGATGAAGATAAA
>DAONEH010000015.1:0-12869 GCA_035402985.1 bacterium | reverse complement strand
ATCCTTTATCGGATCTAGACGACCGCCGTGTCTGGGGTTTCCTGGTATATAAAAAAAACTTCCATTTAAATGGAAGTTTTTTTGTTAAATAAATTATAAAATATATAAATAAATTATATAAATAAAAAAAGGGCCTTTTTGAGAACCCTTTAAAAGAAATTATTAACTACCTTAATTACCTTATTAAGTGAGAAAAGATTCCCACCGGGTTAAAGGATATATATCCTCCAACCACCATATTCTTGACAGAATAAGATCTGTCAGAATAGGTATAGATATAAGATATATTGTCCCAGGACAAGAATATCCCGGCCTTTAGGATGTTACTTCTGGTTATGTTGTTACCAGCGGCAATTCCTAATTTATATCTCATACTGTTACATAAAGGCATTATTTCCGGTTTTTCTACTCCTATCATCGGAGATAGGTAGTAGTTCGGCAGAATAGAAAATCTATAAATTTGGACATCAAGCCCAAATGAATAGTTTCTTAAAAATGCCTTATAATTACCGGCGCTATTTACTTTAGCCAGGAATACTTTTGTATTTCCCCATAATTCGATTTTAGGGAAACAGCCAATATCGTCCTGGCTGAAAGTAAATTGACCATATATTTCCAGGCCATGAATTTTGGCAGAATCGAGAAAATAATTGGAGACATCATTATACCCCTCAATTTCTCTTGTTTGATTGAAATAACCAAGTCCAATCTTTAATTCCGAAGAATAAAAAGATTGTCTCATAACCATCCCGGCTGAAAAATATTCAAGCTTTTCTGCCTGATATTGACCAACCAAAGCCGAACTGTTCAAATAGGATCCATAAAACCCAACTTGAAAGTTCCTCCGGCCCAAGAAAACCTCGCCGGATATAAAATTTGTTGATTCGGTACCGACTTTTACAATAGTGTCGGTTGCATTAAAAACTTTTTGGTCAAAAACAGTGGTCGAACCACTGTAAGTGATAGAAAATCTTTCGGCATCTTGTTGTCCGAAAGAAATCATACTTGCCAATACTACAATTGACATCAATAATACTATTTTTTTCATTTTTCTTTCCTCCTTCTTTTTGTTTTAATTTGTTTATTTTTTACTTTTGTTTTTTTTATTTTTAAATTGTTAATTGGTTAATACTTAAAAAATCTCTAACTTAAAGATCTTTTAAGTATTAACCATGGAGGAATTGTTAAAGAACTTTCTAATATTTAAAAATATTATTCAAATAAATTATTAATATCACCCGATCTTTTTATTTCATCAAAATCAATGGTTTCTTTTATTTTATTATCAACTAAATTATTAGTTTCTGTTTTTGCTTGTATTTCATTATAATCTAAATTATTTATTAAACGATTATTATTAACTTTATTATCTACCACTGGCTCAATTTTTATCTCTTTTTTAGGTCGATTTAAAAATAGATTAATATCATATTTTTTTTCTGGAAACAGATAAATATATACTAAACTAAAGAATAAACTACCAGCTAAAATAATAATAAAATTATAAATTAAATTAGGTTTAACTGGATAATTAGATACAACTGGTTGATCAATAACATTAATTTTTACGGAATCACCTAAACCATGATAATTTTGATGTCCAGTTATTAAAACATGATTAATAGCCAAAGCAATTTGAGTAGCTTGATAATTATCTTTATGATAAACATTAATAATAATAATACCAGAATCTTCTAAGGCTTTAGCTGAAACAGTTTTCTTCCATTGTTTAGTCATATCATTAGAAGTACTACCGAAATAACTTTCATCAATATCAAAATCTGATTTCATAACTGACTCAAAGAAAGAATTAGAATAAACTACTTTAGTAAATAAATCAGATAAGTATTCAATTGATCGAGAAACAGAATAAGGATCAACCTTACCAGCTCCTTCTTGAATTACTAGAATCTTAGATTTAGTTCCATATTTAAAATCCTGAGTCAATAGAAAAAGTAATCCCACTACTAAAAAAATTAAAAAAACTGAGATGATAGTATATTTTTTCTGTTTTATTAATCCAATTAAATCCATAAAATTATTGTTTTACTATAGCATCTTTTATATAGATACTAATGCTATAGGTATATTTAGACTCACTACCAGTAACTTTTATATCAGTTCTTTCAGTAATATTTTTTATATCCATTCCATTTTCTTGAGTTTCACTAAATGTTTTATTACGAGAATTACTATCAGATAATTCTGGAACATTTAAAACCTTAGAAAAACGTCCATCTTTATCAGCACTAGCTTCATATTTTTTTCCATAAAAATCTATATTTAATTTTTCTTTAGGAAAAAATCCACCACCAGTAACTTCTACTTGACTACCGCTATCAACTGAGCCTGAACTTAAATTTAAAAATAAATTTTCTCTAGCATAAATTTTATCATCACGACCAGCAACAAAATAACCTAAAACTTTTAAATTATTATCCATTACTAAAATACTAGAATTATTAAAAACAACGACTCGTTCACCTTTATTAGTATTAACAACTTTTAAGCCCATAGCCCAACCTTCAGCTACACTAATATTACCAGTTCGACGAGAAGTTACTACCGACATATTACTTTTTTGTATTTTAACTACACCTAAACCATTAGCAAAATACAAATATTCATTACCCGAAGAACTAACATCATAACCTGGATAACCTAAATGTTCAAAACTTCCCTTCAATTCTCCTTTTAAAGAAACCTTCTTAACAGAACGGTCATCAGCAAAATAAATATTATTGTCATAAGCGTCAAAATATAGGGATCGATTATTCTCACCACCATAAAAATTAATTTGTAAATCATTTACTGATCGTTGTTCTCGACTGAAAACTTCAATCACATCTTTTTTTCCTTTTAGACTAAAAATATAATCTTTATCACCACCTGAAGAAATATTATACGGAACATCGTTTATAATATTATAACTATCAATAACCTGTAAATCATTATTAAATACTTTTACTCCCTTAGCACTAAGGGTAACGATATTATCACCAAACTTATCAACTTTGTTATACCATTCCCAATAAGTATTTTTATCTTTTTTTATTAAAGTAGCTTTATTCAAACTAGAAATATCATATTTATACAGAGTATAACCAGAAATAGTATAAGCATATAAACGATTATTTTCTATATTAAATTTAACTCCATAAAAACTATCATCTTTATTAAAACGTTCATCAAAAGGCCTAATCGTAAATCTTTTTTCTAAACCACTACTTTCTTGTGTAAAAACTTCTAAGCTCTCACTATCAGTCGAAGCTACTACTAATTTTCCATTATAGTAAATAGCATCACCCGAATAATATGATTTAACCTTAGTTTTACCTGGTAAAGTTAAAATAATTGTAATTGATAAAATAACTCCAACAAAAGCAAAAAATGTTAATATTTTTTTATTTTTCATATTAAATGATAGAAAAAAACCAAATTTATTAACAAAATACAAGGTTTTTTTCTCTATTTTATTTGATAGCCAATTTTAACATAATTGAAAAAAAATGTCAACCCCAACCATAGACATTTTAAAAAAACTCAATTAATCCAGTTTTATTTAGTTTTTTATTAACTTATTGTATATTTCTAGTATTTTTATTAAATGATTATTAATATCAAGTTCTCGACTAATTTGATAAGCTTTCTCACCCATTAAATTTAAATCATAATTTGATAAATTATTAATTATATCAGCTATATCATTTAAATCACCCGGTTTAAATAAAAAACCATTAACACGATCTTCAATTAATTCTTGTAAGCCACCAACTTTAGATACGGCTACTACTTTTTTTAAAGATAAAGCTTCAATTAAAGCAAAAGGCATATTTTCATTCCAAATAGATGGAATAAAAATAATTTTAGCTTTTTTAACAATATCATATAAAGCCTGATCAGATTTAAATCCTAAAAATTCAACTTGTTTTTCTAAATATAATTCTTGAACTAATTTTTTTAAATTTTCTTCTTCTGGACCAGAACCAACTATTTTTAAATTAATTTTATTTTTAGCTGATTGTAAGGCTTCAAGCAAAGTATTAATTCCCTTTTCTTTTGATAAGCGACCAAAGTATAAAGCATAATCTTCAACTTCATTAATTAAATTATTATCCATTTTTTCAGAAAAATTATAAACTACTTTTATTTTATCTTCAGCCCAATTAAATTTTACTAAAGTTTCTTTCATAAATTTACTAGGAGCAATAAAACAACTGATATTTTTTTCATAAATTTTTAAAATTTTATGATGAATTTCCATTTCTATCGTAGCTAATAAACTGGAAAAAAAAGAATTTTTAAAACAACAATGTTTAAGACATTGACTATATTTTTTAGGCCAACAACGATAACAAATTTTATTGTCGGTAAATAATTGATAATTAGGACAAACCAATTTATAATCATGTAAATGCATTACTATAGGAATACGATGTTTAGAGGCCACGGATAAAATTGAAGGTGAGATTTGATGATAAATATTATGAATATGAATAATATCTGGTTTAAAATCATTTAATAATTTAGTAAATTTTCGTCGAGCTGAAAAACTATAAATAATTCTACCGGGAGCAATTAACCAATCTCTTAAATGACTTTCATTAAAACTAATTCGAGAAACAAAATATTTTTCCCAAGGACTAGGTAAATTTTTTGGATGTTGCATTGAAAAAACCGCTACTTGATGACCAGCTTTAACTAATTCTTCACTAATCTGTAAAAAATATTTTTCCGCTCCACCTCGAAGATAATTAAATTTATTAACTTGTAATATTTTCATATTATTTTTTTAATAATTCTTGATACATTACTTGATATTGATTAGCAATTTTTTTTATATCAAATTTTTCTATTATTGTTACAAATAAATTTTCTCCTAATTGTTTTAATCTACTTTGATTATTATAATCCAAACAATAATTTAATTTACTAATCAAATCATTTAAATCTTCTACTTTAAATAATAATCCATTCTTTTGATCTTCAATTATATCTAATATCCCACCGGTAGCCGAAGCTAAAACTGGCAATTTAACTACTCCGGCTTCTAGTAAAACTATACCTAAACCCTCCCATTTTGATGGTAAAACAAAAAAATCTAAATCATTTAAAAAACTATTTACATCAACTTTTAAACCTACTAATTCAATTTTATCACTTAAATTTAATTCCTTTATTTCTTGTTCTAATTGAGGACGAAGATCCCCTTCACCGGCAATTAAACATTTAAAATTTTTTTCTTTAACTTGAGCTAAAGCTTTAAATAATAAAGAAAAATTTTTCTGTGGACTTAAACGTCCAATTGAACCAATAATGACTGGATCAATTTCTAATCGTTCTTTTTTTACTTCATCACTTTGTTTAAATTTTTCAACATTAAGTCCATTAAAAAGTAATTCAATTTTAGCTGGAGCTACTTGATACTTTTTAATTAAATCATTTTTAACGGCCGAGGAAATAGCTATAATTTTATTAGACCAACTAGCTGTCCATTTCTTTAAAAAATAATTAATAAAATTATCATTAGCTGATACATTTTGTTCCGTGGAAATAATTACTTTAATTCCAGCTAATTTAGCCGCTATTTTACCGTAAATATCACCACCTAATTCTGTATGAACAATATCAGGTTGTTCTTTTTTTATATACTTAAAAATTTGAAAAAAATTAATTAAATCAAATTTAAATTTTTTAGAAAGTACTTTTATTTTCACGCCTCGACCAATTGCTTCGGGATAAAAAAATCCACTATCTTTAAACAATAATAATTGTGGATCAAAAATATTTAAATCTAAATTATATATTAAATCTAATAAAAAACGTTCGGCTCCCCCTGAAGCTAAACTTGGTAAAATATATAAAATTTTTATTTTTTTATTTAACATATTTTTTTTCTTTATTTTTTGAAGCGACTAATTCTACAGCGATCCAAGCTAAAGCAATTGGTAACCAAATTCTCCCTTTATAATAAGAAGTATTAAATAATTGATAAAAAAATCCCCCAGCTGAAGCTAAAAATAAAGGTAATAATAATTTATAATCTTTGTAATTAGCCAGTAACCCTAAATAAATCTTTCTAAATATAAAAAACAAGAAAACAATAAAAGCTAATAAACCTAAGAGACCATTTTCTGCTAAAATTTTTTGACCAAAACCATGTGAATCTAAAGGATCACCATATTTAGCTACAAAGCGTACATTGTTTTCAACTAAAGAAACAAAACTACCACTACCATAACCAAAAAGTGGTTTATTTAAAAAAGCTTCCCAGGATATTCTAGTTAATAATACTCGATTTTGAGTAGAACTAACATTAGCTTCTTGTAGAACTAACATCTTAACAAAAAACGGTGATATTATAATAATCATAAAAAACAAAGCCACTACTATCTGGCGCCAAGATATTTTTTTCTTCTGAATAACAAAATAATAAATAATAAAATAAAATAATAATTGTAAACAAATTGTAATCCAAGCGGTTCGACCAAAAGTTAAAAAATTTATTAAAATTAAAAAGACAGCTATAACATTTAATAATTTTTTAGTTCTCAAGTTAGAATAAAAATATTTTAAACTTAAAACAATAAAAGCTGAAATAGATAAAAATTCTGATAATAAATTATAATTTTGACCAAAGATCCATTCTCCATAAATAGCTAAAGGACTAACTCGAAAAAAAGAATCTGACCAATCTTGTAAAAATAACGATAAAAAACCCATTATAGCTACAGCTAAACCACCAATAGAAATTAATATTAATAATCTCTGTAAAACTTTAATATCTTTAATTAAATTAACTGGTAGAACTACAAAAGCTAAATAGAAAAACAATATCCAGCGACCAGTATACCATAAATGAGACAAGGGGCTATCACTTAAAATTGCCGAGATTAAAGTAATAATAAAAAAGACTAAAAAGGCTCCACCAGCTGGCCATTTTAATTTATCTATATTTTTTCCGAAAAAAATTAAATAAACATGAGAAACAACAAAAGAACTTAAAACTATTAATGATAATAAATCAATAAATGGTAATTCAAAAGATTGATACCGCAGAGTTAAACCCGTAACTGGTAAAAACAAAGCCATTAAATATAGACCAAATAAAGGTTTTAGAAAGAATAAAAAAATAAAAAAAATAAAAGCAATAAGAGCTAAAGAAATTAAATAATTATAAAAACTAAAAGAAATAGCTATAATTAAAAAAAATGCTAATAAACCAATTAACCACCATCTATTTTTTGAATAATTTTCTATCATAAATTAAAAACTTATTTCTATATTATAATCTTTAGCCAAATCATTTTTCCAATAAACTTTATTCTTTTCAACTTTAATTTCTCCCTCACCATTAATTGTTTTTATAGGTTTTAAAAAATTAAATTCAGCTTCAAATTGGTTAGTATTATTACCAGCTTGTTTTTGTAAAAATAAAGAATAATTATTATCTACAGTTATCATCTTAGATATATTATCTGGCAAATAATATTCAAAAGTTATAATACTTTCCTGCCCTGGTTCAATAGAAATAAAACCAGACCAATAAGTTTTAGGATTTAAAATTTCATCATCATAAGTATCTGTTTTAATGTTTTCACTTAAACCCGAAACATTTACAAAACTACTATTAGCCGGTACATATACTCGAGTAAAAGTTCGATATCTAGTAGTTTGCCAATCAAACCAACCATTATTTTTATATTTTAATTCTACCCTAGCTTTAAAACGACCATCAGATTCTTCATCTAAATAATATTTTATTCTTTTATCCATAACCCGATCAGTTTTAAAAGCTGCTAAATTAGCATCGACTACCATTAAATAATCTAATTTATTTTCTTTTATTTCTCCACCCCAATTTAAATTAGCCACAACTTCTTGACTATAATTATCGGTTAAATAAACAAAAATATTTTTTCGTTCAATATTTTGATTTAAAATATTAGCTAATTCTATCCATTTATCAGCTGGTAAATTAAATAAACGATTTTTTAATTCTTCTAAAATATCATTAATAACTGACTTTCTATCCCATTCCGAAATATTTTTATCTTTAAAAGCCATTTCAACTTCGTATTGTAAAACTTCGGTAAAATTATCTTTATTATAATTTTGACCATCAATTTCAATTGGACCAACAAAATATAATAAATCAGTAATCATTCTAGGAGTAATAGCTATTATTCCCGAAAAATTAATAATTTCATCCGAGCGATCAGCTTTGGTCATTTCTTGTTCATAAAACCATTTAATTTTTTGAGCACTACTTGGCCAATCAGGTGACCAATTAGCATCACGTAGATACCAATAATCAATTCCTAAATATTTTTTTAAAGCTTCCGGCGGTTCCACTTTAAAATCAGTTTTTAAACTAGAGGGCATATCTAAATGATAACTATCATAAGTTTCTAATTTAGTAATTTCACCAGCCGTAATTTCTAAAATTCCATAAGTTCCGATAAAGCCACCAGTTGGACGAAGCTCATTATTATTTTGTAAAATTATTAAATAAGAAGCGGGCTGAGGATAACCAGAAATAACTGGAATAATAGCTGAAAGTGATATAATTTTACCTAAAGACTCAGAAACATTAATTAATTTTTCTTCTAAACCATTAATAGAGTCAGTATAGGAAGATAAAAATTTATTATCTTTAATTTTTTGTAAATAAATTATTCCTAGATCAATATTAGCTTTAATTCCCTGCATCTCGGGATAATTTTCATAAAGTTTTTTTAGAATAATAATTTTATCATTAACTGATAATGAAGCAAAATTATTAACCGTTTGACCCGATAATAAAGTATTAATATCATTAATTAAACTCAAAGCTTCTTCAGCTGAACTACTTAAAATTTCAGCTGTTTGCGATAAATATTTAAAATCATTTAAATTATTATTTAAAAAATCAATGTTTTTTATAAAAAAATTATTCTGTAATTTTATTAAAGTTTTTTCAGCTGAAGAAAAATATTTAGACGCTTGATTAGCTGACAAACTGGCTTTATTAAAATTACCCTCACTAATATAAGTTAAAGCATAATTTAAATTTTGTCGGCCAGAACTAATATCGGTATAAACTAATTTCATTTTAAAAAAAACTAAAATTACCAACAAAAAAAATGCCGCCAAAACCAACGCCATTATAATCATAATAGTCCTTGCTAGACTTGAACGACCAACTCGATTCTTGTTTTTTGTTAATAAAACATCGTTCATTTTAATTTATTAAATTTCTTTAAAATTAAAAATTTTATCTACTAAAATAATTTTTTTTGAATTTAAAACACTATGTAAAAAAACATCAGCTACTTCTTGACGATATTTAAACTCTTCTTCACTCATAACTGTAAAATTAACTTCTTGACCTAATTCTATTTCTAAATTACTAATAATTGAAATTAATTTTTCTTGTTTAATATCAGCCACTATTAAAACATCAGTAGCGGCATTTTCATTATTAACAAAGATTCCACCAAGTAAAATAAATTTTGGTTGGCATACTTCTTTCAAATTAGTAATAAAACTTTTTCCAGCCAATATTTGTGATTTAATAATTAAAGTTTTAATCTCAGAAAACAATATAAAGTCTTTATTAACTCCATAATATTTTTTTTCTTTTAAACTTTTTACTTCTTCCTTATTTTTTTTCTTAGCAACTTTGCTTTTATTGGACAAAATATCATTTTTTATGCTATTATTATCATCGGAGATAAGTAAACCAAAATCTTCTAAATTATTTAATTCTCGTCGAATTGAATTAACTTGAGTTTTTAGGTTCCTAGCCAATTGTCTGATATAATATTTTTGATCAGGATTAAGTAAAAAAATCTTTAAAAGTTTAACTCTGGTTTTAGAACCAAAAAGTTTTTCCAACATATTTTTAGATATATTTTTTATTAACATTCATATAAATAATATAATATTTTTAAATATTAGTCAATTTATGCCTATAAAAACATCTTTAATAAATATTAGAAACAATCAGAACAAAAGTTTTGTTCAGGCTGGCTTTATCGAACCAAGTGTTGATAAAGAAAAAGCCAAGGAAGCTGGTTTATTATTCTTTTTAGTGGAAATAAATCAACCGGATAAAATGGCTGAAAAAATAATTTTTGTTATTACTCAACTCTTAGAAAAAAACTATTATTTAAACGAAAAAATATTTTTGAGTGATCAAATAAATGGTTTAAAGATTGAATCAGTTTTTGAATCAGCCTTAGTCAAGACTAATCGAGAATTATTAGAATTTATTGATCAAGAAAGAATTAATTTTAATTTTAAAAGCCTAAATTTGATCGTTGGTTTAGAACATCAAGAAAGAATATACTTCTCTAGTATTGGACAAAATAAATCATTTTTAATTCATAAGACTGATAAAGCTTGTAATATTAGTGATATCAATCCCGAAGGAAATGATAATGAATTAGAAGAATTAATTTCTGGAAAAATATTTTCTTCTATAATTAGTGGTGAGATTCCAGAAAAATCCTATATTGTTTTTACTAATGATTCCCTATCACAATACCTAATCAATGATAATTTTATAAAAATATTGGATGAACTTAAAATTGATGGGGCTATTGAACAAATTAAATTAAATTTAGATAAAATAAATAATTATTCTAATTTTTGTGCTTTATTTATCCAAAATTCTCAATCAATTATAGAGAATGATATTTTTTATCATCCCGAAACTAATTTAGCTAGCGCTAAAGAAACTACTGAAAAATTATTAGAAGAGCCCGGTAGTATTAATACGGAAAATTTAAAGAAAAAGACAGTAAATATTTTAGAAAAAATAAATATTTTAGAAAAATTACTTAAACCTTTTAAAGCTTTAGGTAAAATAAAAATAAAGAAAGAAAAAATTTCTGATATTATTACTACTTCCCCCCAAAAACAAAAAATAAAGAAAATATTATTAATTATTGCTGGACTACTGTTAATAGCTCTACTGGTAAGTATTTTTTGGAAAAAGAATAATAATGATGAAGTTTTAATAGAAGAAAATGCTTCGAGTTATGAAGAGTTAATTTTACAAAAACAAAATCAAATTGAATCATCGCTATTATATAATAATGAAACTCAAGCTAAAGAAAATATTTTTAAACTTCAAGAAATATTAAATTCTTTAAGTGATAAAGAAAAAAATAAAATAAAAGATTATGAAGCTATTGAAGAAAAATTAAATGAACAAATACGAAGTATTCAAAAAATGAATAAAATAAATGAACCAACGGAAATAATTAATTTTTCTAATTCTAATGCTCAAGCTAATATTCAAACTATTACTTTAAATACGGGAAATAATAAACTTTATACCGCTGATGGACAAAACCATGTTATTTATTCAGTTAATTTAAGTGATAATTCTTTAAACAAAATAAGTGAAGATACTAATATAAGCAGTGATAATGCTTTAAGTTCAATTGATAGTGATAATAATGTCTATATTTTAGGAGCTAATAAATTAGCTACTATTAATTCTAAAGAAGAGGTATCTTTCTCTAATATAAATATAGAAAATAGAAATAATATAACTTCTTTTGGTGTCTATAATGGTCGTTCCTATTTACTTGATAAAGAAAAAAATCAAATATTAAAATATGAAAAAGATGGTTCTAAATATACTAATTGGTTAAAAGATAATACTGGACTTGAACCAATAAATCTAGCTATCGATTATGAAATTTATGTTTTAACTGAGAATGCTTTAGTAAATAAATATTTATCAGGAGCACAACAAGAATTTGCCCTAGCCGTAGTTGATCCAGTACTGGATAAAGCTACTAATATAAAAGTAGGAAAAAATTATATTTTTGTTTTAGATAAATCTAATCAACGTATGTTAATATTTTTGAAAAAAGATGGAACTTTTATTAATCAATATTCTTGTGATAAATTTACTAATTTAAAAGATTTTAGTATAGATGAAACCAACAAAAAAGCTTATTTCTTAAATGATAATTCTATCTATTCTATTAATTTAATATTTTAAAATAAATAATCTATTATGAAAAACAAATCTGCTTTTACTCTAGTAGAACTACTAGTAGTAATAGCTATTATTGGTATCATATCTACCTTAGCCGTAGTCTCTCTAACTAATGCTAGAAAAAGTGCCAGGGACGCTAAAAGAATAGCCGATATAAAACAAATACAAACAGCTCTAGAATTATATTATCAAGATAATGGTCAGTATCCATCTACTATTACTGATAGTATTGCTACTTCTGGCAATATCTATATGCAATCTTTTCCTACAGCTCCAACTCCCGCTGATGGTAATTGTAGTGACTCAGACAATGTTTATACTTATACAGTTTCAGGAGAAGAAAATTCTTCCTATTCTTTAACCTTTTGTTTAGGTAGTCAAACTAATGATTTAAGTGCTGGAGTAAAAGAAGCTATACCGGGAGGAACAATTGATTTTATTTCTCCTCCTACTCCATGGGCTTGTGGTGATAATTTAATCGATTCTCGAGATAATAGTGAATATCCTACAGTTGAAATTGGCACTCAGTGTTGGATGAAAAAAAACTTAGCTTATTTACCAGCGGTTTATAGTCTTTCTGGATTTGTTACTCAAGGAAGCAGCTCTCTTCCAGGTTATGGTGTTTATGGGTATGATGACAATAATGTTGCTGCTGCTAAAGCTACATCTGGTTATTCTACTTATGGAGTATTCTATAATTGGTATGCTGTTAATCAGACAAATATTTGTCCTACTGGTTGGAGTGTTCCTACTAAGGATCAGTTTACAACTTTATCTCAAAATGAAGAAGCTACATCTAGTTTTGCAATTTTGCCAGCTGGTAGTATGACTGGTGATGGTTCTTTTTATGGCAATGGTGTTCTAGCAT
>DAONEH010000014.1:13765-15146 GCA_035402985.1 bacterium | reverse complement strand
CTTTATTTTTTAAATGGTCACCCAAACTTTTATACCAAAATTTAATATCTTTCCCAATGCTAACTTATTGGGAAGTAAATAAAACTTCATTTTTATTATTAATAGCCTTTTTTCTTATTTTTATTTACTTTTTTATTTATTTAAAAAATAAATCAACTATTATTAATTATTTGTTAGGTATTCAATTTTTCTTATTATTAAGCACTATTCCTTTACCTGATTTTTATCACATTGTTTTAATAATTTTTCCTTTATTAATATTAATTCCTTCTTTGTTTACAAACAGCACTATTAAAGAAACAAAAATATTTATTATTATTTTTATAATTATAATAAGTTTTTATTCTATTTTATATCTGAGTACTTCTTTTTCTCCTTTTTATTCTTATTCTAAAAATAAATCAGATAATTGGATTGAATATATAAATCAAAATTGTCCTGGACAATACATCTATAGTGGTCCTTTTTTTCCTAATCTATACTTTGAAACCAGAAAATTAAATGTTACTAATTTTGATGTATTAATAGAGAAACAAAACACTCCAGATCAATTTGCTCAAGCTTTAGATGATTTTAAAAAAAAGGAACCAAGTTGTGCTGTTCTTGTTTATTATAAAAACATATCTAAAAAATTTAAACATCAAGGAAATAATCAATTAGAGACATATATTAAAGAAAATTATACCCAAATTTATTCTAAAAATAATATTTTTATATATAAAAAATAAATTATGTTAATAGAATTTATCGTTCCCTGTTACAATGAAGAACAAATTTTAGAAAAAAATTCTTTAAAACTATTAAATTTTTTAAATCAACAAAATTATTCTTTTAATTGGAAAATTGTTTTACTTTTAAATGGCATAACTGATAATTCTAAACCACTAGCCCTAGATATAGAAAAAAAATATGATAAAATAACTGTTTTTATTATAGAAGAAAAAGGCAAGGGTAATGCTATAAAAAAATATTTTGATTATAGCTTAGCTAATTATCTAATTTATATGGATATTGATTTAGCTGTTAACATAGAAAATATTAATGATTTATTAGTACCATTATTAAATGATAATTATGATTTAGTAATTGGATCGCGTTTACTTAAAAAATCAATAACCGATAGATCATTTATTAGAGAATTAAGCTCACGTCTTTATATTCTTGTTTCTAAATTAATATTAAAACACTCTTTATCTGACCTGCAATGTGGTTTTAAAGGTATAAAAAAAGAAGCTTTTAATAAAATATCACCTTTTATTAAAGATAAATCATGGTTTTTCGACACTGAATTATTAATTTTTGCTATTATGTTAAATTGTTCTATAAAAGAAATACCAGTTGATTGGTCAGAAAATCGTTATGAAAAAAGAAAAAGTAAAAT
>DAONEH010000014.1:0-13665 GCA_035402985.1 bacterium | reverse complement strand
CGTCCTCCGGTTTTTAACATTCTAACAGATTCTTTTAAAATATCAAGATGTTTATTAGATTGATGTAAAAGCCCAACTAACAACACAGCATCAAGTGATTCACTTGGTATTTTAGTTCCATTATAGACCTCTAAATTACTCCAAATTGTTTCAATTTGGGTTAAATTATCAGTCCGAGCTATATTTTTTATTGATTCTAAATTATTTTTTATAATATCAACTGCATAGACCTTGCCGTGTTTACCTATTCTTTTAGCTAAAGGAAAAACAAAATAACCAAAGCTACCACAACCTAAATCAGCTATTTTATCATTATTATTTGCAACTATTTTATCAATTAAAAAATCAACATTTAATAAATTGTTTTTATTACTAACTGACATAATTTTATTTTTAATTATTTAGAAGTTTCCACTAAAACTTGTCTAGTTATAGTATTTTCTTTACTATGTTTTTTTTTGGAAATAATTGTAATAGCGTTAACACCTGATTTTAAATGAATATTTTCCGAAAAATCTCCGTCATTATCAATTAATATTAACTGATCATTTATTTTTACTTCACTTTCTGGTTCAGTTTGACCCGAAACATTTACAAAAAAATCAGTTAATATTTGATTTTCTTGAGGATGATTAACCTCTAAAAAAGGTGGAGCAAAAACATTTTTAAAGTAAAGAAATAAATAAACAAAACAAACGACAATAGCAAAAAATATTAAAAAATTTCTAATTACTTTAGGTAAGGATAATAAATTTTTCCAATCAACAACTTTATTAAAAAAAATATTACTTTCAAAATTTTGATTACGATTTTGTTCTTTAACAAAATCATTAACAATGTTTTTATGAGTTATTCCTAAAAAATTAATATATTTTTTAAAAAAAATTTTACTATAAATTCCTTTTGGTAATTCTTTGTAATTACCATTTTCAATGGCTCTCAGATATTTTATATTAACATCTATATTTAAAGCTACTTCTTCTAATTCAATATTATGTTTTTCCCTAATCTTTTTTATATAACTACCGATAGAATCTTGTTCTAAAGATACTGGTTTTTTTACAAAATCTGACATATAAAAATACTTAAATTAAACCTTAAAAATAGTAAAAGCCTGAGTAATAGAGGAGGTATCACCTGTCCAATCATTAATTCCTAAAGCACTCATAACAAATTGTATTATAGTATAACTAGCAAAAACAATAATTAATCCAATAATAGCGGCCATTAAAATACCCTTAGCTTTAGTTACTTGTTCGCTATTACCAGAAGAAATTAACATCATAACTCCACCATAAACAAACATTAATAATGTCAGTGAACCAACTATTCCTAAAATTATTTCACTTATATTTACTCCTACTTTTAATAAATCATTTAATTGATAACTACCATCATTATAACCACTTCCTTGAGGAACAATAGAAGGGGTAGCATTCGCTAAAGCTATATTAGTACTAATTATAAAAAAACAAAAAATCACTAAAAATTTTATTATACCTTTATTTTTTTTCATAAAAATATTTTAATTAACAGTTTGTTGTATTCGACTAGCATATAAATTCATAATCGACATGGTTTCTTCCGTAGTTTTATTCAAAGCTTCTTCTATCATTTGACTCATAAAATTTTCCATTAAATTAGCATTTTTTCCTTTATACCAACTTTTAGCTGTAAGTACTTGATTAGCAAAAACACCAATATTATCATCAGTAGCTTGTTTGGAAATTAAAGATCTTAAAGCTGACGGTTTGTTAGTTTTTTCCAAATATGAAGTAACTTGATCAGCACTAGCTAAAAATTGAACAAAATCCCAAGCTTCATTAACATGCTTGCTTTTTTTTGATACTACTTCCACCCAATAATTAGCAAAATTAATTGGAGTATCAACTCCTTCTATTTGTGGTAGAGAACTAACAAAAAAATTTAATTTAGGAGATAGGGCTTTTATTGTCTCTAAATGATAAGAATAGCCAAACATTATAGCTAGTTTACCAGAAGCAAAAGCATTAACAGAATTATCTAAAGTATTGTTCCAAGAATAAACCTCTTTAACTGGATTAGCAAAATCAGTATAAAAATTTAAAGCCATTAAACCCGGATTATATTCACTATCTTTAAAATTAGCTGGAATAGTATTAAATAAAATTTGACCATTATCACTCATCATCTCAGCTCCATTTTGCATCATTAAGACTGAAAGAATATCACTATATCTTTCAATGTTAGTACTAGCACCTAAAGCTACTCCGGACTGAGTAATATTACCTTTAGAATCTTGCTTGGTTAATTTTTTTATTGTTTGTTGAAACTCAGCATTCCAATATTTAGGAACATTTACTATACCAGCCTGATCAAATAAACTTTGATTATAATACATAGCCAAAGTATCAACTGATAATGGTAAACCATATATTTTATTATTTAAAACAACATCAGAATAAACGACATCAACAAATTTTTGTTTTAATTCTTTGGGAGTAATACTATTTGAAATTCGAGTTTCGGAAACCAATTCCTTTTTTATAGTTCCTTGTTCTACTTGATAAATCATAGAGGTTTGGCTAGGTAAAGCCTCTAATTTTGATTCATATTTTTTCATCCAAGTATTATGAATAGAAAAAATATCTGGACCACGATCTTCCGCAAAAGCATTAAGTAATGCTTCTTCATATTCATCATATCTTAATTTTCTATAATTTATAGTTATATAGGGATGAAGAGCATTATAGGCCGTAATTATTTGATCAAAATCATCTTCACCATCATAAACCCGCCAATAAGTAAGTTTTATTGGATCAGTGCTTTCTTCAACCGTCTTCTTTTTACAGCCTAAAGCCGAAGTCATTAAAAAAATAAAAAGTATAAAAACAACAAAAATTTTTTTATTCATAAGAAATAAAATTTACTTTTTTATATTATTATTATAACAATTATTTAAAAAAAATAAAAGCTATTTAAATAAATAGCTTCTATAAAAAAACAAAAATACTAGTATTTGTATTCGTCTAATTTCACGCTTAATAATTTACTAACCCCATCACTTTGCATAGTAATACCATATAAAATATTAGCTTTTTTCATGGTAGCGCGATTATGAGAAATAGCAATAAATTGAGTTTTATTAGATAAATCATCTAAAATTTTAGCTAATCTTTCAGAATTGGCTTCATCTAAAGCGGCATCAACTTCATCTAAAACAACAAAAGGTGATGGATTAGCACTAATAATGGCACAAATTAAGGCAATAGCGGTTAAAGCTCTTTCCCCACCAGATAAAACATTAATAGAAGATATTTTTTTACCTGGGGGAGTAGCTGAAATTTCAACCCCTGATAAACCAACGGCATTATGTTTTTTTAATTGCTTTATTAATTTAATATTTTTAGATGATGGCTCTTTATTATTTTCATTAACAATACCTTTTTCTTCATCTTCTGAAACAGTATCCTTTACCGGAAATATTTTAGCATTACCACCATTAAATAAAATTTTAAAATATTCATTAAATTTTTCAGAAATAACTTTAAATTCTGATTCAAATCGATCTTTAATTAAAGCATCCAATTCTATAATAACTTTTTCTAATGATTTTATAGTTTTATTTAAATCTTCAGTTTGATCAAATAAAAAATCAAATCTTTTTTTAGTTTCTTCATATTCTTTTTCAATTTCTGGATCAATTCCTCCAATTAATTCTAATTGATTTTTTAATCGACTAATTTCTTCACGAACAATATTTGTATCAAAATCATCTAAACTTTTATAATTTTTTATTTTTTCTATATTTAATTTATCATTTATAATATTATTTTCTAATTCTTCTAAATGAGTTTCTTCTCTGGTTAAATTTATTTTATTATCATTTAAATCATTACCTGTAGTATTAATTTGAGTTTCTAATTCTTTTATATCTCTTTGTAACTCAATTAATTCACGTTTTTTATTCTCTTGAATTTCATTAAAATTATCTAATTTAGCTTGTAAAACAGCTATTTCTTTATTATTTTCAATTTCAAATTTCTTTATAAACTCAGTTTCTTGTTCAAAAAAATCAACTTGAGATATTTTATCTGAAGCTGAAAAAACATTATTTTTTATTTCTGTTTCCAAATCTTCTAAACGTGATTGAGTTTTAATAGAATCAGCTTTTACTAAATTTAATTTATTATTAATATCATTAAGTCTGTTTTGTTTATTTTGCAAAGTTTCTTGTATAATTGTTTTTTTATTTTGCCAATCATCTCGGGCTGAACGTAAATCAATTATTATTTTTTTTAAATTATTTATTTTTTCATCAGTTTCTTTAATTATTTGTTCTAATTCTTCTTTTTTATCGTCATTATCATTATTTTGATCATCATTTTGATTTAATTTTATTTTTTCTTCAACCGATTTAAGTTCTTGATTGGAGTTATTTAAAACCTGATCTAAACTTTCTTTTTTGTTTTTATCAGAATTACAAGCTATTTGATAAGTTATAATATCAGAAGCTATTTTTTTCTTTTCAGTTTTTAATTTTTCAATTTTTTCATTAATATCTTTAATTTTAGATTGATAATCATCACCTGAAGAAAAATTTAATAATTCTTTTAAATCAACTTTAATTTCTAAGATTATCTTTTTAAACAAAGAAAGTTCTTGTAAATCAGTATTTTTATCAATTTTATTAATTAAATTTTGTAAACTTTTATTAATTTTTTTAACATCTGAGGGGTTTTCCTCTATTATTATTCTATTTAATTCGGTTTCTAATTTAATAATCTTTTGATCTAATTCTTCTTCAATTTTTTTAATACCATTAATTTTATTTTCTTGTTGTTTAATGGCTTCAATTAATAAATCTTTTTGATTATTGGTATTAATTATAATACTTTTTAATTCGGAGTAACGATTATTTAAAAATGATAAATCAAATTTTCCTTGTTTTTCTAATTTAATTTCAATCCAAGCTTCAATTTTTGATAAAGCACGATGTTGATTTTGGCTTTCTTGTTCTAAATTATTTAATTCCATTTCAACTTTTGATAATTCCGCTTGACTTGAAAAACCAGTTTTTAAAAGTTCAGATTCTTTTAAATTATTTTCAATTTCTATTATTAAATTATTTTTTTCTGTAATTAATGAATTTAGAACATTATTATCATTATTTTCATTTTCTGTTTTTTTAATGTTTTGTCTTAATAAAATTTTATCTAATTGTTTAGTGGCCCTTTCTTGTTCTGATTTTAAAAACAAAAATCTTTTTTGTAATTCATAAAATTCTTCTCCGATAGTTTCGCCCTGATTAATTTTATCTAATTTTCTTTTTTTATCATCCAATTCTTCATCTAATTTTAATTTAGTTTTTTCTATTTTTTTAATATTATCCTTAAAATCATTCAGTTTTATGCTAATTTCCTGCCAAATTTGACTATAATAATTTAATTGGTTTTTTAATAATTCTTCTTCTAAAAATTGACGTTTTTTTAATTTACCAACTTGTCGAGTTAAACTTTTTAAACGTGGTTCAATTTCATTTAATAATATTTCTACTTTTGATAAATTTTCCTGACTATTTTCTAACTTATTTAAAGATAAATCTCTTTTAATTTGATATTGTTTTACTCCAGTAGCTTCGTCAAAAAAAACTTTTCTTTCAGCTGGACTAGTATTTAAAAAGTTTTCCACCATTCCTTGTCCAATAACACTATATGTTTTTTGACCAAAATTAGCTTTAGCTAAAAAAATTTGGACATCACTTAAACGAACTTTATTGTTGTTTATAAAATAATCACTATTACCATCACGAAAAACTCGTCGAGTTAAAATAATTTCTGGCGACATTAATAGAGCATCAATATTATCACTTTCTCCATTAATTTGATTTTCTTTTAGCTCAACATCAATAGGATTATTTTTTAAACTTAAAATATTATTATCTTCATTATTGAAAAACAAAGATACTTCCGCCATATTTAAACGAGCCTTTTTGTCAGATCCAGAAAAGATAACATCTTCACTTTTTTTACTACGTAAAAGCTTTGAACTTTGTTCACCTAAAGCCCATCTAATAGAATCAGCAATATTAGACTTTCCTGAACCATTAGGGCCAACTACTACTGTAATACCCCTCTTTTTATTGGCTAAAAGACCAGAAAAGACTAATTTATTTTTATTAGCAAATGACTTAAAACCTTGAATTTCTAGTTTTTCTAAATACATAATATTTTATAAACATAAAACCGCTACTAGCGGAAATCTCAATTAATCAATCATTTTATTATATAAATTATTATATAAAAAAAATAATAATTAATCAACAAAATAAAAACACCCCTAAATTAATAGGGGTGTTTTTATTTTGAAGAGAAAAGAAAAAACTATTTTTTCTTAGCAACTTTCTTAACAGCTTTTTTCTTAGGAGTTGCTTTTTTTACAACTTTCTTTGTAGCTTTCTTTACAACTTTTTTTGCAACTTTTTTCTTTTTAGCTACTGGTTTCTTTGCAACTTTTTTCTTTTTTGTAGGCATATTTTTGAAAATTTATTTTTATTAGAAATAGGAACCGACCAATTCCTACATAGACTCAACTTTATTATACCATAAAAAAAATAATGCAACAATACTTTTTAACATTTTTTTAAATTATTAATTTTGTATTTTTTTATTTTTTAATAAAAAATAAAAATAAAAAAATATTTTTTATATTCATCTTTAAAAAATAAAAAATATTTAAAAATTTATTTGATCGAATAAAAAAATATTAAATTAAGCAATAAAACATAATAAAAACGCCCCTAAATTAATAGGGGCGTTTTATATAGACTATTTCTTTTTTGCTTTCTTTTTTGCTTTTGCTGGCATATTTTTGAAAATTTGTTTTTTTAGAGATAGGAACCGACCAATTCCTATATAGACTCAACTTTATTATACCATAAAAAAAATAATACAACAATAAATCAATTGTTAATTTAAACCTAAGTTTTCCACTTTTAAAATTACAAATAGGCGGCTTGAATATATTGTTGTAACATTCTTTCCGTATTAAAATAAGAAGCATTTACAGCAATAGTATAACGCATAGTTTCTTGCCACCTCTGAGGTGTTTTATAATAACGAGGAAGTATTTTATTTTCTAATTTATAATATAAATCCTCGGCATCTTTTTTGTTTAATTCTTTTATATCTAAATAGTTACGACGTTGACCAATAGCCCAGCCAGTTTTTTTATTTATCAGTCCTTCAATCCACCAACCATCTAGAGTACTAAAATGAGGAACGCCATTATGAGCTGCTTTCATACCACTAGTACCAGAAGCTTCATTAGGTGGCAGAGGAGTATTAAGCCATAAATCTACTCCTGCTACCATTAATTTAGCTAAATCCATTTCATAACCTTCTAAAAAAATGATATTAATTTCTTTTTTATATTCTTCCTTTATTTCAAAAATATTTTTTATCATATTTTTTCCATCAAGATCATCTGGATGAGCCTTGCCAGCATAAATTATTTGAATTTTTCCAACTTTATTATGAATATCTAAAAGTTTTTTTATATCATAAAATAATAAATTAGATCTTTTGTATCCAGTAAATCTTCGAGCAAAACCAATTGTAAAAATATTAGGATCTAATTTTATCTTTTGTTTTTTATATATATAATTAATTAATTTATTTTTTGCTTTTTGATGAGCTGTCCAAATAACTGGCAAAGGAATATTAAAAGCATTTCTTAATGATAAACTAGAATATCGCCAACTAGGAATATACTTATCATAAATTTTTTTAAATTCATCACAAGTCCAGGTTTGAGAATGGATTCCATTAGTTATGAAATTAATTGGATAATCAGGAAACATTTTTTTTGATTCTATTTTATGACTTAAAGCCACGCCGTTTATATAATTACTAAAATAGAAACCTATTCTGGTCATGTTTATTTCATTATTCTCTATCAAAGAAGAAAGATAAAAAGGGAAATCAGGTTGATATTTCTTTACTAAATCAATAGAAAAAACATCATGACCAGCTTTAATAGGGGTATGGGTAGTAAAAACACATTTTTTCTGAACTTTTTCAATTTTTTCTTTATTAGTTTTTCCTTGAGTTTTTAAAAAAAGTTCTATAGCTACTAAACTTCCATGGCCTTCATTGATATGAAATTTTTCTGGGGTATAACCTAAAGATTTTAACATTCTAACACCAGCTCGACCTAAAATAATTTCTTGTTGTAAACGATAATTAATATTAGATTTATATAAAGTACCCGTTAAATTTCTATATTCACTTTTATTTTCTTTGATATCAGTATCTAATAAATAAACTGGAATTTGATAAGCTTGATGACTTTTAATAAAATATCGCCAAACTCCTACCCAAACTTTATCTTGACCAATATTAATAGAAACTTTATTTTTTAATTTTTCTAATTTTGAAAAATTATATGAAACTGGTAATTCTTGTTGATTACCATTTTCATCTATTTTTTGTTTAAAATATCCCTTATTATTTAATAAAGTTACTCCGACCATATCCAATCTTAAATCAGCCGCTGATTTTAAAGTATCTCCAGCTAATACACCTAAGCCTCCAGCATAAGTTTTAATATCGCTTTCTAAAGCTATTTCCATACTAAAATAAGCAATAACAAAATCGTTTTTTTTAGTTATTTGATTAGACATATATTTTCATTATTAATTATGCTTGTATATTATCATAATTTTATTCTTTTTTAAACTCTTCTTTATAAATAGTACTAAAAAGATTGGCAAAGACCGTTATTTAATGTATAATAGAAATATCAATAAATATAGGATAAATTTATTAAATCATTGACAAAATTAAATAAATATGATATAAAGGAGATATAAGTTTAATTAAATAAACAAAAATTTTAATAATTAATAAAAAAAATATGTTTAATGGACCAATGAATAGAAATTATAACGGTATACCAAATTTTATAAAAAGAAAAGATGATGAAGAAGTAGAAAAGATAAACAACAAACCAACTATTGGAGATGTATATAGTGCGCAAAAATTTAAAAAAAAGATGGAAGATGAAGAAATAAAAAAAATGGTTGAAGATCCGTACTATGATCCTAGTATTGAAAGAAATCCTTTTAAAGATAAAGATAAAAAAAACAATGAAAAACGATTACAAAATTATGAAAACAAATTAGATGTTTTTGAAACTTATGATGATTTAGAAGAAGAAGTAATAGATGATGAATTTATAAATGCTTATTCTACTGAATCTCAAAATGATTTATTTGCATCAGATGATATTAATAATGATGAAGAAAAAACATTTGAAAATGATACTGATGTTTTAGGTATAAAAGCTAGTATTAAAAGAATAAAAAGAAAAGAAGAAAAAAGAAGAAAAAAAGAAGAACAATTGAAAAAAGAAGAAGAAAAAAAATATAAAGAAGGACTAAAAACAAAACCAAAATATAGTGAATTTGAGAAAATTATATTAAAACAAACTGTTTGTAACTATATTGAAGGAAAAGAACAATTTGATAATAATAAAGAATTATCAAAAGAACAAATTACTGAAGCTGTAAATGAATTAAAACAAAATTTTCCAGAAGAATTTGCTTCTTTAATCAATAGAAAACTTATAACTAGTAGTGATTTTAAATGGAAAAAAGAAGTTTTTAACGATAAAAATATTTTAGTAAGTTATTATCCTAATATAGAAAGTCCAAAAATAAAATATATTATTAATTTAGACAATCAAGATAAAATAAAAATAGAAGATAAAGTATTTGTAAAAAGTTCTGTAAAAACAGACGGGGCTGTTTATAAAGATAAAGATGGAGTAGTATTAATATTTTGTTCTGCTCCTAAACAAGACAATAAAAAAAGAATAGCTTAATAAATACAACATATTAAACAAAAAAATGAGTCATAAAACTCATTTTTTTGTTTTTAGTATCAATAATTAACTTATATAACTAATTATATTATAAAAAATATTTAAACCTCGCTTATAACATCAAACCCCTTAAAACTACCTGTTATAGCCAAACCAATAATGTTTTTTGCTATTCCATTCTTCTTAATTTGAAAAGCAGTTTCATTTAAAGTAGCCCCTGAACCAACAGCATCATCTATTAATAAAACATTATTATATTGTAAGTAATCTTCAACAACAATAGTTCTTTTAGCATTATTTATACGATCATCAAGTTTATTAAGGGTTTTTTGAGGAATAACAATATCCGTTTTAATTTTACTTATTTTTAATATTTTAACTGGTAAATTTAGGTTAACTTCTAATATTTTCATAAATTGCACCTCTCTTTTTACTGTAGGAGGAATAAAACCAACTCCATCTATTTTATATTTATTAATAATTTGGTTAATTTGTGGCCTTATTATATCTATTAATTCTTTCATTAATTTTTTATCTTGACTTTGTTTAGCATAAAGTAATAATTGTCCTAATTTAGTTTTACCAAATCTTTCAATACTATAAAAATCCAAATAAAACAGAATTTTTAAATTTGTTTTTTTGAAAGTTAATTTTATTTTTGTCATTCCATTTATTAACCCGTTTTTCCTAAATTTTTCATATTTTTTTAAAGTCTCTATATATTCTTGAGCAGTTTTTTCAATTGGTAATTTATTTTTATTACACCAATAAATAAACCCATCTGTTCCACTTTTACGTTCACCCGAAGAAGTAATAATTAAATATTTTTCTTCAATAATTTTTTTTGTCTTGTCATCTATATTAATTTTCTCTTCTATAATTTTTTCTTTTTTAATAAAATAAAAAACCTTAGGTGGAATCCCTATTTTATCTATCATTTCCTTACTTATCAAATCTGCTAGATGTCTATGAATTATTTGTCTAGACAAACCAAAATTAATTACTAATTGTTTTACACTAGTTTTCCCATTTTTTTTTATATATTCAAAAATTTTTACTTTTATATTATTCATATACTATTATTATATATGGTTTACAGTTTACTGTCAACTGTAAACCATATTATAAATATTAATTTTAAAACAAAAATAACCCCTAAAATAGGGGCTATTCTTTATGGGTGGCTGATCGCAAAACTTGGCAAACTTTTTTGATGGAATATTTTGTAAATTAATAAAAAAAAGACCCGCAATTTTGTTGCGAGCCTTAACCGTGGAATTAGTTTTTTATTTTTTTTTAACTAATGTCCCAAGTGCTACTCTTCTTTGATAAGTTGTAGACAACGATTTAAAAGTAAATATAGTGTCCTCGGTTGGCTGAAATCCTATTTGCTTAATTTGAAAATCACTAAGAATTTCCCAATCTGATTTATTAATACCAAAATCTCTAACCAACCAAACTTTTTGACCAACATTAAATTCTAAACTTTTACGATCAATTGTAACCATTTGACCATTAGACAGTTTAAAAGTTGCTTCATCAAAACAAGAAGTTAACATTAAAGAAATTGCAAAAAATAAAAATAACTTTTTCATGATTTATAATATTTTGTGATTTATATTTCAATGTACTGTGATATAATAATATCATATTTATTATATTCTGTCAAGGGTTTGTCTTCCCATTAAGAGTCTATAAAATTATAACAAAATAACCCCTAAAATAGGGGCTATTCTTTATGGGTAGCTGGAGGGAATCGAACCCTCGTTATCGGGACCACAACCCGATGTTCTAGCCGTTAAACTACAGCCACCATAGACCAAATTATTAATTAATCCGGTAAAAATAAATATTGTTACCATTTTCCCTTATTACTTTTTCTGGTTCAATAGTTGGTAATTTAAAAATATTACTAATAATTAATGTTCCAGGACGACATTCCTTTTTAAATTTATCTTCTAATTTAACCATCATTTTTATATTCAAAAAACAAAAAATAACATCAGCTTCTTTTAAATCAACTTTAAACATATCTTTTCGTATCAACTTTATTTTGCTATTACTAAAAATTACTTGAATTTTTGATAAAAAATATGGCCACCAAGAATATTCTATTCCAACTAATTTTTGACTTTTAAATTTTTGTTCAACTGCTCTCAAAAATCCAGCACTACCAGATCCTAATTCATAAATAACCTCATTCCCTTTCAAATCTAATTCTTTTAAAACTGATATAATAACATTAAATCTAGTGGATATAAAAGGAGCAAAGCCTCTAAAAACAATACGATAAAATTGAATAGCTGATAAAATTAAAACAATTATTAAAATAATTTGAATAAGAACTAAAAGATAAACCATATTTTTAAAAAAAATAATAAGTGTATCCCCGATAGGAATCGAACCTATATATCCAGCTTAGAAGGCTGGTGTTCTATCCATTGAACTACAGGGACTCTACTAGATAATTTAACAAAGCTAAGAGCAAAAGTCAATTTTAATAATTTCTTTTTTAAGAAAAATATTATATAATAAATACTATATGAAAACCATAATTAGTCACAATGAAAAAGAAACTAAAAATTTAGGAGAAAAACTAATAATTGATTATCCCAAAAACAATATTTTTTCATTATCAGGAAACTTAGGTAGTGGAAAAACCATGTTAACACAAGGATTAGCTAAAAGTTTAGGTATTAAAAAAAATATTACTAGTCCAACTTTTGTTATTTTAAACTCATATCGAATAAAAAATAATCAAAGATTTAAAAACTTAATTCATATTGATGCTTATCGTTTAAAAAACAAAAAAGATTTAGAAAATATTGCTTGGTTTGACCTTATTAAACAAACTGATAATATTATAATTGTTGAATGGGGTGAAAAAATAAAAAAATATTTACCTAAATCAACGGTAAATATAAAATTCAAAATTCAAAACAATAATGATAGAAAAATAATTATCTCTTCGTAGCTTTAAAATTTAAATAAATAAGATAAAAACAACCACCAACTATTAGAATATCAGCTAAATTAAAAACTGGAAAAAATTTTAAATCTAAATAATCAATAGCATAAGAAAAAAATATTCGATCAATAAAATTACTAGTTGCTCCAAAAAATACAGCTAAACTAGCTAAAAAATCATTGATTCTTTTTTTTCTTAAAGACCAAATTAAAAATATAATAACTAGTATTAATAATATAATTAATACTATATTTAAAACTACTCCGGAAAAAGGAATAGAAAAGGAAATAAATTCATTTGGAAAAAAAGTAAATTTTAAAACATTTTTTATAATAAAAAAATCTTCCTTAAAATTAATTGCTAAAAATTTTAAATATCGATCTAAAACAAAAAACATAGTTATTAACAAAATAACAACTATGTTTTTATGTTTGAAAATTTTATTTATTTTTTTCATGTGATTACAGTTTATTATTCCTGTAATTTAGTTTTACAATCAATACAAGAGCTAGCTGTTGGACGAGCTAATAATCTTTTCTCACCAATTTCTTTACCACAATATTTACATAAACCATATGTATTGTTTTCCATTCTTTTTAAAGTATCATTAATTTCTTCAATTGATTTTTCTAAAACTCTTTCGGCCATAACCACAGTTGAATATTCTGTTATTTCTTGAGCGTTTTCATCAGGTTTATCACCAAAATCAGGAAAAATAGCCGCTTTATTATCTGTTTCATGCGGATCTTTCTTTGATAAATCTTGTAAATCTTGTATTAATAAATCCTTTCTTTTTAATAATTCTTCTTTAATTTTTTCAATATTTTTTATCA
>DAONEH010000013.1:0-15653 GCA_035402985.1 bacterium | reverse complement strand
TGGCTTGGTTTTTGTCTATTGTTTATGTAAGTTTAGGTCGAACTATTATTTATTGGATTAAAAAAAGTTTATACGCTCATGGTATTGGGATAAAGAATATAATTTTAGTTGGTTCATCTAAAACTGGTGATAATTTAATTAGAGAGTTTTTTAGTAAAAAATATTCTGGTTATCGAGTAGTAAAACGAGTACGTGATTTTTCTTTAGATACAGCTAAAGAAGTAGCTGAATTTATAATTGAATTTAATAAAAAGAATAAATATCAAGGAATACAGATTGATGAAATTGTTCAAAGTGATCCTAATTTAGCTAAAATTGAAACTCTTCGTTTATATGATTTTGCTAATGAATATCATATTACTTTTAAATATGCGGCTGATTTATTAGAAGTTAAAGTTTTAAAAACTGAAGTTACTGAAATTGCTGGTATCCCTATAGTAGAAGTTAAAAAAACAACTTTAGATGGTTGGGGACGAATAGCTAAAAGACTTTTTGATATTATTGTTTCTGGTATTATAATTTTAATTTTATCTCCAATTATTATTATTACTGCTATTTTAATAAAGATTGATTCCAGTGGTCCGGTTTTCTTTTCTCGTCGAGATGATGGAACTTTAGTTTGCCGAGTTGGTCAAGGAGGTAAAACCTTTAATTATTTTAAATTTAGATCAATGATCCCAGGAGCAGATAGTATGCGCTATAATGAATTAAAGGATCGAAATTTACGAAAAGATGGACCTTTAGTTAAAATTCAAAATGATCCTCGAGTTACTAGATTTGGACGTTTTATTAGACGTTGGAGTATTGATGAGTTACCAGAATTATTTTTAGTATTTATTGGACGAATGAGTTTAGTTGGACCTCGTCCTCATTTACCAGAAGAAGTAGCTAAATATGAACAACACCATAAAAAAACTTTAACAGTTAAACCTGGTATTACGGGATTAGCTCAAGTTTCGGGACGAAGTGATCTTTTATTTGAAGAAGAAGTTAAATTAGATATTTATTATATTGAAAATTGGTCGATGTTATTAGATTTATCTATTCTATTTAAAACTCCTTTTGCGGTTTTTAAACATCGCGAAGCGGAATAAAAATATATGAAAGTTGCTTTAATTCATGATCATTTAGCTCAAGATGGAGGAGCCGAGAAGGTCTTAGAAGTTTTTTCCCAAATGTTTCCCGAAGCTCCTATCTATACTTTGCTATATGATAAAAAAAATGTTAAGCATCGTTATCCTAATCGTCAAATTGATGCTTCTATTATTCAAAAAATGCCAGGAGGAGTTCGTTTTTATCAATGGTATTTACCAATCATGCCTTTAGCTGTAGAATTTTTTGATTTAAGAAAATATGATTTAGTTATATCTGATACTAGTTCTTTTGCTAAGGGAGTTATTACTTTACCCGAAACTACTCATATTTGTTATTGTCATACTCCCACTAGATATTTATGGAGTGATACTCATCAATATATTAATGAATTAAAGTATAATAAATATTTAAAAAAAATTGCTTCTAATATTTTAAGTCGAGTTCGATTATGGGATCGTTTAGCCGCTGATCGAGTTGATTATTTTATTGCCAATTCTTGTGCAGTTCAAGCAAGAATAAAAAAATATTATCGTCGTGATTCTAAAGTAATTTATCCTCCGGTAGAAACTGATAAATTTTTTATAGCTAAAGAATTAGGTGATTATTTTTTAATTGGTTGTCGTTTAGCTCCTTATAAACGGGTGGATTTAGCTATTAAGACTTTTAAAGAACTAGGTTTAGATTACAAGCTAAAAATATTTGGTGATGGGGTTGATATGAAACGTTTAAAAAAAATAGCTAAAGATTGTCCTAATATTGAATTTGTCGGTCGTATTAATGATGAGTATAAAGCGGAATTATTTAGTAAATGTTTAGCCTTTTTAAACCCACAAGAAGAGGATTTTGGTATTTCTCAGGTTGAAGCTATGGCTTCTGGTCGTCCCGTTATTGCTTTTAAAAAGGGTGGAGCCCTTGATGTTGTTATAGAAAACGAAACTGGTTTATTCTTTGATGAACAAACAATTGAATCCATGGCTCCGGTTGTACAAAAGTTTTATACTGATATTAAAAGTGAAAAAAATATTTGGAATAGTGAGAAAATTAGAGAACATGCTTTAAAGTTTTCTTTAGAAAATTTTAAAGATAATATAAAGAAGTTTATAGCCGAGATTAATCAAAAAAAATATGAGAATCGGGGTTGATATTCGAGTATTATTAGATAAGAATTATAGTGGAGTAGCTAATTTTACTTTTTATTTATTAAAAAATTTATTAAAAAATGATAAATATAATGTTTATTATTTTTTTTATAATTCTTTTAAGAAAATAAAATTACCTGATTTTCCAGTTAAGATAATTAAACGAAGTTATCCTAATAAATTTTTTAATTATTGTCTGCAAAAGATTTTTAATTATCCAAAATTAGATAAAGTTGTTGGGGGAGTAGATATTTTTTATTCTCCTCATATTAATTTTTCTTCTTTTTCAAAAAATAGTCGAAATATTATTACTATTCATGATTTATCCTTTCTACGTTATCCAGAATTTTTTAGTTTTAGAAAAAATTTATGGCATCGAACTATAAATATAAAGAAAAGTATAAAAAAATATGATAAAATTATAGCTGTTTCTCAAAATACAAAAAATGACATTATGGAATTATTAAAAGTACCAGAGAATAAGATTGAAGTAATTTATCCAGGTTTACCAACTTATTTAAAAGAAAATAATGATTTATCGGTTGATTATTTAAGTCAAAAATATAATATTAATGATGATTATATTCTATACTTTGGTACTATTGAACCACGAAAAAATATTTCTGGTTTAATTTCAGCCTATAATTTATTACGAGATAATGGAATAAAATGTCTTTTAGTTTTAGCTGGAGCCTGGGGTTGGAAAACTAAAGCTATAAAAAGAGAATGGCAAGCTTCTAAGTATAAAGATGATATTAGATTTATTGGTTATGTTGATGACGACGTTAAACCGTTATTATATAAACAGGCTAAGGTTTTAGCTTATCCTTCTTTTTATGAGGGTTTTGGTTTTCCTCCTTTAGAAGCCATGTATTTTGGTTTACCAGTTGTTTCTAGCAATACTTCTAGTTTACCAGAAGTATTATCTAATAGTGCTATTTTAATAAATCCTGATAAAGCTCAGGATTTAGCTAGAGCTTTAAAAATGATAATAACTGATGAAAATTTAAGAAATAAAATGATAAATTTGGGTCAAGAACGAGTAAAATATTTTTCTTGGGAAAAAACAGTTCAAAAATATATGGAAGTTTTTGAAAGTTTACAAAAATAATTATGGCAATAATAGAAAAGAAAAAAAATAGAAGAAAAAAGGTTTTAGTGGCCGTATCTGGTGGGGTTGATTCAGCTGTTGCGGCTAAACTTTTAATTGAGGCTGGTTATCAGGTTAGTGGAATTTTTTTAAATTTTTGGAAAGATGATTCTTCTTTACATTATGAAAATATAGTAGAAAATAAATGTTGTTCTCTTCAAGCTCAAATGGATGCTAAAAAAGTTTGTTTAAATTTAGGTATAAATTTTTTTACCTATAATTTTTCTAAAGTTTTTAAGAAAGAAGTGGTTGATAATTTTTTAGATGAATATGCCCATGGTCGAACACCTAATCCTTGTGTAATTTGTAATAAAAAAATAAAGATTGGAGGATTAATAGAATATGCTAAGTCTTTAGGTTTTGATTATATTGCTACTGGTCATTATTCTCGAATAGAAAAAATTATTAAGAAAAATAAAACAATTTATGAAATGTATCGAGGTTCTGATAAAAACAAAGATCAATCCTATTTTCTCTATACTTTAAATCAAAAACAATTAAGTCATTTACTTTTACCTTTAGGTAAAATGAAAAAACCTAAAGTTAGACAAATTGCTAAACAAGCTGGATTATTAGTAGCTGAGAAAAGTGATAGTCAAGAAATTTGTTTTATTCCTGGTAAACATCATAATGATTTTTTAAAAAAATATTTAAAATTAAAAAGTGGAGTTATAAAATTATGGTCCAGTGGAGAGATAATTGGTAAACATCAGGGTTTATCACTTTATACTATTGGTCAAAGACGAGGAATTGATGCTTCCGGAACGGGTCCCTATTATGCAGCTAAATTTGATACTAAGAATAATATTTTGTATGTAGTTAAAAATTTTAATGATCCAATATTGTATCACCAAACTATGGATGTAAAAAATATTAATTGGATAGATGAAAAATCTTTAAAGTTTCCTCTAAAAGCAGAAATAGTTATTCGCTATCGTCATAAAGCTGTTACTGGTTTGATTAATTATGATCAGAAAAAAAATATGGCTCATATTAAATTTGCTCGTAAACAAAGAGCTGTTACTTCTGGTCAAAGTGCTGTTTTTTATGATAAAAATAAAGTATTAGGTGGAGGTATAATTGTTTAATATTAATAATATAAATTGAATAAATAAAAAAAGCTTTTAAGTAAAGCTTTTTTAGTGCCGATGGTGGGAGTTGAACCCACAAACCTTGCGGTACACGAGTTTGAGTCGTGCGTGTTTGCCAATTTCACCACATCGGCTAAGATAAAAATATAATAGGGTATTTTCTTGTAAATGTCAAAAACTTTATCTTTTTATTTAAAATATATTTGCTGATTTTTTTATTATACGTTATAATAAAAGAGAACTTAATTATTAATTCGGATTTATTTATGGGAATAATAATCTCCGTTGTTAATCAAAAAGGAGGAGTTGGTAAAACTACTACGGCTGTTAATCTAGGTGCCTATTTAGCTTATTTTGGTAAAAAAGTTTTACTTTTAGATCTTGATCCTCAAGCTAATGCTACTTCTGGTTTGGGTATTAATCATCGTCAAGTAGAAAAAGGAATATATGATGTTATTGTTGGTAATTGTTCAATTTTTGACGTAATACTTAAAACTAAACAAAATAATTATTTTATTGTTCCAGCTACTATAGCTTTATCCGGTGCTTCAGTCGAATTAGTTGATTTAGATAATCGCGAATTTCGTTTAGACACTTCTTTAAAAGAAATAAAAGATAGATTTGATTATATTATTATTGATGGTCCACCATCTCTAGGTTTACTTACTATCAATGGTTTAGTAGCTTCTGATAAAGTTTTAATACCTATTCAAAGTGAATATTATGCTTTAGAAGGTTTGGGTCAATTACTTGAAACTATTTCTTTAATTCAAAATAATTTAAAACCGGAATTGGGAATTTTAGGTGTGGTTATAACTATGTTTGATAAAAGAAATAAATTATCATCTTTAGTTAAAGATGAATTATATAAATATTTTCCTAATAAAGTTTTTAAATCTATTATTCCACGTTCGGTTCGTTTAGCTGAGGCTCCTAGTTATGGTTTAAGTATTTTACAATATGATCCTAAATCATTAGTTGCTAAATCTTATGAAGATTTAGCTAAAGAAATAATTAATTTAATTTAAACATATGATGAATAAAGGTTTAGGAAGAGGACTTGATTCTCTTATTCCTAAAAAAGTTAATAATAAAAATTTTACAGTAAGTTCAAACGATCCGGTAATAATACCAGCATCTAATCAATCCAATATTACCAAACTTGATCCTAAAAAAATAAGTGCTAATCCTTATCAACCACGAAAAGAATTTGATCCTATTTCTTTAAATGATTTAATTAATTCTATTAAAGAATATGGTATTATCCAACCCTTAATTGTTACACCTAAAAAAGATGGAACTTATGAGTTAATTGCCGGAGAACGACGATTACGTAGTGCTCTAGAATTAGGTTTAAGAGAAGTCCCAGTAATCGTTAGAGAAGTAAGTGAACAAAGAAAATTAGAATTAGCTTTAATTGAAAATTTACAACGAGAAAATATTAATCCGATTGAATCAGCTATGGCCTATAATCAATTAATGACTGAATTTAATTTAACTCAAGATGATTTAGCTAGAAGATTAGGTAAGTCTCGATCTTCTATTGCTAATATTTTACGTTTTTTATCATTACCAGAAGAAATAAAAAAAGCTTTAGCTAAAAAACAAATTTCCGAAGCTCATGCTAAATATCTTTTAGGTTTAAATGGGGAAGTAAAACAAGTATCTATTTTTAGAAAAATTATTTATAATAATTTATCAGTTCGAGATACTGATAAATTAATAAAGCAATCAGGTGGAACAAAAAAAGCTAAGATAAATATTGAAGAAACTGATGAAAAAATGCGTAATACTTTACAGAAGTATTTAAATACTAAGGTTGATATAAGACGAGGACAAAAAGGTGGTCGAATTGAAATTAGTTTTTATACCAAAGAAGATTTAAATGAGATAATTAAAAAAATAATAAAATAATTTAAAAAAGGAGTAAAAATGAATGTTTTTAAACTGATTTCTGTTTTACTTTTATCTGTTATTCCTTTTATATGTTTAATAGGAATTGGGATAATGTCAATGTTTTTTTCTAAAAATTATGGAAAAGAATTACTTGAGGATAATCCTCAAAAAGTATAATAATTTTTTTTCATTTATTTACCAATCGGATTTTTATCCGATTTTTTTATTATTTTTTTAATTTGAATTATTTTTAATTTTAACTTATTATATAGTATAAATAATTTATCGTTTTTTATGTCTTTTGTGCATCTCCATAATCATACTCATTACTCATTATTGGATGGTTTAACTAATCTAGATGATTTTATTGCTAAAGCTAAGGATCAAGGCTGTCCAGCTCTAGCTATTACTGATCATGGTGTTATGTATGGGGTAATAGAGTTTTATAAAAAATGTAAAAAAGCTGGAATTAAACCAATTATTGGAGTAGAGGCATATTTAGCACCTAAATCTCGTTTTGATAAAAATACTAGAAGTGATGCACGTAATTATCATTTATTACTTTTAGCTAAAGATAATACTGGTTATCAAAATTTAATTAAATTAACTTCTAAAGCTCATTTGGAAGGTTTTTATTATAAACCACGAATTGATTGGGAAATACTTAAAGAATATCATGAAGGCCTTATTGCCTGTAGTGCTTGTATGGGAGGAGAAATTCCATCTTTAATTTTAGCTAAACAACTAGATCAAGCTAAAGAAAAAATTTTAGCCTATAATGATCTTTTTGGTCAAGATAATTTTTATTTAGAAATACAAGATCACCCAGAATTAGAAGGACAACTTAGACTTAATGAACAATTAAAAAAATTTTCTAAAGAATTAAATATTCCTTTAGTGGTAACTAATGATATTCATTATTTAAATAAAGAAGATGCTGAAGCTCAAGATATTTTATTATGTCTACAAAGTAAAAAGAAAAAAGATGATCCTGATCGTATGAAAATGTTAGGTGATTATTCTTGTCGTGATCCTAAAGAATTAATGACGGCTTTTTCTGATGTTCCCGAAGCTATTAGTAATACTGTAAAGATTGCTGAAAAATGTAATGTTGAAATAAAATTAAATGATATTCATTTGCCATATTTTGCTGTACCTCAAGCTTATAATCAATCTTCCTATTTAGCTAAATTATGTGAAGATGGAATTCTTAAAAGATTTTCCGAGGCTTCAAGTAAAGAAATTGAAGAAGTTAGAAAAAGATTAGATTATGAGTTAGAAGTTATAAACAAAATGGGTTGGCCATCATATTTTTTAATAGTTTCTGATTTAGTTAATTGGGCTAAAAATCAAAAAATTGTAGTTGGTCCTGGTCGAGGTAGTGCCGCTGGTTCAATGGTTTGTTATTTAACTGGTATTACTAATTTAGATCCAATTAAATATGAATTATTATTTGAAAGATTTTTAAATCCTGACAGAATTTCTATGCCAGATATTGATTTGGATTTTGCTGATATTCGACGAGAAGAAGTTATTCGCTATGTGGCTGAAAAATATGGACAGGAAAATGTTTCACAAATAATTACTTTTGGAACCATGGCTTCTCGTATGGCTATTAGAGATGTGGGTCGAGTTTTAGATGAGCCTTATGATTATTGTGATAAATTGGCCAAAATGATTCCGATGAATTATAAAATAAAAGAAGCCATTTCTAATTTAAATGAAGTAAAAGATATTTATAAAAAAGAACCAGCCGCTCATCGAATTTTAAATTTTGCTCAAAAACTAGAAGGTGTCTCTCGTCATTCTTCCGTTCATGCTTGCGGAGTTTTAGTTACTAAAGATCCATTAACTAGTTATGTTCCATTACAATATGCTTCGTCATCTGACAAAACAGTTGTCTCACAATATTCTTTACATCCGGTTGAAGACTTAGGTTTATTAAAAATTGATTTTTTAGGTTTAAAAAATTTAACTATTATTGAATCAGCTATTAAAATTATAAAAAATACTAGAGGTTTAGAACTTGATATTGATAAAATACCAACTGATGATAAAGATTCTTTTGTTTTATTTCAAAAAGCTGAAACTACTGGTGTCTTTCAATTTGAATCCAGTGGTATGAAAAGATATTTAAAAGATTTAAGACCAACTGAATTTGAAGATATTATTGCTATGGTCGCTTTATATCGTCCCGGTCCAATGGAATGGATCCCTGATTTTATTAGTGGTAAACATGGTCGTAAAATGACTTATCTTCATCCTAAATTAGAAACAGTTTTAAGTAAAACTTATGGAGTTGCTGTTTATCAAGAACAAGTTATGCAAATTTCTCGAGTCTTAGCTGGATTTACTCGAGGTGAAGCTGATACCTTAAGAAAAGCGATGGGTAAAAAAATTCCAGAATTATTAGCCGAACAAAAAGAAAAATTTATTCAAGGTTGTGTTGATAATGGTTTATCAAAAACTTTAGGAGAGAAAGTCTTTTCTTTTATTGAACCTTTTGCTGGTTATGGTTTTAATCGTTCTCATGCCGCTTGTTATGCTTTAGTAGCTTATCAAACAGCTTATTTAAAAGCTCATTATCCAGCTGAATTTATGGCCGCTCTATTAACAGCTGATCAAAATGATATGGATCGTATCGCTATTGAAATTGAAGAATGTCGTAAAATGGGTATGGAAATTATGCCACCGGATATTAATGAATCTTTTGCTTCTTTTACTGTTATAACTAGTGGTACAGCTACTAATCAAGTAGCTCAAGAAGGGGAGAATGTTAAAACTATTCGTTTTGGTTTAAATGCTATTAAAAATGTGGGAGCCCATATTGTCGAAGAAATTATTAAAGAACGAAAAGCTAATGGTAAATTTGAAAATATTTTTGATTTTTTAGAAAGAATTACTGATAAAGATTTAAATAAAAAATCATTAGAGAGTTTAATTAAATGTGGCGCTTTTGATTGTTTTGATAATCGTAGTAAATTATTAGGGAATATTGATATATTATTAGAATTTAGTAAAGAAAAAAATAAATCAAAAAATAATTCTCAAGCTAGTTTATTTATTGATTCTATTCAAGCTTCTGTTTTTGCTTATCCAAGTTTGCGAGAAGAAATGGAAATAGCTAATTCCGAAAAATTAAAATGGGAAAAAGACTTATTAGGTTTATATATTTCGGAACATCCTTTCCGGGCTTTTAAAGATAAATTAAAAGAAGAGATAATAAATTTAGCTGATTTAAATAATTACAAAAATCAAGATATTTTATCAGCTGGTGTCATTTCATCTATTAAAAAAATAGTTACTAAAAAAAATGAAAACATGTTATTTGTAAGAATAAGTGATGGTTTAGTTTTTGTCGAGATACTTGTTTTTCCTAAAGTCTTAAAAGAAAATCCTGATATCTGGCAAGATGGTAAGACTATTTTAATTAATGCTAATGTCTCCGATAAAGATGGGGAGATAAAATTATTAGTTAATAAAGTAACAGAAATAAATCTTGATAATATTGAAGAAAAAATAGAAGAATTTAAAAATATAAAAATACCTAAACGTTTTAATGGAAATACTTATGGACATAATAATAACAATAATAATGGATTTAATAATGTTAGTCGATCTTTAGGTATTTCTTTTAAAGATGGAATATCATCCGATGTCTTTATTAAGGTAAAAGATATTTTAGCAAATTATCCAGGGAATGATGCAGTTTATTTTAAAATAAAAACATCTCAAGGTGAAAAATTAATTAAATCAGAATTACAAGTAAAAAATAATTTAGAGCTTAAAAATATTTTAAAGGATGAACTAAATGGTATAGCTGATATTGTTTAATTTATAGAAAAATGTTATTATAATTAAAGATATAATAAATTTTAATTAAATTATCGCCAAATATTTTTTTAGCGATATGTTATAATTTTATGCCTCTTAAAACTTCTCCTATTAATCCTAAGAAAAATAAAAAAACTATAAAAAAAATAAAGATAGATAATGAAGAAAAAAATGATTCCAATGAATTAGATAATTTTGTAGAAATAAAAGAAAAGATTAGAGATGAGCTTATGAAAAATTCAGGAGAGTTTTCACCTAATGAAAATTTTGATTCTAAAAAAGAATTCTTTCGTTTAATGGCTGAAAAAATTAAGGATGATTCTAGTGATTTACCAGAAAGTCATTATATGGAAGATAAAAAATATTCGTTTGGTCCAAATAGTCGGGTTTCTCATTATCGAAAAATGGTTCTTCGTTTTTCTTTTTTAACCGTAGTTTTACTTTTAATTGTTGCTTATTTTTCATTAGTAAAATTAGATGTTATTGCCTATACTAACAAAGAAACTTTAGAAGATAGTTTAAATTTTTATGCCTATAAAAATGATGGCCAAGTTAATTTAGATCGATCGGTTAAAGCTACTATGAGTCAAATGGATATAGAAACTTCTGATACTTTTTCTAGCACTGGTGTAAAAAGTTCGGGAGGTGAAATCACTGGTAAAGTAAAAATTATAAATCAATCATCAAAAAATCAACCCTTAGTAGCTACCACTAGATTATTAAGTTCAGATAATAAATTATTTCGTATAAAAAATACAGTTAATGTTCCAGCTGGTGGTTCCATTGAAGTTGATATTTATACTGATGAAGTTTCTGAAAACATGGCTTTAGAACCAGGAAAATTTACTATTCCAGGTTTATGGGAGGGTTTACAAGATAAAATTTATGCTGAAAATTCAGTTAAATTTGAGTATAAAGCTAATGGTAAAAAATATATAACCCAAGAAGATATTGATAAAGCTATTATTGCTTTAAATGAAAAAATGATAAAAGAAGCAGAAAATAAAATTAATCAAACTGATTCTTCTAAAAAAAATATTTTTAGTTTAAATTCTTCTAGTTCAACTATGGAAGTACAACCGGAATTAGGAACAGAAGTTGATTCTTTTGAAGTTAAAATTAAAAATAATGTTAATGTTATTACTGTTAATTCAAGTGATGTCGTAAATATTATAAAACAAAAATTATCTTTGCTTGATTTTGATGAAGAATCATCAGAAATTGATGCTGATAAATTAAATTATACTTTATTAAGTTATAATCCTACTAAATCTTTAGCTGAAATTAAAGTTGATTTTAGTGCTAAAACCGCCTTAGGTGAAGGAGAAAAAATTATTAATACTAAGCATTTAGTTAATTTAAATGAAAAACAAATTAAAACTTATTTAGATGGTATTAGTAATATTAAATCTTATGAATTAAATTTTAAGCCTGGATTTATAAAACGTAGTTCCATTTTAGTTGATAGGATTAATGTAGTTTATAAATAAAATAATTGAGTTTGTTTATTAACTTATTATGAAATCTAATTTAGAAATTTTAGAACAAAGATTACTTAAAACAAAAGATCCCGCCAGAGCTAAAATTTTATCCCATTTTTTTAAGACTGGACCAGGCCAGTATGGAGAAGGGGATATTTTTTTAGGTATTGTGGTTGGTAAATCTCGATCAATAGCTAAAGAATTTTCTATTTTATCTTTAAATGATATTAATAAATTATTAAATTCTTCTTGGCATGAATTTCGTTTAGTGGCTTTATTAATTTTAATTGAAAAATATAATAAAGCTGATAATGATATTACTAAAGGACAAATAATTAAATTTTATTTAAAAAATTTAAAGAATGTTAATAATTGGGATTTAGTTGATTTAAGTTGTAGTTATTTATTAGGTTCTTATTTGTATAATAAAGATCGATCTATTTTATATAAATTGGCTAAAGATAAAAACATGTGGTCGCGGAGAGTAGCTATAGTTTCTACCTATTATTTTATAAAAAATAATGATTTAAAGGATACTTTTAAATTAGCTGAAATATTATTAAATAATAAAGAAGATTTAATGCATAAGGCTGTTGGTTGGATGTTAAGAGAAGCCGGTAAAAGAGATAAAATTAAATTAGAAAAATTTATAAATAAATATATAAAAACAATACCACGAACTACTTTACGTTATGCTATTGAAAAATTTCCTGAAGCCCAACGACAAAAAATATTAAAAATTAAATAATTTTATGAAATTAGCTCAAAAGAAAAATATTGAATGGCAAAAAGTTGATAATATTGATCGCAAAGTAATTCATATGATATCAGCTATAATTATTTGTTGTTTTCCATATGTTTTATCTTTGTATCATATAGTTTTATTATCAATTCTTTTTGCTTTTATTTTTTTAATAGCTAAAATATTTAATTTTTTACCAATTATTAATAAAGTTAATAGAATAACTTTAGGTGAAGTTTTTTATCCTTTAGGTGTAATGTTGTCAGCTATTGTTTTTATACCTCAAGGTGAAATTAGAGCTTGGCAATTTGGTATTTTAGTTTTGGGATTTTCTGATGCTATAGCTAATATTAGCGGAGGTTTATTTGGTCGTTTTAAATTTAAATTAATTAATAATACTAAAAGTTTAGAGGGTTCTTCAGCTTTTTTCTTAACTACTTTAATATTGTTTATTTTAACTAAGGGGCAATTTAATTCTGTTTATTTTAATTTTTATTTATTAGCCTCTTTATTTTTAACTTTTATAGAGCTAGTTTTCTTTTTTGGTTTAGATAATCTGTTTTTACCAATAATGGGATCATATCTTTTTTCTTTAATTTAGTTTATTATAAATATAATAATTTGCGGTTAATGTTTAACATTAATTGGCGTAGTAGTTCCTTAAAATATTAATTTAAAAAAATATAGTCATGAAAAAGACCCCGAATACTAAAGTAATGCAAAAAGCTTCAGACTTAGCTTTAAAATTATTAAGATTATTTGAAAAAAATAATTCTAAAGTAATTTCTGAAAAGAGTAGAACTATTTGGAAAAATATTTTTTCAAATGCCAGAGAAAAATTAACTAATCCAACTACTTTTGAGTCTATATTAAAAGTAGATAATAATTTTAGAAAAAATATTGCTAAAATTGTTAGGCAAGAAATGTTATCTGCTTGTTCTAAACAAGTAGAAATATTAGAAGATAAAAAAAGAACCATAAAAGGAAAAATAGAGCAAGGTTCTAATGATAAAAACGGGAGTTACCATTATTTAATAGGAAGATTGAATAAAATTGAAAGAGATAAAAAATTATATTGTAATTCCAAGGACGAGTGGCATGCTTTCAATCTAGCTCTAACATCTTTTTGTATAGAATGATATGGCTATTTATCTAGAAGATGATACCGTGTTTAAATAGACACGGTTTTTTATTGAAATTATTATTTTTAAATGATATTATTATAAAATTAATATAATTTATAAATATGGTAGATAAGGCTTTATTTAGCTTAAAATCAGACTTTAAACCAGCTGGAGACCAAATAGAAGCTATTTCTAAGCTCCTAACAGGGCTTAAGAAGGGTTTTAATTACCAAACCCTTCTAGGAGTCACCGGATCAGGTAAAACCTTTACTATTGCTAATATTATCAAGGAAATTAATAAACCGGTATTAGTAATGGCACCTAATAAATCATTAGCGGCTCAATTATATCGAGAGTATAAAAATTTTTTTCCCAATAATGCCGTTCATTATTTTGTTTCTTATTATGATTATTATCAACCAGAAGCGTATTTACCAACTTCTGATACCTATATTGAAAAAGAAGCTATGATCAATCAAGAAATTGATCGTTTACGTCATGGAGCTACTTCTGCTTTATTATCACGTCGTGATGTTATTATTGTTTCTTCAGTTTCCTGTATATATAATTTAGGGGTTCCTACTAGTTATATGAAATCAGCTCTGTATTTAGAAACAGGCAAACCTATAACTAGATCAGATTTAATTTCTCAATTAATTACAATGCAATTTGAAAGAGTTAATGGGGAAATTGAACGAGGACAATTTCGGGTTCGAGGAGATGTTTTTGAAATTAGACCGATGTCTGAAAATATTATTTATCGTTTAGAATTAAAAAATCAAGCTATCGATGATTTAAGTATTATTGATAATACTACCAAAAATATATTAGAACATTTACCAGAAATACTTATTTTTCCTCCTAAACATTTTATATCTACTCAACCTCAAATTGAACAAGCTATTATAACTATCAAAGAAGAATTAAAAGATCGTTTAGATTATTTTAAGAAAAATAAATTATATTTAGAAGCTGAAAGATTAAAACGACGAGTTAATTATGATATGGAAATGCTTAGAAGTATCGGTTATTGTCAGGGAATTGAAAATTATTCCCGACATTTAACTGGTAAATTATCGGGTGAAGCCCCTGATTCATTATTAGAATATTTTCCTAAAGATAAAAATGGTCAAGCTGATTTTTTATTAGTAATTGATGAAAGTCATATTGGTATACCACAAATTGGTGGTATGTATGCCGGTGATCGAAGTCGTAAAGAAAATCTAGTAAAATATGGTTGGCGTTTACCATCAGCTTTAGATAATCGACCTTTGAAATTTTCCGAATTTAAAAAAAGAATCTCCCAAGTTATATTTACTAGCGCTACTCCTGGTAAATTTGAAATGGAAAATTCTCAACAAATAGTAGAACAAGTTATTCGTCCAACTGGTTTAGTTGATCCCGAAGTTGAAATTCGTCCTGTCTTTGATAAAAAAAATAATTATAGTCAAATTAATGATATTGAAAAAGAAATTAAAAAAACCGTAAAACAAGGAGAGAGAACTATTGTAAATACTTTAACTAAAAAACAAGCTGAAGATTTAGATATATATTTAAAACAACAGGGAATTAAATCAAATTATTTACATTCAGATGTTAAAACTTTTGCTCGAACTGAGATATTAAAAGATTTTCGTTTAGGTAAATTTGATGTATTAATTGGAGTTAATTTACTCCGAGAAGGTTTAGATTTACCCGAAGTATCATTAGTAGCAATTCTTGATGCTGATCGAGAAGGTTTTCTTCGTAGTCAAACATCATTAGTTCAAACCATGGGTCGAGCGGCTCGAAATGTTTCTGGTAAAATTATTTTATACGCCGATAATCAAACTGGTTCAATAAAAAAGGCAGTAGCCGAAGTAAGACGTCGTCGTAAAAAACAATTAGCTTATAATGCTAAACATCATATTAAACCTAAAACTATTGTTAAGAAAATTGAAGATTTTTTAGATACAACAGAACAATAATTATTAATCTATCTCCATTTCAAAATTTAAAGCTTCACTTTTATAATAAACATCTTTTTCATCTTCTTCATATTCTTCGTCATCATCATTATCTTCTTCTATTAAGTCAGTTTCTTCTATGTATTTATTAGTAT
>DAONEH010000012.1:20711-22752 GCA_035402985.1 bacterium | reverse complement strand
TTATATATACGCTTTTGTCAACAAAACCGTTAAAATATACAAAAAAACAATATTTTTAACGTTTTTAAGTTTAAAAACGTTAAAACTTTATACTCTTTATTAATATTACAAAACCACAAAATATAACTACAACTGGCCAAAAAATAGCCCAATCTATATCAAAACTCCACCAAGCTAAATTCCTTCCTAAATAAAGAATACCAAAGATTAAAGCAATTAAACCAAATAGTCCTTTGCCAGAACATTCTTTACAATTACAAACTTGTTTCTTATCTTTCTTAGAATAAGAATGACAATTACAATCATCCCCACAATCACAATCATCCCCGCAATCACAATCATCCCCACAATTACAATCATTATCATGACAATGACAATGGCTATCTTTAATATCAGTAAAATCAGCCCCTAAAACTGTCTTATCTTCAAATGATTCTTCTTTATAATTCTCATGTTTATTCATATTGTTATTATTAATAATTAAACTATTTTCTTTTAAATAAAATAACTCCTCCTAATAATATTAAAACTATTGGCCAAAAATTTCTCCAAATTGATCTAAACCAAAGAATTCTATCAGGAAAACAATTAGAAATTAATATAGAAATACCAATAATAACTAAAATAATACCAAAAATGAAACGCCAATCATTAATATTAGTTGTTTTCATTATCTCACCTGTTTCCAGATTAATATTTGATTTACTATCTTCTGATGGAACTAATATAACAAAAATAAAATAGATAAAAAAACCAGCTCCACTAAAAAGTAAAGCTACAAAAATAAGGCGGATAATAAGAGGATCAATATTAAAATACTTCCCTAATCCACCACAAACTCCAAAAATAATACGATCAGTTTTAGAACGATAAAGTTTTTTAATTGTTTCCATATTTTTTTATTAATTAATATTATTTTATTAATTTTTTATTATTACTTAAATAATTTTTATTAGAAACAATAGAACGTCCAATCTTTCTTTCTATTTGTTTTCTAGTAGAACCAGCAATAGAACCACCAACTCTAGCATCATCTTTTAATTTTACCATACCTAAAGAATCATTACTTTTATGAATTTCAGTTGTTGTTCTTTCACCAAGCATTGTAAGTATTAATTCAAAATCATCCATATGATCTCTTAAATTTTCATTTTTTAATCCTTTTACTTTTTTGTATTCATTTGGTTTTAAACCAAAGGTTGCTTGTGATATTTCTGTTGTTAATATTTCATAATCCTTATCTTTCTGTGCCCCACGCTTTTTCCATTCATCTGTTAATTCTTCTCTAATAGTTATACCACGCATTCTCTTTTCAATCCAATCCTCTGGATAACCTTTTAATTTATAGAGTAATCTAGTTCTTTTAGTAGCTAATTCTGGATCCTCTACTTCTTGTATTCTTTCATAACCTACCTTAGCCAACCAACGTTTAAAAGGTTCAACTTTAGGAGACGGAATTGATTGAATAATACGAAAAACTCCTTCTGTATTAGCACAATCAGTTTCTCGCAACTTATTATCCTCGGCTGTTAATTTCAACCCGTGACAAAATGTCACGGGTTGAAATCCTTCTTCTATAAGTCTTTGTTTTAATTTTCTCCAATAAGCACCAGCATCTAAACTATCAGTCAAAACTCCACAGATATCCACAACACTAAACCACCACTCTTTTTGATAAATAGTTTTTCTAATTTTTTTCCCTTTAAAAATAGCGATTTTTTCAATTTCTTTGGTCATAATTTTAAAATTAATTATTATGACTATATTTTATCAAATACCACATGAATTTTAATTAAATTTTAAATAAACTACTTTTAATAATATTTCTAATTAATAAAACTAAACCGTGAAACCTTTTTACCATCAATTTCAACTTTTTCTAAAAACATATTTAAAGGTCTGACCCATATCTGTTTTTTACCGTATAATGCTTGATATATAACTAAATCTTCCAGTGTTTCACTATGTTTAGCTACTCCTAATACTTCATATTCTTTCCCTTTATAATGTTTATACTTTCCTAATTTTAACATATTTTATT
>DAONEH010000012.1:0-20701 GCA_035402985.1 bacterium | reverse complement strand
TTCCCTTTATTATTTTTATACCTTAATTTTAACATATTTTATTAATTCAACTCGTGACAAAATGTCACGAACTCATATTTCTTTATTCTTTTAAAAAAACTACCGACTTATCAAGCCATTGTTCAATAATACCCGGCTGTTCTAAATCATGATCTCCATTTTCAACTATTACTTTATTAACAAAATCAATATTTAAACTCTGAAGAGGAACTTTATCATCCTTGGTACCATGTATTAATAATATTGAATTATTAATTGGTATAAATAAAGTACTATAATCACAATCATTATTTTTTAATCTATATTCTTTATTTAATTTATGACATTTTGTTATTAAATCCAGATTTATATTATTAATAAAATCACTTTCTTGATAATAGTTCTTGTAATTATCCCAATTAATCTTTATTTCTTTATTGTTTTTCTGAACAAACCATAAACGTAATAATTCTTTTTGATTTAATGCCGGAGCAATTAAAACTGCTCTTTCAATATTAATTTTGTTTATTAATAAAGATAAGGCACAAGCTGCTAAACTATGTACTACAAAATAAACTTTTTTAAAACCATAGTCTAAAAGAAAATTATAGGCTGATAATAAATCTTCACTCAAACTTTCTGTGGTTGTATTATAGAAATCACCATCCGAAAGACCACAATCAACAGCATCAAAACGAAAAGAACTAATTTCAGAACAAGCTAATTTATCTGACAAGGCTTTAAACTTCTTTTCAGTTGTTCCTGATCTTTCAAAACCACCAAACATAATAACAACTAAATCTTTAGAAGATGTTTCTACTAAAACCCCTCTTAATAATTGTTGTTTATTATTGAAGAATTCTTTTAACATAGTCTTTTTATTAATTTCCATATTTTAACATATTTTAATATTTACCCGCTGATAATAATTTAATTATTTTAATAATTTCAGGAAACTTAGCAATCTTAAAATGTCCATTTTTATTCTTATAAATAATTATTTTTGCATTTTTTAGTTTATTTCTATATTTTTCAGCATGTTCAATCGGAACAACATTATCATTCTCTGAAAACATTAAAATTAAATTTTTAGAATTTTTTTCAATTAAAGATAAATCTGATTTTAACTTAAAACCACCAGCCAAATCCTCTTCTGGCAATGTATCATCAAAAGGAGGACAAACTAAAATTGTTGCAAGTATTTTTTTAGGAAAATTATTTTCTGATAAATATTTTGCGAGAAATATTCCACCTAAAGAAACGCCTATAAGAATAACATTATTTTTTAAATATGGAATATATCTTTCAAACCATATTTTCCAATCTTTGTAATTAGCATATTGTGCTAGAGGCATACCAGGTCTAATAATTTGAAATTTTTTACCTAGTTCTTTATCTAAATATTCTTTACTCCATTTACTTTTTTTATCAAGAGATATTTCTTTATTTCTTAAATAACTAAAATAATCCTTCTTATTTTTAAAAGTCATTCCTCCATGTATAAAAATAATTTGTTTTTTACTTTCCATATTATTTACTACAATATTATTTAACTTTTATAAATCTTCAACTAAAACCAATCTATTTCCTTCAGAATCATTAAAAAAGGCCATCTTACCCCAAGGAAACTCCATTATATCGTCCGACAAAATTCTCAAGAGATTCGGCATATTTTTATAAATCTTAAACTTAATACCTTTAGATTTAAGATTTTCTACTTCTTTTTCAATATCTGATACTCTAAACTCTAAACCAGATTTAATTCCACCATATAAATATAAATGAATTTCAATACCCATAGCTTCAATAGATATCCAATCCTTTTCAATCTGAATAACTGAGAGACCTAAAATATTATGATAGAAATTTAAAGCACGTGTAAGATCTTTAACCCAAATATCAATAATTGATTTTTTTAAATTTGGTTTTTTCATAATTTATTTTTGTATTTACAAGAATTACTTTTTAATCTTATTAATATTATCAACACTAATCCAAGCAGACATTGCACCAAATCCTGATTTATTAATTTCAAACGGTTTTATCTCTTGTGAATTTTTTAAAAATATTAATATACAATATTTCTTATCTTTAAATCTCTTAAAAAATTCAGGAATTTTTTCTTTCTCCAACCCATCATCTTTCCCATACTTATTCAAAATTTCTTTTACTTGATTCGGAGTCAAATCAGCAAATTGTATTACTCTACTAACTTCAGCTTTTAATTTTACTAATTCGCCAGAATTCTTAAAGTAAACCGTCTCTCCCTTCTTTATTCTATCCCAAGGGCTATATTTTACTGAATACCAACGTGATTCAATTTTTTTCTGACCATTCAAAATTTTTTGAGTTAATCCCCAAGATTTTCGCATTATTGCTAAGTGTTCTATATTTCTTTCCAATAAAATTATTAAAACCTATTCTAATGTAGCTCGTTTTAATTCTTTAATTTCATCTTCTTTTTCATAAATCTTACCATTACTAAGCTTATGTAATAAAGGAATCACACCACATTTCTCATATTCACCCCAATTACATCTTCCTCCGTTCTTCTTAGAAAGTTCACGACACATAGAAATTTCTTTATCAAAAATATCTTTTTCCATATTATTTACTATAGTTTGTAAAATAAAATTAATAACTAGTCTTCATTTTCAGTTAGTCACAATTTGTGACCAACTTACTTCCTTTGTTTTTTATTTGTTTAATCTTATTTCTATATCTATAAAAGTTTAAACTTTATAATTTTTACATCAGTATACCAATTAACCCTATCTCCATAATACTTTCTATAAGTTTCTAACATTTCTTCCCTACTTTCAAATTTCTCGTGTCCTTTTAAATCTTTTTCTTCAATATCTCCCAATCTTTTATTATAAACTTCTGTAATTTCAGCCTTAGCAAATATTTCTTTAGTCTCCCAATACAATAATTCTATCTTATCACCAACTTTTAAATCTTTATCATCAAATAATCTCCAAGTAATAGTTTTTCTACCAGCAATAATTTCTTCTGCTAAATAATGCCGAAACTTAAGTGTTTTCATAATTTTGTATAAATCATATATTTAAATCATCATTAATATTAAATAATAAGGAATATAATAAAGAGTTTGACCATTTACTTCCTTTTTACCAATTTCCTTTTTTGTAACAACAATACCATATTCTAATTTTTTCTTTCGCATATAATCAGTCATAGCCACTAAATCTTTTGAACTAATATTATTTGAAAATTTAACTTCAATTACTAATTGTTTTTCTTTTTCAATAATTATAAAATCAATTTCTTTTTGACCTTTACGCCAAAAGCTAATTGCTTCATCAATACTGTTCCTCTTATACTTTAAATTTAAGACATTAAAAACGATATTTTCTATAATCTTGCCAAAAGCTTGGGGTACTTCATTAAGATGATTTTCTTTATACTGATTTAAAGCGCAGGTAAAATTAACACAAGGCGTATATAACTTTTTTAAGATTCTTCCACGTTTTACCAAACTCTTATGATATTTATATAGTATTTCAAAAACATAACTCTCTTTTAGATACTCCACATATCTTTCCAATGTTTTTTTAGAAACTTCCACTTCTCGACCAATATTAGTTAATTCAAATATTGAGCCAGCATTATTTAGTAAGTGCCGAGTAATTAATTTAAATTCATTGGTTTTTTCAATATTAAAAATACGAATACAATCTTCCTGAATTTTACCAATAACTGACTCAACAATATATTCATGACGACGTTCAGGAAATTCTAATTTTCTAGTTTCAGGAAACTGCCCTGTTATAATATATTCACAACTTAATTCCGAAATACGTTTACCATTATAAATATCCGACTGACTTAATTTACCAAAAACTTCCGGAAGATTAAATAAATCATATGGTTCCACTGTTTCAACATCTTCTCGGTTAATTCTAAGAAATTCGCGAAAAGACATGGGTGGTAAATAATAATCAAAAATTCTACCAGCCAAACTTTCGCGATATTTATCTTTAAGTAAAATACTTTGCGATCCAGTAACTATGAATTTTATTCTTTTATTAGATAAATCATAATAACGTTTTAAGATTGATTGCCAATCTTCAATATATTGAATTTCATCAAGTAAAACATAAATCGTTTCATTTTCTTTAAATGACAATGTTGGTTTATTAATTATTTCCTTAAAATAAAAAGCTAAAACTTCATCTAGAAATTCTGCTTTTTGTATCTGACTGGCATAATCAAAAAGAAAATAAAAAATATTATTCGGATCAATTTTTTGATCCAATAAATGATTTATCAGTTGTTTTAGAATTGTGCTTTTACCAACACGTCTTAAACCAACAATATTAAGTATCAAAGTATGCTTTAGATTATCCACAATAACCGAATACAAATCTCTTTTTGGAAAACTTGATTCTGGGGTAGTATATTTACTATCCTTCCACCAGGGGTTTTTAATTTCTAAATCTTGTCTAGTTATCATATTTTGTATGCTTAGTATCCTTAAATCTTCAATTTAAGTATACTATACTTACATTATCCAGTCAAATAAGGTATCTAATTTTTAATATTTATTCGTATATTTATTTGTATTTATTAATATTAACGGTACAAAAATTTCATCATCTGTATATCCAGCATGTTGTGATTTTAAACTATCGCTACCAATATATAATATTGTTTTATCAGTTTTTGCTATAGCTAAATAATCACCTAAAGAACCCCTAAATATTTCATTTTCTTCTCCGTCTCCAAATAATTTAGAATCAATAATGTCATTCTTATCATATAAATCAAAATCTTCATTAAAATATTTTTTAAATAAATTTTTAAATGTTTCTTTCTTTTCTTCTTTTATAAAAAAATTTACAGCACGAGGCTCAAGAGAAGTATTCCTTACTAAACATTCCACTAAATCAGGATAATCATTTAAATTAATATTGATAACATTTTTATGTCCGTGATCTGCTACTACAAAAATAATTGTATCATTTAATTTATGGCTTAACTTTTCTATTCTATTATTTATGCCTATAATTATATTTTTTGCTTCTACACAATTAGTCCCTAATTCATGCATTGTACTATCAGGTTCCGTGTAATAAGCATAAATATATTTTTTACCATCTTCATTACATTTACTTTCTATAATATCAAACAATTCATCTAAATCTTTATATGAATTATCTCCAAATGGAAATAATACATACCCTTTATAATTAGTCTTTTCATTAATTTCATCTATTATAGACTTTGTCTTCATATGTTTTTCTTTAAATTCAATTGCTTCTTCTAAAGATTTATAATTAGAATCTCCTTTTTCAGAATTTAAATATGTTGTAATTATTTTATCTATATCTTTAAAATACATATCCCAACCTAACATTCCTGTTTCTACAGGGTTCATTCCTGTCATCATAGACGTTGTAGCAGCAACAGTAGTTGCCGGAAATACTGTTGTAATGTTTTTTATTTTATTTTTTACAAGAAATGAATTTGAATCTAATATTCTCTCCATAATATTAGATCCCATACCATCACATAGTATTGTAATAATATTTTTAGGCTTTACTTTTTCTAATATTTCATCAACATAACTTAATGTATTATGTTTATAATCTAATTCAAAATATTTTCTTATTGAACAAGCTAGATTTGTTAAACATTCATTATAATTATTTTTTACTATCATATTAATTTCTTCTTTATTTAAAACAAAAAAATTAAATTGCTCCGTTTTTATACAAATGAAATATATCTCAAGATATCTAAAAGATATCTAATTTTTCAAATCTTCGTAAACCCTTATAATTACTTACTTTCCACAACATTGTTTAAACTTTTTACCACTACCACAAGGACAAGGATCATTTCTTCCTACCTTATTACCACCTTCATCTTTAACCTTATCTCTCACCATATCAATTGTTCCCGTATTATTATGCTCCCCACCTTCAGCTCGTCGAGCCATTTCTTTAAGAGGGGCCGAAAACTTTTTAGCTCGTTCAATAATACTTGGAGCTATAAAATTAGTTACATCACCTGTTTTAAAGATAGAATAAGCTACTTGTTTTTGTATTAAATCTAATAATTCATGATAAAGACGATAAGCTTCCTTCTTGTATTCAACTAAAGGATCTCTTTGTCCATAACCTCTTAGCCCTATACCTCGTCTTAAATAATCAATAGTTTCTAGATGTTCAATCCATAAATTATCAATAGAACGAATTAAAATTCCCTTCTCTATTTCTATAAAGTTAATATCTAAACCAGAAAAACCTTCTCTCATCTTGTCATATTTATTATGAGCTAAAGAAATTAAATAATTTTTTAATTCATCTCTTATCTCTTCTTTCTCACCTTCTTTATTAACAAAAGCTAAAATATCATCTTGTTCTTTAATTTCTAAATTAAAGATAGTTTTAATAACTTCATTAATTTCTTTAATATTCCAATCAGCTTTATTTTCTGAAGAAGTATGAAAACTTACTGTTTGAATAATTTCCGCTTCAACTGTTTCTAAAATAATATCAGCTAATTTTCTATCCACTTCTTTACCTTCTTTTTGTTTATTATATACATCTAAAACTTCTCGTCTTTTTTTATAGATAGCTTCTCGATGTTTATTAATAACATCATCATATTCAACCACATGTTTACGAAGATCAAAGTTATTACCTTCCACTCTTTTTTGAGCTGATTCAATAGAATTTGATACCATCTTATTCTGGATAGGCATATCTTCAGGTAATTTAACCGTTTGCATCATAGCTTTTAAACGATCACCTCCAAAGATTCTCATTAAATCATCTTCGGCTGAAATATAGAATTGACTAGAACCGGGATCTCCTTGACGACCAGCTCGACCCCGAAGTTGATTGTCAATACGACGTGATTCATGTCTTTCAGTGCCGATAACATGTAAACCACCTATTTCTTTAACCTTAGTTTGTTCTTCCTTTTCTGGTGGATTACCTCCTAAAATAATATCAACTCCACGACCAGCCATATTAGTAGCTACCGTAATACTACCTAATCTACCAGCTTGAGCAATTATTTCCGCTTCTCTAAAATGATTCTTAGCATTTAAAATATTAGGATGAAGTCCTTCTCTTTCCATCATATCACCTAATAATTCATTATCTTCAATTGAAACTGTACCTATAAGGATGGGTTGACCTAAAGCATGCCGACGTTTAACTTCTTCAATAACTGCTTTAAATTTTCCCTCTCTAGTTTGATAAATTAAATCATTAGAATCTTTTCTAATATTTGGTTTATTAGTTGGTATAACAACTGTCTCTAATTTATAGATCTTAAAAAATTCTTCAGCTTCGGTTACCGCGGTACCAGTCATACCAGCTAATTTAGGATACATTCTAAAATAATTCTGAAAAGTAACCGTAGCTAAAGTCTGTGATTCTCTTTGTACTACTACCCCTTCTTTAGCTTCAATTGCTTGGTGTAAACCTTCACTATAGCGACGACCTGGCATTAAACGACCAGTAAATTCATCTACGATAATTATTTCACCATCTTTAACTACATAATCTTTGTCTCGTTTAAAAAGAACATGAGCTTTTAAAGCTTGTTCAATATTATGAACATCCTTAACTCCACCAGCCACATAAATATTTTCTACACCTAATAATTTTTCCATCTTAGAAATACCCGCTTCAGTTAAAGTAGCGGCATTCATTTTCTCATCAATATTATAATCTTCATTTTCTTGTAATTGTCTAACTAATTGAGCAAACCTGGCATAACGATCACTTGATTCTTCAGCCGGAGCACTAATAATTAAAGGAGTACGAGCTTCATCAATTAATATCGAGTCAACTTCATCCACAATTGAATAATAGAAATCCCGTTGTACCATTTTATCTAAACTAGAAACCATATTATCTCTTAGATAATCAAAACCAAATTCATTATTAGTACCATAAGTAATATCACAATTATAGGCTTCAGCTCGACTAACTACTTTAAATGGTTTTAAACGAGGATCAAATTCATTATCATTACTAACTTCCGGATCATAAACTAAAGCGGTATCATGAACTATAACGCCAGTACTTAAACCTAAAGCATGATAAACTGGAGCCATCCAACCAGCACCTACTCGTGATAGATAATCATTAACAGTAACTAAATGAGCTCCTTTACCCAATAAAGCATTTAGATACAGCGGTAAAGTAGCTACTAAAGTTTTACCTTCACCGGTTTTCATTTCAGCAATTTGACCGCGATGCAGTATAATACCACCGATCATTTGAACATCATAATGTCGTTGACCTAAAATTCTTCTAGAAGCTTCTCTAATATTAGCAAAAGCTTCTGGTAAAACTTCATTTAATAAATTTTGTTGTTCTTCATAAGTATAATCTTTTTCAAAACCAGCTAAACTTCCTAAACGTTTTTTTAATTCTAAAGTGAATTCCTTTAATTCAATATCACTTTTTTTCTTAAAATCTTCTTCTAAAGAATTTATTTTATCAATTATTGGTTGAATTGATTTTATAATCTTCAAATTCGGATCACCTAAAATTTTATCCCAAAATCCCATATATTTTATTTTAATTTTATTTTCCTCTTTTTTTATCTATTTTTTTCTCTTTATATTTTTTAATCATTAAGACTAAATGATCTTTAACTTTATCAATAGCTTTATTAATAGTCTTCTCGGTTTTTTCGACTCTCAATATTTCTCCCGGAACAAATAAATTAATTTCAGCTCGATAAAGTTTACCATTATTTTGTGTAGTAACAGAATGTTCTAAATCAATATCACAATTAGTAACTTTAATATCACCTAAATATTTATCTAACATCTTTATCTTTTTATCTAAATAATCTTTTATCTTATCAGTTAACTCAATTTTTGTTGTTTTAATTCTTGTTTTCATAGTTTTATTATTAATTATAAATTAACCAAAAATATTAATAATATCTTTAAAGGTTACCCAAACAACTAAAGCCATTAGTAAGATGAAACCAATATTATGAAAAACGGCTTCAACTTCTTGTTTAACTGGTTTACCTTTTATCTTTTCAATTAATAGAAATAGTAATCGACCTCCATCCAAAGCCGGAAAAGGTAGAATATTAATAATGGCTAAATTTAAAGATAATAAAGCCGTAAACTGAAGTAAATAAATAAAGCCCATCTGAACCATTTGACCAGTTAAATCAGCAATACCAATAGGTCCAGCTACTTCAACAGTTGCTCCCTGTCCAATAATTAAATTTCTTATTAAATCATAAAAAGCATAAACAATAGCCCATAATAATTGACCAGTCATTTTAACACCTTCCCATAAAGACTGATACCAAGTATAGCTAATTGTAGCTGTATCAGAAAAAGCGATACCAATAATTTTTTTATCACCATCTTGAACCTTTGGAACGATATTAAATTCCTTTATTTCATTAGATCGATTAATTGTTAATAAAATATTATTATCTTGATCCTCTTCGATAAACTTAACCACGTCATCACTTGATCTTACGGTTTGACCTTCAATTCCAACAATAACATCAGAAGACTTCAGACCAGCTTCTAAAGCCGGTGAGTCATTTAATACTTGAGCAATTTTAACTTGACTATTTTTAACTTTAGCTCCAGCTGGTAAATTATCTAAATCAACTGATTGCGGAAAACCAATCATAAAACCAGCTGAAATTATAACCCAAGCTAAAACAATATTCATAAAAACACCGGAAGCTAAAATAACGGCTCTCTTCCATATTTTTTTAGATGAAAAACTATCTGACATTTCTTTATCTTCACCATCCTGACCTTTAATTTTAACAAAACCTCCAACTATAATTGAATTAATAGAATAAATAGTATCAGAATTATCTTCCACTTTTTTATTACCCCAAACCTTAGTCCATTTCCCTTCTTTATTTTTGTAAATACCAAAAATTCTAGGAGGAAAACCAAAACCAAACTCTTCAGATTTAACACCTAAACGACGAGCTGAGAAATAATGACCAAATTCATGAACAAAAACTAAAAGTGATAAAACTAATACAAAAACAATAATTGTTATAAACATAAAAATAATTTTAAATTTTTAAATTTCCATTATTTCAGCTTCCTTCTTATCTCGTATTACTTTCAATTCATCATTTAATTTTCCAATTTCTTCATCTAATTCTTTAGCAAAACGAAATTTATCATCTTCCCCTATCTCTTTATTAGAAAAAGCTTCTTCAATTAATGTTTTAATATCATCTCTTAATTGTCTAGCTGAAATCTTAGACTTTTCTAATTTCTCATTAAGTTTTTTAACTGATTCTAAACGATTTTCTTGAGTCATTTGAGGAATAGTTATTCTAATTTTATCACCTTCATTCATTACCCCTACACCCAAATTAGATTCAATAATAGCCTTTTCAATACTCTTAGTAACATTCTTATCCCAAGGGGTTAAAACAATACAACGAGCATCACTAACTGAAATATTAGCTACAGTGTTTATAGAGTTTTTAACTCCATAAGCTTCTACTAAAATTCCATCTAAAATAGCGGGATTAGCTCGACCTACTTTAACATTAGCAATATCTTTTTTAAAGAAGTCAATTATTTTATTGAAATCATCTTTTTTGTTTTGAATATAAATATTCATATCTTTTTAATTATTTTTAATTATTAATTATTTTTCAATTTTTTTAATACCTAAATAAACAATATTAGGATTATTAAAGTCAACTATAATAGAACTTCCAGCACGAGTAGTTGGTAAATTTTTTACAGTCCAAGTACTACCACCATCTGATGAACGATAAAAAGAAGTATTAGTTACATAATATATTTCTTGTCCATTTTTAGCATTAACAGCAATATCATTTATACTTGAATCCTTCTCAGGAGTAAGTAAAGCTAATTTAGTCCAACTTTCTCCCTCGTCATAGGAACGTAAAATAACTTTATCAGTGGCTATTAGTAGAGAGTTATCAGCCGTCGAATAAATTAAATTTTTAAAATTAACTCCTAAATTAAATTCTTTTAAAGAACTATTATAATCAGTCCAATTAGTATAATCAAATTTATTACTATATTGTTCTAATTCTTCTAAACTAGCTCCCCCGGAAGAATTAAATTTATAAATACCAGACTTAACAGTAGCTATAAAAACTAAACGACTATCATTAGGATTAATTAAAATCTTTTTAATTCCATCACTTAATCTTTGAATAGCTTTCCAAGAAACACCACCATCAAAACTACGTAAAACATCACCACGAGAAGTTCCTAAATAAATAATATTATTATCATAATGATCAATGGCCACTGATGAAATATCTATACCAGTATTATTATCAAAATAGGTTTGAACAAAACTACGACCACAATCAATACTTTTATATAGTTTATTACTCATAGCAGTAAATATCAGACACTTATTTTGACTTCCAATAGCTACATCATTTACTGTAATATCGCTTGATAAAGCTGATATCTTATTCCAACCATTAGCGACATTATATGTATAATAAAGACCAGCTTTTTCCATAGCTAAATAAACAGCCCCGCTATCATTTGGGTCCATTACCATTTTATTAATGTTAATTTCAGCGATACTACCAGGGTTAGCAGAAATTGTAGGAATAGATGACATTTGACGCCAAACATCACCTTTATTAGAACTAACAAAAACACCTCCTTTATCTTGTCCAGCATTTTTAGTATTAGTTGAAAATGAACAAGCAGTTAATAAAAAAAGAGCTGGTAGAATGATTAAAAACCTAAATTTTTTCATATTTTTTTTATTAATTTTAATATTATATTATTTAAAAAAAATTATTAAAATCTGTCTATTATTATATAATAATTATATATTTACCGCAATGTATTCTAAAACTGAACGTAAATTAATATTTGATTTTAAATACTCTTCTGCTTTAGTTATTATTAATGATTTTTGAGCCAAAACTTCAGGATTTAAATCTTCCGTTTTAAAAGCTTTTAATTTATCTAGAGCAAAATCGTTTTTTACATAATCATATTGATTATAATGTAAAAATATTAAATCTCTAATAACTGATTGCCAAATTTGTAAAATAGAAAAATTATCTAAAATATCATCTTTTTTAATCACCTCATTAATAATTTTAAGACGTTCAACAAAATTTTGCGACAAGAAATCAATAAAAGAATTAACCATTAAACCATAATCTTGATATAAATTTTCATCATCTAAGAATTTTAAAGCTATTTTAGGACAACCATTTGATAAACGAGTTAAACTACGAGCTAAATTAGGACTAACAGAAAAATTATCAATTAAATTTTGATAAATTAAATCATCTTTAACTGGAAACAGATTAATTATTTGACCACGAGAAGCAATGGTTTTAGGTAGAGATTCAATATCATCAACCGTTAAAATTATTATAGTTTTGTTATCAGCTTCTTCTAATACTTTAAGTAAGGCATTGGCGGAATTCTCATTTAAATATTGAGCCTCTTTAATAATGGCGGCACGATAAGAATTCATAAAAGAACTAGCTTGAAAATGAGATATAAAGTCTCTAATTTGATCAATAGAAATATTTTTTTTATCAGCTTCCCTTTCTATTACCCAAAAATCACTATTAGTCTCTAAAAAATTTTCATTGACTTTTAAACCCGGTAAATCTTTAATAAAAATATTAGTTATGAAATTCTTAGCTAAAGAAAACTTACCTAAACCTGATTGACCTGAGAAAATATAAAAATTAGCAATTTGACCATTACTTAAACTTTTATCTAAATATTCTACGGCTTTTTGATTACCTATTATTTTCCATTTAAATTCCATAATTATATATGTATAATAACAAAAACATTTAAAAAAAACAAATAAAAAAAGGCTGATTTAAATACTTTAAAAACAGATTTTAACCAAGTCTTGACAATATTTATTTAAAATGCTACAATCACTAAACCAAAAAAATAAAAAATGAAAAATGATTCAAAAAACCCTAAAAAAGGGTTATTTTTAGAGGCCCAAAAATTGGTTAATAACCAATATTCCATTAGAAAAATGGAAATAATGGGCCAAACAGATAAAAAAAATCTTGAAATAGAAAATTTCAAGAAAAAATTAGAAAAATATCAAGACATAAAAGACAAAAGCGATAAAGAAATTTACGACATTGCTCGTAACATCGTTTTGTCAAAAATTAGACAAGGCATTCCCCCTCTTTTGCAATAAATAAAGAGGGTTTTTTATTTTTCATTATTGGTTATCTTTTCTGATAGAACTGTTAAATCAGAATACATATCTAAAGCCCAATTAGCAATATATTCTCTTTCAACTTGTTCGTCCTTAAAAGAATTATTTAAATTTATAAATATCCCTTTTTCATATGGAAAATTAACATACTCTCTTTGGGCCATAAGTTGTTTTAATTTTTCTTTACTTACTCCCTCACGATCTTTCATTTTAGCTTCTTCTATTAATCTACTTTCTTCTGGAAAATCTTTATTAAAATTAATATTAATTTGACGAATTAATATTTTTAAATCTCCAATTAAAGCATTGTGATATCTACGACGTTCAGAATCAGATATTGATATAATAGATTGAAATTTATCAGCACTATCATAATTTTCTGCTCTAAGTGATTGTAATTGACCAACTTGAGATAAATATTTTTTTATATCATCTAAAACCTTAGAAAAATATTTTAAAACAAATTCTTTTCTACTATCAATAATTTTTTGTTCTTCTTTATTATTAATAAATTCTGGTTTTAATCCTACTGTTTTTACTAATTCTATAGCTTGTTGATATTTTGAAGCTGTTGGTCCTAATTCGGTTTCAAATTCAATTTCTTTTTCCTCTTCAGTATTATTCTTCTTATATTCTTTTATGTTTTTATACAATAAATCACTATTATCTTTAGAAGTAATTAAATTTTCAATTTCTTCTTTATCTTCAGATCTCATATATTCAGGATCTTTAGATAAATTATGAAAATGTTTTATTATATCATTCATATAATTTTATATTTATTAATATTTAATTATATTATAATAATTTAAAAAAGACAAATTTTTAAATTAATTTAATTATAAAAATTAATATTTATTATTATTTTTTAAACATCACTACAAAATCATCAGCAACAAAAAAATTATTTTTTTTATAAAAATTAATTAACTTTTCATTATTCTTAGCCCAAAGCATTACTGAATTAATACCTAAAGAATTAAAATATTCTATAGAATATTCCATTAATTTTCTACCAAAACCTCTTCTTTGAAAATCAGGATCAACCACTATTTCTTCAATAATTGCTTGTTTTCCCTTTCCCCAAAAAGATATTTGCAAAATAATAAAAGCAATAATATTTCCATTATCTTCTAAAACAAAACTATTATCACTACAATTATGATATTTAACTAATAAATATTTTTCCGCATTATTATCAAAAAATTTTTCATTATACGGTTCTTGACTATAGGCTGATTCTAAAATTCTAGCACAGGTTGATAAATCTCTTTTTTTCATTTTTCTAATCATATTTTTAAAATAAATATTTTTTTATTCTATTTTTATCTTCATTTTCCTTATCTCCTTTAAAATAAATTTCAAGAAATAAAACCTTTTTTTCTAATTCTTGTAAACGATATATAACTCTAATACCACTTTTAATTCCACTGCCCTTTAGAGACTTACAAGCAAATTTTTTTATTTTCCAAAAATTATTTTTTTCTGAAAAAAATCCAGGAATTTGAAAAGTTGATTGATTATCAATTCCTTTTTCATGATATAATTCGATAACCGCTTTTTCAATTACTAATAAATCTTCGGGTAAAGAACGAAATCTTTTAGTTAATTTCTTTAAATCTTTTTCAAACTCAGATGCTCTACTATATTTAATCATAACTCCGAACGGAGAAATCGGGAGTACGATAAAAAACAGTCTCGTAGTCAATCACCGATTGATCTTCCGTACTTATCCAAGGAACATCCCGATGAGAATATTCTTCCATCTCAACGGCGTTTTTATTGGAAAGTCGAGCTAGAACCCAATCTATATGTTTTTTTTCTTCAGCTGTAATTATATTTAAATCCGGCTCCCTTAAGGGTAAATATTTTTTTTGTTGATAACGATAATGTTGACTAGTAATTCCACTAATATCACCTCTTTTTTCCATTTCTTTTAATATTTTAGGAAAACCAACCGGAGTAGGGCCATGATGATTTTTAATATATACTGCTCCCATTAATTGTCTTTCATATTTTTCATAAAAATCGAAGTCTATAAAATACATCAATTTACATAAAATACTTTCTCCAATATTAGGTTTAGCGCCAACTTGACCCAAAACATACAAAAAAACTTCTTTAAATTTTTTAATATTTTTTTCTGGAACAGAAATACGTATGTCATTCTTTTTACTACTCTCTTTTTTTTCTTTTTTAATTTTTAACTTAGGTTCACTGGGTATTTTATTATTTAGAAAATCATCCAAAGATAAACCAAAAAAATCAGCTAATATTTTAGCCTGGGATATGGTTAAATCTTTATTCCCTTTTTCGATGCCAGCTAAAATAGGTCGAGATACTTTTATTAAATCAGCTAATTCTGTTTGGGAACAACCTTTTTTCTGACGTAATTTTTTAATTATTGTAATCATAGTATATAATATATTTTTATATTAATATTATATACTATGTAAATAATATTGTCAATATATATGTAAATATTATTTACTAATTAACAACACTAAAGAAGATAAAAGTATTAAAACAAAAATACTAAGACCAGTATAGGATAATAATTTAATCCCTTCTTTTTTATGACCATCAACATACAACATAATTGGTTTAGCTAACACCAAAGCTCCGGTAACTAAAGCTGAAAAAACAAAAAGAAGAAGAACTATTATAGGAGTAATTATTTCTTTATCTTCTCCACCAAACCAAGAACTAGCATTATCCATAAAAATAGCTAGTAAAGCAATATAGGTAAGAACACCTAAAGAATGAAGAATACCCCATTTTATTAATTTTGAATTTTTCATAATTTTAATATTAATTTTTATTATATGTTTATTTATACTGTACATATATGTACAGTATAGCAAAACATATAAATATTGTTAAATTATAAATATTATACAAAAAAACCATTGACAAATATATTTAAAAGAGATAAAAGTAATTTAGAACTTTAAAATAATAAGCAATGAAAAAAATTCTTTTATTATTAACCTTAACCTTGTTTTTAGGTTTAAACAACAGTGCTACCGCACAAATTTCAGAGAAAATAACAGGACCTCTATGGATTTTACAAAACCCAGAATTAGCTGTTGAATTTACAACCATGTCTTTTTTCTCTAACCAAGAAGGATTATTAGAAACATATAATCTATTAACAGAAAAAAGAACATCTTTTTCATTTTTTTGGAAAGAAAATACCCAAGAAAAAAACACTATTACCATTAATATGAATGGTTCTAATTTCGTCTATCGTATTGATGTTTTTTCAGATGGATCTATCCATTTAGTTAATCAATACAATACCGACGACCTTAACATTTTAGCAGAAAATGGATCATTAAGTGATACCTATGCTACTAAAGTAGAACGAGCCGTTAAATTATATGGCTATGATGCTTCGATGAAAAATAATGGTATACCAAGTAGTAGTCGTGAATCTGGCTATTCATTTTTACCAAGGTATTCCACTTGCTCAATTTGTTTCGGAACCGGACGTTGTTCTATGTGTAATGGAACCGGACTAGTAACCTTTAATTACCAAGACTATTCGACCTGTTCTATGTGTCGTGGAACTGGTGCTTGCAGTCTTTGTCAGGGATCGGGCATAAAAAAGAATTATTAAAATAAAAAATATTTTAATATAAAAATAATAAAAAAATAAAAAGCTTCATTATGAAGCTTTTTTTAATGGTAATTTTATCGGATTAAATATTAATATTTCCTCCGACTTTCAATAATTAATTTTTGTTTAAAAAATCCCAACCAACATCAATATAAATTGATATTTTTTTATTAACAGGCTGAGAATATTTTAAGGTTAATATTTATAAATTATCCTTAATTTTACCGAAATCTTTTATTGGTGGCCATTTTGTATTTGGGTCTGATTTTATTAATCCGCCGAATATTTTTGAATTTGAATTAAGATTTAATTTATCCACGAGCTCTTTCAGGTGCAAGAAAAAAGTAATTTCTGTCTTTTCATTTAAATCGAAATTATATCCAATATAGAAATATACATCACCTTTATCATCGACCATCCCTCTTGTGGCTTCATTTATTAGACTATCATCAGTATCTGTCATCCAACCTTCTTTCACAAACCAAACAGCATGTGAATATGGTAAATTAGGCTCTGCAGTATATAGCACATTATTTATAATACAAAACATTCTACGATTAAGATATAAATCTCGAGTCGCTTTATCTTCTTCTATGCCATGTTTTTTCTCAAATTTATCCATGAATTGTAATTGCGGGCTATTCAAGTTAAGTACCACCACATAGCAATACTATAAGGGGTTTTTGAATATTTTTCAATACTAAATTCTAGGCACTCGGGTTGCTATGGGGTTCGACAAACTTCTTGAAATTCTCAATGTCTTTTGCGGAATTCAATATATGAGCTTGGTTTGGTTCAAATAACAACAAATAATCATCAGTAATCTCGCCAACATCTGCCAACAGACTATCGTAGCCCAAGCTTCTCAGTTCATTACCAAAAGCAGTCATACGATTGTTGCCGAGACCACCTAATGACTTGTACCTTTGTTCTAATTTTTCCATAATAGGCTTGCTGTCGGTTTCATATTTTAATGGATTCTTAATATTTACCATTACGCCCAAAGTGTTCTTGCCAAAAGTATCTGTATTGTATTTCCCAAACCCAGACATCAGATAAACGCCGAATCCATAAGTGCCCTGGGTGCTTATTTTGAATCTTTCAATATCCGTAGCATCTGTTCCGTGATACCAAATGTTTTTATTTTGACTCTCGGGGAATATTGAATTTATATATTCTAAATATTGTTCCTTAGTTCCGATTTGCGCGAGTTCTGGATTTTGTTCAAAAATAAAATCAACACCCTCTTTTATAGGTTTTTCCTTTTTTTGCGAAAATTGTTCGGACTCGAAATTCATACTTTCATTTTAACTTACATATTTAAATTTAGGCAATTATGCACTTGGGTCTTATCACAATAATACGACCGCGTGTCTGCCGATACCAAGTTCTTACTGCGGAGAGGGTGGGACATAGTTGGAATGATAATTTACAGTTCCCCGACCACCTCTTTATCTAATCTATCTAAAAATTCTTTATAATAAGACAGTCTTTCTCGTCCGATTTTTTTAGCTGTTTCTGTATATAAGTTTTCTAATAGAAGTTTGTCCTTGGTTTCATAATTAATATGAACGCTGTGTTTTGATTTATCCATTATCCGTCCATTTATTTTACCCTCCGTCAAATTTTCTCTGGCATATTCTTCAATACTGTCTACCTTTTTATAAATTTTAGCTTGATGTTTGCCAATCCAAGAAAAAGCTCGAGCAATTCCGATAGCGCCGACAGTTTCTAGTTTATCGGCATCATGAACAATTTTTGCCTCAATGGTTTCTGGCTTATTATTAGTGCGATAACGATGAGTTAATATACACTCTTGAACATGTTTAATTTTATCATCAGAAAAACCAAGGTTTTCTAATATTGGCTTAGCCATTTCCGCTCCGATTATAGCGTGATCAGTTTTACCGCTGGGATCGCTAGCTTCTTTGGCTCCTCCAATATCGTGAAGTAAAGCACCTGCCTGTAAAACATCTAAATCAACATTAACCTCAGTCTTAGCTATTGCAATCGCCAAATTATAAACTCTCATGATATGGTCAATGTCATGAGCTGAATCTTTTTCCTGGCTCAATTCTTGCTCTACTATTTCTTTAATCTTTTGAAATTTTTCTGCCATATTGTTAGGGACTAAGAAAAAACATTTTTATTTTATCAGTTTTCTTCAATGTTTATAAGACTCAACCCGTTCCAAAGTTTGTATTTCTGCGGAGAGGGTGGGATTCGAACCCACGGTACCCTTTCGGGTACGACGGTTTTCAAGACCGTTCCATTCGACCGCTCTGGCACCTCTCCTAAATTTAAACAATAAGTATAATATAAATTATTTAAATTAAAAAAGCAAGTATTATTTCATTAATTCATCATACTTCCCTATAATTTTTGGTAAACGTTTAAAACTCTTTTTAAATTCATTTAAAACACCAGTTGATCTTAAACCAGCGGCGGGATGAAACATTGGTACTATTAAATAATTATTAATCTTAAAAACTTTTCCTTGATCTCTAGTAATCTTAGCTGTTGGTATAAAGAAATTCATAGAAAAACGACCTAGAGTTACAATAATTTTTGGTTTTATAATATCAATTTGTTTTTGTAAATATGGTTTATAGACTTCAATTTCTTCTGGTAAGGGATCACGATTTTCCGGAGGACGACGTTTAACAATATTGGTAATATAGACATCAGATCTAGCTAAACCTATTTCTTCAATCATTTTAGTTAATAATTGGCCTGATCGACCTACAAAAGGACGTTTTAACATATCTTCCTTTAAACCCGGAGCTTCACCGATAAAAAGAATCTCAGCTTGAGCCGAACCTTCTCCAAAAACTAAATTAGTTTTTAAAGATAATTTCTTGTCTTTTAACATTTCTTCATTTAATTCTTGTAATAATTTTTCTTTATCCATATTTTTATTTTAAAGCAATATAGCCTAACATTGTTTCTAAATCTTTGTTACCACCTCGTCTAAAAGAAAAATATTTATCTTCTAAACAAAAACTACAATCAGAACTAATACTAATATTATCAGGTATAATTCCCTGTTTTACTAATCGTTTTAAAATTACTTCACCTAAATCAATAAAAATTTTATCATCTTTTTTTATTAAATCTTCTTCTTCAAATTTACTAGCTATATCTTCTTTTATCTCAAAATGACAACTCTTAATATGTGGTCCAACAAAAACTAAAATATCATTTAAATTAGATTTAAAATTATCTTTTAAATTAAGGACTACTTTTTCCGCTATTCCTTTTGTAATCCCTCGCCACCCAGCATGAGCAATAGCTATAACTTTCTTTATTGGATCATAGAAATAGATAATAGGACAATCAGCCGAAGTTACGACTAATAGACAATCAGGTTGATTAGAAATTAAAGCATCACTATTTCCTTCAATCTTGTCTTTAGAATCATGTATTATAGTAATATTATCACCATGTTCTAGCTTAGCTACAAAGAGAGATTTTTTATCTAATTTTCTTTTTTTAAAAAAAAGTTTCATATTATCATAATCCCCTTTCATATTACCATCACTTTTTTCTGATAATCCTAAAAAAGTTTCATTAAATATTCCACCTAATTTAAAAATAATTGATTTTTCTAATAATAATTCCTTATCTAATAATATTAATTCGGTATTAGAAAAAAAGAAACTAGGTAATACTTCTGACCATGATTTTTCATGATAAACGGCATAAATCATTTTACCAATATCTCCACTAGTTAATAATAATACATTACCATCACTATTTTCAGATTTAACCTTATCTAAAACATTAGTAGCTCTTTCTATTAATTGAGGAAAAGTTTCAGCCCCAGTAACTTCTAAAAAATAATTAACTCCGGGGGTAGATATTATATTGTTTTTATCAA
>DAONEH010000011.1:1253-24586 GCA_035402985.1 bacterium | reverse complement strand
GTGAATTATCAAAAACCTTAGAGGCCGTTGATTTAAAGTCGGAGGATGACACTAAATTTAATGGATATAATATTGTTAGACAGACTTATTTAGTGGATTAATTTACTAAATTAATCGATTTAATAATAACTTTAGTTCTAACACAGTCCACGACCCCGTGCTACGCTTTTATATTAAAAAGTACATATAAAGTCTAATTTTATTAGACCTTTTTTTGTACCTCGGGTGGTGATCAAAATATTCTAAAAGTTATGAAAAATTTGTTTTAAATTTAGGTTAAATGTGATATCATATATTTATAAAGAGGATCAATTATTTTTATATATAATGAAAATTATCTTTTAGGCTAATATAATGGAAGAAAAAAACATTACAATTTTTGAAGGGAAAAAGATTCGTCGAATTTGGGATGAAAAATCTGAAACTTGGTATTTTAGTGTTGTTGATATTATACAAATTTTAACAGATACAATAAATCCAACTGATTATTTAAAAAAAATTAGGAAAAGAGATTTGGAATTAGGTAGCTACATAGGGACAAATTGTCCCCAGATACAAATACCTACTATAACCGGAAAAAGAAGGTTGACTTTGGTTGGTAACCCAAAACAGCTATTTAGAATAATTCAGTCCATTCCATCAAAAAAAGCTGAACCAATCAAACTATGGTTAGCTCAGGTTGGTTATGAAAGAATTCAGGAAATTTCTGATCCAGAAAAAGCCTTAAATAGATCAAGAGATTATTGGAAAAAAATGGGACGAAGTCAAAAATGGATTCAGCAAAGAATGATGGGGCAAGAGTTGAGGAATAAGTTAACAGATTATTGGAAAAATAATAAAGTTAAAGAAAAAAATGAATATGCTATTCTAACGAATATAATTCATAAAGAGTGGAGTGAATTAACCGTAAAAGAGCATAAAAATTACAAAGGGTTAAAAAGAGAAAATTTGCGTGATCACATGACTGATGCTGAATTAGTTTTTACCGCTTTAGCTGAACTCTCTACTAGACAAATAGCAGAAGCAACGAAGGCTAGGGGTTTGGGCAAAAATAAAGTTTCTGCTAAAAAAGGCGGAGCAGTAGCTAAAAATGCTAGATTAGAATTAGAAGAAAAGACAGGAAAAAAAGTTGTAAGTAATAAGAGTTTTAAAAGAATAAATAATAAAAAGGAATTAAAATAAAGTCATAAAATTATTTTAGCCTAATAATTATTTCAGTTCTAATACAGTTTATAATACCGTGCTAAATATTTTTATAAAAGTGACCCAAAAATCTAGTTTTTTAGGTCACTTTTTGTATAATTTTAGGTTTACTTTTGTTTTAAATAATATTATAATGAAGTCATAATTATTTTAAGACAATATCATTATTGATTTGCTATAATATGAAAAAAGTGAAAAAGAAAAATATTAAAAAAATGTTCAAACCATATTTTAAGGATAAAAATTTTGAATTAATAAAGGCTAATAGTTTGGATTTTTTAGCCACTTTAAAAGAAAATTCAGTTGATATGATTTTTGCTGATCCCCCCTATATGCTTTCTAATGGTGGTTTTACTTGTGATGGCGGTAAAATGGTTAGTGTAAACAAAGGACAATGGGATGTTAGTAATGGATTAAAAAAAGATTTTGAATTTCATTTAGCATGGATTGGAGCTTGTCATAGAGTGTTAAAACCGGGTGGTACTCTTTGGATTAGTGGAACCTATCATTCAATTTTTCAATGTGGTTTTGCTTTACAGGTTAATAAATTTCATATTTTAAATGATATAGCTTGGTTTAAACCCAATGCCTCACCTAATCTAAGTTGTCGTTTTTTTACTGCCAGTCATGAAACTTTAATTTGGGCTAGAAAAGATAAAAAAGGAAAACATAAATTTAATTATGATTTAATGAAAAATGGTAATTGGCCAGAAGATTTTTTAAAGAAACCTAATTTACAAATGAGAAGTGTTTGGGCAATGGGTACACCAAAACCATCAGAGAAAAAACACGGAAAACACCCAACTCAAAAGCCAATAGACTTATTAGTTCGTATCGTTATGGCTAGCACTGACAAAGGTGATTTAGTTATTGATCCGTTTACTGGTTCTTCAACCACAGGTATGGCTTGTGTTTTGAATGGTAGAAAATTTATTGGCATTGATTTAGAAAAGAAATATTTAGATTTATCAATTAATATGGGGTACATTTAAATAGGCTAATAATAGTCTATTTTATTTATATAAAATAGATATTTTTTAATTTAAAATTAGCAATAATATATTTGACAATCGTCTATTAATCGTCTATAATATGTCTATATAGTATAAATATATGTTTAAACCAAAATATACAATTTCTAATAAATTATTAAGTAATATAAAAAGAATTACTGAAATTATTGCTAATTTAAATAGTCAGCGTTTTTCTGATATTGTTTTATTAGAATTTGAAAAAAGAGCTAGAGAAATTTCCGTTTATTCTTCTACTAGTATTGAAGGTAATCCTTTACCACTTACTGATGTTAAAAGAATTTTAAAAAATAAACCAGAACATATTCGTGATACTGAAAAAGAAGTTTTAAATTATAATAAAGCTTTAACAGAATTAAATAATTTACTTAAGACTAAAAAACAAGTTTTTGATTTACAATTAATTTTAAAAATTCAAAAAACTATTACCCAAAATTTAATTGAAAATTATCGTTGTGGTAAATTGAGACAAGAACCAGTTTTTGTTAATAATCCAAAAACTCGGCAAGCTATTTATTTGCCACCCGATCATATAGAAATATTAAAATTATTAAATGATTTATTTAATTTTATAAATCAAAATGAAAATATAGTTGATCCTTTGATTTTAGCTGGTGTTTTTCATAAACAATTTGTGATCGTTCATCCTTTTGTCGATGGTAATGGTCGTACAGCCCGTTTGGCGACTAAAGTATTGTTGGCTAAAATGGGTTTAAATACTTTTGCTCTATTTAGTTTTGAAAATTATTATAATAAAAATATTAGTAAATATTTTCAGGAAGTTGGAGTAGTTGGTAATTATTATGATATAAAAAATAATATTGATTTTACTTCTTGGTTGGAATATTTTACTGACGGTATTATTGATGAATTATTAAGAGTTAGTAAAGATTTGGGGCAAGCAGTTTCTTCGCCGGATAAAGAATTAAAAAATTATCATAAAATAATTTTAAATTATATAACAAAAAAGGGTTATATCAGTGATCGCGATTATGCTAAATTAACTAGCCGTGCTAAACCTACTAGAAATTTAGATTTTAAAAAATTAATAAGCTTAGGAATGATTGAAAAAGTTAATAAGGGTAAGGCAACTTATTATAAATTTAAAAATTAATAATATGACTAAAACAAAAAATAATTCTAAAATAATTGATATTGAAAAAGCATTGGTTGATATGATTGGTAAATATAAGTTAGAAAAGAAGCTTTCAGTAGAAAAAATAAAATCCCTTATTTTTAAAGATAATCATTTATCAGTGTCAGAAGCTTTTAATAAATTTCAAGCTAAAGTTTTTAAGTATTTTCCAGTAATAGATGATATTGATGAATTAAATGAAATTTTTATAGTATTATCTGATGCCTGGAATTATTTCCCCCACGAAGCTTTAGGTGGTAAATCACCATGTGAAGTTGCTTCGATTTCTTTAATTAAAGAAAAAGGTGAACAGGATGTTTTTGATAAAACGATGCCTAGAGTTAATGTCGGTGGTCAAGAAATGTCATGGGAAGAATATCAAGAAATGATTGAAAAGATGGAAAAATTACAAATTCCGTTTAAAAATTGGATAGATTATATTTTAAAAGAATATAAAAATTTTTTGAGTAAAGCTTCTATGTCCGCTAAAGTAATTGATAAACATTATAAAATAGCTGATATATTTTTTGAACGTGTACTTTATATTGGATGTCTGAATATAGAAGATATTCCAGCTAGTTTTATCCATGAGGATTTTCCAAAATGGTGGCAAACCCATGTGCTTTTTGATAATTCTAATAAAAAGGTTGTTATTTCTTCTCTTTATAAATTATTTAATTTTATTCAACTAGTTACTTTAATGGATATAAAGCAGTTTGGTTTTTAATTTCTAATATATTAAGTGACGTGTTTATAAATAGATTAATATTAGTTTGTTATTGTAAATTATTAACTTATTTTATTAATAATATAATACTTGATCTAAAATTAAAGATTTAAACTAAAAACTCATAATATCTATTTGGGGGTGAGTATTGACCAGTTAATATTCACCTGCTATAATATTAGTATATGAAAAATATTTCAAAAGAATCACTTAAGGTTTTTAATATAATTAAACAATTTGGTCCAATTAGGTCGACAGATATTGTTAAAAAATTAAACCTTTCTACAAAAAATGTATATAAACATTTATCAAAATTATTAAACGAGGATTTGATTAAAAAAACAGGTTCAACTCCTATGGTGTTTTATTCCGTTAAAATTGTTTCTAAAAATGAAGCAATTCGATATGATATTGATAATGAAGTAATAGAAAATAATTATATTTATGTTTCTCCTAGCGGGGAAATGATTACGGGTATTTATGGGTTTCAAGAATGGTGTAAAAAAAATCAGTTTGATTTTAATAAAGAACGAAAATTATTGGTTTCAAAAATAAAATCTTTTCAAAAAATAAAAAGAGATGGTCTGATATCAGCCAAAAAAATAATTTTGTCAGGAAAGAAGAAGTTGTTTTTAGATGATATTTTCTTTAGTGATTTTTATACTATTGGACATTTTGGTAAAACAAAGTTAGGTCAGCTTGTATATTTAGGAAAATCTTCTCAGAACAAAGATTTAGTAATAGAAGTTGTGAAAATTATACAACCATCATTACAAACAATAATTAATAAGTATAATATTAAATTAGTATGTTATATTCCTCCGACAATTGATCGTAAGACTCAATTTATGGATGTTTTAAAGAAAACTTTAAAATTAAATTTATTAGAGATAAAGGCAATAAAAGTACCAAGTTCTAATAAAATTCCACAAAAAACACTTAGAAAATTAGAAGATAGAATTATAAATGCTCAGAAAACAATTGCTATTAATCCGAATCAGCTTATAAACTCTAATGTTTTGATTATTGATGATGCAACTGGATCGGGAGCAACTATGAATGAAACTGCTAATAAAATAAGAAATATTGCTACAAAAAAAATAAAGATTTTTGGTTATTCGGTTGTTGGAAGTTATAAAGGGTTTGATATTATTAGTGAGGTTTAAATTAAAGTTTTAGTTTTTGATAAAAAATAAATTACATTATATAATTATATTAAAGTAATTTAAAATAATTATAAATTAATAATTAATTTAAAAACTATGGATACACAAAAAGAATGTTGTCCTAAATTTAATCCTGAGAAATGGGATAATCAAGTATTTGATTGGTATGATAAACCTTTTATTAAAGAAAGTATGACCACTTTTTTTCATTTACCTCTTCCTAAGGTTCTAACTAAAAAGATAACTAAATTATGTGGGTTAGCTGATTCATGCAGTAGTGCTAATCCGGAAGAAGTATTATTATTATTTCGTGATCCTAGTGCCTTTAAATCAGAAATATATTTATCAGTTGATAAACAAATAGCCGGAGCCAACAATACTAAAATAAGTGGAAATTTTGTAGCTAAAGTTTTTTCTGGACCCTATAGAGATGTTCCTAAGTTTATAAAAAAAATGGATGAATATTTAAGTAAGGAAGGAAAGAAAGCTTTAGATTATTATATTCATTATGCCTATTGTCCTAAATGTGCTGAAAAATATGGTGATAATTATATGATAATATTTGCTCAAGTATAATTTCTAATACAAATAAAATAAAAACAATAGATATAAAATTCTATTGTTTTTTATTACCTTGACAAAATTAAATATTTTTAGTAGATTTATATATCAAAGTTCTTTGAAACAAATAAAATTAGTAATCAAAAATATATAAAGAATGAAAGCGATTAAATTAGTTGATTTAGTGGAAGTATTATCTTCGGTTTCTGAAGGGAATATAAGAAACAAAGCATTTTCGTCAGAATTATTTGAAGGGTTTGGTATCATTGAGTTTAGTATAAAAGATATGTATTTTATATTTTTTACTAAAAAAATGAATCCAATACTTAGAGATATTGCTTCTGATAATGTTTTTTGTCAAAAAATTCTGTCAATACAGAAAGAGGCTAGAACTATGGTTATAAATCATGGTTCGGGGCTTTTTCATATTCTGTTATGTGAAATAGCTAATCCAACCAGTCAGTTTCCGGCTTTTGAAATTGACGGATTAATTTCTGCAACAAGTCGGAAATTAATTAGAGAATTAGCTAGCGGTCATAATTGTGTGGCCACCATAATTCCAAATTTTAAAGAAAAAAAAGATGTAGATATAAAAGATGCGGTTGATATTTTTAAAAACACATCTTTAATTTTGGAAGAAATTTCTAAATATGCAAAAGATAAAAAAATTGGATTTAGTATTTTTAAAATTAGTCATTTTGAAAATATTATTCAAGTTATTTAAAATTTTTTCTTCTTTTTTTTCTTTATTTTGCCCCTTATCCCGAGATTCATTTCGGGATTTTTTAATATTGATAATATAAAAAATATAAAGTAATATATAATAATAAAATTAATAATAATTTAATAATATGAATAAAGATAATCAAGAGATAACTCGTGATCAAATACCCGATAAATATAAATGGAATCTAACAGATCTTTTTATAGATGATGATGAGTGGCAAAAAACTAAAAATGATTTAGAGGCTCAATTTAGTGGTTTCGAAAAATTTAAAAATAATTTAGCTAACTCGGCTGATAATTTATATAATTGTTTAAGTTTATATTTTCAATTAAAGAAAACATTATTTAGACTTTATGCTTACGCCTATCAATCATCCGATCAAGATATTAGACAACCTAAATATATATCTAAAAGACAAGAAATTGATCAATTAATTGTTAAATTTGATACAATAGCTTCTTTTATTGATTCTGAGATTATAGGTATAGATGAAAAAACTTTATCTATTTTTTTAGAAAATAATAAAGCTTTACAAGAATATGCCCGTTATATTAATAATATTCTTCGTTTAAAATCAAATATTCTTAGCGTTAATGAAGAAAAAATTATTTCTCAAGCTGGTTTTATCAGTAATACCGCTTTAGAAATTTACGAAGTTTTTAAAGAGGCCGATATGCCTCGTCCCATTATTACTTTAGATAATAATCAAGTTATTCGTTTAGATGATGCTAATTTTACTTTGTATCGATCTAGTTTAGATCAAGCTACCCGACAAAAAGTTTTTAGTGAATTTTTTAATATCTATAAACAATATGAAAATTCTTTTGGAGTTCAATTATATAATCAGATAAAAAGTAATATTTTCTATAAAAATGTACGTCATTATAATTCTTGTTTAGAAAGTGCCTTAAGTGCTAATAATATTCCAGTGGATGTTTACAAAAATTTAATTAATAGTGTTCATAAAAATTTACCAGTTTTACAACGTTATTTAAATTTACGTAAAAGAATTTTAGGTTTAGATAAATTACATTATTATGATCTCTATGTTCCACTAGTAAAAGAAATTGATCTTAATTATAGTTATGAACAAGCTCAAGAATTAATAATTAAATCGCTAAAACCTTTAGGTGATGATTATTTAAAAGTAGTTGATAAAGTTTTTAATAATCGTTGGATTGATGTTTATCCTAATATGGGTAAGAGATCTGGGGCCTATTCTTCTGGTCAGGTTTATGATGTTCATCCTTTTATTCTTTTAAATTATATGGGTAAATTTAATGATGTTAGTACTTTAACCCATGAATTAGGTCATACTATTCATTCCTATTATTCTAATACTAATCAAAATTACGTGGATTCTAATTATCCAATATTTTTAGCAGAAGTAGCTTCAACTTGTCATGAATTTTTATTAATTGAAAAAATACTTAAAGACTCAACTGATCAAAAACAACGATTAGCAATTCTTGGTCGTCAATTAGAACTTTTTCGAACTACTCTTTTTCGTCAAACTCAATTTGCTGAATTTGAATTAAAAATTAATGAATTAGCTGAGCAAGGTAAATCTTTAACCGGGGAAGAATTATCTAAAATTTATTTAGATATTTTAAAAACATATTATGAAGCTGATAAAGAAAATATTGTAATTGATGATTTATATAGTATAGAGTGGGCGCAAGTTCCTCATTTCTATTATAATTTTTATGTTTTTCAATATGCTACTTCCTTATGTGCTTCCACTATTATTTCTAAACAAATTTTAGAGAACGAAGATATGGGTTCTAAATATATTAATGATTTTTTAAGTGCTGGTTGTTCAAATTATCCAATTGATATTTTAAAAAAATTAGGTTTAGATATGACTAATTCTTCGTCTTATGATTTAGCCTTTAAAAAAATGACAGATATTATGGATGAAATGGAAGATATTTTAGCAACTAAAATTAATTAATTTCTTTTGTAATTAAAACCTTGTTAGCTTATGTTTCAAGGTTTTTTGTTTTTAAAAGTGTAACAAAAGATTATATTTTCCGTATACTATATTGTAGGGCTTTTAAAGCCTAAATAAAAATATGATAAGACAATATTGTAAAAACTTAGAAATAAATTTAAACATCAATAATTATGATGTTACTTTTGTTTCTCCTATGGGATTTAAATTTCACGGGGATAGTTTTTACAAATATCAATTAAATCTATAAATTAAATATAATTTAAATATACATTAAATAAATTTAAGCCAAAAGTATTTGCAAAAACCATCTTCGGGAAAAGAAGATGGTTTTTTAAAACAATCTTTAATAATTACTAATCTTAAATTTATTTATTATGAAAAAAATTATAAAAAATTTTGTTATTTTTAAATTATTGGAAGGATTGGCTCTTAGCTTTTTTTTCTCAACTTATTCTTTATTTCTTCAAGAAAAAGGTTTAGATTCTTTAGAAATGGGTATTCTAAACTGTATTTGTATGGTATCTATTTTTATTTTAGAAATTCCTACTGGGGCAATTGCTGATTTTTTTGGCCGGAAGTGTTCAACGGTGATTGGTCTTTTTATGTATTCCTGTTCTTTTCTTATTTATTTTTTTTCCAACGGTTTCTGGTGTTTTGCTTTAGCTGAAATTATTGGAGCTTTAGCCATGGCTTGTGTCTCAGGGGCCCTAGAGGCCTTGGTGGTTGATTCTCTAAAATACCATGGTTATACTGATAATTTAGAAAAAGTTTTTCGTCGGGGAGAATTAAGAGCTATTGGAGTAGTTATAGGGTCGGTAAGTGGTGGTTTTATTGGTGGAATTGATTTATCGTATCCGTGGTTAGCTTCGGCTATTGCTTTTTTTGTTTTAGCTATATGGCAATATTTTCTTTAAAAGAAGAATATTTTATTAAACCTGATAAAGTTACTATTAATTTTAGTGCTTTAAGAAAAATTATTAGCGAGAGTTTATCTTATGGTTTTAAAAATAATAAATTAATGTCTATAATTTTGTTTTTAGGTTTTACTTCTTTTGTTTTTCAACCACTTAACATGTATTGGCCATTAATTCTAAAAGATAATTTTTCTTTTCCGGAAAATAACATGGGAATAATTTTTGCTTTAATTACAGCTTTTTCTTACGCGGGAGTTCAATTTTCTAAATTTTTTCAAAAAAAATTTAAAGAATTGAAAATAGCTATTATTTTATCTCAAGTAATTACTTTTATAGGAATATTTGGATCATGTTTTTTCTTTAAGTTGCCATTATTTTTAAGTTTTTTCCTTCTGCATGAATTTGGTCGAGGGATAAGGGAACCATTAGCTCGGGCTTATCTTAATGATTGTATTAATAATAAAAATAGGGCTACGGTTTTATCTTTACAATCAATGGTTGTTCATTTGGGATCAGGATTCGGTTTAATAATTTCAGGAATAATTGCTAAAAACTCTGGTGAATTAAATTCTTGGTTAGTTAGTGCTATTATTTTATTTTTCATCATAATTATATTTTGGTGGAAAAAGAATTAAAAATTAAAAGGGGTATAAATTAAACCCCTTCTTTTTTAATTTACTTTCCTATTAAAAAATATTATAATTTATCTATAATTAGTTTAAATTAAAGGTTAAAATTGTTTATTAATATAAAAAATAAGTTATTTAAATTTGTTTAAAATTAATATATAAATTATGAATATTGAATACGAAGCAACTTTTACTAATATTAATAAAGATGATATTCGTCGTCGTTTATTATCTGTTGGAGCTGTTTTAATTAAAAAAGAATTTTTTCAGAAAAGAATTGTTTTTGATTTACCCTTAAGTTGTGAAATTAAAGGAGCTTGGCTTCGAGTTCGAGATGAAGGTGATCGTATTACTATGAGTTTAAAAATAGTGGATGGACAAAAGATAAGTGATCAAAAAGAGATTCAATTAGTGGTTGATAATTTTCAACAAGCCGTTGATTTTTTAACAAATATTGGGTGTAAGAAAAAGGCTTATCAAGAAAGTAAAAGGGAATTATGGATTTTAGATGAAGTAGAAATAACTATTGATGAATGGCCGTTTTTAGAATCTTTTGTCGAAGTTGAGGGTAATTCTGAAGAACAAGTTAAAATAGTATCGGAAAAGATTGGTTTTGATTATACTACTGCTAAATTTTGTTCAGTCGATACTTTATATAGTGAAAAATATGGTCTTGATATTGATATTATAAATAAAAAAACACCTAATATATTATTTGAAATGGATAATCCTTTTTTATTACGATAAAGCATAATATTAAATAATAAATTTTTTATATGAAATATATTTGGCACTCAGATAAAGATTTTAAACATCTACATCCTATAACTCAAGTTTATGGTATTTGTTTTGATAAAAAAGCTAATATTTTAATTTTAAAAGAATCGGAAAATGCTTGGAATATACCTGGTGGTAAACCAGAATTAAATGAAACCCCGATTCAAACTTTAAAAAGAGAATTAAGGGAAGAAGTTGATGTTGAAATTGGCGATCATCAGATGATTGGTTATCTTAAAGTCTTATCTGATAATCCGGTATTTTATCAATTAAGATTTGCTTGTAAAATAGAAGAAATTAATAAATTAACTATTGATCCGTCTTCTGGAGTTATAAATCAAAGAAAATTTGTAAAGCCAAGTGAATTTTTTGATTATGTAAAAATAGAAGATTATCGTGAAATGATAGCTGAAGCTATTAAATGGTATAAAAATAATTTATAGAAACTAATAATTTTAAGCTCTTGACATAAATGTTAGAATAATATAACATAATGTTGTATTATTCTAACAATTAAAGGGACTAAAAACCCATAAATTTATGTCTATTAAAAATTATCGTCTTATTAAATTGATAATAGTAATACTATTATCAATGGTCATCTCTATTTGTATTACTTCAAATAATTATATTCTACCACCAATTTTTGTAATCTTGGCTATGATTATTCTTTTTATTGCTAGAAAAAAAGTAACAGATGTTTTAGTTGATGAACGAGATTATAATATGGCGGGAACCGCGGCTCGTTTTACTATTAGTATTTTTTCTGTAGTTATGATGATTGGTTTTTTTGTTTTGTTTTTGATAAAAGATAAATCTCCTGAAATAATTACTACTAGTGCTTTTCTTTTAGCTTATTTAACTTGTGGTTTGATGTTACTTAATTCTTTAATTTTTAATTTTCTAAAATATAGAGCTTCGGATGATAAAAAGAAATTATTGCCTCGTCTTAAACATTATACCCCCTTAATATTATTAGCAATAATTTTAGCTTTTTTTATCTCGATGTTTATTCTAAGAGCTATTACTCCAGAAGATACCTGGTTATGTAAAAATGGCAATTGGGTTTCTCACGGTCAGCCGGATAGTGAAAAACCAACTGAAATTTGTAAGTAATATTATTATATGACTAATAAAATAAAAGAATTAAGAGCTCGTCATAATTTAACCCAAGATGAATTAGCTAAAAGAGTGGGAGTACGACGTGAGACGATATTATTTTTAGAATCAGGTAAATATAATCCTTCTTTAAAACTAGCTCATGATATTGCTAAAGTATTTAAAGTTAGTATTGATGATTTATTTCAATTTTAATTATTTTATAAGTTAAAAATTTGTTTTTATCAAACTTTATAAAGATTATGAAAATTGACAAACTTTATAAAGTTTTGTATAATATAATTACTAACATAATTATATGACTTTACAGGAAAAACTAATAATAATTCAAAAAACTTCTGGCTTAACTCAAACTGAATTGGCTACTAAAATTGGAGTGTCTTTTGTAGCTTTTAATAATTGGTGGAATAATAAATCTCAACCTCATAAAAATAAATTGGATATTATTGATGAATTATATAAAGAGTTAACCGGGCAAAAAATTGTTCCTGATACTGTTTTATTAGCTAATAAGCAATTAATTTTTAATAAAGCAAAAAAAAATAAAAATATTTTAAAAACTATTATTTCTAATCCTGATATTTTTAATAAATTTCTTTTAGCTTTAGTTTATAATTCTAATAAAATTGAAGGTTCAACTTTATCTGAAAATGAAACAGCTGATATTATGTTTGATAACCAAGCCTTACCGAATAAAAGTTTAATTGAACAATTAGAAGTAAAAAATCATCAAGCTGCTCTTCAATATTTGTTTAATTTTTTATTAAAAAATAAAATAATTAATAAAGAATTAATTTTAAAACTCCATGCTATTTTAATGAATGGTATTAGAGATGATGCTGGGTTGTTTAGAAATCATGGAGTGCGAATTATTGATTCTAATATTCCAACGGCTAATTATTTAAAAGTACCTAAATTAATAGATGATTTAGTGATTAATATTAATCAAAAAAATAATGATATTATTAATTTAGTATCTCATATTCATGGGCGGTTTGAACAAATTCATCCTTTTTCTGATGGTAATGGTCGTATTGGTCGATTAATAATGATTGCTATGTTACTGAGAAAAAATTTAGCTCCTGCTATTATTCGACAAGAAAATAAACGTCAATATTATAATTATTTAAATAAAGCTCAACTTAAAGGAGAATTTAGTCAATTAGAAAATTTTATTTGTGAAGCAGTTTTAAAAGGATTTGATATTATTGATCGAAAAGATTAGATGATTTACAAATTTAAATATTATTGATAGAGTAGAGATAGCTTATACAATAATAAGCAATATAATTAATATAAAAAATATGGGAAGTTTTAATCGAGGTGATAGATCCGGCCGAAGAAGTAGTTTTGGCGGTGATCGTGGTCGAGGTAGAGATAGATCTAGTCGTCCAGAAATGCACGAAGCTATTTGTGCTGACTGTGGTCAGAGATGTGAAGTACCTTTTAGACCAAGTAGTGATAAACCGGTCTATTGCAGTAATTGTTTTGAAAAAAGAGATTCTGGTCGTAGATCAGATAACAGAAACTCAGATAGAAGATCTTTTGATCGTCGTGATAAATCAATGGTTAAAGTAGTTTGTGATAATTGTCATAAAGAATGTGAAGTTCCTTTTAAACCAAGCGGTGATAAACCAGTCTATTGTGATGATTGTTTTAATAAAGTTGGTCGTTCTAATAAAAATGATCGTTCTAATCATAATAATGTTAATGAAGTTGAAATTGAACAATACCGAAAACATTTTAGTGTTTTAGATTCTAAATTAGATGAAATTTTAAAAATGTTATCATCAATTACTAAACCGACAAATATTAAACCAATTGTTCCAGTAGAAAAAAAAGATAAAGCTAAAAAAATAATTAAACTTGCTAAAAATACAAAAACTCTTCCTAAAAAAGTAGAAACTAAGAAAAATATTAAGAAAGTAGTAAAGAAGAAATAAAATTGAAGATATTATTTATTTTTGCGTATTAATAGTTGAAGGCCTTTCATTTATAATTAATTTTACTTTTTATTATATTAATTTAATAGTTTAAATAATTAAAAGTTTTAAGAAATAATGAAAAAAATCTTCAACAATTTAATACCTAAGAAAAATAAAAAAAATAAAGAAAGTTTTACCTGGATTAGCTTTAGCTATCTTTATTCCACTTATTTCAATGGCTGCTTCTAATACTATTGATAAAACAATTGTTTCTGATAATTCTGATTCTAAAACTATTGATAATTGTCAACCAGAAAGAAAGGATTTTGCCAATTTGACTGATGAAGAAAAAGCTACAATGGAAGCTGAACGTGAAGCTCACCAAGCAGAAATGGAAGCTAAAAATACAGCCATTAAGGAGGCTATTAATGCTTCTGACTATAATGCTTGGGTAGAGGCTGTAGGTAGTGATAATCTAATTACTCAAAAAATAACAGTTGATAATTTTTCTAAATATATTGAAGCTTATAATTTGCAAGAACAAGCTCGAACTATCTTAACAGATTTAGGTTTAGAAGATAATTTAGGAATGAATTTTGGTGGCGATAGAGGACATGGTTTTAAACCTAATGCAGAATTAGTTAAATAATTTAATTGTTATAATTTAATTTTACTTGGCTTATAAAATAACGGTAGCAATACCGTTATTTTTGTATTTTCATTATTTTTTTATTTTTGCTATAATTATCTATATAATTATAATAATAATTTTATGAATCGAATTTCAAAAGATGAGTATTATATGAATATTGCTCGAGAAGTAACTGGTCGTTCTACCTGTTTTCGAGCCCGTCATGGAGCCTTAATTGTTAAAAATGACCAGATAATTAGTACGGGTTATGTCGGAGCTCCTCGTAAAACTAAAGATTGCTTAGAAAGAGGTACTTGTTTAAGAAATGAATTAGGAATTCCTTCGGGTCAACGTTATGAAATGTGTCGTAGTGTCCATGCTGAACAAAATGCTATTATAAACGCAGCTCGTTCCGGGGCTAATATTTTAGGTGGAACCATATATCTTTATTCTGAAAAAATAAATAATAATAAAGAATTTGAAATAACTGAAGCTCTTCCTTGTTTTATTTGTAAAAAAATGATTATTAATGCTGGTTTAGAAAAATTAGTTTCTAATACTCCTAGTGGCATTAAAATATATAATTTATCGGAGTGGGTTGATGATTGGCAAAAAAATGATTTACTAGATGATGTTTCGGTTTATGGAGAAAAAATAAAAAATAAAAGTTAATAATATTTTATGAAGATATCTTTTCATGGTGCTTGTCGTGAAGTTACCGGTTCTTGTATCTTAATAGAAACAAAAAAAGTTAAATTTTTGGTTGATTGTGGTATGTTTCAAGGAGAAAGTTTTGCTACTAGTCGTAATTTTGATGATTTTTCTTTTGACCCTAAAACCATTGATTTTGTATTATTAACTCATGCTCATACGGATCATTGTGGACGCTTACCTAAATTATACAAAGATGGTTTTAAAGGTAAAATTTATTGTACGGGAGCAACCAGGGATTTAACTGGTTTAATGTTAGCTGATTCGGCTAGGATTATTGGGCAAGAAGCCCGAGAACATCGACTTACCCCTTTTTATTTAGAAGAAGATGCGGTTAATGTTATGCGACTTTTTCATGAATTACCGTATAATAAAGAAGTAATTATTGCTGGAGGAATAAAAGTTAAATTAAGAAATTCTGGCCATATTCTAGGTTCGTGTTTTTTTGAAGTTTGGATTAAAGAAGGACGAACTGAAAAGAAGATTGTTTTTTCCGGTGACTTAGGAGATTCCTCAGCTCGTATTATTAGAGATTTAGAATATACTACCGGAGCTGATTTAGTTTTTACTGAATCAACTTATGCTGGGGTAACCCACGAAACCAGAGATGAAGGAACAAAAAAAATTAGACAAGCTATAATAGAATGTGTAAAAAATAGGGGAGTATTAATGATTCCAATTTTTGCTTTAGAAAAAGTTCAAGAAATATTGTATGAATTAAATAGTTTAGTTGAAGCCCATAAAATTCCTTATGTTCCAATGTTTTTAGATAGTCCTTTGGCCATTAAATCAACTGAAGTTTATCGTGATTATCAGTATTTATATGATAAAGAATCAATGAAGTTAGTAATTTCGGGTGATGATTTATTTTCTTTTTCGGGTTTAACTTTTACTCCAACTTCTGATGATTCTAAAAAGATAAATTCATTACCAACCCCTAAAGTTATTCTAGCTGGTAGTGGTATGTGTAGTGGTGGTCGAATTTTGTATCATTTAAAATTTTATTTAAATGATCCTAATAGTCATGTACTTTTAGTAGCGTTTCAGGTTAAAGGTTCTTTAGGTCGTCAATTAATGAAAGGTGAAAAATCAGTTGTTATTGATAATACTAATGTTCCAGTTAAAGCTAAAGTTTCAGTTATTAATTCTTATTCAGCTCACGCTGATCATCAAGCTATTATGGCGTGGTTGAAGAAAATAAAGAGTCCTAAACCTAAACATATTTTTGTTATTCATGGGGAAGAAGAAGCTAATAATATTTTAGCTAATGATATTTCTAAAAAGATAAAGACTCATCCGATTATACCGGAATATGATCAAATTTATGAATTTTAAAATTTAAATTTAAATAAATAATATGAAAAAACCTTTTTTTAAACCTTTTATAATAATTTTAGTAATTGCTTGTTTAGCTGTTTTGTTTTTTTTGTTTCGACCATTTTTAATTGAAATAATTATTGCAGCGGCTATTGTTTCGGTTTTTTATAAACCGTATGAAAAATTAGCTAAGGTTTTATGGAATAAAAAATATTTAGCTTCTTTTATAATGTGTTTATTGTTACTACTTATAGTAATAATTCCAGTTAGTCGTTTTATGATATATACTGGTCAAAAAGCTTCTACTGCCTTTACTACTGTTAGTAATGTTTTAAATCAGGCTGATTTAATTCAATCTAATTTATTTAATAAGTTAAATGTTAATGGTTCAGGGGAAGAAATTTTAAAAACTTTAGTAATTGATGTTACCTCTAATATTAAAAATTGGTTAGTTAGTGGTACTTCGGCTTTTGTTAAAGGAACTACTGATTTCATCGTGTCATTGGCTATTATAATTTTAACAATGTTTTTCTTTTTTGTGGAAGGACGTAATTTGGCTATGAAAGTAATTAAATTATCACCTCTACCAACTAAGTATGATATGGAAATTATTAAAAAATTTCGGGCAGTTAGTCGGACTACTTTTATTTCTGTTTTTGTTACCGCCTTTACTCAAGGTTTATTAGGAGCTCTTGGTTTTTTAATAATTGGTTGGCCATTTATCTTTGTTTTTATTATTATGGCCTTTCTATCGCTTATCCCTTATATTGGTTCCTCTATTTTTTATGTACCAGCATCTATTTATTTAATTTTAACTGGTCAAATTTGGCAAGGAATTTTTATCCTCGCTTGGTGTTTTATAGTTGTTAGTAATATTGATGAAATTATTAGAGCCTATATTATCAAAGGCAAGGCGGAGGTCAATCCTATCTTTGTTGTTTTTGCTATTATCGGAGGTATTTCTTTATTTGGTTTTTGGGGAGTAATTGTTGGTCCATTAATTATTTCTTTAGCGGCCACTATTTTTCATATTTATGAATTAGAATTTAGTAATAGTTTAGAAGGATAAATTATGTTAAGTCATTACAAAAAAATTTTTTTAATATTTTTAGTATTACTATTAAGTATTTTTTTAGTAGCTCTTAATTTTTTTCTATTATTTCAAAAAAAATATATTGCTGAAAATGTTATTTTTGATTTTAAAAAAATTACTGATGATCATGGTGATGTGGTTAGTCTATTATTAGATAAAGATGATTCCATAACTACTTCAACTTTAGCTACTAGTTCTGATATTAAATTATTATTTTTTGGTGATTTAATGTTAGACCGAAATGTTAAAACTAAAATTGATAAAAATGGTTTAGAATCATTATTGGGTCAATTAAAAACTGATAATTTTACTTCAGGTTATGATCTAGTTTCTTGTAATTTAGAGGGAGCCGTTACTGATAATGGTCAACATTATAATCCAATTAATGCTTATGATTTTGCTTTTGCCCCTAGTTTAATTGAAGAATTAAAAGAATATAATTTTAATTATTTTAATTTAGCCAATAATCATTTATCAGATCAAGGAGTTTTAGGAATTAATCAAACTTACAAAAATTTAAGTAATAGTAATTTCTATTATTCTGGTTGCTTAGATGCTAATTTTTCTAATTCTAGTTCTAGTGATTTGATAAACATTAAATTGGGAGAAGCCATGCCGGTCTTAACAACTGATAATTGTTCCGATATTATTTTAGAAATAGCTGATAAGAAAATAGCTATGGTGGGAGTTAGTGCTGTTTACAAAGAAATAGATGTAGAAAAATTAATAGAAAGAATAAAAATATTAAAAGAGAATAGTGATTGGGTTATAATTAATTTTCATTCAGGGGTAGAATACAAAACAAAATCAAATGTTAATCAACAAAAATTATATCATCAATTAGTTGATGCTGGCGCTGATGTTATTATTGGTCATCATCCTCATGTAACTCAAGAGTATGAAATATATAACGGAAAACCAATTTTTTATTCTTTAGGTAATTTTGTCTTTGATCAATATTTTTCGGCTGAAACTCAAGCGGGTTTAGCTATTAGTTTGGTTTTAAAATCTGATAATAGTATTAGTTTTGATGTTTTTGATATCAAAACAACCGCTAGTAAAATTACATCAATTACAAAAATTGAAAAACCCTTGTAAACATTGCCTTATTTTTTAAAAGTGGTATAATATATACATAAAATAATAATTAATTCTTTATCAATTAGTTATTAAAAATAATTAATTTAAAAATTGATTGAAATAAATATTTAAGATTTAATTTCAAATCAATAAAAAAATTATGACAAAAGCACAATTAATGGTTACTTTAGCCGAAAAAGCCGGCTTAAGTAAAAAAGAAGTTGTAAACTTCATGGACATTTTAACTACCATGGCTTACAACGAAGCAAAAAAGAATGGTGAATTCGTTTTACCTGGCTTTGGAAAATTAGTTCGAGTTGATCGAAAAGCTCGAATGGGAAGAAATCCAGCAACTGGAGAACAAATTCAAATCCCTGCTAAGAAAGTTGTTAAATTCAAAGTTTCAAAAGCAGCTAAAGATGCTATCTTGTAAATTAATTGATTAAAGAATTACAAATCAAAAAAACGGCTAAGCCGTTTTTTTGTTTTATTTAGTAGGAGTATTTTTTCTAAATTTTTCTACATATTGACCAAGTCCTTGAGAATAGAATTTATTACGTAGTTTTAAGTTATCATGGCAAAATTCAATAATTGATGATAAACGAAGGGCATAACGATTACCACTTACTTTATACTTTATTTTCTTTCTTTTTATAGCTCGACGAATAGTTTTAGCATCAATACCACCTAATTTAGATGATTCGGAAACTGATAACCAAATTTGTTTATCAGTCTTCTTAGTTACGGGTTTATCCTCATTAGTTTTTGCTGTAGTCATATTATTATATATGAATATTTATACTGTTTATATGTTATAGAAAGGGGATAAATTTGTCAAATAAAACTTGTCTTTTAGGATATGATATGATAATATATTTAGCAGATAATAGATTAAAATCTATTATAAATATTTATTTTTTTAAAGGTATTTGGCTAAAGACTTATATTTTATTTTATTTTTTTTAAAATTAGCTATTTTACCAGTTTTCCTAAATATTACTAAATAACATGAATTTTAATATAATAGAAAAATTAAAACAAGAAAATTTGAAGGATCGTCTTAAGAATAAAGATCAGGTGGCTTTTGAAGAATTATATGATAAAAATGTAGACGATATTTATCGTTTTATCTATTTTAAAATTGGAAAGAAAGATGATGCTAATGACTTATCATCTCTAGTTTTTTTAAAGACTTGGGAACATATCCAGAAGAATAAAGTTAGTCATAATGAAACTCTTCGAGCTTTAATTTACAAAATAGCTCGTAATGTTGTAGTTGATTATTATCGAGAACATCGACCTGATAATATTTCTATTGATGATGAGAATAATAGAATTGATATTGCTAGTGATGATAGTTTAGAAAATGATGTAAGTATTAAAACTGATTATGATAATTTAATGATAAGTGTTATGGGTTTAAAAAATGAGTATCGAGAAATACTTATTATGCGTTTTGTTAACGAATTATCATTAGATGAAATTGCTGATATAACTGGTAAGAAAAAGATTAATGTTCGTGTTATCTTACATCGTGCTATTACAGCTCTACAGGAAATGACAGAAGGGGCTAAACCAATAAAGAAGATTAAAACTCCTAGGAAGATTAATATTTCACCAGTTGATAATATGGGAGGGAAGTTAAAGAAATAGGATTTATAAATAAAAATATTTAATTAAAACAGGTATAGGCTGTTTTTTTTGTTAAAAAAACAATAAAAATATCATTTTTAAGCGTTTTCATACAAAATTTTGTAGGATATTGACATTTATATAAAAAAAGAATATAATAATAATAGTTTTTATACTAAAATACAAACATATGATACGAAAATTTTCTTTTAAAAATTTTTATTCTTTTAAAGATGAGGCTATAGTTAGTTTTGAGGTTAATAAAAAAGCACCTCATACTGATGCCTATATTAATAGTCAAGATACTAGTTTAACTAAAATCTTATCTATTATTGGTCCTAATGCTTCAGGTAAGACAAATTTATTAAAAGTATTACCATTTTTAAAGTCTTTTATTATTGATTCTTTTTCTTATAAGATTGAAGAAGATATTCCTTTTAAATCTTTTGCTTTTGATAACGATAAAAATCCATCGGAATTTTTTGTAGAATTTGAAATGGAAAAAGATATTTATCAATATATATTAAGTATTACTTCTAATAAAGTTTTAAATGAAGTTTTAAAAGTAAAAAATGATAGTCGTTTTATAACTTTATTTAAACGAGAATGGGATAAACAAAAAAAGGAATATAAATTAGATTTTAAAAAATATGACTTACCGACTAATTTTTCTAGTTTACTTCGGGAAAATGCTTCTATTATTTCAACCGCTAATCAAATTAAACATGAATTAAGTTCTAAAATTATAAATTATTGGCAAAATATTCAAATTAATAATGATTTATCTCCCTTTAAAGCCTCAGAATTTCTTTATAAAAATAATTTAATAAAGAATAAGGTTAATGAGTTATTAACTAAATTTGATTTAGGTTTATTTAAAATTGATGTATTTAAAAGAGAAGTAAAAAACAAAGATAATAAAACAGAATTATTTTATTTTCCTATGGGGGTTCATAAAAATTTAGTAGATAAAAATAATCCTTTTTATTTATCTTTTTTTGATGAATCTAATGGTACTCAGCATTTATTTTTGGTTTTATATCAAATTTTAAAAACTTTAGATGTTGGAGGTATTATTATTCTAGATGAGCTTGATTCGGATCTACATCCTTTTATGATTCCGGAAATTATTAATTTGTTTATATCCCCGATATATAATACAAAAAATGCTCAATTATTATTTAGTACCCATCAACCTCAAATATTAAATTCTTTGGATAAATATCAAATTATTTTATGTGAAAAAGATGAAAACGGTTATAGTGAGAATTGGCGTTTAGACGAAATTGAAGGAGTTCGAAGTGATGATAATTATTATACAAAATATATGTCGGGAGCTTATGGAGCTATCCCGCGTATATAATTTTTTTATGCCTAGATCTCACCCTTGGAAATTAAAACCGAAAAAAGCTAAGTTTACAATTTTGGCTTGTGGAGAAGGTCAAACCGAAGAAGCTTTTTTAAGATATTTAGGGTCTTTATTTATTTCCAGAGAAAGTGGGGTATCAATAAAATATTATTATGTTGGAGGAAAAGATCCAGCCTATATGATAAATAAAATTATAAAATACGGGGCTAGTATCTATGATAAAGTTTTTGTTCTATTGGATAATGATAAAATAATTTTAAGTACAATTTTAAAAAAAGCTAAAGATCATAATATTCAAATTATTAAAAGTATTCCATGTTGTATTGAGGGTTTGTTTTTAAGTATTTTGAAAAAGGATTTTAAATTAGGTGGTAAAAATTCTAAACAATGTAAGAAAGAATTTGAAGATAATTATTCTAAAAAGATAAATAAAGTAGACTATCTAAGCTATAATAAAATTTTTTCTAGAGAAAAAATAGAAATGGCTTGTTTAGAAATAAGAACAATTAAAGATTTATTAATTATTTTTAAAAGAGAAAATTAGTATAATTTTTTAAAAAGGCTTTGGTCTAAACTGGAGCCTTTTTTGTTTTTTAAATATGATATTTGGATAACAATTTTTAATATTTAGGACGACAATAATAATCCAAAGTCCACAAATTTGTGGACTTTGGATTATAATGATCAATAAAATAGGGCAAATACTGTAACATTTTATCTTCTTTTACGTATATTATATTGTAAGAATAATAATCATTAGTTTAATAAATATGACTGAAAAAGAATTATTTAATCAACTAAAATCTCTAAAATCTATTGCTCTATCTCCGGAAGATAAAAAGAAGAATAGAGATGTTTTATTTTCTCAAATTTCTAATACTTTTTTAGAAACTAAAAATTCTAATAATCTTTGGATTAATACTAAAAATATTTTTTCTTTTATATATAAACCAGCTTTAACCGTAGCTGGAGTTTTTGTTTTTCTAACTGGTGTATTATTTTTAGGTAGTAGTTTATTTGAAAAAACAAAGCCAACTAATTCATTATACATTGCTCGAATTCTTAGTGAGAAGGCTAGATTAAATGCTACCTTTGATGAAACTGAACGTGATGCTTTGTCACTTCAATTTGCTAGTAATCATGCTCAAGATATTGCTACTGTTTTAATGGATCCTGAATTTAATACCGAAGAGAATAAAAAAGCAGTGGAAAGATTAAATGCTAGTTTTGAAAATGAAATTTCTAAAGTTCAAAATCAAATTGATAAAACTGTTAATACTATTAAGTCAGTTGATCCATCAGAATCAGATGTTAGTCTTAGTTCTAGTGGTTTAGTAGAAACCAGTGGTACTGAAATATATATTAATGAAGATGATTCAAATATAAAACCAATTTCTTCTGATGTAACTACAGAACCAAATGTTAATACAAGTTCAGATGTAAATATTGAAGCTTTAGCTGAACAGATTAATGATAGTTCTGATAAGTTAGCTAAGATTGAAAATGGTCAAAAAATATTAGATGAAATAAAAGCATTATTTGCTGAAGGTAAATATAGCGAAGTAGTAGAGAAGTTAAATGAAATAAAAAATTTAGCTGATTAAAATATTATATAGTGGAAGTTGAAAG
>DAONEH010000011.1:0-1153 GCA_035402985.1 bacterium | reverse complement strand
TTTTCTTAAAACAGAAATCTCTCAATCTCCATTATTATTCCGTTTACGAAATATAATAGAGGTTCGCTGTGACCAGCAAGGTCGGTCCCGAGAGGGAGGCGCGGTGTTTAAACAAATTTGTTCTTTTATAGAATTGAAAGTTAAAAGTTAAAAGAGAAGCTTTAATGAATCTGTCTTTTACAAGATAGGATCGTGGATTTTTCACAATAAATCGGTTAAGCTTTTCTCCGCACGCTTATTCTTGTAAGCGTCGGAGTTGTGAAAAATTATCCCATGCTAATTTTTCCCTATACTTCACTTATAATAATAAGTGTGCGGGGGAGCGGGATCCTGATTGATTTATTCAATGAAGAATTAATGGTTAATCTTTAAACTTTAAATTAATAAATTCTTTTAAAGAACACTAAATTCTTTTATCTCTAAATATCTATATCTATATATAAATTTTAGAGATTCTTACAAATTCTTATGACAAAATTACGCAAATTTTTTGCATCTTCTGTCATGTTGCTAACAGTATTAGTAATGAGCGGTTTTTCTGCTATTGCTACTCCTGTAAGCGCTGCTGCTTCAGCCGGTGATTTAATCAAAAAAGACGGTTTATCAGCAGTATATTATCTTGGCGATGATGGAAAAAGATACGTTTTCCCGAACGAAGCTACTTACAAATCTTGGTATAGTGATTTCTCAGGTGTAGTTACAATCTCATCTGATGAATTATCAAGCTATCCTCTAGGTGGTAACGTAGTTGTACGTCCTGGAACAAAATTAGTAAAAATTACAACTGATCCTAAAGTATATGCAGTTGAAGCTAACGGAGTTTTAAGACAAATTCCTAGTGAAGCTGCAGCTATTGCTTTATACGGAACAGATTGGGCTAAAAGAGTTATTGATGTAGCTGATTCTTTCTTTATAAACTATACTATTGGTAGTCCTTTGGCTTCTAACGAAGTTCCAATGGGTTCTTTAGTAAAAAAGACAGGTGATAGCAGTATCTATTATTATGATGGTACTAACTATCGTTTAATTGAAGATGAAGTTGCTTTCTCAGCTAACAGATTCCAATTTGCTAACGTTTTAACATTATCAACTTTCACTGCTAGTGGTTCAACTATCACTGGTGCTGAAACTGCTATTATTAAAACTTCACAAG
>DAONEH010000010.1:0-27939 GCA_035402985.1 bacterium | reverse complement strand
TAAATATAAATATTGGTATTTACTTAATTGTTTTAAAGCAGCTAATGATTATGAGAAGATAAAGAGTAAAATAAATATAACTAAAAGTGAAAAAATAATTAAAAATAATTTATTTGATAAAAATATTTATTCTTCTAAACTTTCTTTAACGGAATTAAAAAAGAAACTTATTATTGAACAGAAAAAGAATGAAACAGCTCTTTATAATATTATTGGTTTAAGTGTGGAAACTAGACCTGATTATATAAATGAAAAAGAATTATGGCAACTTAGAGAATTAGGTGTTACTCGAGTCGAAATTGGTGTTCAGGCTCTGGATGATAAAATTCTAAAATTAAATAATCGTGGACATAATGTTTTAGCTATATCTAAGGCTACCGAAAAATTAAAACAATTTGGTTTTAAAATTACTTATCATTTTATGCCAGCTCTACCTGGTTCTAATCCTAAAAAAGATGTAGCCATGTTTAAAAAAATGTACTTGGACGAAAGATTTAAACCTGATCAAATAAAGTTTTATCCGACCACAGTAGTTAAAGATAGTCTATTGTATACATGGTGGCAACAAGGAAAATATAAACCCTATAGTGATAAACAATTAGAAAATATAATTATTAATTGTAAAAAAATTGTTCCCGTTTATACTCGAATTATGCGTTTAGTTCGTGATATTCCCGGAGAATCTATTGAAGCGGGAAATAAGATTACTAATTTAAGACAAGTAATGAAAGATAAAGGAGTAATTTGTCATTGTATAAGATGTCGAGAACCGCAAGATAAAATTATTAATAATAAAAATTTAAAATTAAATATTTTAAAATATAAATCTTCAGGGGCTGATGAATATTTTATTAGTTTTGATTCTTTAGACAATAAAACTCTATATGGTTTTTGTCGTTTAAGAATTGATCCTAAATCAAAAATTTCTCCAGCCATTATTAGAGAATTACATGTTTATGGGCAATTAGTTCCAATTGGGGGAGAAAAAAAGGTTCAACATAGTGGTCTAGGTAAAAAATTAGTAGCTGAAGCTGAAAAAATTACTAAAAATAATAAACTTAATAAATTGGCTGTTATTTCAGGTGTGGGAGTTAGAAAATATTATGAAAAATTAGGCTATAAATTATCTCAAACCTACATGGTTAAAAAGCTATAAATCTCGGTTTTTTTAGAGTTTTTTATCAAAACTTGCTAAATCTTTTTTATTAAATTATAATAAAACTAAGCCAAGTTAATTGGAATTTTTATTATTACTTTTATGATTGATTTTAGAGAAAAAATAGAACAACAAATGCCCGAATTACAACAAAAAAGGCCTAAAAAAAATAAAATTGGTTTAAAAATATTTGGTTTTTTTATGGTGTTTTTAGTTTTGTTTTCGGCTACTGTTTTAATTTCTTCAGAAGATGCTTCTAAAGTACCAATTTTAGGTAAAATTGTTGGTTTAGTAGAAAGTTCTGATAGAAAAATTAAAGGAGAAGATCAAGATAGAATAAATATATTACTTTTAGGAATAGGTGGTAAAAATCATGATGGAGGTAGCTTAACTGATACTATAATGCTAGTAAGTTTACAACCTTCAACCAAAAAAGTAGCCATGATGTCAATTCCGCGTGATTTAATGATTTCAGTTGAAGGTCTAGGTTGGCAAAAAGTTAATGCGATTAATGCTCTAGCCGAAGCTAAAAAAGAAGGAAGTGGTGGAGAAGCTATTTCACAAGCTTTAGGCGATATTTTAGGTATTCCTATTCAATATTATGTTCGAGTTGACTTTCAGGGTTTTATAAACATCATTGATCGTTTAGGTGGATTAGAAGTTTATGTTGATAATGTTTTAGAAGATTATTCTTATCCAATTTTAGGTCAAGAAGATAATCCTGATTATTATTCACGTTATGAACATTTATATATTGGACAAGGTTGGCAAACAATGGATGGATCTTTGGCTTTAAAATATGCTCGATCACGTCATGGTTTAGGATCAGAGGGGTCTGATTTTGCTCGATCTAAAAGACAACAAAAAATAATTGAAGCCGCTAAAAATAAATTATTAAAAAAAGAAAATCTTTTGCGACCAGCCATGATTGCTTCTATTGTTTCAGAATTAAATGAACATATTTCCTATAATTTTTCTTCTTGGGAGATTTTAAAATTATGGCAAAATTTTAAGGATGTTTCCTCTGACGATATTTCTAATTATGTTTTAGATAATAGTGTTGATGGTCTATTAGTTTCTAGTATGTCAGAAGGTGGTGCCTATATTTTAACTCCTAGAAGCGGAGATTATACTGAGATACAATATTTAGTTGATAATTTTTTTGTAAATAAAGATAATAATAAAAAAACAGTTAAGACAGAAAATAATCAATCAGCTAAAATTGAAATAAAGAATGGAACCTGGATTAATGGCTTGGCTAGTCAAACAGCTATTGATTTAGAAAAAAATAATTTTACAGTTTTAAGAATTAGTAATTCTAGTCAACGTGATTTTAGTAAAACAATTATATATGATTTAAGTTATGGAGAAAAAGATGAAGCTCTTAAATATTTAAAAGATTTTTTACAAGCTGATATTTCTTTTGATATTCCTGATTGGTTAGCCGAAGAAATAAAAAATGAAATTGGTAATAAAGAAACTGATGTGCCTGATTTCTTAATTATTTTAGGTCAAAATGCTAGTAGGATTGATTTTTAATCAAATTATTTTAAAATTTTATGTCTATTTTTGATGAAAAATTACCGCTTATCGTTATAATTGGCCGAACTAATGTTGGGAAGTCGACTTTATTTAATCGTTTAGTTGAAGCTAATCAAGCTATTGTTTCACCTCTAGAAAATACTACTCGTGATTTTAATTATAATATTATTAATTGGCGGGGTAATGATTTTCAATTAGTAGATACGGCCGGAGTATTAAGTACTTTTGATTTGAATAAAAAATTAAATAAAAACTTAAGCGGAATAGAGAAGATTGAAAGCCAAGCTCAAAAGCAAGTTTATGACTTAATTAAAAAAGCCGACTTGCTTTATTTTGTAGTTGATAATAAAAGTAATATTTTGTTGGAAGATAAAAACATGGTTAATTTTTTAAAGAAACGAGATTATCAAAAGAAAACATTATTGGTAGTAAATAAAGTAGATGATTTTAAACAACGTTTTGAAGCTAGTGAATTTAATAAATTAGCTTTAGGTGAACCAATATTAATTTCTTCTTCCACTGGTTCGGGATTAGGTGATCTTTTAGATCTAACAGTTGATTTTTTTAAAGAAGATAAAAATAAATTTAGTCTAAAAGAAAAAATAAAAAAAGAAAATATTGATAAAGAGAAATCTAAAATAAATTTATGTATTATTGGCAAACCTAATGTTGGAAAATCTTCTTTATTAAATTCCCTTATTGGTTATGAGCGAGTTATTGTTAGTGATATTCCTCATACCACTAGAGAACCACAAAATACTGAAATAATCTATAAAGATAAAATAATAAATATTATTGATACAGCCGGAATAAGTAAACGAGGTACTAAAACTAAAGGTTTAGAAAAATATGGAATTATAAAATCACGACAAAGTTTAAAACAAGCGGATATTGTTTTATTAGTAATAGATATTAATGATGCTATTACTAAACAAGATGCGCAATTAGTCGAAGAGATTGTAGATTTAGGAAAGAGTTTTGTTATCATTGCTAATAAATGGGATTTAGTTTCAAATCGTGATACTAAAAAATGGACTCATGAAATTAATTCTCATTTTCCTTTTATCATGTGGGCCCCAATTTTATTTATTTCAGCTCGAACCGGAGAAAAAACTAATAAGATTTTTGATATGGTTCTTAGAATTGATGAAAATAGAAAAAAAGAATTAAGTGAAACTACTTTAGATCGTTTTTTAAATAAAATGGTTAAAATTCATAAACCATCAAAGGGTCGAGGTATAAAACATCCTCGTATTTATAGTTTAAAACAATCATGGGTTAATCCTCCAAGATTTGAAATAAAGATTGGTTCGCAAGAAGATTTACATAATTCCTATTTACGTTTTTTAGAAAATAGATTAAGAGAAAAATTTGATTTTTTTGGTACCCCTCTTAGAGTATCGGTTAGAAAAAATAAAAAAATTCATGGTCAAAGAGAATAATCTAATTATTGTTGTTTAAATAATTTTGTGATATAATTTATTAGTAAAAATTTAAAATTAATTTAATAACCTTGGTTATCAAGGAAAGAAAAACTATGTTTAAAAATTCATTAAAAAAAACAATTTTGTTTACTGCTGTTTTTTCTTTGATTTTTTTATCAGCTTGTGGAATAAAAAAAGAAAAAGAATTAACTATGGCTGAAGCTCAAGCTAAAGCTGAGCAATTTATCAATAAGAATTTTATGACTTCAGGCGCTTCTGTTACTATTACTAATATGGTTGAAGATGAGCAAACTGGTTTATATAAATTTTCTCTTGATTTAGGTGACGGACAAGTTTATGATTCCTATATTAGTAAAGATGGTAAGGAATTTTTTCCTCAAGCCTATAATATTGCTGAGTTAGAAAAAACTTTAAATACTACTACCAGTGAAACTTCAGCTAGTACTACTGAAGAAGGCACTATTAATGAAGCTAGTTTTAATGAATCAGTTGATTATGCGACTGATAAAAAAGTTGCTGTTTATCTTTTTTGGGGTGATGGTTGTCCTCATTGTGCTTCTCAAAAAACAGCTATGAGTGATTGGACTACTACATATCCAGATATTGAGATTAAAACTTATGAAACTTGGAAGAATACTGATAATGCTAAAAAATTAGAAGATATGGCTAAAGCTTATAACACTACAGTGGAAGGAGTTCCAATGACTTTTATTGGTGATAAATATTGGGTTGGTTATTCTGATGATATGAAAACTGAGATGATTAATAAGATTGAAGAATGTTTAAAAGATGGTTGTGAGAATCCAGGAGATCGATTGAAATAATAATAAAATTACTACAAAAATAAAAAACAGGTTTAAAACCTGTTTTTTTGTTTGGGTTTATATTAAATTATTTTTTTATTCTACCTGAAATTTTATTTGATTTGTTTCTTCTAAAATTTCAATAGTAGCTTTTACAGACGGATTAGAAGTATTTCTTAATAATAGGTTATTTTGATATTTTTGTTGTAATGGTGATAAAAATTCATCTCCCCAGGAAGGAGAAAATGTTGTAATTTCAGAAAAATCAATAATAATTTTTTCAGTATTTTCTTTTGGAAGTTGATAATTTATAGCCGCTAAAGCTTCTTTGCCAAGTTGTCTTGAAATTAATATATTGCCAAATTTTTTTAATTCAATAATCATATTTTTAAAAATTAATTAAAGCCAAACATCCTCTAACATATGTTTTTGTTTGTTCTATTTTTAAATTTTTTGTTTTATCATTCATAATTAGAAAAGAATTTCCTGATTGAAAATATAATTTTAATGGTATTTCTTTTTTTATATCCATTAATACTTTTTTTACATATTTTAAACCATTTCCTCTGTTTTCAGGAGCTCTTCCTGAAATTTTTTCTGTAAAAGCTATTAATAGGGCATCTTTATCATTTATTAAATTTGGAATAACTCTTTGAAGAGTGGTTAAAATACCTTGTCCTCTATCAGCTAAAACAATTTGTCCTTTATTCAAATCATAAGCAAAAAAAATTCCTCTAATATCTGGCCAAGATCCTATATTGTGATCAAAAGAATTATTTCCTATTTCTCCAACTATTGAACTTATTAAAGAAAAATCTTTTTTAAGTTTAGTTATTGTTTGTAAATCTTTTTCTAAATGATTTAATTTTATTTGAAATGTTGGACTATCTATACAAAAAAAATTATTATCTGGCTCAACAGCGATTGATTGTGAAGCCCATTCTTTTGCCAAATAAAAAATATCTTTTGCTATTAATTGAATATCAGAAAGATTATAGTAACGATAGCCATTAGGATTAATACGAATAGATTTAAGTTGACCGGATTCATCCCAACGTCTTAATGTTTGTATTGAAACATTAAGTATTTTTGCTACCTCATTAATTTTTATTAATTTATCATTACTTAACATATACATTTATTTATAAATCTATACAAATCTATACATATATTTATCAATATATACATTATATACTAATAAATAATAATGTCAATATAGCACGGTAATGTACATAATAATTACAATCAAAAAACAAAAAACAGACTTTCGTCTGTTCTTCTAATCTGTGGACCTTAAGGGACTCGAACCCTTGACCCCCTGCTTGCAAAGCAGGTGCTCTAGCCAACTGAGCTAAAGGCCCATGTATAATAAAAATATAATAATTAAAAAAAGTAATTAAGTCAAGATATTTTATTATTTAACTAAAGGAGATAAAGCTGTAGTCATAAAATCACCAAACATTCCAGTAGTTAAAAGTAATCCAAAAAATATAATTATTAAACCGATTAATTTATAACCTAATCTTGATCCACCTTCACTTCCTAATTTTTCTTCAAACCAAGCTATTCGACCAAAATTTTCTAATAAAAATTCAGTCTTAATAATTATTAATGTTCCTAAAGCTATTAAAATTAATCCTCCGATTATGTTCATATTTTTTATATTATTATTTTATATAATTTAAAGGATTTTGTTGAGCTCCATTTATTCTAACTTCAAAATGAATATGAGGTCCGGTTGACCAACCAGTTGAACCCATAGCCGCAATAACATCACCTCGCTTAACAGTTTCTCCTACTTTAACATAAAGTTTAGAAGCATGACCGTATAAAGTTTTTAAACCACCTCCATGATTAATGATAACATTATAACCATAACCATTACTCCAACCCGATCGTTCTACAGTTCCATCTTCAGCGGCATATAATGGAGTTCCAGTTTTATTAGCAATATCTAAACCTTTATGACTCCAAGAATAATATTGAGTTATTCTAGCTCCCACTGTTGGCCATAAAAGTTTTCCTCCAGTATAGGCTGGTTTCTGATTAGCATTATTACCAGTATTTTTTGTAATAGTAGTTCCAGCATAAGTACGACTAACTATAGTATTGCTTTCAATAATCTTTTTACCTCCAGGTATAAATATCTTTTCTCCAATTTTTAAGGCTTGACCTTCTTCTAAATCATTAGCTTCAATAATAGCTTCAGTTGTTACACCATATTTAGTTGCTATCTTACTAATATTTTCATTTTTAGCGACAACATGTCTAATACCATTAGATGGCAATATAGTTAATTTAACACCCGGTTTTATTAAACTATTAGATGATAAATTATTTTCCCATAAAATAGTATTAACATTTAAACCAAAATTAGAAGCAATACTTGAAACAGTATCACCGGCCGATACCGCATATTCAATAATTTTATTTCTAGTAGTTGGTTCAACTATATTTAAACCACTATTTGATAATAGGTCACCATGTTCTGAAACAACAGCATAATCATCTGTTGAATTTTTACTAACTCGAGTTTTTGTTTTTAAAAGTCCAGCTTGATCTAAATATTGATCTAAAACAATATTTTTTAAATCTTTATCATCTAAAGTCTCAACTATTAACTCTTCATTATTTAATTCTTCAAAATCAGACTCAATATTCTTAGCTAAAGTAGTCTTGTATATTTGATCAGACAATTTTTGAGCTTTAGTTTTCTTTATATTATTAGTTAAAACAAAGGTTAAAACTAAAAAAATAATTAAAAGAACAGAAGCATTTTTTTTAAATAAATATAGTTTGGAATTGTTTTTTTTGTTTATTTCTTTTACTTTTTTGTAAATTAAGATATAATTATAGTATAGTTTTATCAAAATTTTAAAAAACAAAAAATTCAATATAGTTATAATTATTTTTTTAACTATATTTATAATAAAAACAACTATTTTCTTAATAAAAAATAATGTTTTTAGAAGAAATATCAATATTTTAGTTAACAAATTTTTTATCCAAATATATTTAAAATTAACTATAAAAGTTTAGCATCTCCTAGCTTTTTAGTCAATTTGAATTAATAATATGTATAAAATTGTTTTAATTCGTCATGGTGAAAGTGAATGGAATAAAACTGGTAAATTTACCGGTTGGGTTGATGTTGATTTGTCTCCCGCTGGTTTAAAACAATCTAAAGAAGCTGGAAAATTATTAAAAAAAGAAAAATTTAAATTTGATTTAGCTTATGCCTCTTTTTTAAAGAGAACTGTAAAAACTTTAGACATTATTTTAGATGAAATGGACCTATTATGGCTTCCAATTAAAAAAGATTGGCGTTTAAATGAAAAACATTACGGTTGTTTACAAGGTTTAAATAAAAAAGAAATGGTTAAAAAATATAGTGAAGAACAAGTATTATTATGGCGTCGTTCTTATAATTTGTGCCCTCCAGCTATTAAAACTTCTAGTCCCTATAATCAAATGACCGATAATTGTTATAGTTTTTTAAAAAAACCAATTTTAACTGAATCCTTAAAAGATGTTGAAAATAGAGTTGCTTCTTTTTGGCAAGAGGAAATTATACCTCAATTAAAAAAGAATAAAAAAATATTAATTGTGGCTAGTGGTAATAGTTTAAGAGCTCTATTAAAATATTTAGATAATATTTCAGCTGCTGATATTGTTAATGTTAATATTCCCGTAGCTATACCAATAGTTTTAGAGTTAAATAATAAATTTAAAGCTAATAACTGGCATTATTTAGGTGATACTAAAAAAATTTCGGCTTTAATAAACAATGTAGTTAAACAAGGAAAATTAAAATAAAAAAATATATGAAAAAAATAAATACTTCTAAAATAATAAATTTAGATGAAGGTGTTATTCGAGCCTTAGAATTTTTTGAAAAAACTAAATTACCTAAATTAAATTTAAATCAATTTAAATTTCCAATAGTAGTTGGTAGTGGTAATGCTTTTAATACTGGACAAATTTTATTTTCTGATCGTTTAGCTATTTTAGCTGATGAAAGTACTTTTAAGAAAACTATTTTAAATTATAGTAATTTAATAAAAAAGAAAATTATTACCGAAGTCGTTATAATTTCAGCTTCAGGTGAAAAAGATTCAATTTGGGAGACACAATTAGCTAAAAAATATAAATTAAAAACAATATTACTTACTTGTTCTAAAAATTCTAGTGCTGGAAAAATAGCCGACCAAGTATTTATTTATCCTAAATTAGCTGAACCTTATACCTATAATATTTCTACCTATTTAGGAATGGTTTTATCAGCTAAGTCAGAGAATCCAAGTACTATTTTAAAATTTTTAAAAACATTAAAATTAAAACCAGGTTTTGGTAAGTTTAAAGCTTATTCTTTTATTTTGCCAGATGAATTTATAGCTATTGCTCCAATGTTGGATATTAAAAAGAGTGAATTATTTGGTTCTAAATTATCACTGAGAGCTTTTAGTAATGGTCAGGCTCGTCATGCTAAATTTGTAATTAGAGATAAAAATGAGTTAGTTATAACTATCGGTCATGATAAAAACCTATATTTTGGTGAAGCTACTAGTCGTTGGCAAATAAACATAGGGGTTAAGGTTGATTTTGCTTTTATTTTGTGTTTAACTTATTACTTAGTAGGACAAATTCAAAAGAGTAAACCCGATTATTTTAAAAATAGTATAAAAAAATATTGTTTAGATTATGGTCCTAAAGCTTATGGACTAAAAAAAACTTTTGATATTATTGTTCCCGGAAATAATTAATAATTAATATAAAAAAATATGTCAGGACATTCCAAGTGGGCTACTACCAAAAGAGCCAAGGCCGTAGTTGATGCTAAGAGAGGAGCTGTTTTTACTAAAATTGCTAATACTATAACTATTGCTGCTCGAGAAAGAGGTGGTGATCCTGAAACTAATCCATCACTTCGAGCTGTTATTGATAAAGCTCGAATGGTTAATATGCCCAAAGATAATATTGAGCGAGCTATTAAAAGAGGAACGGGAGAATTAGGTGGAGCAATAGTCGAAGAATTATATTATGAAGGTCTTTTTCCTAATAATATTCAGTTTATTATAAAATGTTTAACTGATAATAAAAATAGAAGTGCTTCTTTAGTTCGCCATGCTTTTACTAAATATGGCGGTAACCTTGGTTCGGTTATGTGGAATTTTGAACAAAAAGGTTTAATAGTTGTTTCGCAAGAAGCTTTAAAAGGTAAAAAAAATAATTTAGAAGATTGGCAATTAGAATTGATCGATGCTGGAATTGATGATTTTAAAATTGATAATGATATGATTTTAATATTTACTAGAGTTGATAATTTACAAAAAGTAAAATTATTATTAGATGAACAGGGAATTTCTATGGAATCAGCTGAAATTGAATACGTAGCTAAAGATAAACAAACAATATCTGATGAAGAACAAGAAAAAATTGATCATTTTATTGAAGAAATAGAAGACTTAGAAGATGTTAATGATTATTATTCTAATATCAATTTTTAAGTATTAAATTTTAGCAAAAGAACTATATATTTTTGAAGAGGTTAATAATAAAATTAACCTCTTTTAAGTTATCCACAGATTTAAAAAAATATTTATTATTTTTTAGATAAACTTGTTTAAAAATATTTAATATTAGCTAATTTTTGACCATTTGGCATAGCTTTAAATTTTTGCTATAATTTAGATAAACAATATATAGTGGTTAGTAATTATTAGGTTATACTATATGTTGTGTTTTATTAAATTTTAAAAAAAAGCAATGAAATGCCCTGTTTGTCATTTTGATGACACTAAAGTAGTCGATTCTCGAATATCGGGAGACGGTTTCTTAATTCGTCGTCGTCGAGAATGTCTAAAATGTGGTTTTCGTTTTTCTACTCATGAAGAAATGGAAATCTTAGATTTGGTGGTTATAAAAAAAGATGGCCGACGAGAATCCTATAATAATGATAAATTAGTAGCTGGTTTAAAAAAGGCTTTAGAAAAACGAAATATTAATGAAGAAAAATTTAAAAAATTAGTTTATTGTATTGAACGTGATATTCAAGTTCTAAATAAATCCGAAATTGATTCTACTGAGATTGGAGAAATAGTTATGAAAAATTTAAAAAAAATAGATAAGGTTGCTTATATTAGATATGCTTCGGTTTATCAATCGTTTGAAGGTTTAGAAGAATTTAGTGAAGAATTAGATAAATTATTAAAACCAAAAAATAAATAAAAATTAAATATAGAATACTATGCCAAGTAATATTTCTAAAATTTTAAAACGTTCCGGTGATATTGTTGATTTTGATATCTCAAAAATTACCAAAGCTATAATTAAAGCGATGGAAGAAGTTGATGAAAAAAATGAAAAGTTAGCTGAAGATTTAAGTAATAAAGTTTTAGAAAAAATTACTAGCAAGTTTTTTTACAAAACTATTCCAGCCGTGGAAGAGATTCAAGATATTGTGGAAGAAGTTTTAATTGAAAGTAAATTAATAAAAACAGCTAAGGCCTATATTTTATATCGTGATCAACATCGACAAGTTCGAGAAATAAATAAAAGTACTGAAGAAAAATTAATGGAAGATTATTTAGGACGAGCTGATTGGCGATTAAAAGAAAATAGTAATATGTCTTTTTCTGTTCAAGGATTAAATAATTATATTGCTTCCTCCATTTCGGCTAAGTATTGGTTAAATAAATTATATCCGGAAAAAATTAGACAAGCTCATATTAATGGCGATATTCATATTCATGATTTAGGTTTATTAGCTCCTTATTGTTGTGGTTGGGATTTAAAAGATTTATTACTAAGAGGTTTTGGTGGGGTTGATACAAAAATTCAAAGTAAACCAGCTAAACATTTTAGAAGTGCTTTAGGCCAAGTAATAAATTTCTTTTATACTATGCAAGGTGAAGCTGCTGGAGCTCAAGCTTTTTCTAATTTTGATACTTATTTAGCTCCATTTATAAGATACGATAATTTAACCTATAAAGATGTAAAACAAGCTCTACAAGAATTTGTTTTTAATGTTAATGTTCCTACTCGAGTTGGTTTTCAAACTCCTTTTACTAATATTACTTTAGATGTTACTCCACCAAAATCAATTGCTAAAGAAGGAGTTATTATTGGTGGACAAATAATGAATTCTACTTACGGTGATTTTCAAAAAGAAATGGATTTATTTAATCAAGCTTTTGCTGAAATAATGATTGAAGGTGATTCAACTGGTAGAGTTTTTTCTTTTCCAATTCCAACTTATTGTATTGATAAAGATTTTGATTGGGATCGAGAAAGTTTAAAACCAATGTGGGAGATGACTTCTAAATATGGTATCCCTTATTTTTCTAATTTTGTTAATTCTGATATGAATCGAGATGATGCTCGTAGTATGTGTTGTCGTCTTCGATTAGATAATCGTGAACTTCGAAAACGTGGCGGAGGATTATTTGGAGCTAATCCATTAACTGGTAGTTTAGGTGTAGTTACTATTAATATGGCTCGTTTAGGTTATTTAGCTAAAGATGAAGAAGATTTTAAAAAACGATTATTTGATTTAATGAAAATTGCTAAAGAAAGTTTGGAGATAAAAAGAAAGATTATTGAAAAATTTACGGAAGATGGTTTATACCCTTATTCTCAATACTATTTATCTGAAATAAAAGAACGTTTTGGTTCTAGCTGGAAAAATCATTTTAATACTATTGGTTTAAATGGAATGAATGAAGCCGTTGTAAATTTATTAGGTGAAAATATTACTACAGATCGTGGAAATAAATTTGCTTTAGATATTATGGATTTTATGCGAGAAAAACTGGCTGATTTTCAAACTGAATCTAATGATTTATATAATCTAGAAGCTACTCCCGCCGAAGGTTGTACTTATCGTTTTGCCAAGAAAGATAAAGAATTATATCCAGATATTATTTGTGCTAATAATGATTTAGTTAATGATGGGGCTGACCCTTATTATACTAACTCCACTCATTTACCAGTTAATTTTACTGATGATTTATTTGCGGCGCTTGATTTACAAGATGAATTACAAACTAAATATACTGGTGGAACAGTTTTGCATGGATTTTTAGGAGAAAGAATTAATGATCCAGAAATAACAAAAAAATTAGTAAAAAATATTGTTAATAATTATCGTTTACCTTATTTCACTATTACTCCAACTTTTTCTGTTTGTCCAATTCATGGATATTTATCTGGTGAACATAAATATTGTCCAAAATGTGATGAAGAAAAAGGTCTAGGAGTTTTTTCGCATAATAGTCCAGTAGAATCAAATAGTTGTAGTTGTTAATTTTATTGATTTGTTTTTTTATTAAAAATTTAGTATTATATTAATAATTAACATATTCAAAATTTGTAAGTCTAGGTCGCAAGTTTTGAAAGAAAAATATGAGTCCCATTCAAACTGACAAAAGAACAGAGTGTATTGTTTACAGCCGAGTAGTTGGCTGGCTTACACCCACTAAGTGCTATAATAAAGGAAAAATGGCCGAGTATAATGATCGAAAAACTTATAAAATTAATTCGGACAAGATTAACGAATAAGGCTATCCTAGCGGTTTCTTAGTTTCTTTATTTACGTTTTTTTTGTTTTTTAAAAAATGGTAATAGGTGGTTTAGAAAAACTTAGTTTGATAGATTTCCCTGGCTATATATCAGCTGTGGTCTTTACTAATTCCTGTAATTTTCGTTGCCATTTTTGTTATAACCCTATGCTTGTCCTGACCAATGGGGGCGAGAGTGAATATAAAAAAGAAGAAGATTTTTCTCAAATGACTGAAGAAGATCTTCTTCTTTTTTTAAAGAGTCGAATTGGAAAATTAGAGGGAGTTGTTATTTCTGGTGGTGAACCAACTCTTCAACCAGATTTAAAAGATTTTATAATTAAAATTAAAAATTTAGGTTTTAAAATTAAATTAGATACTAATGGAACTAATTCTAAATTATTAGCTGATTTAATCTATAAAAAATTAATTGATTATGTGGCTATGGATATTAAGGCTCCTTTTAGTAAATATGAAAAAGTAGTTGGAGTTAAAGTTAATTTAAAAGAAATAAAAAAATCAATTGATTTATTAATGACTGGTAAATTTCCTTATGAATTTAGAACTACCTTAGTTCCGGGTCTCCATACTCTAGATGATGTTGTCCAAATGTCTAAAGAAATTTCTGGAGCTAAAAAGTGGTTTTTACAAAAATTTAAATCTGATACTGATTTAGTGAATAGTGATTTTAAAAATAAACAGGCTTTTACTACGGAGGAAGTTATGAAAATGATTGCTTTAGCTAAAAAAAATGTTTCTAGTTGTAAATTAAGAGATTAATACTAATAAAATACTTAAAATTAATGCTAAAAGTAATTTGATTTTTAGCTTTTTTTTTGTTATAATTCCTTTGTATATTTTAATTTTTTAAATATGGACAATATTGAAGATAAAATTTATAAAGATTCCGTTGAATTTGATTTATTATCTCAAAAAACAAATAAAGTAAATCAAGCTGATTTACAAAGTTTATTAGAGAAGAATATTAAATTAAGTGAACAAATATTAGATTTAACTTTATATATTAAAAAATATATTATTTGGCAGAAGATATTTTCTTGGTTAAAAATTATAATTATTCTTACTCCGATAATTTTAGGTATTATTTATTTAGTCCCTTATTTTAAAGATTTTTCTAGCCAAGTACAAAATTTTAGTGATTTAATGAAACAATCTTATTCAATTACTCCTTAGTAATAAAAATATGAACAATAATGAAGTAATCTTTTTCGCTCAAACCAATTTTCGTAATCAAATGCGACGTTTTGGTATTAAAACTGATGATCGTCGTCGTCATATGTATTTGATTGGAAAAACTGGTATGGGGAAATCAACTATTTTAGAAAATATGATTGTGGAAGATATAAGAGCAGGACGCGGAGTGGCTGTAGTTGATCCTCATGGAGATTTAGCTGAAAAAATAATAAAATATATCCCTAGTAATCGAATAAATGATGTGGTCTATTTTAATCCAGCAGATATTGAATATCCTATAGCTTTTAACTTAGTAGAACAAGTTGAACCACATTTACGTCATTTAGTAGCTTCTGGTTTAATTGGAGTTTTCCAAAAATTATGGGCTGATTCTTGGGGACCTCGGTTAGAGTATATTTTAAGAAATTCTATTTTAGCTATTTTAGATTTTCCTGGTTCTACTCTATTAGGTGTTGTTAGAATGTTATCAGATAAAGAATATCGTAAAAAAGTAGTAGCTAATGTTAAAGATCCAGTAGTTAAATCTTTTTGGGAGAAAGAATTTGCTGGTTATGCTGATAAGTTTGCTTCTGAAGCAGTATCACCGATTCAAAATAAAGTTGGACAATTTTTATCTAGTTCTTTAATGAGAAATATTGTTGGTCAAGTTAAGTCATCAATTAATATGAGAGAAATTATGGATGAAGGTAAAATTTTAATAATGAATTTAAGTAAAGGTAGAATTGGAGAAGATAACTCGGCTTTACTTGGAGCGATGATGATTACTAAAATTCAATTAGCCGCTATGAGTCGAGTTGATATTGAAGAAGAAACTCGACGTGATTTTTATTTATACATTGATGAATTTCAAAATTTTTCGACAGAAAGTTTTGCTAATATTTTATCGGAAGCTCGTAAATATCGACTTAATTTAATTATGGCTCATCAATATATTGAACAATTAGATGAAAAAGTTCGACCAGCTGTTTTTGGTAACGTTGGAACAATTATTGTTTTTAGAGTAGGAGCTAATGATGCTGAAGAATTGGTTAAAGAATTTACTCCAATTTTTACCGAGGAAGATATAGTTAATTTACCTAAATTTGAAATGTATTTAAAATTAATGATTGATGGTATTGCGTCTGATCCTTTTTCGGCTCGTGGTTTGCCACCTTTATCAGCTGATGAAAAAACTAAAAATGATGACAAGGTAATTAATTATTCCCGAGAAAAATACGCTAATAATCGCAGTGAAGTCGAAGAAAAAATTATGCGTTGGCATCAAGATTATTCCGATGCTAAAAAAGATGAAAAAAATATTGATAGTAAAACTTCTAAAAAACCGATTGAACCTGGTTTTTCGGGAAAATGTTCAGTTTGTGGAGTTGATATAAATACTCCATTTAAACCAGATGGAATTCGACCATTATTTTGTCAAAAATGTTTAAGTGAAAAATCAAAAAAAAATAGTACTTCTAGAAAAGATTTTTTTTCTAAACCAAATTCTATTCCCGCTTCAGCTATAACTCCTAAAAGATTTATTAATAAAGAAAAAACTTTTGTACCTAAAGAAAATATTACACCAGAAAAAGAAATAAAAACTATCAGCTTAAATGATCTTGGTTTAGCTAAACCAATAAGTTTTCGTAATAAGGAAAAAGATTTTAATACTAAATCTAATTTCTCAAATAAAAATAATACTGAGCAGGAGTTAAAAGAAGGTGATGATGTTATTTTTGATAATTAAGAAATAAAGTTATTATTATGAACTATTTAAAAGTGTCTAAGGCTATTGAATTATCAGGACGGGATAAAATTGTTTATCGCTTATTGGAAATACTTCCAGGTTTTTTATCAATTGGAACTTTATTAGCCTTAGTTATTTTATCTTATTTTAAGCCAGTATGGGTGGCTTATTTTATTATTGCTTTTGATGTTTATTATCTTTTATGGGTAGTATTTTTTGCTACTTATTTAATCATTGCTTACAAAAAATTAAAAGATAATAAAGCGATTGATTGGTTTAAAAAATGTGAAGAAATAACTACTAATACTAAAGATTTATCAAAAGATTGTTTAGCTTATCAAGGTTTAAAATGGAATGATGTTATTCATTTAATAATTTTACCAACCTATAATGAAAGTTTAGAAGTTATTCGAACTAGTTTTTCTGGTTTAATAAGTAATGGTTATCCTAGTAAAGATATGATTGTAGTTTTAGCTATGGAAGAGCGAGCTGGGGAGTCGGCTCATATAAAAGCCGAGGTGGTAAAGAAAGAATTTGGTGATTGTTTTAGAAATTTACTTATAACTTTTCATCCGGATAATGTTCCAGGGGAATTAAAAGGTAAAGGAGCTAATCAAGCTTATGCTGGTAAGATAGTTAAAAGAGAAATAATTGATAAAGAAGGTTTAGATTATAATAAAATATTAGTTAGTGTTTTTGATATTGATACCGCCGCTACTTTTAATTATTTTTTCTGTTTAACTTATAGATTTTTAACTACTAATAATCCATATCGAGCTAGTTATCAACCAATTCCGGTTTATCATAATAATATTTGGCAAACTCCATTCTTTGCTCGAGTATCTTCTTCGTCTAATTCTTTTTGGCAAATGATGCAACAAATTCGTCCCGAAAAATTAGCTACTTATTCTTCTCATTCTATGACTTTTAAAGCTTTAGCTGAAATTGATTTTTGGGCCCCTAATATGGTTAGTGAAGATTCAAGAATTTTTTGGCATTGTTTTTTACACTATAATGGAGATTATCGAGTTGAACCACTTTATTTTCCAGTTTCCATGGACGCTACTTGTGATAAAAATTTTTGGCAAACCATGAAAAGTTTATACAAACAACAACGTCGTTGGGCTTGGGGTAGTGAAAATGTTCCCTATTTAATTTTTAATTATTTAAAGAAAAGAAAAGAAATGAAAACTTGGCCATCTCTTCGTCATATTTGGATTCAAATTTATGGTTTTCATTCTTGGGCCACAACAGCTTTAATTATTGGAGTTGTTGGTTGGTTTCCAATGTTACTGGGTGGTGATCGTTTTAATGGTACCGTCATGGCTTTAAATTTACCTGATATTACTAGTAAATTAATGACCATTTCTATGGCTGGTATGTTTATTTCAGCTGTTATTTCAACTTTATTATTACCAAAACGACCTAAAAATTATGGTTTTTTTGATAATGCTAAATTATTTTTAGAATGGGTGGTTATTCCAGCTTGTGTAATATTTTTTGGTGCCATTCCTTGTTTAGATGCTCAAACCAGATTAATGTTAGGAAAATATATGGGTTTTTGGGTAACTCCTAAAGAACGTTAATTATAATAATAGATTTATGACTAGTAAATATAATCTTAGTCCAACAGAAAAATTAAATTATATAGAAAAGGGAAAAATAAAAGGTCAAGCTTGGAAAAATTTTAAGCAGTTTTTATTAACTTTAATTTTATTAGGTTTAGTTATATTAATGTTTATTCCGTATTTAAAAAATAATAAAAAAACTAAAAATATTGAAACTGAAATAGCTCAAATACAATCAGAAATAAATAAATATGAAAAAACTAATCAAGGTTTAAGTGAGGTTTTATCTTATTTATCTTCGGATCAATCGGTAGAAGAAAAGGCTCGATTAAATTTAAATTTACAAAAAGCGGGCGAACAGGTGGTAGTTATAAAAAGAGAAGAAGCTTTAAGTAATGTTAATACTAGTACTGATGAAATAATAGAAGTATCAAATTTTAGAAAATGGATAAATTACTTTTTTAATAATTAAAACTTTAAATAGATGAAGAAAAAAATAGCTATAGTATTTTGTGTTTTATTCAATTTAATTTTTTTTAGTTATCAAGTTAAAGCTGATAATAATGAAGATAAAAATTTAAAAAAAGATTTTAGTATTTTTTTAGATAAAGACACTATTGCTAAAGGTTATACTGTTTCTATATTTAATGATTATTTAAAACTTTCGTTGGTTCCAGGGATTTTATCAGCTGATACTCAAGTGGTAGCTGAAAAAATTCCTGATACCGATTTAGAATTACCTTGGACTTTAAAAAAAGAAAGTTCAATAATTCAATTTGAATTTAAAAATAAAGAAGCTTATGACAGTAGCCGTCCTTTCTATATTCAGATGTCGTATGATGAAAGTAATAATTATTATAAACAAGTATTTTTTTATGACAAAACCCATAATTTATGGAGACCATTACCAACTCAAGATTTTCCGGAAGAAAATTTTGTTCGTTCGGTCATCCATTTACCCTATGCCCGTTTAGCTGTTTTTTCTTATCCTAATCTTTTAAGTGTTGGTCAAGCTAGTTGGTATAAATATAAAGGAGGAAATTTTGCGGCTTCACCTGATTTTCCAGCTGGCTCTATTTTACGAGTTTATAATTTAGCTAATAATAAATATGTTGATGTGACTGTTAATGATTATGGTCCTGATCGATCTATTTTTCCTAATAGAGTTATTGATTTAGATGCTGTTGCTTTTTCTAAGATTGCTAATAAATCAGATGGGATTATAAACATATCAATTGAACCTTTAAAAATTGTTAACAATAAAGGAAGTGAACCTTTAGTAGTAGATTTTGGTATTGGGAGTCAACCTGTAGTTGACTCAGCTTCAGTTGTGGTTTTAGATGAATTAAGTGGTGATATTTTGTATGAAAAAAATGCTAATATTGTTAGACCTATTGCTAGTTTAACAAAAATATTTTCTGTTTTTAATTTTTTAAGTAATAATAAAAAGAGTTTAGATGAAATTGTTTCCTATAGTAAACAAGATGAAGAATACAATTTTAATTATTGTCCTAAATGGGAGGTAGCTTTAATTAATTTATCTGAGGGTGATTTGTTGTCAGTTAAAGATTTAATTTATTCATCCTTGGTGCGATCAGCTAATAATGCCGTTGAAAGTTTAGTAAGAATTAGTGGTGTTGAAAGATCTACTTTTATTGATCAAATAAATTCTTGGGCCAAAGAACAAGGAGCTTTAACTTTTAATATTAAAGAACCAACTGGACTTGATAAAAATAATATTAGTTCCGCTTTAGATTTAGCAATATTAACTAGTAAAGTTTTTAAAAATTCAATTATTAGTGATGCTAGTATTACTAAAAAATATAGTTTTAAAAAAAGAAATGACAATATAAGTATTTTACGTTATAATAGTAGTGATCTAGTTTTAAATAATAATTACAAAAATTTTAAAATTACTGGTTCTAAAACTGGATACCTAGATGAAGCTGGTTATTGTTTGATTACGGAAGCTGAAGTTAAGGGTCGAAAAGTTGTGGTAGTAATTTTAGATTCAGCTACTAGAGATAAAAGTTTTTCGGAAACAGTGGATTTATTAAATTATATTTTCTATAAAATAAAATAAAATTTTATGATAAAACTTATTAATGTTAACAAAGCTTACAAAAATAAAATTAAAGTTTTAGATAATGTTAATTTAAATATTTCTGCCGGTGAGTTTGTTTCAATTGTTGGTCAATCTGGTACTGGTAAAACTACTTTAGTAAAAATTTTAATTGGGGAAGAATTAGTTAGTTCGGGCCAGGTTTTTATAGGTGATTGGAATATAACTAAAATTGGAAAAAGTGAGGTACCATATTTACGACGACAAATTGGAGTTATTTTTCAAGACTTTAAATTATTACCTAAAAAAACATTAAAAGAGAACGTAGCCTTTGCTCTAGAAGTTTGTGGTAAAGATAAAGTTAAAACTGATAAAATAGTTAATAGCGTTATGAAGATTGTTGGATTACAGAATAAAATGGATCGTTATCCTAGTGAAGTATCTGGTGGTGAACAACAAAGAACAGCTATTGCTCGAGCTTTAGTACATCAACCTAAAATATTATTAGCTGATGAACCTACTGGAAATTTAGATGCAATTAATGCTAATGATGTTATTGATTTACTTTTAAAGATTAATAATTTTGGCACTACTATTATCCTGGTTACTCATAATCGAGAAATAGTTAATAGTTTAAAAAGACGAGTTGTTCGGATGGATGATGGAAGAATTGTAAGTGACCAAGAACATGGTAAATATATTATTTAATTTAAAAATATGTTTTCATCTCTTTTAAGAATTTTAAAATTTAGTTTACAAGATATTACTCGTAATATTTGGTTATCAGTTGTAACTATTACTATTTTGATTTTAGCCATGTTTTCAATAAATACTTTAATTTTAACTCAAACTATTAGTACTAATGCTGTTAAAGCTATTAAAGAAAAAATTAATATTAATCTATACTTAACTTCTGATTCATCAGAAATAGATATCTTAAATTTGAAAGATAAAATTAAAGCTATGGATCGAGTTAAGGATGTTAAATATATTTCTAAACAAGAAGCTTTAGATTCTTTTCGAGCTAGTAATGAAAATAATGAAGAAGTTCTTCAAGCTTTAGTGGAATTAGGTCAAAACCCCTTATCTCCTAGTTTAGTTATTACCCCCTATAATGCGGATGAAGTAGCTGATTTAATTGAAGAGTTAAAAGTTCTTGATAGTGAGATAATTGAATCACGTGATTTTTCAGATAATAGTTTAATTTTAGATAAAATAAATAATATTACTAAACGTATTAATGATATTGGTATATTTATAATTGCTATTTTTGTTATTACTAGTTTATTAGTTATCTATAATTCAATAAAAGTAGCTATCTATACTCATAAAAAAGAAATTGAGATTATGCGTTTAGTGGGGGCTTCTAATGTTTTTATTTATGCTCCTTATTTAATGTCTTCAGTTGTTTATACTTTAGTAGCTTTAATTATTATAATAGCGATATCTTTCCCATTGCTTAGTTTAATTCAACCATATTTAGAAGTTTTCTTTGTTGATTATAATGTTAATGTTGTTAGTTATTTTACTAATAATTTTTTAACAATATTTGGTATTCAATTTTTAGGAATAGTAGCTATAAATATTTTAGCTAGTTATATAGCTGTAAAGAAATATGCTAGAATTTAATTTTGTTTGACTTTTTCTAATTATTTGATAAAATATTTTTAAATAGAAAATAATTATTCGGGGGTCGTCTAACGGTAGGACTCCAGGTTTTGGTCCTGGCTATCGAGGTTCGAATCCTTGCCTCCGAGCAAAACACGAAAACAGGTTTTATAAGCCTGTTTTTCTTTTAATATTAGACACATTTTAAGCTCTAAAGCGGTTCGAACATTTTTAGGATATTTTAGATTTTAAGTGGTAATTATTAGAAAACCATTTATTTTATTGGTCTATATTGGTTCGAATCCACGACAGGTGTTGCACTTCGAGTTTAAATGTACCCCATCAAAGCTTGACAATTTAATATACTTATGATATAATTATTTTAGTTAAATTGATTGTCGAACATTAAAAATATATGTAATGAAAGAAAAAGCAAGTATTAAGGATTTAATCAAAGCAAATCCAAGTGGTTTATTAGAGCTTCAGCCAGCGCTCACTATCCCAGAATATCGTGAAAACTTTGGTTTTAAATTGAAAAATGTATTCACTATTTATGAGTCCAGAAGAGTTAGCCATACAGGTGTAGACAGGTTCGCTTTTTCAGGGAAGTCACTGAAAAACCTGTTTGAAGTTCACGAGGAGTCGGATGGTGATTTATTGGTCGTATTCATCGTTGAAACGATAAAAAGCGGTAAGGTATATTGCCACTTAATTTTAAGTGACTCGGCTTACGCCAATATATTAAACGATCAATCATGCCAGGTTTTAAAGGTACATCAAATGTACACGAATTTTTTTCGGGATCACATTGCCTTGAATATGGGCTTAGCAAATTAAGCCAAGAATAAACTGGAAAAAATTAATCCCACCTAATTAAGCAGTGGGATTTTTTATTTACTCAAATTATAGTATGAATTATATATTATTTTTTTTATCCCTTTTCTCTAAAAGTATTTTTTTGTTTTTGAGTCTAACATTAACCCCTAAATTCTGACCTAATCTTAGCCACACCATTTCGAACTTTGTCTACGACCCCGAGCAAATTTACAAAGTAGCATTTTTATGTTATAATAGTTATTATATAATAATTAAATTTAAAATTATGAATTTTGAAAAACAAAATGAGAGAATTCTATCAGTAAAAGAGGGTGGATTAGAGAAAGGAATTGAAAAAATTAGAAAAGAGATAGAATCTCTTACTTCAATGGTTGATCAAATTGAGTGTTTGCAAAAAGTGCCTCACGGCTATAAGGATCTTGGCGAAAAAGTAGATGATCGAGAACTTCCTGCCCTTGATCAATTTGTCGAATACCGTGGTTCATACGAAGAAATGCAAAAACAATCAGAAGCTGCATTAAGTAATGCTTACCAAGCTATAATGAAGCAATTATCATTATTACGGGATCATACCGGTGTATTCACAAAAGAAGAGGCTATGAAGTTTAATAAGGACACAGGTAGACAAGAAAAAGATGAATAATGGTTGAATATTTATAATTTTAGTTCGAATATCGTCCGCGACCCCGAGCATTGACAAAAGTATAGCAATCATGCTATATTTTTTATTACATTAACAATTTATTTAACAAAATATCGGAGGTAAAAATGCCAATAATTAAAGTATGGTGTCTTCCCGCAGGGCAGACAGAAGAATGTTTAAATCGTCTTCATAAAGCAATTGTAAAAGCCGTAGTATCAATTACCGAACTCGGTTTAAAAAACGAGAATGAAATGACTTGTTTATTTGTTCCTGATTTAATGTCTTATGGTTTAGGCGATGAAATAATAGTTGAAATTAGTGGTCTGTATGATAAACCAGAAAGAACAGAAGAAGTTAGGCAAGATCTTGCAAAAAGTGTTGGTAGTAGTGTTAAGGAGCTTTATCCTCAAGCAAAAGTTGAATGTTTTGTTTCAACTTTTAAACCTGAACAGGGCTTTTGGGTGTCAAATTAAACAACAAAAAACTATTAAATAGGGGGATAATAAATCCTCCTTTTATTTTATTAAGTTTATATTTTTAAAAACATTTTTTGTGGAGTATTTAATTAAAATTGTTTATCTGTTTTTAATATTATTATTTTGCTATAATATTACTATATAATTTATTTTATAATTTTATGGAAATAAAGGCTATTTTTGGAATCTTATCTTCAGTCGCTTTAATTATTGGAGGTGTTCCTTATTTGTTGGATGTTTATTATAAAAGAGTTAATCCTCATATTTTATCGTGGATTGGCTGGTCTTTTATTACTGCTCTAGGAGGTTCGGCTATGTTGGCAAGCGGTAGTCATTGGGTTGTATCGCTTCTTTTTGCTAATACAATTTTATGTTTTCTTATAGCAGTTTATTCAATAATAAAGAGAGTTGGGGTTTGGTCTTCTTCTGTTTATGATTTTTTATTTTTTGGACTTGGTGTTTTTGGGTTAATATTGTGGCAAATATTAGATGCACCAATTATAGCCTTAGTATTGTCTATAATTGCTGATTTAAGTTTTGGATTACCTACAATAATTAAAACTTATAAAAACCCTGAGAGTGAAACATATTTTCCCTGGTTGGCCTCTACTACTTCAGGATTATTATCTTTTTTTGCTATAGAACATTTAAATTTTTCAGAAGTAGCATACCCGGTTTATCTTTTTATTTTTGATACCATAGTTCTATTTATGGTTTTGAAAGTAATAAAGAAGAAATAATATTTTGGTTCGAACATCGTCCGTGACCCCGAGCCATTGACAAAATAATACCATCGTGGTATTATTTTTTATTACATTAACAATTTGTTTAACTAAAAATAGGAGGTTATAATAATGGAAGAAAAGCAATATGAGATTAAATTAATCAATGGTAAAAAAGTAACAGTAGGTTTAAGTTCGGCTGTTTATGACAGAGCCTTAATTGAAGGCAATTTTGTTAAATTACGATTTTCTGATCGCTTTCCATCCAGAATAATTTGTATTTGGCAATCACTTGGTGGGCCAGTTATAATTATGTTTGAGGTTGGAGATGATGACGTTTATCGTGTTGCAGTTGATATTAGCTTAATGGCTGATGATATTATTTCTATCGAGAAAAAAATGAAAGATGGTATTTCTCGAAGAACTGATATAAAAATTTGTTATTAAGTTTATTAAATTTGTGTAAAAAATTCTTAAAACCTAAAACTAATAAAGTTTTAGGTTTTTTTTAATTATAAATTATATTAGTTCTAACATCGTTCGCGACCCCGAGCAGATTTACAAAATAGCATTTTTATGCTATTTTTATTATATAATTAAACTAATTTATTTTTTAAATATATGTTAAATTTTTTTAAAGAAACATTTACAAACAAAGGTGTAGAAAAGAATAAGTCTAAAACAGAAACTCAGATAGAAAAAAATAATAAAACTCCAGACAAGCTTCGTCTTTATGGTGATAAAGTAATTGATCTTTTTTGTAAGGAATTTAAAGTTGAAGGTAAAGAAAAAATTGAAGAATTACACAAACAAAATCCGGATCAGAAGTTTATAATCAGCGCAGCTCATTTAAATAACCTTGATGTTCCAGCTGCTCTTAAAGTTTGGGGAAATGATTTTAATATTCATTTAACCGGAGAGTCGGTATTATTAGAAAAAATGAAATATCTCGGTCAACGCTTGATGATTAATCTTGCTGGAAAAGATAATTTTACACCATTAGAATACAAAGAGAGTGAAAATGGCAAACATGGTTCGTTTAATTCGGATAATTTTAATGAGCTGGGAGAAATTATTGAAAAAGGTAAAACTCCGTGGATTGCCGCTCACCCTTTTGCTTTAGATGGCAAGATGAAACGTCCGAGTATTGGACCAGTCTATTTAGCTGCTAAAACAGGAGCGATGCTTATCCCAACCGCTTTAGATGTTAGAGGAGGTTCTGTTAATTTAGAGGGGGCCTTAGAAAGAACTAAGACTTTAATGGATCGTTCACTAGCTACATATCACATTGGTACCCCTTTTTCTGTTCCGGCAATTGATGTCTCTATAGTTGAAAAAGTTTTACAGAGTCGAAAAAACGGAGAAGAAGTAAATTCTGAAGATTTTGAAAAATTTAAATCAGTTATTAATTCTCTACATCAACAGGCTGATGAATTTGGTAAACAAATAGAGACGCTCTTGCCTGAAGATAAACGTAGAGAATAGTTTTATAGTTAATCAAAACTTATTTCTTTTTGAATAAGTTGTTAAAATTAGTCCTAAATTTGTCTATAAATTTAAATAAAAATAAAAGACCTGTTTTTAGGTCTTTTTATGTTTTGTGTGAGAATTAAAAAATATTAAATTTTATAAATATTTATAATAAATTTATAAAAAATTAGCTTTAAGTTTATATTGAATGTTTTATAGTTATAAATAATATTAATAATTTTATTTAAAATTATATAATTATTTATGAATACTAAAAATAACATTCAAAAATTAGCTATTTATCAAGCTAAAAATGGGGCTATAAAACTTCATCAGGATTTTGATAAAGAAACTTTTTGGGCTAGTTTAGATCAAATTGCTTTTCTTTTTGGGCGTGATAAATCTGTTATTTCTAGACATATTAGTAATATTCTTAAAGAAAAGGAATTAAAAGAATCTTCAGTTGTTGCAAAAAATGCAATAACTGCCACAGATGGAAAAAAATATCAAGTTTCTTTTTATAATTTAGATATGATTCTATCTATTGGTTATCGAGTAAATTCAAAAGTAGCAACTCAATTTAGAATTTGGGCTACAAAAATATTAAAACAGCATATCACTACAGGTTTCACCATTAATTTAAATAGATTAAAACAAAATAAAGAAGACTTTTTAAAAGCAGTTGAGGATATAAAATTATTATCAAAAGATAATTTTCAAGTTAAAACTGATGATATTTTAGAACTAATTAAATCATTTTCTTATACCTGGTTTTCTCTTGATAAATATGATAAGAGTTCTTTTCCAAAAACAGGAATTAAAAAAAATATTAGTATTACTACAGAAGAATTAAATAAAAATTTATTTAAATTAAAAAAGGAATTGATAAATAAAGGGGAAGCTAATAATATGTTTGCTCAAGAAAAAACAGCTGGAAATTTAGAAGGAATAATTGGAAATGTTTTTCAAGCTATTTTTAGTCAAGATATTTATAATACTATAGAAGAAAAAGCCGCTCACCTTCTTTATTTTATAATTAAAGATCATCCTTTTAATGATGGTAATAAGAGAAGTGGTGCTTTTACTTTTATTTGGTTTTTAAATAAAGCTAAATTTAATTTTAGAGACAGAATTAATCCTGAATCTTTAGCTACTCTTACCATACTTATAGCCGAATCTAATCCAAAAGATAAAGAAAGAATGATTGGAATTATATTACTTTTACTTAATTTTAAGAAATAATTATTATTTTTTGATTTATATTTATTAATAATTGAGTTTAATTATATTAGTTTAAATATTGTTTATAACTTTGGGTTATAATTAAAACCTTCTATTATTACTAAGTTATTGAACTATTGCGATTAGGATATAATTATTAAAATATTCACAATAAATCTTAAAAAATTAGTTTCATATTTTTCAAAAATATGTTATTATAAAAGTGTTTCTTGAATTATAAAATGTATTAAAATAATTATGAATGACAAAAAAAATTATGTTAAAGAAATAAAAAATATTGAAGATGATTTTGCTCAATGGTATGTAGATATAGTTATAAAATCTGGTTTAGCTGATTATACAGATATTAAAGGGTTTGTAGCTATTAAACCATATGGTTTTGCTATTTGGGAAAATATTCAAAAATATGCAGATCAAGAATTTAAAAAAGTGGGAGTAAAAAATATATATCTTCCCTTGCTTATCCCAGAAGATTTATTAACAAAAGAAAAAGATCATATTGAAGGCTTTGCTCCGGAAGTTGCTTGGGTAACACATGGTGGTAATCAAAAATTAGAAAATAGACTTTGTATTAGGCCAACCTCTGAAACAATATTTTCAACTTTGTATGCAAAATGGACAGAGTCATGGCGAGATTTACCAATGGTTTATAATCAATGGTGTAGTGTGGTTAGATGGGAAAAAGAAACTAAACCGTTTTTAAGAACTAGAGAATTTCTTTGGCAAGAAGGACACACAATTCATGAAACTTCAGATGAAGCTAAAGATTTAACTTTAAAAATGTTAAATATATATAAAAAAATTATTGAAAAAAAGTTGGCTATCCCTGTTTTACAGGGAGAAAAAAGCAAAACAGAAAAATTTGC
>DAONEH010000009.1:7555-29772 GCA_035402985.1 bacterium | reverse complement strand
AATTGTTTTATAAAATAAAAATAGCATAAAAATGCTATTTTGTAAACTTGCTCCCGGGGTCGGATTCGAACCGACGACCAATTGATTAACAGTCAACTGCGCTACCGCTGCGCCACCCGGGAATATATATATTGTATTTTGAAAACACAATATATAATATCAAATTAAAATAAATTGTCAATTAATCAATAAACTTCATATTATCTTTATCAACATCTTCTACTATTAACATACCCTTAAAACAATTCCAACCTTGTTTATATACCTTAGCATTGTCTAATTGATACTTATCATAAACTGAAACATTTGTTCTATCTAAATATTCATAACTATCAACTCTAAAATTAGCACATAACTCAAAATCTTTTTCAGCTAATTTATGGTATTCAATTTCTTGTTTAGTCTCTGGATCAAAAAAAGTTTGATAACTAACATAAATACTTTGTTCATCAATTACTTGCTTTAAATTATCCGGTAAAGATCCTTTTAAATCATAATAATTATTTATATAATTTTCAACACTATTTATATTATTTAATAATTTATCATCAATACGACGATTACGAGCCATTTTAGGTGATTCGATAAAAAACAAAGAAGTAGTAAAAACAGCTATTACTAAAATTAAACCAACCAAAGAAAAAATATTTATTACTTTATCATTCTTTTTTATTTTATCTCTTTTTATATCATATAGATAATAACTAAAAACTAAAGCTGAAATTACTGTTACAACAGTAAATTGCAAAATTGATTTTAAAGTAGCTTCCCCTTCTAAAAAATTATATATAACTCCGATAAAAGATCCTAAAATAATAACAGCGGAAACAGCTAGAATAAAATAAGTTGACCAATTACGTAAAGCACTATCTTTATCTAAATCTCCCTTTTTTATATTTTTATTTATCACCCTAGCACATAAGAAAAAAATTGGAGATGAAATTAATAAAATAGCAATACCAAATCTTAAAGATTCATCATTATGAATACTACCGAAATATGATAAAGCATCTACCACGGTTTTATCAATTACTGAAAAAAGTATCATACCAACTGAAAAACACATAAAAATTAAAGATACTAAAGATAAGACATAATAAAAAGCAAATTTTGGATTTTTGTTTTTCATAATTTTAAAATTAATTATAATAATTTCTTAATTAAAAATCACGTAATTTTTCTAAACTTTTATTTTGCATCTTTCTAATTTTTTCTAAAGCCTTAGCTTCAATTTGACGAATTCTTTCTCTAGTAACTTCAAATTCTTGTCCAACTTCTTCTAAAGTATGAGCTACTCCATCTACTAAACCAAAACGCATTTCTAATATTTTTTGTTCTCGCGGTGATAAGTTAACCATAACATTTTTAACATAATCTTTTAATAATTGTAGAGCGGCAATTCTATCTGGTGAATCATTTTTAACATCTTCAATAAAATCTTCTAAGGTTGAATTATCATCATCATCACCAATAGTAGTAGTTAGAGAAATAGTTTCTTGTGATATTTTAATAATATATCTAACTTTATCTAATTCTTCACCCATTTCCGCAGCAACTTCTTCAGCAACTGGTTCTCGACCTAATTCTTGAACCAAAAAACGACGAGCTTGTTGATAACGATTTATAGTTTCAACCATATGAACCGGAATACGAATAGTACGAGATTGATCAGCTAAAGCTCGAGTAATAGCTTGACGAATCCACCAAGTAGCATAAGTTGAAAACTTATAACCTTTTTGATATTCAAACTTATCAACAGCTCTAAATAGACCAATATTTCCTTCTTGAATTAAATCTAATAAACTTAAAGTTTTAACACCAGAAAATTTTTTAGCTATAGAGACTACTAATTTTAAATTAGACTCAATCATTTTTCTTTCAGCATCTTTATCTCCCTTATCTTTACGTTTAGCTAATTCTACTTCTTCTTCAGCTGTTAATAAAGGAATCTTACCAATCTCTTTTAAATAAATTTGAATAGAATCAGAACTTAAATTACTAAAATCAACTAAAGATTTAGTTTCAGTTTTTACTTTCTTAGGTACTAACATATTGGCTCCTAGAACATTACCATTATCTTCTAAAACTTTAATTCCTGAATCAGCTAATTTTCCTAAAAATATTTCATAATCATAAATATAATCTTCAACATTAGTAAATAAATACATTATTTCTGTTTCTGTTAAAAAACCACGTAATTTCCCTTTTTCAATTATTTTTTTTATTTGTTCTTCACTGGGTGCTTCACTTTTTTGATAATCTTCATTTACAACCGCTTTCTTTGATTTAGTACTTATTATTTTTTTACTAAGCTTATTCTTCTTTATTTTCTTAACTTGAGGTTTAATCTTTACCTTAGATTTAATTTTAGGTTTAATAATCTTTTTAGTTTTAGATTTAACAGAAACTTTTTTAACTTTAGCTTTTACTTTTGCTTTCTTAACTGACTTATTTTTTTTAATAAGCTTAATCTTTTTATCTTTATTAAGTTTCTTTTTATTTAATGTTTTTTTTATCATACTATATATTTTATATTTACATTATTTTTTTTAATTCTTCATTAAAATGTTTTAATTTTTCCATTATTTCTAAAATAATTGTATCATTATTATCTTTTTCCGCTTTAATTAATTCATTTTGACATTTTTTAATCGATTCTTTATAGTAATTTCTTTTTATTTCTAGAATACTTTTAGCTAATTCTTCTTTACCAGCTAACTCGGAAAAATCTTCTTCTGACCAATAGAATTCAGAATGTAGACCAATTGTTTTTAATAATTCTACAAATTCTGGTTTATTCTCTTTGATAAAATAATCCATTAAGGCTTGATACTTAATTTCTTTGTTTTTATTATAGTAAATAAGCCAATAATTGTAAAACTCACGATATTTTCCTAATAGAAAATCAAAATTTAGATTATTAAATACATATTCAAAATAATCATCAAGTTTTAATAATAAAGATAAAAGGTTTTCAACTAACTTATCTTCTCGGGTCATATCATTAATTAAAGAAACTTCGTTTATATTTTTTTTATTTATAACTTTATCATTCTTTTCTATATTTTTACTTATTTTATTTAATTCTTCTCTTAAAAATATTTCATCAACCCGAGCTTTTTGACTTAATTCTTTTAACCAAAAATCTTGTTCAACTTTATTATACAATTTATTTATAACATTAAGTATTTTAGTTACTACTTTATTTTTTTCACTAATATTATTTAAATCAATTCCCTCAAATTCAGTAATTAAATAATAATCCATAATATTTGGTGCTGTTTTTATCATCTGGGAAAAATCAGCTGGATTGTTTTTTATAATCTCATCAGGATCTTTACCATTTTTTAAGATAGCTATTCTAATATTAAAACCTTGTTTCAAAGCTTCACTAATTCCACGATCAGTAGCATTAGCCCCAGCCTTATCATGATCAAAGGCTAAAACAATGTTTTTAGTATAGCGTTTTATCAAGTTTAATTGAGATATAGTTAAAGCTGTACCAGAAACAGCACTAATATTCTTAAAACCCGCCTCAAAAGCTGTAATTGCGTCCATTTGGCCTTCAACTAAGATTAGCTCATCTTTCTCCTTAACGGCTGTTTTGGCCTTATCTAGGCCAAATAATAGCCTACTTTTATCATATATTTCAGTTTGAGGACTATTTATATATTTCCCTAGTCCTCGGTCATCTTTAGTCTCAGGATTAATCCGAGCTGTAAAAGCCACTGTTCGACCATTAACATCGTTTATGGGAAACATAATACGATCACGAAAACGATTAAAATACTTACCCTTATCACTTTTAAATGACATACCAGCTAATAGAATTTCATTATCATTAAATTTTTTAGTCTTTAAAAACTTTATTAAATCTTCATAATTATCTAAACTATAACCAATTTGCCAACGCTCAATAGCTTCAGCTTTTAAACCACGCTTAGATAAATACTCTCTTATCTTTTTAGTATTTTCAGAATTATTTTTATCTGAAGTTAATATGAAATTAAAATACTTACGACTTAATTCCATAATCTGAAGTAATTTATCTTTTTGAGAATTATTAGAAAAATCTTTATTTTCTAAAATTACTCCAGCTCGTGGAGCTAATAATTTTAAAGCTTCGACAAAATCAAGTCCTTCCATTTCCATTACAAAAGTAATTAAATCTCCTCCTTTACCACAACCAAAACAATGCCAGATCTGTTTATCAGGTGAAACCATAAGAGATGGAGTTTTTTCATTATGAAAAGGACAAATTGCTCTAAAATTTGACCCCACCGCTTTTAAATTGATATAGCCAGAAATAGTATCAACTATATCTAATTTAGATTTAATTTCTTCAGAATGATTCATATATAATTATCTATTAAAAAACCAAAACTTCTTTTTTATACCATTCTTTTTTAAACGAATACTATCTTTGTCTAAATTACCCGATAAGGACACTTTTTTTTCTTCTTTAATAGTTTCAATTAAATCCTGTGAATCCTTTAATCTATTATCCTCTAAATTAACATTATTTTCAATACTTAAACCTAATAATTGTTTTAAATAGTTTACTTCATTACTTACAATATCTCCATCATATTCAGCACTATGCATATGAGTACCTTCATAACTAGCTTTTTTTTGATCTAAATGTAAATTAAAAATTAAATTATCACTAGATTCTTCTACGTATAGATGAATCCGGGGATAATAACCATCACCTAAACGACGAACAAAACTTTCTACTCCACGACGACGATCAATAATAAAAGCATAACCAGCTCGACGTAAAAAAACTTTGTAATTACCAACTTGATTATAATTAATAATAAACTTCATAAATTAAATATCATCTTTTAATCTATTTTTCTTAAAAATTACATAATTATAGACACAGAAACTTTCAATACCAATAATAAAAGAAACTAAAATCTGAGATAATAAATAATAAATATGAAAATAAGCAACCGACACATGCATTAATTTTCCATTTATTAATAAATTAACAAAAGCAATAAATAAATACTTACCTAATTGTCGTTTTATTGTTTTGCTTTCTCCATCTTTAAAAGTCCAAAACTTATGTAAATAGAAATTAGCTAAAAAAGAGATAATAAAAGCTAAACTAGTAGCTAAAAGTAAGTGCCAATGAAATAATTTATAGAAAATAAATAAAAAGAATAATTCACTTATAATAGTCCCCGCCCCAACTGATATAAATCTGAGAATTGTTTTTAATTTAAAAATAAGTTTTTTACGACACATAAATTAATTAATTTATTAATTAAGACTGATAATTTTATTAACCAATTTAACAGTGTCATTAAAACGATTATTAAGTGATGAAGCGTTCAAAACAACACTAATATATTTTTGATTATTAAAAATAAATTGAGTCCCTAAACAATAACCAGCTAAATCATTAAAACCAGTTTTACCGCCAATCACTTCAACTTTATCATTATAATTTAATAATTCATTAGTTGATTTAACATTTTTTTCTCTTCCTTGAATTGTAGTCACTTTATAGGTATAATTTTTAGTCAATTCCGCTATAGTTTTATTACTTAAAGCTTTTTTTAATAAATAGGCTACTTCTTTGGCGGTAGACACATTATCAGAATTCAAACCAGTAGCATCATAAAAAACAGTATTTTTTAAACCTAATTCTTTCGCTTTATTATTCATTAAAACAACAAAATCATCTTCACTTAAACCAGCTGATGAAATTAAAGCAATAACAGCGGTATTATCAGATGGAATTAAAGCTAGGGCTAATAAATCATAATTTTTAACCTCATCTCCTTTAAATAAATTATCCCGTCCCCCATTACGATGATCACTAGTTTTAATTACATAGGTATCATCTAAATTAATATGTAAATCTTCTAATAATACTAATACTGACATTAATTTACTAATACTAGCAATTGGCCAAATTTGATCAGAATTTTTTTCTAATACAAAGGATTCACTTTGAAGATCCATTACAACCGCACTAGAAGCTGAAATATTTAAATCTTCAACTTTTATTATTTCTTTAAAATATTTGCTATCTTCTAGTTTAATAATATCACCATAACTAAAATTTAAATCGGTTAGATAAGACATTAAACTTCCAGAAAAAAAACAAAAACTTAAAATATGGATTAAAATACTTGTCCACATAATTATTCGTTGTCTTTAATAAATAAATCAGGCGTATCAATTGGTAATTCTATTTTACCAAGTAAACGATCAATATCTTCACTATTATGAAATTTATCATAATCAGGCAAATCTTTAACACTAGTTAAACCTAAAAATTTAATAAATTCTAAACTAACAACATATTCATTATCATCATCATTTTTATCAGTTTTTTGTTCAATTAATCCACGAATTAATAAATTACGTAAAATTAAACTACAATTTATACCTCTAATTTTTTCTAAATCTGTTTTTTTAATAGGACCACGATAAGCAATAATAGTTAAAGTTTCTAAACTAGCTGGAGTAAGTTCGCCACTAATTTCAGTTTGAAAAAAATCTTGAACTAATTTAGCATTGTCAGGAGCACTAGCCATTTGATATTTTCGACCACTTTCAATAATTCGTAGACCTCGATTATTATCTTGATATTCAGCGATTAAAGCCTTCAAAGCAATTTCAACTTCACTAATATCTTTTTTCAAAAAAACAGCTAATTCTTTAACATCTAAAGATTTAGTAGAAACAAAAAATAATGATTCCAATAAATATTTAAGTTCCATAGAATATTATAATTAATTATTTAATTCTTTATAACGTTCGACAAAAATTTCTCCAAATAAATCGGTCTGATCAAAAATCAATTCTTTTTGTTTAGCTAATTCTAGTACCGCTAAAAAATTAACAATAATTTCAACTTTAGAATTTGATTCTTTAAGTATTCGACTAAAATTTATTTTAATTTTTTCAGTTACCATGTTTTTTATAGAAATAATTCGTTCTTCAATATTAATTTCAGCCGCAATAACACGATGTTCCATTTTCTTCTCTACTAAAAATTCAACTCGTGATAAAACTTTAGCAAATTCTTTTTGTAAAGTTTCAGCTTTAATATTTTTAGGTGGAAAAAATGATTCTACTAAAGTTAAATAACGTTTATTATTTTTTGGTAATTGACGAAAAAAAGAAAACTTCTTTTTACCAATAATTTTCTGAACCTTAATACTTAAATCAACAAAATCTTTATACATTTTTAATTTCTGTTCTAAATCTTCAACTTCGGCTTTATCTTCATCAGAAAATAAAAAAGGTAATAAGGCTTTTGATTTTATATATAAAAGCTTAGTAGCCATTAATAAAAAATCAGCCATAGATTCAGGTAAAATATCCGCTGATTTTTTTATATAATCAAGATATTCATCGGCAATTTTAGCTAAATTAATTGAAGTTATATCTAATTCCTCTTTTTCAATAATTTTCAAAAGTAACGACAAGGGACCTTGAAATTTGTCAATGTTAATTTCATTCATAATTTAAAATCAGCGTATTTTAAACGCTTTTGTTTGTTTATGACTTAATTTTTTAATATTAGACCTTTATATTTTATCCTATTTTATACCGAAAAGCAAGAAAAAATCTATAAATCAATTAAATAGTTTTCTTAATAATTTCAATTAAGTTTTGTAGTTCTTTTCTGTCTTTAATTGATAATTTAATAGTAGCTAATTTCAAAAAATCAGACTCAAGAAAACTTTGTTTTAATGAAATAATATTTGGATTAATTTTTATAAAATTAGTGGCGGGACTCTTTTTTAAATTATAACAATCTAAACATAAAACTTCTTTATCAAAAAAATTTAAAAACATACCCACCTTCTTTTTACAATGAGAACATTGAGAAAAATCAAAGTCATAGCCAGAGATATAGAGTAATTTTAATTTAAAATAAATTAAAAATAATTCAGCTAATTTATCATCCGATTTGATATTATTAAGATTTATTAAAAAATCTCTAAGTAATAAAAAAATAGCAAAATCAACTTGATTAGAAAAAATAAGTTCATTTAAAAACCTAATTCCCTGTCCAGCAATATCTATTAAATAATAATTTGATTTTATATTTAAAAAAGAATTTTCTGAAATAGCACTACCAATATAATCACGTTCTCGTCCTTTAATTATCATTAAATCAATTAAATTAAAAGGTTCAAGGTGACCAGCTAATTTAGCCTTTGGTCGTTTTAAACCTTTAGCTAATAAGCATATTTTTCCAAAATCTAAAGAATAACAAAAAATTAAACTATCATAATCATTATAATCTTTTCGATTTAAAACAATAGCCTTGGTTTTAATCATAAACCTTATCTAAATAAGCTTGTAGAATAATCATAGCCGATAAACTATCACGTTGTTGATCTATTTTTTTAACCATTAAAGTATCAGCTTGGACACTAGTTAAACGTTCATCAATAAAATTAATTTTAATTTTTTGTGTTTCTAATTTTTCTGATAAGATTTCAATAAATTTTAAAAACTTAGGATTATTAGCTTCAGCCCCTGCCATTTTTTGTGGTAAACCAATAATAATTTCCGAGATTTCTTCTGTCTCTATAATTTCTAATAATTCAGAAATTGTATTGATAGTTTTAAAAGGAGTAGCTACTTTGTTTTCACTATTAGCCAAAGCTAAACCAATTCTTTTTTCTCCCCAATCAATACCTAAATAATTTATCATATTATAAGCTAGTTATAACTAAATTACCTTTTTCTAAGATGGCAACGCTGTGCTCAAAATGAGCACTTAATAAACCATCTGATGTTAAAATAGTATAACCATTTTTAGAAACTTTTATACTAAATTTTCCTTGATTGACCATTGGTTCAATAGCAATAACCATCCCTGGTTCTAAAACTATATTTTCTAAATCATCATCACCAATTTCAAAATTAAAAACATTAGGACTTTCATGAGCAAAATAACCAACTCCATGACCAACCATATCTTCTACTACCGTATAAGTATTTTTTCTAACATAAGATTCAATAGCTTTACCAATATCATTTAAAGTATTACCAGCAATAGCTTTAGATATTCCGATAGCTAAAGATTGTTTAGTAACTTTTAATAATTTTTGAGCTTCCGCACTAATTTTACCAACTGGTACAGTTTTACAAGTATCAGTAAAAAATCCGCCACCAGGTGAATAAGTATTATAGGGTCGATTATTTTTTAAAGCTTCTTCTTTAGTTTGAATAGGCCACTCCATACCAATATCTAAACCGACAATATCACCTGACTTAAGTAAACGTCCGGGAACAGCCGAACCATGAACTACTTCATTGTTTATAGAAACACATAAAGCCGAAGGAAAAAAAATCCCATCACCCATATCATAATCTTTAAAGGCTGGAGCTCCACCAGCTTCATTAATTAAAGATAAGGCCATCTCTTCTAATAATTCAGTTGAAATACCGGGTTTAACAGCTTGACTAATTTTGTCTAGAATTTCTGCTAAAATTTTTCCACCTTGACGCAAAACCTCAATTTCCTCTTTTGTTTTATAATAAATCATATTATCCTCTCATTATTATAAAAATTAAATAGACTATATACAAACCCAATAATATTAAACCTTCAATCTTAGTTAGATGATGTTTTTTACCAAAATAAATTAAAGGTAAAAGTAATAAACTAATAAAGATTAAAAATAAAATATCAATATTTATAGCCGGATTATAGGCTAATGGATTTATTATAGAACTACATCCTAAAATCCATAAAACATTAAAAATATTAGAACCGATTACATTGCCAACCGCCATATCAGCTTGTTTTTTTCTAGCAGCAATAACTGAAGTTACCAATTCTGGCAAAGATGTTCCAATAGCAACAATAGTTAAACCAATTAATACTTCACTTAAACCAAATGACATAGCAATAAAAGTAGCTCCATCAACTATAAATCGTCCACCAAAAAACAATGCAATGATACCACCAATTATCATTAAAATCGAAACCCAATTTTTTCTCACTTTTATTACCTCAGAATTATTATCAAAATTGTCGTCTATTTTTTTATTAATTTTAAATATTTTAAAAAATAAATTAATTAGATAAAAAAATATTGATTTTGATTTTTTTCCAGACTTTATTTCTTTGCCTAAATCATCATCTTTTTTAGCATTGCTAAAAGTATAGTACAAAAAAATACAAAAAAATAAAATTAAAATAATACCACCAGTACGGGTTAGGCCATCTATACCTGAACCATTAATAAGGGTTGAATTTATTAATACAAATAAAACTATAACAGCTAAAATAGAAAACGGAATTTGTTTTTTAACAATAGAGCTATCAACTTTTATCGTTGATAATAAAGCTGTTGCCCCTAAAATAAGTAATAAATTAGCAATATTTGATCCAACTACATTCCCCATACTAATATCCGAATTTCCTTTAATGGCGGCTATAATACTAACTATCAACTCAGGGGCTGAAGTACCAAAAGCAATAATCGTCAGTCCAATAACTAAATTTGACAAACCAAATTTTTTAGCTACTGAAGAAGAACCATCAATTAAAATATCAGCTCCTTTAATAAGTAAAACAAAACCAATAATTAATAAAAAAATGTTTAAAATCATAAATAAAAATTATCTTTATATATAAATATATTATAATAGCAATTAAACAAAAAAACAATATAAATAATAAAAAAGAATTGCCAAAACAATTCCTTTTTTATATATCACTTACAATTTAAATTAAACACCATCATAATCTCTCATAGTGACTTGAGCTTCAATTTGTTTAACTGTTTCAATAACTACTGAAACTACGATAAGCAAACTAGTACCACCAATAGATAAGGCTTGCATACCAGTAAAATATTTAAGGATTAAAGGTAAAATAGCAATAATACCAAGAAAAATAGATCCAGTTAATAAAATACGATGACTAATATATGATAAATATTCACCAGTATGACGACCAGGTCTAATACCAGGTATAAAGCCACCCTGTTTTTGTAAATTTTCTGAAATTTGATCTGGTTTGAAAATAATTTCGGTATAGAAATAAGTAAAACCAATTACTAATAAGAAATAAACAATACCATAAATTAATTGATTATTAAAAACATTTATTACCCATTGAGAAGCTGACGCTAAAAAAGATGATTTAGCTGAAACAAAAAATTGAGCAATCATACTTGGAAAAACAATTACTGAAATAGCAAAGATAATTGGGATAACACCAGCTGAATTAACCCGTAAAGGTAAATGAGTAGAAGTTCCGCCAAAAGCTCGATTTCCTCTTATCTGTCTAGCATATTGAACTGGAATATTTCTTTGACCTTCATTAATAATAACTACTCCAACAATAGTTATTAAAGCAATAAGAACAAAACCTAATAATAGATAAACTTGAGATAAATCAAAAGTTATTAAAATCTTTTGTAAAGCTGAAGGTAAAGCGGAAACGATATTAGCAAAGATTAAAAGTGAAATACCATTACCAATTTTTTTCTCTGATATTAATTCTCCAATCCACATTAAAAAGATAGTTCCAGCAGTAATAGTTATAATTATAGCTAATAAATTAAAAGTACTAATATCACCTAAAATGGAATAAGATGATTGACGAAGTAAAGCGATCATTCCATAAGCTTGAATCATAGCTAAAGGAACAGTAGCCCATCTAGTCCAAGAATTAATTTTTTGTCGACCAGCTTCCTCTTTTTGCATTTCTTCTATTTTAGGAACAACCATACCTAATAATTGAAAAATAATAGATGAAGTAATATAAGGACCAATACCCATCATAACAATAGAAAAATTATCCATACTACCTCCAGAAAATATATTCAACATTCCTAAAACTTGATTAGAGGAAAATAATTGATTTAAGGCAGTAAGATTAACTCCGGGTATTGGAACATGAGAAAATAAACGAAAAATAGCTAACATTAAAAAAACAAACAAAATACTATTACGTAATTCTTTAATTTTCCAAATTTTAGAAATTTTTTCAACAATGTTCATATTTTATTTTTTATTTTTGAAATTTATTTTTTATCAATTTGTTTCTTGACACTATCACTAAATAAAACATTTTCAAATTTTAAACCCTTAGGTATAATTATATCTTTACCTAAAATTTTAACAGCAATATCTTTTTTACCGACTAATTTTTTTTCAAATAAAGTTTGTAAACTTACAATTTCATTATCTTTAAAAAATTTATTAATTACTGAAATATTAACTACTTGATTTTTAGGTTTTAGAGATTTAAAACCACGAACTTTAGGAGTTTTTAATAAATCATGTTTCATACCTAATCTTTTTAATTTAGATCGACTAACTCCAGCTCGAGCTTTTTGTCCTTTTAAACCCTTACCACTATAAGTTCCTTTACCAGAAGAATTACCTCGACCTAATCTCTTACCTTTACGAGTAATGCCAGAACTTTTTTTTATATTACTTAATGAAATAGCCATATTATTTATATTAAATATTCTTATTATTTTTATTTTACAATAGTTTCTGTTTTCTTATCAAGTTTCTTATCATCTTTTTTTAAAATACCAGTTTTTAAACTCTTTAAAGCTAAAATAGTACATTTAGCATTATTAACTTTATTATTGGTACCTAAAATTTTGCTAGTTACATTATTGATACCAGCTAAATCTAAAATAACTCGAACAACACCACCAGAAATTACTCCTCGTCCTTGAGTAGCTGGTTTCAATAATATTTTAGCTGAACCAAATTTGGTTAAAACCACATGAGGAATAGTATCATTAACAATTGGAACTTGAATAATATTCTTTTTAGCTTTATTAACAGCTTTATTAACAGCTAAAGTAACGTCAGCCCCCTTACCTAAAGCTACGGCCACTCGTCCTTTTTTGTCTCCAATAACTAAACAAACCCTAAAACTCATTCTTTTTCCACCTTTCATAACACGAGTAACTCGAGCTACATCTAAAATTCTTTGTTCAAATTCTTCTTTGGGTCGTTCAGAAAATTTTTTCTTACCAGCAAAATCTTTTTTCTTTTTAAAATCAAAACTTTTAGTTTCAGAACTATTATTAGAATTAGTATTTAAATTTTTTTCTGGAGCTGATTTTTTATTTTCAGCCTCTACCTTTTTTTCATCTGACATAATATTTATTTAATTTATATATAAAAATTAAAAGATTAAACCACCTTCTCGAGCTCCATCAGCTACAGCTTTAACTCGACCATGATAACGATAACCACCACGATCAAAAACAATTTCAGTAATTTTTTTATCCTTAGCTTTATCAGCTAATAATTTACCTAATTTAAAAGATTGATCAACTTTTTTATCTTTCAAATCCTTGCCCAATTCTTTAATATTAACACTAACTAAAGTTTTTCCAGCAGTATCATCAATTAATTGAACATACATACCTTTATTGGAACGAAAAACACTTAAACGTGGTCTATTAATTGTACCTTTAATAACTGAACGTATTTTTTTATGACGTCGAGCTAATTTAGTATTTTTTTCTTGTATTTTGTTCATATTTAAATTTTATTAAAAATTAAATTAAAAATTATTTAGAAGCAGCTTTACCAGCTTTTCGTCTAATAGTTTCATCAGAATATTTAATACCTTTTCCTTTATATGGTTCTGGTTTTCTAAACTTTCTAATTTGAGAAGCTATTTCTCCAATTAATTGTTTATCAAATCCTTTTAAAATAATACTATTATTTTCAACCGTAGCTGAAATACCAAGTGGTAATGGAAATACTACGGGATGAGAAAAACCTAAACTTAAATTTAAATTACTACCACTTACCGCTACTTTATAACCAACACCTTTAATTTCTAATTTCTTTTCATAACCTTCACTTAAACCCATTATCATATTATTAATCAAGGCTCGGAAAAGTCCCCATAAAGCTCGTTGTTTTTTATCTTCAGTATTTTTAACACTAACAATAATTTCATCGTTGTTTATATTAACAATAACATTGGGATGTATTTCTTGTTTTAATTCTCCTTTAGTCCCCTTTACTGTAAGCATATTTTTATTAATACTTACTTGAATACCATTGGGAATTTTTATTGGTAATTTTCCTAATCTTGACATAATATCTTATTATTCTTTAAAAAATATAAAATCTTTTTAAAGATATCTTTAAAATTAATAAATTTCACAAATAATTTCTCCACCGATCTTTTGTTTCTGAGCTTCCCGACCAGTCATAATTCCTTTGGAAGTAGAAATAATTGAAATTCCAAAACCATTCAAAACTCGACCAATGCTATCTTTATTAACATAAACTCGACGACCTGGTTTACTGATTCTTTTCAAAAGACTAACTCGAGGTTGACCATTAGCTTCATATTTCAAAACTATTCTAATTTGATCAAATTTTGCTGTTTTATTTTTTTGTAAATCTTGCCCGGCGGAAACAATATTAACACTAGAAACAAAACCTTCTTTCTCTAAAATTTTAGCAATATTTAATTTTATTTTGCTCATCGGCAAAAAAATCTCTTCCTTTTTAACTAAAGAAGCGTTTCTTATTCTTGTTAACATGTCTGCGATTGGATCTATCATAATATTTTAATTTAAAATTGAAAATTATTTTTAAAACTTGAAATAATTTACAACTTAATATATTTTATATATTTATTTTTTGTTTTTACCAACTTGATTTTTTTACACCCGGTAAATCACCGTTATCAGCTAATTCTCGAAAACAAATACGACATAAATCAAAATCTCTCATATATCCCTTATTTCGACCACAACGCCAACATCTATTTATCTTTCGGGTTGTAAATTTTGGTTTTCTATTTGCTTTTACTATTAATGCAGTTCTTGCCATAAATATTATATTAATTATTTTTTATTTTTTTCTTTTTTTTCTTCTTTTTTAAACGGAAAACCAGCTAAACGGAATAATTCTAAACCTTCTTCTTTGTTTCTAGCACTAGAATGGATAATAATTTCTAAACCATGAATATTATTAATATCATCAACTTTAACTTCTGGAAAAGCAGTATTTTCTTTAAAACCAACACTTAAATTACCTTGTCGATCAATTGATTTTTCACTTATTCCTCGAAAATCTCTAACTCTAGGAAAACTAACATTAATTAATTTATCTAAAAAATCATACATTCTTTGACCACGTAAAGTAAGCATTATACCAATAACCATACCTTCTCTAATTTTAAAGGAAGAAATTGATTTCTTAGCCTTAGTATAAACAGGTTTTTGACCAGAAATAGCAATTAAAGTTTTTTCAATATTGGCAATATAATCCTTATCTTTAAGGTGACGACCAAAACCAACATTAATTACAACCTTTTGTATTTTTGGAACTAAAAGTTTATTAGAATAAGAAAACTTTTCTTTTAATTGCGGAACTATTTCTTTGTTATATTTTTCTTTTAAATTCATATTAGTATTTATTTAATGAAATTTTATTTTTTGTATTTTTTATTCTAAGGTTTCCTGACATTTTTTACATATTCTAAATTTTTTACTAGTACCATCTTCACTTTTAACTATTTTATAACTAATTCTAGTACTTTGACCACATTTTGGACAAACCAAAATTACATTAGAAATATTTATCAAACCTGGGAATTCAATTCGTTGTCCTTTTTCTCCTCTTTTTTGAGGTCGTAAATGTTTAATTAAAATATTTAAACCTTCAACACTAATTCTTTGTTCCTTAGGAAAAACTTGTAAAACTTTACCAGTTTTACCACGATCTTTTCCACTTAATATTTTTACTTTGTCATTTTTCTTTATTTTCATATTATAATTATTATAATTAGATTATAAAACCTCAGGAGCTAAGGAGGCAATTTTAGCAAAACCAGCTCGTCGAACTTCTCGAGCAATCGGACCAAAAACACGACTACCTTTAGGTTCCTTTTTTTCTTTATCAATAATAACACAAGCGTTATCATCAAATCTTAAATAAGTTCCATCCTTACGACGAATTTCTTTTTTAGTTCTAACAATTACAGCTCTAACTACATCACCTTTTTTAATCGGCATATGAGGAGAAGCTGATTTAACTGAAGCGACAATAATATCTCCTACTCCGGCATATCGACGTCGATAGCCTCCTAAAGTTCTAATACAAAGAACTTCTTTTGCTCCAGAATTATCAGCTACTTTTAATCGACTTTCTGTTTGAATCATATCTTTTAAAAATTAAATAATAAATTAAACTATTCGCCATTTTTTATCACGACTAATAGGTCGGCATTCTACAAAATTAACTTTATCTCCAACTTGACAAGAATTTTTTTCATCATGAACTTTATATTTCTTACTAACAGTATATCTTTTATTATACTTGGCATTAATCTTAGTTCTCTCTACTACTACCACAGCTGTCTTATCATTTTTAGTACTAACTACTACACCAGAAAACTTTTTTCTTATAACATTTTTTGGTTTAATATTAACTTGTTTTTTATTTAAATTAGCCATATTTATATATATTATTTTTTAATTTCTTTATCTTTATTTATCAAAGTCAAAACTTGAGCAATATTCTTTTTAATAACTCTAATTTCTCTAATATCTTTTAATTGCTTACTAGAATCTTTAAAACGATGATCACGTAATTTATCTCTTAAATCTGCTAAAATATCATGCAATTCAGAAACTTTTTTTGTTTTTAATTCTTTTAAATCCATATGTATAATAATTTTAAATTTTTAATCTTTTTTAATAAATTTACATTTAATCGGTAATTTATAAGCAGCTAATTCTAAAGCTTGTTTAGCAACATCTTCGGCTAAACCATCTAATTCATACATTACCATACCAGGTTTAACTGGATAAACATAATGATCAACTCCACCTTTACCTTTTCCCATTGGAATTTCACCACCTTTTTGAGTAACTGGTTTATATGGGAAAATTCTAATCCAAACCTTACCACCTTTTTTGGTATATTTAGAAATAACTCGACGAGCGGCTTCAATTTGACGAGCATTAATCCAACAAGCTTCTAAACTTTTTAATCCATAAGAACCAAAATCAACCTTAGTCATGTTACTAGCTTTACCACCACGAGATCCTTTATGTGATTTTCGATATTTAGTTTTCTTTGGCATTAACATATATTTTCTAAAAAATTAAAAATTAAAAATTATTACTTTTGTTCTTTATTAAAAACTTCTCCTTTATAAATCCAAACTTTTATTCCAATAGCTCCGTAAGTAGTGTGAGCTACTCCGCGAGCATAATCAATATTAGCTCGCAAAGTACTTAAAGGAAGTTTACCGGAAATAAGTTTCTCAGTTCGAGCAATTTCAGCTCCATTTAAACGACCAGATACTACTACTTTTACACCTAAGGCTCCGGCTCTCTCTACTCGTCCAATAGCTGTTTTCATTACTTTTCTGAAAGGAATTCTTTTTTCTATTTCTAAAATCATAGCTTGAACATTGATTTGAGCACTTAAATTTGGATTTTCAACTTCTTTTATATTTATATTAATATTATTTAAACGAATTTCCATAGGATTGGATAAAAATTGACGATGTAATTTTCTCTTCAATTCTTCAACGCCATTACCACCACGACCAATAATAACTCCAGGTCTAGCAGTATGAATATCAATATTAATTTGACCAGAATTACGACTAATTTCAACTTTATCAATACCAGCTTCTTTAAAATTCTTAATAATATATTTTCTAACTAGAACGTCTTGCTTAACATTCTTAATATATTTATTACCAGCACTAAACCAAGTTGATGGCCAAGTATTTATAACACCTATTCTTATTATTTTTGGATTTATTTTTTTACCCATAAAATTTATTAATAAAATTATTTATATATAATTGATTAACCAGATTTTCGACGAAATATCTTTTTAGCAAAATTCTGATTACTAGAATTTTTAGTTTCAGCTTTTGGTCCTTTTATTTTTTCAATATCATGAATTTCATTATTTTCATCTTTATTAGTTGTTTTTTTATCAGTTTTTTTTACTTTTTCAGCTTTATCTTTTTTAGCTTGTTTAGCTAAATCATCTAATTTAACTGGAACTTCAATTTTTTGCTCTTTAGCTTTTCTATTACCACTATCAACAATTTCACTTAGAGTAATATAGACATGACTCATTCTTTTTCTGATAGTAGTAGCTCGACCATGAGCTCGAGGTAACCATCTTTTTAAAGTCTTACCATCTTCTACTCTAATTTCTTTTATCATTAAATTATTTTTATCCAAATCATAATTATTAACAGCACTAAAAATAGCCGAATTAATTAATTTTAATACTGGTTGAGCTGATTTTTTATTTAAAAATTTTAATTGATTAACAGCTTTATTTACTTCCATATTGCGAACCAAACCAGCCACTAATCTGGTTTTTCTTGGAGCAATTTTTAAATGTTTTAAACTAGCTTTAACTTCCATATTTTTATTTAAATTATATTTTAATTTTATTTACCTTTAGCTTGAGTCTTAGCCATTTTTCCACCATGACCAATAAATTTTTTAGTAATAGAAAATTCACCTAATTTATGTCCAACCATATTTTCTACTATATAAACTGGGACATGATTTTTACCATTATGAACTCCAATAGTAAAACCAACCATTTCCGGAGTAATAGAACAAGCTCTATCCCAAACTTTTATAATTGTTTTGTCTCCTGGGGTCATTGCCTTTATTTTCTTTAGTATTCTAGAATTAATATATGGACCCTTTTTTAAACTTCTTGACATATTTTTTTATTTTAATTATTTTCTCTTTTTATTAATACGTCTTTTTACAATCAACTTATTAGAACGACGTTTTTTTCTAGTCTTAATACCTAAAGCTGGTTTACCCCATTTAGTCTTAGGTCGTTTTAAACCAATAGGTTGATTACCTTCTCCTCCACCATGAGGATGATCAACTGGATTCATAGCAGTACCACGAACTGTTGGACGAATACCTAAATGTCTTTTACGACCAGCTGAACCAATTTTAATATGCATTTTATCTGGATTACTAACTTGACCAACAGTACATAGACATTCTTTTTTTATTAATCTAATTTCACCTGATGGCATTTTAACTTGGCAATATTTACCTTCAATACCCATAACATGAACAGAATTTCCAGCTCCTCGAGCTATTTTAGCTCCCTTACCTATTTCCATTTCAACATTATAGACAGGAACACCGGCCGGTATAAACTTCAAAGGCATAGCATTACCATTTTTTATTTCTACTAATTCTCTAGAACTAACAATTTGATCACCAACTTTTAAATCAATCGGAGCAATAATATATCTTTTTTCACCATCACGATAAACAATTAAAGCAATACGAGCACCACGATTAGGATCATATTCAATAGTTTTAACTGTAGCTGGAATATCAAATTTATCTCTTTTAAAATCAACTAATCGTAAATATCTTCGAGTACCACCACCACGATGTCGAACAGTTATTTTTCCTTGATTATTTCGACCACTTCTTTTTGGTTTAATAATAGTCAATTTTTTTTCAGCTTTAACATTTTTTGTTAAATCGGAAAAATCATCATAGGTAGCATGACGTCTTTTAGGAGTATTTGGTTTTAATTTTTTTATTGCCATATTTAATTAATTAATAAATTTTATTTTAAACACCTTCGTAAATAGAAATAGTTTCACCTTTCTTTAAGGTTATTATTGCTTTTTTAAAATCTTTTCTTTTTCCAGTAATTCTACCACGACTAACTTTCTTTCCTTTAACCGAAACAATATTAACACTTACTGGTTTAACTCCATAAACTTCATTAATAGCTTTAGCTACTTCAATTTTATTAGCATCATTGGCTACCATAAAAATATATTGATTAACAGCACTTAAATTAGTAGCCTTTTCAGTTATCATTGGTTTTATTAAAACTCGATAAGCTTGTCCAGAAATTTTTTTACCACTTTTAGCTTTAGCCTTTCCTTCTGAGTTATAAAGATCTTTCATACTATCTTCAGCCACCGGTTCAACTTTAGTTTCTTTTACTGTTTTCTTTACAGGTTTTTTCTTATCTTTTTTATTATCACTTGTATCATTAAATATTCCCATATAATTATATTAATTAATTTTTATTTTGTATAACGTTCATTAATAGTTTTAACAGCTGATTCTGTGATAACAAGATTTCGATATTTTAATAAATCAACAATATTTAAATTTTCTAAATTAATAATATTAAAACCAACTAAATTTCTAGAAGATTTTAATACTTTTTCATCTTTATTATCATTAACAAATAAAATACTACGTTTCATTTTTTTATCTTTATCAACTGGAAAAATTACTTCAATTTTTTTAATAAAATTATTAAAAACTTTAGTTTTAAAATCAGCCATTTCAACTTTATCAACTACCACCATATTATTTTGACTTAAACGATCAGATAATACCATGGTTAAAGCTTTTTGTCTCATTTTTTTATTAATTCTTTTACTAAAATTACGATCTTTTCGAGGACCAAAAGTAACACCACCACCAATCCAAATAGGAGAACGACTTGATCCAGCTCGAGCTCGTCCAGTTCCTTTTTGTTTCCAAGGTTTTTTACCTCCACCACGAACTTCAGCTTTAGTTTTAGTATGAGCTAAAACTTGTCGATCATTAGAAGTCTGGCAAACCATAGCTTGATGAACTAAATCAGTATTTACTTTAACAGCAAAAACATCATCAGCTAATTTCAATTCACTGACAATATCTCCATTTTGATTATATATATTTGTTTTAACCGGCATATATTTTAATAATATAAATAATAAATTAATTAACTGTTTCTTCAGTCTTGTCTTCTGTTACTACTTCTTCAACTTTTTCTTCTTCTTTCTCTTTTACTTCTTCAATTTTTTCCTCAACTTCATCTATAACTTCAGTTTCTGGTTGTGCTTCTTCATTAACTACCTCTTCTTTTATTTCTTCAACTTTATTTGATTTATCTTTTATAATTAAATCACCTTCCCCTTTTATTATTACTAATCCACTTTCACATCCAGGAATAGCTCCTTTTATAAACAAAACATTATTTTCTAAATCAATATCTATTATCTCTAAATTTTTAACAGTAACTTGGTCACCACCCATTCGTCCTGGCATTCTAGTTCCCTTAAAAATACGAGCTGGACCTTTGGCTCCAACTGAACCGGAAGTTCTTTCTTGATCTTTATTACCATGAGTACTTTTATGACCACTAAAACCATGACGTTTAACTGATCCTTGAAAACCCTTACCCTTAGAAACACCGGTAACATCAATTATATCCCCTTTTTTAAAAGTAGAAACATCAATTAAACCACCAACTTTCATTTCTGGTTTTAATTCATTAATTCTAAATTCTTTAATATGACGAGAATTTTCCTGAGTAATTCCAGCTTTTTTTAAATGACCTCGAACTGGTTTAGAAATATTCTTAACTTTCTTTTCTCCATAAGCTAATTGAACTGCTTGATAGGAATCAGTACTAACATCTTTAATTTGAGTTATAAAACAAGGACCAGCCGATACTTTAGTTACAGCTATAACTTTATCATTATCCCAAATTTGGGTCATATTAACTTTTTTTCCTAATATAAATTTCATATTCTAAATATTTATAATTTAATAAAAAAACAAAAAACTGGTTCAAGCAAAACCAGCTAAAAAAACACCTAAAACAAATAAATAAATACTTTATAAATTTATTAAATTAAAATGTTATTTTGTTGAATTTTGCCTCCGGCAATAAATAACCTCAATTAAAGAACTTTCTTATATAAGAGTTTCTAAAAAATCAGTTAAATATTTTATGTTTTTAAAAATACTTTTTTATTCTAATCCATTTTTATCTCTAAGTCAACCCCAGCTGGTAAATTTAAACTAGTTAAATCTTCAATGGTTTTAGCAGATGGTTCATAAATATCAATTAATCGTTTGTGGGTTCTAATTTCGTATTGATCCCGAGCATTTTTATGAACAAAAGTAGAACGATTAACAGTATACTTCTTCTTTTCAATTGGTAATGGTACTGGTCCTAAAATCTGAGCATCAGTTCTTCGAGCAGTTTCCATGATAGTCTTAGCAGCTTGATCAATAATTTTGTGATCAAACGCTTTAATCTTTATTCTAATTTTTGTTTTAAAATCTCCGCCATTAATCTTAACGGATTTGTTTTTGTTTTCAGCCATAAATAAATGATAAAGATCTTCCTTTTTTTCTGATTGACAAAAAAGATAAGATAAATTTTGTTAA
>DAONEH010000009.1:0-7455 GCA_035402985.1 bacterium | reverse complement strand
ATAAAGATCTTCCTTTTTTTCTGATTGACAAAAAAGATAAGATAAATTTTGTTAAATAAACATTATAAGCCCGTCCTTAAACCAGAACGGGCCTAAATATCTATTTTATAATCTTAGAAACAACACCAGCACCAACAGTTCGACCACCTTCACGAATAGCAAATTTTCCTTTTTCTTCTAAAGCTACTGGAGCAATTAATTTAATCTTTAAATTAACAGTATCTCCAGGCATAACCATTTCAACTCCAGCTGGTAATTCAATTTCACCAGTAACATCAGTAGTTCTTACATAAAATTGAGGTTTATAGCCTTTAAAGAAAGGTTTATGTCGTCCACCTTCTTCTTTACTTAGAATAAAGACTTGAGCTTCAAATTCAGAATGAGGAGTAATACTACCTGGTTTAGCTAAAACTTGTCCTCTTTCAACTTCATCTTTTTTAGTTCCACGAAGTAATAATCCAGCATTATCTCCAGCTTGACCTTGATCTAATGATTTATTAAACATTTCAACTCCAGTAATAGTAGTTTTTTTAGTATCCATTAAACCAACAATTTCAACTTCATCACCAATTTTAACAATACCTCTTTCAATTCTTCCAGTTACAACAGTACCACGACCTTCAATTGAAAAGATATCTTCAATTGGCATTAAAAATGGTTTATCTAAATCACGTTCTGGAGTTGGAATATATGAATCTAAAGTCTTTAATAATTCCATAATTGGTTCAGCATCAGGACCTGTTGGGTTTTCTAATGCTTTTAAAGCACTACCACGAATAATTGGAGTAGTATCTCCAGGGAATTCATATTTCTTAAGTAAATCACGAATTTCTTCTTCAACTAAATCAATTAATTCTTTATCCTCAACCATATCGCATTTATTTAAAAATACGATAATATAAGGAACACCAACTTGTTTGGCTAAAACAATATGTTCTCGAGTTTGAGGCATAGGTCCATCAGTAGCACTAACTACCAAAATAGAACCATCCATTTGAGCGGCACCGGTAATCATGTTTTTTACATAATCAGCGTGTCCGGGACAATCAACGTGAGCATAATGACGAGCTTCAGTTTCATACTCTTGATGAGAAGTAGCGATAGTAATACCTCGTTGCTTTTCTTCAGGAGCATTATCAATGTCATTAACGCCCTTTTTAGTGGCCTTTAATCCTTTTGCATTGGCTACAGCTAAGATTGCAGCAGTCAAAGTTGTTTTTCCATGATCAACGTGGCCAATAGTACCGACGTTAACATGGAGTTTTGTTCGTTCGTATTTTTCTGCCATGTTTTTAAACTTACGACCCCTCAAATGAGGGTTATTTGCCTAAAAGGCAACCAGCCGTTTAAAATTAATTATAAATTTATTTAAACAACTAAAAATAGTTAAAAAATTAACTATTTTATTATATTTAATATATAAATAATATACCAAACTTTTTCCACTATTCTTCTGATTTTTCCTTTATTTCTTGAGGAATCTTCCAATTATTTTTGGAATTACTCAAAGAATTATTAGCATTTACATTCTCATTATTTTCAGTACTTTCAATTTTATCAATTATTTTTTTTTCTGTCAAGGACTCAGACGATAAACCAATTAAATTTTCGTATTGCTTAAATGGCATAACCACAAAAGAATCGTCCGGTTCACTGTTATCAAAAACAATAATTCGATCCCCTGTTTTTTTGGCTAAATTTATTACTTGCTTTAATTGCTTGGACATAAAAAGACAATTAATTCTAAATTTAATTTACCTGAGATTATAGCATAATGAAATTAAAAAGCAAGAGGATATATTCTTAATAATTTATTATAATAAGTATTAAAATTAAAAACTTAATATTTGCTGAATTTTTTTATAAAATATTTTTTTTATAAATAATAAAAAACTTTATTTTTATAAACTTAATATTTATTATAATTAATAAATTTTTATGGATTTTTAATACAACGAACTAAAAAGGCCCAATAATCAATGGAAGAATTATTTAAAGCTGTTTTCATTTTTCCGTCCTGAGAAGAACTACCAAGAATTAAATAGCATCCCTTACCATCACCAATTGACGAAGACCAAAGAAAAGACATCGCACCCCTATTATCAAAAGCAGTATAGCTTCTTTGACCAGCAGGATAAAGATTGAACATACTACTATTATTAGTTGTTTGATTATATCCTGGAGCATAAGATATATGATAATAATTCCAACCAGAATTACCAGCTAAAGCTTTGCCATTATGGAAATCACCAGAATAATTAGAACTTACATAACTAAGAAAAGTATTAAATTCACTAGTTAAAGGAATATGCCAACCATCAGGACAAATACCTTGGGAATTGCTGGTATCATAATTCATGGCTTCTTTCCATTGATATAGACCACCTCCATCACTAGAACAATAAGATTCATTATTATTAAAACAAAATTTCTCAATTTCAGAATTATTTAATTGATCATTAGTCACATTTTTCATAGTTCCAATATTTAAACCTTGAATCATCCAACATTGAGAACCATATTGCTTAGTAGCATAAGATTTACCATCTCGAACATCAACTAAAAAATCTCCACAATCCCAAGTTATTAATACATCAAAATCCTTAAAAAAAACATTAGAAATACTATCAGTAACTTGAATATTAAATGTATAATTTCCTGCTGCAGTTGGAGTCCCACTTAAAACACCAGAAGAATTCAAACTCAACCCGGTTGGTAAAGTACCACTAGATACTGAAAATGAATATGGTGCTAAACCGCCACTGGTTGTAAAAGTATAAGGGCCATAAGCTACTCCCACTTCTCCATTAGCCAAACTACCAGAAAAAGCTAAGGCCTGACAAGATCCATCTTTTATTCCTCCTGGGTAAGAACATTTTATCCCGGAAGTATAATTTTCTATTTTCCCTTCTAAACAAAAATTTAAACCGTATATTTTATTATCCTCATCATAAGAATAATTATATGAAGTAATTAAACAATCATCATTACCATATTCCGGACTAACTGGAATTTTTTCTAAAAAAGTTATACCGGTAGTTGATCCAATAAGCGAAGTTGAAGAACTAATACTTTCCGGATAACGACCTTCAAAAAATTTATAATTTTCTAAAGCTACTTGAATTTCTGATATATCACTAAGTCTTTTGTAATCACGATTATTTTTTTTAACTTGAGAAAAATAAATAGTTGATAAAGAAATTATTATTCCAATTACAAAAATAGTTATCAATAATTCAATTAGAGTAAAGGCTGATTGTTTTTGATAAAATACTTTTTTCATAAATAATTAACTAGAAGTCTATATATTTTGTAAACTTGATTTTTTATTCCAATTCATAAATTTTTATATCTCTAATATAATCATAGTCGTTTACAGCCCATTTTCCATACCCATAACTATCACAAAAGAAATAAACACCTCCTCGATTATTAAGACCAGGTTTTATTAATGTTTGTGAAGTCATTTGAACCTCCACTCCAGTACTTAATATTAAATACTTTGACGTTACATTATAATGAGTACTATCAACTTCGCTAATATCTACCGTAAATCTAACCCATTTATTAGCAACAGCTGAAACTGTAGCATACTGAATATATGATGTTGTTGATACATTGTTACGCCAAGCAACTGTAATTTTTGAACCATATATACCTATTTCATAACCGTTCTTTTGCGAATTAGCATTCCAAATGGTTTGATTATCAACATTATACAAACCAGCCATAGTATAAAAAGGTCGAGTATTTGTATTATTAATAACATAAATATCAAATTCTAAACGATGCGACTTATTATTATTTTTATCTAAAAATTTATAAGTATTACTTTCTGTGGAAGTTACTGAATTAGCCGCAAATAAAAATCTTGGATAAACACCAGTGGATGTTTCTAAGGCTGGTAATCCGAGCATCACAGGAACATAATAAGATCCTACTTTTTTCTTTAATACATATTTAGAAGAATCAGTTGGATCAAGTACATATAATGGATTACTCCAATATGTTGATGTAGCGTTTGTTGGTTTGGCTACTAATCCCGAAACAACATCAACAAGACTATTATTACCTGGAACATGAAATAATAATGTAATAGCAGAAGCAAATTCAGCTGTAATACTTAAACTAGTAGAAGCGGTTAAATCACTTCTAGGATTATCGGTACTATTATCACTCCATTTAACAAACTTATAGCCACTATCAGCAATAGCAGTAACTAAACCATTTTCAATAGTTACGCTTCCATTAGAACCAGCAGTATAAGCTATGGCAAATAAACGAAACCGATCACAGGAATCATCTAATATTCCATCGGCTAAAGCACATTTTAAACCAGAAGAATAATTATCAACATTATTTTCTAAACAAAATTGAATATTATATTTTCCGGTATCAACATCATAATAATAACTGTAACCACCCTCTGAACATTCAGAACTAGAAAAAGAATCATCCGGTATTTTATCTAAAAAAACAATTCCGCTGCTAGAACCAATTAATTGCTCTCCGGCCGTTAAACTATCAGGATAAACACCTTCTATTTTTTTGTAATTTTCTAGAGCTACTTGTAATTGAGTAATATCATTTATTCTTTTAACATCCCGCCCTTTCTCTCTTGAAGTATAAACCGAAACGGTGATTGCCGTAGTAATTAAAGCGATAATAGAAATGGTTACTAATAACTCCACTAAAGTAAAAGCTTTGTTTTTTAAAAAAGATATTTTCATAAAACAAAAAAAATATTAGATATTAATATTTTAATTATATCATAAAAAATATTTTTAGTAAAAATAAAAATGGGCCTTGATCGGTCCATTTTTATCTATATAATACAAATAATTTAATTTACTTTCCGTTCTTTTCTTTTATCTGTTCTAAAATATTTCTTGGTACTTCATTATAATGAGCAAATTCCATAACATAATTGGCTCGTCCTTGACTCATAGATCGAAGTGAAGTAGCATAACCGAACATTTCAGCTAATGGAACTTTGGCTAAAACCACTTTAGCGTTTCCTCTTTCGGTCATTTCTTCAATCTGTCCTCGTTTAGCATTTAAATCACCAATAATATTACCCATATATTCTTCCGGAGTGGTTACTTCTACTTTCATAACCGGTTCTAATAGAACTGGATTTCCTTTTTGACAAGCATCTTTAAAGGCAAAAATAGCGGCCATTTTAAAAGCAATTTCCGAGGAATCAACTTCATGATAAGAACCATCATAAACAGTAGTTTTAACATCAACCATTGGATAACCAGCTAATACTCCACTTTGCATAGCTTCTTTAACCCCTTTTTCAATAGCTGGAATATATTCTCGAGGAATAGCTCCACCTTTTACTTCATCAGCGAATTCATAACCTTTACCCAGTTCTTGCGGTTCAACTCGAAGATAACAATGTCCATATTGACCACGACCACCGGATTGTTTAGCGTATTTGTATTCAGCTTCAGCTTTTTGTTTGATAGTTTCGCGATAAGAAACTTGAGGATTACCAACATTAGCTTCTACACCAAATTCTCGTCTCATACGATCAACTAAAATATCTAAATGTAATTCTCCCATACCGGAAATTAAAACCTGTCCACTTTCTTCATCAGTTTCCACTCTAAAAGTCGGATCTTCTTCGGCTAAACGATTTAAAGCGATACCCATTTTTTCTTGATCAGCTTTGGTTTTAGGTTCAACCGCAATTTTAATAACCGGTTCCGGAAAAATAATAGATTCTAATAATACCGGTCTTTTTTCATCACATAAAGTATTACCAGTAGTGGTGTCTTTTAAACCAATAACGGCGGCAATATCACCGGTTCCAATTTCTTTAATTTCTTCTCGATGATTAGCGTGCATTCGAACCAAACGACCGACTCGTTCTTTATTACCGGTTGATGAATTAACAATATATGAACCCGAACTTAATACTCCACTATAGACACGAACAAAACATAATTTTCCAATAAAAGGATCGGTAGCGATTTTAAAAGCTAAACCGACAAAAGGTTCTTTTTCATCCGCTTTTATAATCACCTTTACACTTTCATCTTTTACCTCTGTGCCTTCAAGCTCAGGTACATCAAGTGGTGATGGCAAATAATCGCAAACAGCATCCAAGACCGGCTGAATCCCGGTATTTTGTAAAGCGGTACCACATAAAACCGGATAAATACCATTAACAATAACTCCTTTTCTTAAAGCTTTTTTTAAATCATCTACGTTTATTTCTTCACCGTTTAAATATTTCTCGGTTAAAACATCATCAAATTCTACTGTTTTTTCAACTAAAACACTGCGATATTTTTCTACTTTTTCAGTCATATCTTGAGGAATCGGGATTTCAGTTATTTGTTCACCAAAATTACCTTCAAATTTATAGGCTTTCCGAGTTAATAAATCAATTATTCCGGAAAAAGTATCTTCAGTTCCAATTGGAAGTTGGTAAGCAACAGCTTTAGAATTTAATCTTTTTTTGATAGATTCTAAACTCATATAGAAATCAGCTCCGGTTTTGTCCATTTTATTAACAAAACAAAGCCGAGGAACATTATATTTATCAGCTTGACGCCAAACAGTTTCCGATTGAGGTTCTACTCCTTGAGAAGCGTCAAAAACAGCAATAGCTCCATCTAAAACTCGAAGTGATCTCTCTACTTCTACAGTAAAATCAACGTGGCCGGGAGTATCAATAATGTTAATTTTATTATCTTTCCAAAAACAAGTAGTGGCGGCTGAAGTAATTGTTATACCTCTCTCTTTTTCTTGTTCCATCCAATCCATATCGGCGGCCCCATCATGAGTTTCACCAATTTTATATTTTTTACCGGTATAGAATAAAACCCGCTCGGTAAAAGTAGTTTTACCGGCATCAATATGAGCCATAATACCAATATTTCTAAATTTATCTAAACTATAATCTTGCGACATATATGTTAATTAAAATTAATTATTATCTTGAAAAATGAGCAAAAGCCTTATTAGCTTCGGCCATTTTATGAACAGTTTCTCGCTTTCTAACAGCATTACCTTCACCGTTAGATGCGTCTAAGATTTCAACCGCTAATTTCTCCGCCATTGATTTTCCTTTACGAGCTTTAGCGGAATCAATAATCCAATGACAACCTAAATAAAAACGACGTTCTCCTCTAACTTGAAAAGGAACTTGATAATTAGCCCCACCAACTCTTTTACCTCTAACTTCCAATAATGGAGAAACTTTCTTTAAAGCTTTATTAAAAATGTGGCGAGGATCATGTTTAGTTTCTTTTCTGATAATATCAAAAGCATCATAAACGATACCTTGAGCTACGGATCTTTTACCGTCAATCATTACGTAATTTATAAACTTGGCAATATTTTTATCACCATATTTTAAATCACTTTGTACTTCTCTTTTGGGAGCTTGTTTACCTCTCATATTTTTTTAATTGTCAGCTATAACAATTTTATTTATTT
>DAONEH010000008.1:0-31999 GCA_035402985.1 bacterium | reverse complement strand
TATTTTTTAGACTTTACAAAGGCAAATTCTTGTGATAAGCTAAAGACAGGATTGTTGGAAACAGAATAAGTCCTCAATCTTCTATTATTTAAAATTAAAGCCTGCTTTTAGGAAAGTTTAACAATGACTGATTCAAATAAAAACTTCAAATACTCATATTTAAACACAAAGAAAGAAATTTCTAATTGTTCTTTTTTTATTGTTTAATACTATCGGTTTAATTTACTCCTAAAACAGAATAAAAATTATGGAATATATTATCTATGTGCTAATTGCCATAGCTGGATTTTTTGGTGGTTTTTGGTACTATAAAAAAATAACTCTAGTAAAAATCAAAGGAGCGGAAAATAAAGCTGAAAAAATTATTAATGAAGCTAGGGCTAAACAAAAAAAATATGAATTAGATGCTCAAGAAAAAGCTATTAAGATAATTGAAGAAGCTAAAAAAGAAGAAGCTACTCGTCGTCAAGAAATAAATAATTTTCAACATCGTTTAGAAGAACGAGAAAATAATTTCTCTCAAAAATTATTAGTTTTAGAAGAAAAGCAACAAAAACTTTATGATAAAGTTAATGAAGTTCAGGAAATTAAAGAAAAAATAAAAGAAATAAAAGAAGAACAAATAAAAAAATTAGAAACTATTGCTAATTTAACTCCAGATCAAGCTAAAGACATTCTATTAAAAAATATTGAAGAAAAAAATAGTGAAGATTTATTAGCTCGAATTAGTAAATTAAAAAATGAAACTGATGACACTATCAAAGAAAAAGCTATGGATATGTTAGCTTTTGTTATTCAAAGACTAGCTCCTAATTATACCGCTGATTTAACAACTACTACTGTTGATTTACCAAGTGATGAAATGAAAGGTAGAATTATTGGTCGAGAAGGACGAAATATTAAATCAATTGAACAAATGACTGGAGTAGAAATAATTGTTGATGATACCCCTAATGCTATTACTATTTCTGGTTTTTCTTTAATTAGACGTCATGTAGCTAAGAGAGCTTTAGAATATTTAATAAAAGATGGACGTATCCATCCAACTAAAATTGAAGATGCGGTTACTAAAGCTAAGGTAGAATTATCTAATGATATTAAAAAAGCCGGAGATGAAGCTGTTTATGAATTAGGTGTAACTGGATTTGATCCTAAACTTACTCAGATTATCGGACGTTTAAAATATCGAACAAGTTATGGTCAAAATGCTTTAGAGCATTCTATTGAAGTAGCTCACTTATCAGGTATGTTAGCTCAAGAATTAGGAGCTGATGCTAGTTATGCTAAAAAAGCTGGATTATTACATGATATTGGTAAAGCCGTTGATCATGAAGTTCAAGGAAATCATACTGAAATTGGTCGAGATATTTTAAAGAAATTTAATATGCCCGAAGAAATTATTGCTCCAGTTGAAACTCACCATGATGATAACCCTAAAACATTATTATCAATAATTGTAAAAACAGCTGATGCTATTTCTTCAGCCCGACCTGGAGCTCGACATGATTCTTATGAAAACTATATTCAACGACTAGAAGAATTAGAAAGAATTGCTAACTCTTTTGAAGGAGTAGAAAAAAGTTATGCTATTCAAGCTGGTCGTGAAATTAGAATATTTATTTCTCCTGATAAAATTGATGATTTAAAAGCTTATGAAACTGCCAGAGAAATTGCTAAAAAAATAGAACAAGAATTAAAATATCCTGGAGAAATTAAAGTTAATGTTATAAGAGAATTAAGAGTTATAGAATATGCCCGCTAAAAAAACAATTAATCAAAAAGATTTAGCCGAAATTATTAGCTTAAAAAAAGATATTAATTTAGGTAAAAAACAAATTGAAAAAATCATTAAAGTTTTATATGATGTTATTATTGATGAATTAAAAAATGGTCATACTGTAAAAATTACTAGCTTTGGAACCTTTACTCCGAAGAATCGTTATGCTCGTGGTGGCGTTAATCCGCAAAATCCTACAGAACGAATTAAAATACCAGCTGTTAAAATAACAAAATTTAAAACTGGAAAAAAATTAAAGGATGCTTTAAAAAAATAATTTGCTAAAATAATCTTTTTAAATTATAATATCAAATAAATAATTATTTATTTGATATGTATGTGCCTATAGCTCAACTGGATAGAGCATCTGGCTTCGGACCAGAAGGTTGCGGGTTCAAATCCTGCTGGGCACACTTTCATTTTAGGCTGGGTAGCTCAGCTGGTTAGAGCGTAGCACTCATAACGCTAAGGTCGAGGGTCCGAGCCCCTCCTCAGCCACAATTAAAGCGCTGTTAGCTCAGCTGGTAGAGCAGCTCCCTCTTAAGGAGAAGGTCGAAGGTTCGAATCCTTTACGGCGCACAATAAAAAAAATCAACTTTTAAAAGTTGATTTTTTTATAAAAACTAATCTATAAAATAATTAAAAACTACAAGTATCAGTAGTAAGAATACCCCCAGCGCTAGCACATTGTTCTCCAGCTTCTAAATCTCCAGTATTATTACCAAGACAGAATTTAATAATATAAGAAGCATCACTTCCAGTATATATATAAGGATTAGATGTAGCGGTACAATCTCCATCAGCTGGAGTTGGAGCACTTGGAACAGTAACCATATAAACTGAACCACTAGCAATAGTACCAGTACCACTAGTTGTTACGCTAGCTGTAGCTGGATATTTTTGCCAATCATTAAAGTATAATTCCAAAGCAGTTTGCATTTGTTTAACATCAGCTATTCTCTTAGCATCACGAGCACTTTTACGAGCGTTTTGTAATGAAACCACCGCTAAAGTTGATAAGATACCAATAATGGCTATAACTACTAATAATTCAATTAAGGTAAAACCTTTTTTCTTTTTATTCATAATTTTTTTAATAATTAAATTATTGAACATATAAATTCAATAACTAATAAATTTATATAATAAATATTTGTTCTATGTATATTATAGTAAAAAATTAAAATAAGGTCAACATATTTAGAAGCAAGAAGTAGTGGTGGCAATTATCCCTCCCGGAAAAGCACATTGTATTCCAGCACTTAAAGTACCGACAGAGTTACCTAAACAAAATTGCAAATAATAGCTTTCCCCACTACCAAATTGATAATAGTCATAATCATTAACAGTACTACAGGTGGCACTATCAGCTGGGGTTGGAGCAGTTGGAACAGTCACCATATAAACATGATCGGTACCACTAGCAATTTGTTCGCCTGAAATAACATCAACCGGATATTCTTGCCAATCATTAAAATATAATTCCAAAGCAGTTTGCATCTGTTTAACATCAGCTATTCTCTTAGCATCACGAGCACTTTTACGAGCGTTTTGTAATGAAACCACCGCTAAAGTTGATAAGATACCAATAATGGCTATAACTACGAGTAGCTCAATTAAAGTAAAAGCTTTTTTCTTGTGAGCCATAGTTTTAAAATAAATTTATTAAGCGCTAAACATTTTAATAATTTCTTCTTTAACTACTAAACGATCATCCCAAGAAATTTTATGACCATTAGCTAAACACATAGCTTGTTCACAACCTTTACCAGTAATTAAAAATATATCCCCTTCCTTAACTAATTGTAAAGCTTTTTTTATAGCTTCACGTCTATCTAAAATTCTAAATAAATTTAAACCTTCTTGTTTATTAGCTTCCTTAGCTCCTACTGCTACTTGGTTAATTATATTTAAAGGATTTTCATCATAAGGATCTTCGTTAGTGATAATAACAAAATCAGCTTTTTCTCCAGCCATATGTCCTAAAATATCTCGACGACTTTTATCACGACCACCACCGGCTGAACCTAAAACATGAATAATTTTTCCACTATAACCATCCTTTGATAATTCTTGTTTTAAAAAATAAATTAAATCATATACTTTTTTCATAGCAACTGGTTCAAAAGCATAATCAACAATAGTCAAAAATTTTTGTCCAACATCAACTACTTCTAACCGTCCGGGAATATTCTTTATTTGTTCTAAACTTTTAATAATTTTATTTAAATCAATATCTAAAACAATTGGTAAGGCTAATAAAGGCATCGAATTTAAAACATTAAATTCACCCCAAGTTTTTAAATTAATTTGATGACGAGAGATGGTTTGATCTTTTTTAAAAACAAAATCAAACGATGTTCCTTTTAAACTTGTTATAATGTTTTCACAAAAAACAGCGGATACATCTAAATCATCTTTAAACTTATCAAAATAGAAAATCTTTTCTTCCGCCCAAAAAGAAGAAAAATATGAAGCATGTTCATCACTTCCATTAATAATAAAAGTTTTTTTAATTTGATTTAAATTAATTTTAGCTAAATTATTTTCTGTTTTAACAACTCGATTTTCTGTATTTAAATATTTAATAGAGCATCTTCTTAAATGAGCAAATAATTCTCCTTTAGCTTTTTTATAATTTTCAAAACTACCGTGTGATTCAATGTGTTCAGGATATAAACCAGTGAACACTAAAATATCATAATTTATAAAACGATGACGAAATTGACGAATACCCTCAGAAGTAGTTTCAATAATGGCATACAGGCAACCATTTTTAACCATTCTCTTTATCATTTTTTGAGTAAAGAATGGACCAACCATAGTCATTTTTTTATCATTTAACCATTCCTTATTACCATCACCAAACATAGCGGTTGAAGTATAACCCGTTTTATAGCCACTATTATTTAAAGCTTTAGCCATTAAATAAACGGAACTAGTTTTACCAGATGTCCCGGTTATACCAATCACTACTAATTTATTACTAGGACAGGCATATAAAAGATTAGCTAGAAAGCTTAAAAAATAATGATAAAGTGGTTGTAATTTTTTAAACAATTTCTTAGGTATTATTTTTTTTAAGTAAGATAAAAATATTTTCATATAATAAAATTATTTAGAAAAATATTTAGCAAAATCATCTTCATCAATTTCTCTCTTTATATTTTTTTCTCTATTACTTTTTTTATTTCTTTCTTCTTTTTCTTTATTCTCTCCTTCTTCCTCCTCTTCATTTTCTTCAATCTCTTCGTTCTTTTCATATTCTTCATTATCTTCGTTTTCTTTCTTAATATCAATTTCTTCTTTATTATTAATTTCATAAACTTCCTTAACATCTTCTTCCTCTTCTTCATTTAAATCATCGTCCTCTTCCTCAATAATTTCTTTTTTATCTTCTTTATTTGAATCTTCTTCATTTGAATTTATAGTATCATCAAAAACTAAAGGGGTCTCTTCCTCAGAATATAGATAATTATTTGGAGCTTTACTCTCAAGACGATCATGAACCGGCATAGAAGCCAAAGGAGTCGCTAAACTATTTTCATATTGTTCTCGTGATATTAAAATTTCTCGTGGTTTAGAACCATTAGATGGACCAATTATACCTGATTCTTCTAACATATCTAAAATACTAGCCGCTCGAGAATAACCAATTCGAAGTCGACGTTGTAATAAAGAAGTTGAAGCTTTACCCGCAGCAATAATAATTTCTTTAGCTTCATTCATTAATTCATCTTCATCTCCTTTAATTCCATCTAAACCTATACCACTACTACCATTAATTTTTTGTCTTTCTACTACTCCTTCTAAATATTCAGTATTACCATATTTCTCTTTGATATAATTAACGATATTTAAAATTTCATCATCTGTCACAAAAGCTCCTTGAATTCTTCGAGGTTTTGATAATTCGGCCGTACTAAATAACATATCACCTCGACCTAATAATTTTTCCGCTCCCGAAGCATCTAAAATAGTTTTAGAATCAATCGCCGAAGCTACCGAAAAAGCAATTCGAGCTGGAGTATTAGCTTTAATAAGTCCAGTGATAACATCAACACTCGGTCGTTGAGTAGCTAAAATTAAATGAATACCAACGGCTCGAGACATTTGAGTTAAACGAATAACACTGCCTTCAATATCTTTAGAAGCGGCTACCATTAAATCAGCTAATTCATCAATGATAAAAATAATGTAAGGCATTTTATCTTTAGTTGCTGATTGATTATAGGTTTGAATATTTTTCTTTCCAGCTTGATTTAAAATTTCATAACGACGATCCATTTCATTTAAACACCATCTTAAAGCATTAACTGTTTTATTAACATCAGTTATAACGGGAGTAAGTAAATGAGGTATCCCGTTATAAACTGGAAATTCTACTCGTTTAGGATCAACCATAATAAAACGTAAAGCATCAGGATTATTTTGATATAATAAACTAACAATAATAGTATTTAAACAAACTGATTTACCAGAATTAGTAGCTCCAGCTACTAATAAATGAGGCATTTTAGCAATATCATAAACAATACTTCGACCCGAAACATCTTTACCTAAAGCTACCATTAAACTACTTTGACGTAATTTAAAATCTTTACTTTCTAAAGATTCTCTTAAGCCAACCGTAGCTTTAGTTCGATTAGGTACTTCAATCCCAATTAATGATTTTCCGGGAATAGGAGCCTCAATTCTAATAGGATGAGCAGCTAAAGCTAATGATAAATCATTACTTAAAGCGGTAATACGGGATACTTTTATTCCTTCAGATGGTTTAAAAGTATATTGAGTAACTGTTGGACCAACATTAACTTCTCCCATCTCTACCAAAATACCAAAATTTTCTAAAGTTCTTTGTATAATTAAAATATTATTATTAATATCACCACTAGTGGCTTTATCAATTTTATCATTTAATAATTCTAGAGGTAGATCAATTTTTATTTTTTTAGTTTTCCAATTTATTTCTTTGACTACTTCTTTTTTATCATTATAATCATTAACATTATCTCCAATATTTTTTTTAGAAAATAAAATTCCTTGTTCACGATTAATATCCAATTCTAAATTAGTTTGATCTTTTTTCTTATCAACTTCTTCCACTGGGCTTTCATCATATGGTTCATAATCTTCTTCTAATTTTTCATCTGAGTGATTATCTTTAAAAAAATTTATAATAGCATAAATAGCTCGATATAAAATACTTTTAGAACCAACTAAATCCGATAAGGTTATATTAAATAATAAAATAATGGCCACTATTAAGATAGCTAAAATAATAACTAAACCACCCCAAAAACCAAAAATATTTTGAAAAAATAAAGATAAATAATAACCTAAATAACCACCACCCAAACCTTCCATAGCTTTAACTTTAGCTAGTGATGGTTTAAAAAAGAAATGAAATAAAGAAACAATAAAAATAAAAGACAAACTTAAACCTACATAATTAGCTGCTTGAGAAAAAAACTTCTTTCCTTTATATAGAGCTATACTAAAAATTATAAGAAAAACTGGAAAAACAAAACGTCCCCAACCAAATCCCAAAGATAAGATATTATCTAAAAAAGAACCAAAACGGCCAGATAAGGAAAAAAGTGATAATAAGCTTATTAAGCCTAAAACAAAAATTATTAGGGCAATAATACTTATTTTTATTCGATTATCGTTTACTTCATAATCTTCTTCTGGTATTATTTGATGTTTCTTGCGTTTTTTAACCATATTTTTAATTCTTTTATTTATTATTTTAGACTTTATTATTATACATCTTTTTATGTTTTTTTGAAATTATTATATTATATTAGTCTTGGAGGCAACGAACCGATAATGATATGCCGGGATTATTATTACTAACACCACCAATATTAACGTTAGCATAACCATAATAAAGAAAACTGGAAAATATATTAGTATCATCAATTGTCGACGACCAAAAGTAAACAGCGTCTCCAATCTCATAAAAAGAACCATCGGGGTTACGAGAACCAGCTGGCAAAGCACTAAATCCAGTTGTATTATTAGAGCTTTGATCATTACCAACATAACAAACAGTTGTAGTTGATGTCCAGCCAGAAGTATTAGCTAAAGATTTGCCTGTTTGAGAATAATCACCCCCGCACCAATATTGAGAACTAGTTGAAAGATAATTAGTTAAAGCTGTCCACTCACTATAAGAAGGAATATGCCAACCAGAAGGACAAATTCCTTGAGCTTTTTGTGAAGTAGAGTATTGCATAGCTTCATCCCATTCGTATAGACCTCCATAGATATTACAATTAGAATCATTATCATCATAACAATGCTTTTCTATAATAGAATTATCAGATTGACTTACTAATTCATATTCAACATTACAATATTCATAAAAATCACCTTCCAGAGTATCTGTCGCTTTATCTTCGGGAGTACAACATTTATAATATGACCCTGTTTCACCACCATAACTCCACTCCATTTCCATTAATTGACCAGTAAGACAAGAATAGCTTATTTTTGTTCCAATATTTAAATTTTTAGCGAACCAACATTGATTATCAATTTGAACAGTAGAATAATTTATTCCTTCATAAGAGCAGGTTTGACCACAGACAGTTGAAGCTGAACAAGCTTCGTAAACTGAGGCTGAAGTAATACCTCCCGGTATAGCTTCTTTTATTCCAGCACTTAAATCATTAGTTTGGCTACCTAAACAAAAGGTTAAGGAATAAGAAGAGTTTTCTGTTCCTGAAACTGTATAAGTATAGGTATTATTAGAATCACTACAATCACCATCAGCTGGGGTTGGAGCTATTGGAAAAGATTGCATATAGATATTACCAGAGGTAGCAATACTATCAGTAATAGAAGAGGGATACTCACCATTATCTTGATAATATAATTCTAGAGCAGTTTGAATTTGTTTAATATCAGCTATTCTTTTAGCATCCCGAGCACTTTGTCTAGCATTAGTTAGAGAGACTACCGCTAAAGTAGATATGATACCAATAATGGCGATAACTACAAGGAGTTCTATTAGAGTAAAAGCAGGTTTATTAGGTTTGACGGTTTTTAACATAGGGTTTATTTTATTTATAAACATACCTGAACTTATTCAATTATTTAATTATTTTATCTATTTTTCTTAAATACTTACTATCAATTTTAAACCAATCCCAAGACTTCTCCATTAAATAATTTCCTTCCTCTAAACGATGGAAATCAGATCCACCCGTAGCTATTAAATCAAGTTGTTCACTTAAAAATTGAGCATATAAAACTGCCCCCAAAGAATGATGAGGTGATAGAACTTCAATACCATCAATTAAACCAATTTCTTTTAATTTACCGGTCATATTATTAGAAAATTTATTATATCTACCTGGATGACAAAAAACTATTTGACCTCCCACTTCTTTTTTTATTTTTAATAATCTTTCAGCATTAATATAGGACTCATTTAAAATTCCATATTTTTTATTAAAAAATAATTCATTTAAAATATCTTCTTCTCGAGGTAATAAAAATAATTTACCTTTTTCTTTAGATTTTTTACGAATATTCTTTACCACTAAATTATAATTAAATTTAGTCGCTAAAACTTTATCAGCTAAACGATTAACCGGAATATAATACTCAAATTCAGATAAAATTTTAGGTATATTAATTTTATAAGACCTTCTTTTTAATTTAAATAAAATATTTTGACAAAGTAAATAGCGACGATGCCTTATTTCTTTTAAAAGTTGTAATAAAGTTTCATTGTGATCATCAAAATTATACCACAATAAATTTATTTTCTTTCTTTTGTATTTAACATATAACTCTAAACCATTAATGACTTTAATATTATTTTTTTTAGCAACTTTTTTAAATTCTTCCAAACCGGAAATAGTATTATGATCAGTTAACGAAGCTACTTTAACTCCCTGTTTTTTTATTAATTTAATTAATTGAGTTGGATTTAAATAACCATCAGAATAAATAGAATGTAATTGTAAATCGATTAACATATTTTTATTTTATAATTTTTTTAACTTGATTAATTAATTCTTCAGCTCGATCCAATCGAGAATTATATCTTAATAACCAAAAAACGGCTGTTCTAATAGCGGTCCAACAATAATATAATTTAATTCTTTCTTTTAAACTAGCATTATATTTAACTTTAGCTTTCTTACAATAGGTTTCTAAAAATAATTTTTTTATTTTATTAATATAGTTTTTAGAATAATTATAACGATTCAATTTATAATCTAATTGTTGAACAAAAGTTCCTAAATCTCGAGCTAAATCTGAGGCACAAATATCAGCGAAATCAATCATAGCTATTTTTTTAGCTCCAATTTTAATAATATTATCAGGATGAACATCGCCATGAATTAACCATCTTTTAGTGGTTAAATTAAAAAAATCATTTTCTAACTCAATTAAAATATTATAAATATCTTTTAAATCTTTAGAATATTTACTACCATATTTTTCTTCCACTTCTTTTATAATTTTATAATAACCAGGAATAACTGTTTTAATACGATTATTTTTTTTATTAAAATTAACCATTTCCGTTATAGGGGTTTTATGTAATTTTGTTAACCATTCAGCTGTCTTTTTTACAATTTTTTCTATTTCCCTTTTATCATTGTTTTTTATAAAAGTAAGAAGACTATCACCATTAACACCCCGATAAAAAGAAGCATTAAAATATTTAGAATAAAATAAAGGTTTAGGAACAGTTAAAAAACCTCGAGAAAATCCTTGACCCCATAAATAACTCAGAGTATTAAAAACATTTTTTCTTGGTTCGCTAGAATGAGCTGTACAAAAAAATGAAAAAACTTTAGTTTTAGTTTTACGACTATTATCAGGGTGGTAAGAAAAAGAAGTTTTAAATTCTAAAACCACATGATAAGTTGTTTCCCAAACATAATTCTTGTGATAAATAATTTTTATTTTTTCAATTTTTTTAAAATCTGGATATAATGGTAAAACTTTTCTCTTAAAAAAATTCAAAACATATTTTTCATCAAATAATTTATTTATTTTATTCATATTAATTTTGGTTTTTTCATTATTAGAATGATTAGACCAATGTTTAAGCCATATTAATTTTTTTATAGAATTAAAAATATTTTCTGCTTTTACTTTTTCTTCGTAAGAAGTAGAATTTTCTAAGGATCTAATAGCTTTTATAATTTCATTTAATCCTCTTTCAATTTCATCGGGACTCCAAGCTAGGGGTCCAAAATTATCTTTAAAATTATGTTCACTGGCCCACCAAAAAGTACAACTAGCCAAACCCCTTAGTAAATGCCAACGAGACCAATTATTATTAATATCTGATTTATACTTACTACTTAAAACTAGGGCTAAATTAGCTAATTTCCATAAATTTAAATGAATCTTATTCTCCTTGTCCAACCATAAATGATAAGGACGGTCTTCACTTAAATCATGTTCCGACGATTCCCAATTACTTGGACGCAAAGTAATGCCTTGTAGTTTTTTAAACGAAGAAATATAATCAGAAATTAAAATTGTTTTAATTTGCTCATCTTTTAAAACTTGATCTAATTTACGAGAAAAATCTTTATGCTTAAAACCATATAATTCTCCATCGGTTGCACTAATAATAACCTGATTATTTTTTTTATTTGATAAATTAATAATTTTTTCAGGCGGATAACAATTAGAAAATTCTCGTTCACGAAATATAACTTTCAAATTACTATTTTTATCTAAATAAACTTGTTTCAAATCAATTTTTTTCTTAGTACTAGCTGTTATTTCATCAACTATTATCCAAGAATAACCTAATTTTTTAATAATCTTAGCTACTTCTAAACTATAGGCCATTTCTGGTAAAAAAAATCCTTTTAATTTAGCTTTAGGAAAATATTTTTTAATTATTCTCTCATTTTCTCTAATTTGCCAAACAATTTCTGATTTATTAATTAAGGGTAATAGCCAATGATAGGCGGAACTACCAGTAAGTTCAACTTGCCCTTTTTTAATTAAGCTATTTATCTTATCTAATAAATCTAAATAATTTAATTCTACTAAACGCAAAATTAAACAACCAGAAATATTAATTGTAAATTTAGCTTGAGGATTTTTAATTAAAGCCTCAACAATTTTTTTATAACTTAAATCAGCTGCTTCTTTTATTTTATAAGCATCAGAATTAGCCGGTTGATAACAATGTAAAAAATTAATCCAAATCATATTTATTAATTTTTAATTCGTAAGGCTTTTTTATATAATTCCACATATTTTTGAGCTGGAATCTCCCAACTACTAGATTTTTTCATAGCTCGAACAATTAAATCATACCAAACTTTTTTGTATTTATAATTTTCTAAAGCTCTAATAATTGCTCCAAAAAAAGATAAATCATCATAATTTTTAAAAGAAAAACCAGTTCCTTTATTAGTACTCGGATTAAAATTTAAAACAGTATCATATAATCCTCCAATATCTCTAACTATTGGGATAGCCCCATAACGCATGGCAATCATCTGATTTATTCCACAAGGTTCATGATGAGATGGTAAGATAAAAAAATCAGATGCTGCGTATAATAATGTTTCTTTGTCTTGATTTAAAAAAGGTATTTTTGTATTTTTAGGATATTTATTTTTATCAAAAAGAAACCAAGCTATTTTTTTAGGATATTTCTTTTGTAATTTCTTTATTTTCTTTATATATTCAATATCACCATCTCCTAAAAAAATAATTTGAATATCATTTTTTAATAATACTGGTAAAATTTTTAAAATAATATCAAAACCTTTTTGAAAAGCTACTCGAGAAGTTGAACAAAATAACGGGATATCTTCATCGACAGTAAAATGTACTTTTTTCTGTAAATATTTTTTATTTTCATTTTTTAATAAAAAATTATCAAAACTATAATTTTTATACAAGCCTTTATCATTTTGCGGATTATAGGCATTATAATCAATACCATTAATAATACCAAATAGCCTGTCTTCGCGATTCTTTAAAATATGATGTAAATCCTGACCAAATTTTTTAGTCATAATTTCTTCACGATATCGTTCACTAACAGTATTGATAATATCAGCTGATAAAATTGCTCGTTTAACAAAATTAATATTAAGTAAACCCGGATCATTTAATAATGGTAATTTTTTACGTCCATAATCTTTTTTAGTTAGCGGAACTTCATACCAAGCCTTACCCATTTGAAAAGATAAATTATGAATAGTAAAAATAGTTTTAGTTTTTTCTAAATTCTTAGTATAACGATATTTGTTTTTTATAAAATAAGGGATTAAACCAGTATGCCAATCATGACAATGAATAATATCAGGTTGAAGTTCTAATAAACTAATAACTTTTAAAGCCGAGACATTAAAAACTAAAAATCTAATATTATCCTTTTCAGAAACATAAATTTTTCGATATTTAGAAAAATATTCTTTGTTTTCAATAAAATAAACTGGTAAACCATTTATTAATTGACCACGCCAGATATTAATACTTACAGTATTAGCTGAATCAATTATTACTTTAATATCTTGATATAATAATTTAAGATGATGTTTTTTTGCATCTATTAATTGACTATATAGTGGTGTAATAATAGCTACTTTATGACCTAAACGAAATAAAGCTTTAGGTAAACTTCGAGTTACATCACCTAAACCACCGGTCTTAGAAAAAGGAGAAACTTCAGCGGCAATATGAATTATTTTTATTTTTTTCATAAATTATATTTTTAAATTGGATGCACAAATGGCTGCTGCTAAAGCATCCGCCGCATCATCGGGATGAGGTATCTCTTTTAAATTTAAAATTAATTTAACCATAGTTTGAACTTGTTTTTTATCAGCTCGACCAAAATTAGTTACACTTTGCTTAATTTGCAAGGGGGTAAATTCAATTAATTTTACTTTATTTTTTTTAACACACAAAAGCAACACTCCGCGAGCTTGACCAACTATTAAAGCTGTCTTAGCGTTAGTGTTAAAAAATAGTTTTTCAATTGAAACTAAACCAGGCTGATATTGACTTATTATTTTTTGTAAAGAATTATCTAATTGTTCCAACCGGTCGGAAAAATCATCTTTAGAAGATGTTTTGATTGAACCGTATTTAAGACATTTAAGCTTATTACCACAAACTTCTATTACTCCATAACCAGTATCAGCAATACCGGGATCAAGACCTAATATTATTTTAGCCATTTATTTAATTAAAAATTTATTTTTTTTCTAATAGAGCATCATTTTTTATTATTTTTTTAATAATAAAATACAATAAAGCCATAACTATTAAAAAAGTTAAAAAAGAATTTAAGACTGAACCAAAATCAAACACAACTCCCTTAATTGAAAAATTCATATCAGCAAACTTTTCTTTAGATATAATCAATTGAATAAGAGGCATAAAAATACCCGCTACAATTTTATCAACTAAGTCTTTAGAAGCTTGACCAATAATTAAACCAATAGCTAAACCAATAACCGAATACTCTTTTAAAAAAGCCATTAAACCATGAATGAAATTAAAAGGAGCTTCTTTAAATTTTTTATTTATTTTTTTAATTGATTCCGATTGATTTTCCGGAATATTTAAATAAGACATAAAAAATTATTTAGTTTCTTTTTTATTATAAGCATCTAAAATTTTAGATCTAATTTCTTTCATTAATTTAGTTTCATTCTTGATAGTCATTTTAGCATTCTCTCGTCCTACACCTAATTTAGTTTCACCAAAAGTAAAAGAATTACCTGATTTTTTAATTACATCATATTCAACTCCCATATCAAGTAAATCCCCCGCTACAGAAATTCCTTCATTATACATAATATCAAACTCAGCTGATTTAAAAGGAGCGGCTACTTTATTTTTTACTACTTTAGCTTTAACTCGATTGCCAATAATTTTTTCTCCTTGCTTTATTTGAGCACTACGTCGAACTTCAATTCTTATAGAAGAATAAAATTTTAAAGCATTACCACCACTAGTAGTTTCCGGATTACCAAAAAATACTCCAATCTTGTTTCTAATTTGATTAATAAATATAACTACCGTTTTACTCTTAGCAATAACACCAGTTAATTTTCTAAGAGCTTGGCTCATTAAACGAGCTTGTAGACCCATATGTTGATCACCCATATCCCCTTCAATTTCTTTTTGTGGAACTAATGCCGCCACACTATCAACCACAATAACATCAACCGCATTAGATCTAACTAAAGTTTCTACTATTTCTAAAGCTTGTTCTCCGGTATCGGGTTGAGAAATAAGCATTTCTTTAATATTAATACCAATTTTTTCAGCATAGGATGGGTCAAGAGCATGTTCAGCATCAACAAAAGCAGCAATACCCCCAATTTTTTGAACTTCAGCTACAATGTGTTGAGCTAAAGTAGTTTTACCAGAAGATTCTGGACCAAATATTTCAATAATTCGACCTCGAGGAACACCACCAACACCGGTAGCTAAATCTAATGATAAACAACCAGTAGAAACAGCATCAACATCTACTTTAGCAGTTTCACCAAATTTCATAATAGCGCCATCACCAAATCTAGTTTTAATTTGTTGCATAGCTAGCATGGCGGCATCATTTTTCCCATTTTTAGGTTCTTTAACTTCTTTACTTTTTTTGTCTTTAGTCATAAATTTGTTAATTATATTTTACAAATATAATTATTTAATAATTAAATTAATAATATTATAAAAAACTATATTTAAAATTAAATAAAATTAATTTTAAATTTTTAATAAATTAATCACAAGAACTTTTAGCTATACCATTACAACAAAAAGGTTGAGCGGAATTCGGTGCACAAATAATACTGCCACTAGAACCACCACTTGGTTTAAAACAATTTTGATAAATATCTTTAACACCTGATCCAACTTGAGAAGTATAATTAGCTCCCTCAAAAAACAAAGCATGTCTTATATGAGATGTAGTTTGATCAATTAAACCATCTAAAGGTTCAGCATCTTCATTGTCTGAATTAATCCAATAACCAACTAATTGTCCACTAATTAAATTAAGTAAACGATGAGTGACATCACCGACAATAACTTGACCAGTTTTTAAAGTACTGGACATCATTAATTTATTAAAGGTTATAACGACATCATCTATTAAACTAACCGAAGAAGTAGCATCTAAAGCTGGAATAATGGCTTTAATTTTTGGTGGAGTGGCATCAATTTTATTGCTTATCCAAAAGGACCATTTAAAATGATCTCCCTGGCTAGTATCATTATTATTTTTATTAAAGAATGATACTGGACCTTGAACAAAAAGATCACCATTTCCATTTAAAGCATTATTAGCTGAATCAACAACTCCATCTAAACCATTTTCTAAATTAAGATTAGCTAATGGATAATATGAACTACCATCACTACAATAATTGGAACAAGTAGTAAAAGGAGGTTTACTACTACAATCAGTATCACTGGAACAAGTAGCTAAACTAGCTGATTGTATTTCTACTTTTATATTACTATTAGCTGGCAAACAGAAAATATCTTCACCACAACCATTAACTCCACATTTATTATTTGATTTAAATTCTACTACTTTATAATTAGAAGAAATAGAAAATTTTCCAGCTATTGAATCTCCAATGCAAGAACCACCATCACAATTATATGACAAGCAATCTTTATCTTCATTACAAGTAGCCCCAGTTGTAGTAGAATTGTCGGAATTATTTACAACTCTAATAATATTTTTTACTTCATCACTATCACCTACCACTGTTACTGGATTAATAACTTCTGAAAAATTTATTTGAATAATACTATTCATAGGTTGATCTTCTAAATCATTAATATTTGTAATTTCGGTTTTATCTCGACCACCGGAAAATGGAGTAATACTAATAGCTCCAGAATTAGTTGATGATAACTCAATATTATTACCACTAGTTCCACTAACCTTAGCCTTTAAAGCTACAGTTGAATTTTCATTATTACTATTATCAATAATAATATCTGGATTATTACTTAACTCGATAGCTGTCTTAATACTACTAGCTAAACTATTAGAATCAAACGGCGATCTAACAGCAATATTATAGCCACTAGTAGTTTCACCGGAAACAAAAGTATAAACATAATTACCAATAGTTAAAGTATCGGCCAATTTTCTAGTTTTAACTTTTACTGTCCAAGAATTTCCCGCTTCATAAGAAGATAAATTTAAAACAAAATAATTAGTAAAATCAACTTGATTATCATCAATATCAAAAACACCTAAAGAAGTATTATTAGTTCCTCCGATAAGTTGGGCTTTATTATCAGCTCCGATAATAACTTTAAAATCAGTATATTCTTTATTGTAATAAGAATTAATACTAGCGGTAGCGTCATTGTTACCAGTAGTTTTAATAACTGATACTATTTCAGCTGGTTCAAAATAATTAGGAGCGCTCAGTATTTTTATTAATCCCGTAGCTGTTACTAAATCACTAGTTAAAGTAATAGTATCAGCTGAGTTATCAACCGAAGGAAAAACACTTTTTACAGTCGGTGGAGTTAAATCTAACTTATTACTAACTTCAAAGCCCCATAAAAAGAAACTATAGGAACAAGAAGAAAAAATACTATCCTTACCATTAGCTTTTTTTATACTATCAGATAAATAAACTACATAATTAGAAGAATTATCTTCATTTCCTAAATAATTTGTTGGATTAATAACAGCGATAGTATCAGCCCCGGTAAAAGTCGGATTAAAACTAACAGTCGAGGAACAAGTATTATTCTCAAAATTAAAATCATTTTGATTACAAATAATGACTGAAGAATCAGTAAGTGAAGATGTAGCAATTGCTTCTTTAAAGGTAATCATAATAGCTGTATTTCTGGCTACATCTTTTTGATTAGCTTCCGGATAAACACTTTCAATACTACAATTGCCAATAGCTCCTAAACCAGTTCGAGCTAAAATAGTTTGTTCATTTAATTCTCCATTAGAATTTTTGTTATCAGTTAAACTTCTAAATATAAAAGTAACAATTCCCCAAGAAGCTAAAATAATAGCCAAACCAATAACACCATTCTTTAAAAGTTTTTTAGCTTCATCCACCTTATCTTCATTACCACCAGCTGTCATCCATTTAAAACCAGCAAAAATAACTATACAGACAGCAATAATTCCTAATAATCCTAAAGCGATGTTTATAATTTTAACTACAATTTTTTGCGGACTAGTTGATTCTAAAATAATATCATTTTCTACAATTTGAGTACCTAAAACATCAGTGTCCGAAGCTAAAACATTTGGCACTAAAAAAGAAAAAAAGATGGTAGTTACCAAAAAAAACAACAAAAATACTTTTTTATTTTTTAACATAATAATTTATAAATTATTTTATAAAAATTGCTAATTTATTAATTTTATACTATTATTATATCATATAAAAAAAAATAATTAAACCTTTTATGACCATTGAGCGTCTAATAAAAAAGGCCCAAGAAATCAACCCCGAAATTGATACAGAAGCAATAATAAAGGCCTATAAATTCGCCGCTGAAGCCCATAAAGGTCAAACCAGAAAAAGTGGCGAACCATATATTGAACACCCCCTTCATACTGCTTTTGATTTGGTTCAAATTCGAGCTGATTTAAGTACTATTATTGCCGGAATTTTACATGATGTTCCGGAAGATACTAATTATACCATTGATGATATAAAAAATAATTTTGGTGAAGAAGTAGCTACTTTAGTTGATGGTATTACTAAATTAGGAAAAATTAAATATCGTGGCATTGAAAGATATCGAGAAAATTTAAAAAAAATGTTTTTAGCTATATCGGATGATATAAGAATTATATATATAAAATTTTGTGATCGTTTACATAATTTAAAAACCCTAAGTGTTTTACCAGAAAATAAACAACAAAGAATTGCTCGAGAAACTTTAGAAATATATGCTCCTATTGCTGGTCTTTTAGGTATCTGGCGACTTAAATGGCAAATGGAAGATATTTGTTTTAAATATCTATATCCTAAAGAATATCATGACATCGAATATAAATATGATATTGAAAAAAAATCAGAACGTAATCAATTTTTTCAACGAACAAAAAATATTTTAGAAGAAGAATTAAAAAAAACTAATATTGACTACGAAATTACTGCTCGATTTAAACATCTATATAGTATCTGGCAAAAAATGCAACGTAAGGATAGAAAATTTGATGAAATTTATGATGTATTTGCTCTACGAGTTGTCGTAAAAAATATTGAAGATTGCTATAAAGTTTTAGGAATAATTCATACTATTTGGAAACCATTACTCAATCGTTTTAAAGATTATATCTCTGTTCCTAAACCTAATGGTTATCGAAGTTTACATACTACTGTTATTGGAGTTGATAATAAAGCCACAGAATTTCAAATTAAAACTGAAGAAATGCATGAAGATTCAGTTTTTGGACCACAATCTCATTGGAGTTATAAAAATAGTCCAGATTCCCATACTAAACCAAGCTGGGTCAAAGAAATATTAGAAATACAAAAAGAAAACCAAAAAACCGCTGACTTTGTTAAAGAAATTAAAGCTTCTTCTCTGTTTCAAGATAGAATTTTTGTTTTTTCACCTAAAGGAGATGTAATTGAATTACCAGGCAAATCAACTCCGATTGATTTTGCTTATGCTATTCATACTGATATTGGTAATAAAGCTACTCAAGCTTTAGTTAATGAAAAAATTGTTGACTTAAGCCATGAATTAAAAAATGGAGATTTAGTAGAAATAATTATAGAAAAAAATCGTAAAAGTCCTAATAGTGATTGGCTTAAATTTGTCAAAACAAAAAGAGCTAAAGAACGTATTAAACAATACTCACAAAATAAAACTCTTGATAAAATTAGAAAAATCTTTTCTAAGTCAGATAAAAATTAAATAAAAAATTAAAAACAATAAAAAAATAAAAAATAAAAAAACTAAAACAAAAAAAGAAATGTTCTAATAAACATTTCTTTTTTATATAAACTAATAAATAATAATTTTATTTATTCTCATTTAATTTTCCGGTCTTTCTTAATTGTTCGAACTTTTTTCCTAATTCAAGTCTAGCTAAAGCTGATTTTTTTAATTGAACCTTAGTTTTTTGTTTAGAATAAGTTCTGTTTTTTTTAAAAGATTCTAGTCTTTTATTGTTTTTTAAACTGTTTTTGAAACGTCTTAAAAAAGATTCAAAACTTTCACCTTTTTTTCTTTTTAAATCGGCCATAAAAACACCTTCCCTTCTATTTGTAGCTAAAATATAGCTAACTTAATTATTTAGTAAAATAATTGTATCATACTACTTTATATTTTTCAAGTATTTGTATTAATTTATATCTTTAAGTAATATTTGTTCTTATAAATCCTTTAGGCAACGAACCGAAAAACCATTAGTCCAAATGCGAGCGTCGACATAAACTTCAGCACTATTATAGTAAAAAGAACGGTACCAGATATAGGCATCATAATTAACTGAAGACGACCAAAAGAAAGCACGATAACCAATTTGATAAAAAGGGCCAGAGCTATCTCGATTACCGGCCGGTAAAGCACTAAATCCAGTAGTATTATTAGATCCTTGATCATTTCCAGTTTGACAAACGGTTGCACTTGATATCCAACCAGAAGTATTAGCTAAAGATTTGTTTATTTGAGCAGAATTAGCTCCGCACCAATACTCAGAATTAGCAGAAAGATAATTAGTTAAAGTTGTCCACTCAGCATCACTTGGAACATGCCAGCCTGTCGGACAAATACTTACCTGATCAACAGCAAAAAAGTTATATAACGCTCCATAAGTAGTATAATTAGTTTGAGCTTTAGCAGTAGCAACATCACTACCATCATATTCAGGAACACCATAAGCAGGGGAAGAGCTGGCTCCTTTAGCTTCAAATTCAGTATTACTATTAACCTCTGGTAAATAGGCTAAGTTTTTTTTCATCCAACATTGAGTTCCAATTTGAACCGTGGTATAAGTATTTGAATCTCGAGAATCTACTAAATTATCAACTCCACAGGTCCAAGGAGTAGGGTTGGTTATTCCACCAGGAATAGCTACTTTTAATCCCTTGCTCAATTCTGCAACATTTGAACCAATACAAAATTCTATGGTATAGCTTGAACCATTAGAAGAGGTATAAGTATAGGTATTATCAGTATCAGTACAATCACCATCAGCGGGAGTTGGAGCTGTGGGAAAAGATTGCATATAGATATTACCAGAGGTGGCAATACTATTAGTAATAGTAGAGGGATACTCACCGTTATCTTGATAATATAGTTCTAGAGCAGTTTGAATTTGTTTAACATCAGCCATTCTTTTAGCGTCCCTGGCACTTTTTCTAGCATTAGTTAGAGAGACTACCGCTAAGGTAGATATGATACCAATAATAGCTATTACTACTAGTAGTTCTACTAGAGTAAAAGCAGGTTTATTAGGTTTATTGGTTTTAAACATAAATTTTGTTTTTATTTAAATATATCTAAACCTATTTAATATTTACTGATTTAAACCTTTTTCTAAACGTCCAATTAAATCTTTTTGAGCAATAATCTCTTGAACACCTGAATCCATATCTCTAAACAAAATAGTTTCTTCAGCTAATTCTTTTTTACCTAAAATTAAAATAATTTTTGATTTAAAATTTCTAGCTTCTTCTAATTGTTCTTTTAATCCATCTAAATGAAAAGCTTGCTTGACATTAAAACCTTTAGATAATAATTCTTTAAATAAAAACATAGCTTTAGATTTAGATTGAATATCAATTTGAGTTAAAAAGATAACATCTTTATTATCATCAATAAAAGAGTTACTTTCTTTAGCTTTTATCATGGTTCGCTCTAATCCTCCACTAAAACCAATAAAAGAAATATCTTTACCAGCTAAACGAGAAAAAACTCTATCATAACGACCACCTCGTCCTAAAGCTAATTTAGAATTAACTTCACCATTTTTATCAATTGGCCAAATTTCAAAAATTAAATCATTATAATATGATAAATCTCTAGTTAGGTAAGGATTAAAATTATAATTTACTTCCATCTTATCTAAAAAGTCCATAGTTTTATAAAAACGAGCATTACTTTCTTCCGATAAAAAATCAATAATTTGAGGCATTTCACTTCTAACTTTTTGACATTCATCTTCTTGACATTCTAATAATAATGACGGATCTTTTAAAATATTTTTTTTACATTCAGGACATAATTTAGTTCGACGACCCTTTTCTTTTATAAACTTATTAAACTTATGTAAAAAATCTTTTTGACAATCAACTCCACCTAAACTATTAATTTGTATTTGAACATCAATTTGTAATTCTTTAAAAATATTGTAAACTAAAAAAATTAAGAAAGCATCAGTGATAGGTTTAGCATCGTTAATAATACTAAAATTAAATTGATTAAATTGACGATAACTACCTCCCTTAACTTTTTCTTGTCGAAAAACTGGACCCATCGAAAAGAATTTTAATGGTTTTTCTAAAACATTTAAATTACCATATTCCATAGCAATTCTAATAGTACTATGAACTAAATCAGGTCGTAAAATTATTTTTTCAGCATTATTTTTTGATTCCACTGAAAAAAGATTTTTAAGTTTATTTTTATCAAATATCTTTTTATAGAAATTATAATCTTCTAAAATTGGAGTTTCAATTCGATCAAAACTATAACATTCGGCTGTCTGATTTATTTTTTTAACAATTGATCGAAAAAATTTTTCATCAGAATGAATAATATCTTTAGTCCCCATTAAACGAAATAAATTTTTATCAAAACTTTTATTAACAATTACCGTTTTTTTATTTCGACTACTGGAATTTGTTTTTTTGGCCCGATCTTGACCAGTCATTTTTTTTCTTCCCATATTTTTGTATTGATATAATCAATAATTAATTATTATAAATATTGTCATAATTAAATAAAGAAAAAGTTGAAAAAGGCCAAGCTCGAAGTAAAACTTTGCCGGTAATAAAACTATCATTTAAAGATCCAAAAGTTCGAGAATCTTTAGAAGCATAACGATTATCGCCTAAAACAAAATATTCATTAGCACCTAAAATAACTGGTTCTTCATCAATAGCATAAGTTTTAACATTATTAGTTAAATAAGTACTTTCATCTAATTTAAATCCTTCTGGATTAGATGAATTAGAAATATAAATCTCCCCATTAATCATAGAAACAGTTTCTCCTGGTAAACCAATAACTCTTTTAATAAAATATTCTTGCGGATTATCAGGGTAACGAAAAACTATAACTTGACCACGTTGTGGTTCATTAAAACGATAAGAAATTTCATCAATAATTAAATATTCTCGATCATGAAAATTAGGTTCCATGGATGCACCTTTAACATAAAAAGGTTGAATAATAAAATACCTAATTGGTAAAATTATTACTAAAGAAATCAAAATGATTTTTAAAAACTCCCAAATGTTTTTTAACATATTTTTATATTATTATATAGTCTAAAATAGCAAAAAATAAACAAAAAATCAAACTATGAGCATGGCATCACCATAACTAAAAAAACGATATTTTTTCTTAACGGCTAAATTATAAATAAATTTAGTTTGTTCTAAACCAATTAAAGCACTAATTAGTAATATTAAACTAGATTTAGGTAAATGGAAATTAGTTATTAAAGCATCAACTATTTTAAATTGATAACCTGGATAAATAAAAATATCAGTTGAAAATTTTAAAGTAGGCCCTTGATATTTTTCATATTTTCCCGTTAACTTATTAATTTTTAAGAAAGTTACTAAACTTTCTAAAATACGAGCTGAAGTAGTTCCAACCGCAATAATTCTTTGACCCCTATTTTTAGCTTTAATAATATTATTTATAGCTAAGGCCGTCATTTCAATATCTTCACTATGCATATGATGATCCAAAATATTTTCTGTTTTAATTGGTTTAAAAGTTCCTAGACCCACATGCAAAGTTCCAGCTATTATTTTTATTCCATAACCTTTAATTTTTTTTAATAATTTTGTAGTAAAATGCAAACCAGCGGTAGGAGCTGCTACCGAACCCAATTTATTATCTTGCGCATAAACAGTTTGATAATTTTTAATATCAGCTTTATTTTTTTTATTTCTTTTAATATATGGTGGTAATGGTACCTGTCCAATTTTATTTAAATCTTTTATAAACTTAAGATAATTTTCGTTAAAGGAAATATTAGCAATTCCATCAGCCATAGAAATAATATGAGCTTGTATTTTTGAAGATAAAAAAAGATCTAATCCAATTTTAACATGGCCTTTAATTAAACACTGCCAAATATTTTTTTTCTTATCTAAATTTTTTAATAAAAAAATTTCTACTTGCCCACCAGTATTTTTTTTAGCTATTAAGCGAGCTGAAAAAACTTTTGAGTTATTTATAAACAAAACATCGTCTGGTTTTAAATAATCAATAATATTAAAAAATTTTTTATGTTCAATTTTTTTAGTAATTCGATTATAAATTAAAAGACGGGAATGATCCCGTGGTTGAGATGGTTTTTGAGCAATTAAACCCAGCGGTAAATTATAATCAAAATCAGATAATTTCATGTTAATTTATATTATTCATGTTTTTATAACCTAAATGTTTATAGGCATTATCAGTCGCCATACGACCTCGAGGAGAACGATCTAAAAATCCAATTTGCATTAAATAAGGTTCATACACATCTTCAATTGTAGCCATATCCTCTCCCGTAGAAGCAGCTAAAGTATTTAAGCCAACCGGACCACCATTAAATTTTTCAATAATAGTAGTAAGTATTTTTCTATCTACACAATCAAGACCATATTTATCAATTTCTAATAAATTTAAAGATTTTAAACAAATATCTTTATCAATAAATCCTTGTCCTTCAACTTCCGAAAAATCTCGTACTCTTTTTAATAAACGATTAGCAATTCTAGGAGTTCGTCGAGAACGTTCCGCAATTAATTCTTCCGCTTGATCTTCTATTTTTATATTTAATATTTTAGCACTACGTTTTATAATTTCTTTAATATGGCGATTATCATAAAAATCTAAATGATGAATAATACCAAAACGATCTCTTAGTGGCGCTGATAATAAACTAGCTCGAGTAGTGGCTCCAATAATAGTAAATTTTGGTAAATCTAAACGTAAAGTTCGAGCTCCCGGTCCCTTACCAACTACTAAATCTAAAGCATAATCTTCCATAGCTGGATATAAAATTTCTTCTACTGTTTTATTCAAACGATGAATTTCATCAATAAATAAAATATCACCTTCATTTAAATTAGTTAAAATAGCAGCTAAATCACCACTTTTTTCAATAGCTGGACCAGAAGTTACTTTAATACTAGTTCCAATTTCATTAGCTAGAACATGAGCCAAAGTAGTTTTACCTAATCCCGGAGCTCCATAAAACAAAACATGTTCAATCGGTTCATTTCTTTTTAAAGCTGCTTTTATAGTAATATTTAAATTAGATTTAATATTATCTTGACCAATATATTCACTAAAAGACTTTGGTCTTAGGCTAAGATCAAAAGCTTTATCATTATTATTTTCACTAGGATTAACAACTCTATTATTATCGTCCATATTATTTAAATTATTAATAAAAATTATTAATTGTTACCATTTTTACTTTAGCTTGAGGATATCTATTTTTAAAAGCTTTATTAATAGTTCTTCTTTTATATTTTATTTCAACTCCAATTAATTCTTCTCCTTTTTCTAAAACCACATCAATTTCTGAACCTTGTTTAGTTCGCCAATAATAAAATTTAAAATTATCTTCTAAATAACTATTTTGTTTAATTAATTCACTAATAATAAAATTCTCAAATAAAGCTCCTTTGTCTACCCTAGAATTTAAATTAGAAAAATCCTCAATCAAAGCATTTCTAACCCCAATATCATAAAAAAATATTTTAGCTGTTTTAGAAATTTCGTATCTTTTATTTTTTGAATAAGGATATAAACGAAATAAAATAAAACTTTGTTCAAAGATTTCAATATATCTTTTAATTTTTCTTTGATCAGTTTTTAAATTAATGGCTAATTCTGAATAATTAATAAGATTACCTATTTGTAGAGCTAAAAGTTTTAATAAATCCTTTGCTAATCTTTTATCATCAATTAAATTTAATTCTAATATATCTTTAAAAATTAAACTATCAACAAAATTTAAAAGATATTTTTTATCTTGCGGATAATCAATAATATAAGGATATTGGCCATAGATTAAAACATTGTCTAAAATATTTTCTAAATCAAATTTATAAACATTGTCAAAATTTTTAGAATCATCTTTTATTATTTTTTCTAAAATATTAAAGTTTAAATCCTTTTCAATATTTTTTTGACAAAGATATTCAGAAAAAGTTAAAGGATAAATATTATAATCAATTTTTCTACCAGCCAAACTTTCACTAGTTTTATTCTTAATATGAAAAGAAGATGAACCGGTAATTATTAATTTAATATTTTTTAATTGATCATAAATTATTTTAGCAGCTCGACCGGGATCACTAAGTAAATGAATTTCATCAATAATAACCTCAGCTGAATTTTTATTAAATAATGATTTATAGGTTTCAATATCATAAGATTCTAATATTTTTCTAATCGGTTCGTTGTCAACTAAAAAATAATCAGCTTGAGGAAAAATTTTTTTAACAATAGTAGTTTTCCCAACCTGCCTAGAACCGAGTAATATCAAAATTTGTTTATACTTATTAAAATGTTGACTAATTTTATCGTCAAGATGTCTTTGCATAAAAATATATTACTTTTTTAGCATACATTGTATAAAAAGATATATCTTTTTATACATATATAATATATTATATTAAAAAATAAGTCAATCTTTATAATTTTAACCCATTTTTATTGCTTAAACTCACAAATTCCTTTAAAGTCACAATAATCACATGTAAATTTACTTGGTTTAGGCAAAAATTCCTTTTTTTCTATTTCTTCAATACTAGTTATTAGCCAATCTTCCATTTTATCCATATCTTTATCTTTAGCTGAAAAGCTTAATTTCTCCCCTGTTTCTAGGTAATAATAACTTAATTTATCCACCTTGATACCAAAAGAAGCCTCGCTTACCATTTTGTATAAAAGTAATTGACGACGATCTTCAACTTTTAATTCGTCCTTACCCGAACCAGTTTTATAATCAATAATTTCAAATTGATCATCAGATATTTTATCAATTCGATCAATCTTACCTTTAATAAAATAATTTTTAAATTTAAAACGAAAATCTTTTTCTAAAAAATAAACATTAGGTAATTTATCAGCCATTAAATTTTTATAAAAATCTTTTAAGGCTAATAATCCTTTATTATAAAATTCATCTCTGGTTTTTGTATCACCATAACCTTCATCAACCCAAAAATGTTGATACCAAGAAAGTAATTTCTTTTCAGTTAATAAATCAACTTTATTTTTAGATTCAGAAAATAAATAATTTTGTAAATTATTATTAGCGATAAGCGGTAATAAAAAATTATATAAAGTACTATGAATTACTCGACCAAAAGTTAAACTAGGTTTATCTTCAGCTGGAGGTATTTTTAATAAATGCGCATACTTATATTGTAAAGGACATTTATCAAAAGCCGCAAATTGAGAAAAAGAAAAATAACCTGGAAGTTTATAATCTTCTTTAATAATATTAACTTTAGGTTTTGTTTCAGTTGCTACTTTTAAATCTTTCATAAACTCTAACTCAGAAAAATTAATTTCGTCGATATTTTGTATTTCAAGTTTAGCTTCATTTAAAAAAGCTGATGGTCGTTTTTCTCGAGCTCCCCCATAATTTCGAGCTCCACTTAAAAATATCCCCATTTTAGCTCGAGTTAAAGCTACATAAAATAAACGACGTTCTTCTTCAATATGAAAATTCTCATTATCAACTAATTTTTCTTTTATTAATTCAACCGGAACTGGAATCTTCTCGGCTCGACTATCACTCGGAAAACGACGTTCGACTAAATCAACTAAAAAAACATATTTAAATTCTAAGCCTTTAGCCGAATGAACGGTCATAATCTTAACAGTATCAACATCAACAAAATCATTTTTTAAAGTTCCGGTTTCACCCGATTCTAATTCAAAATTTAAAGCTTCAATAAAATCTTTTAAGCGCAACTCTTCACTATTTTCTTCAAATTTTTTTATTTTTTGATATAATTGATTAATATATGAAAAAGTTTCTCGATCTTTTTCATGATTTAAATTTTTTAAAATTTCACTATCATAAATAAATTTAATAAAAATAAAGCTAGGTTTTTTATCATGAACTAAAAGAGAATGATCTTCTATTAATTTTAATAATTTATTAATTTTAACCACAGCTAAAGGATTAAGACCCTTAAGTTTATCAGCTTGACCTAAAATTTCAAATAAAGATAAATAATTCTTTTTAGCTTCGGTTGTTAAAATTAAAAGATCATTATATGAAATTTTAAATTCTTCCATATTTAAAACTCGATACAGGGCTGAAGATTCATGATAATCATCTAATAATCTAAAATAGGATATAATATCTAAAACAATTGGTTTATAATATAAACCTTTAAGGGATACAAAATGATTAGGAATGGCTAATCTAGTTAATTCTTTAGAAAAACGATCAGCCGTATCATTAGTTCGACTTAAAATAGCAAAATCTAACCAATTAGTTTCTGGTTCGTTATTATAAATTTCCATTATTTTATTACTAACAAAAGATAATTCATCAGATTCTTCTGGAAAATTAAAAGCTGATATAGCTGGATTATTCCCTTTAAATTTAAGACCAGAAGTTAAACGTTTATTAATATTTAATTTAACTTCTAAACGATTAGGATCATTGTTTTTTATAAAATGATAAGCGCAATCTAAGATTTCTTGACGGGAACGATAATTTTCACTTAAAACAATTTCTAAAGCGGAAGGATAATCATCTTTAAATTGCATAATATTAGAAATTGAAGCTCCCCGAAATTTATAAATAGATTGATCATCATCTCCTACCACCATTAAATTATTATTTTTTTTACTTAATATTTTTATAAGTTCATACTGAGCTAAATTGGTATCCTGAAATTCATCTACCATTATATATTTAAATTTATTTTGATAAAGTTTTAAAATATTAGGTCGATCTTTAAATAATTTAATAGTATAATTTATTAAATCACCAAAATCTAAATAATTATTATCTAATAATAATTTATTATATAATTTATAAGCTTTAGCTAATTCTTTTAAACGATCAAGATCTAATTCATCACCATCGTCATCATTATTAATTTTAGAAGACTTTTTCCCTTTAGCAGGTTTATCCATTTTTTTTATCAATTCTTCATAATCAGCGCTAGAAACATTTTCATCTTTTAAACGAGAAAAATGATTTAATAATTCTCTAATAAATTTATTAGGATTAGCGACCGAAGCATAATATTTTAAATCAAATAAATCTAAATTTCTTTTTAAAAATACCCATTGAGCGGTACCATCTAATAATTTAAATTCGGGATTTAAACCAATCTCTAAAGCTTGTTGACGTAAAATTCTTTCACATAATCCATGAAAAGTATGAATCCATAAATCAACAAAGCCATAAGGTAAAATTTTGTCAGCTCGTTCTTCCATCTCAGAAGCAGCTTTTTCAGTAAAAGTTAAAAGTAAAACTTCATCTGTTTTAATTTTCTTGTCCATAACTAAATAGGCTAAACGATTTATTAATACCGTAGTCTTACCTGTTCCAGCTCCCGCTACCACTAATAGTGGACCAGTTTCATGTTTAACAGCTTGAAGTTGTTTAGGATTAAGTTTTTTTAATTCTTCCAACATAAAAATTAATCAATTTTTAAAATATCAATTATTTTTTTCTTATTTTTAATATCACCAATTAAAGCTAAATTAAGACCGCTACTGACAAATAATTTTTGAGCCACGCGTTTAATATCCAAAGCTTTTACTTGTTTTATTTTTTGAAGAAAATCTTCGGGAGTTTTAAATTTTAAGTTATTAATAAATTGATGACCATACCAAGAAGAAAAATCATCACTACCTTCCATCTGAACAATAATTTTACCAGCAATCAAATCTTTAGCCTTTTGTAATTCTTCTTTGCTTACTAAGTCTTTTTTTATCTGACTATATTCTTGCAAGATAACTTTAATAGCTTCTATTACTTTATCTTTAGGCACTCCGGCATAAACCGTGATATAGCCACTATCACTATAGGTTTCAATATTAGTATAAACGGAATAAGCTAAACCTTGACGTTCTCGAAGTTTAATAAATAAACGAGAACTCATGGAACCACCTAGTATTACTGATAATAATTTTAGCGGATATTCATCCCGATTATTAGCTGGAAAAGCTCTAAAACCTAAAGATAAAACTACTTGATCAATTTTTTTATTTTTAATTATAGCCTTAGGTTTATTTTGTTTTTCAATCACTTTAATTTTATTTTTATAATCATTCTTTCTAAAATTACCAAATTTTTCATTTAATTCTTTTATAATATTTTTTTCATTAAAATTACCAGCTAAAAATATAGCCATATTTTTAGTACCATATTGATTAGAAAAATATTGTAGAACATCTTTTCTTTTAAAACTTAAAATATTTTTTTTATTACCAATAGTATCTCGTCCCGCTGGAGTATCACCATATAAACAATTTTCAAAAACATCTTCAATACTAAGTTTAGGATTATCTTTATACATATTTAACTCTTCAATAATTACTCCTTTTTCTCGTTCAATTTCCTCGCTATCAAATTTAGAATTACTTAAAAGATCACTTAGAACATCAATAGCTATGCCTATTTTATTTTTAGCTGATTTTATATAATAGCCGGTAAATTCTTTACTAGTAAAAGCATTAAATTCAGCTCCAATTGAATCTAATTCGCTGGATAAAATTAAAGTACTAGGTCGTTTTATAGTCCCTTTAAAAAATAGATGTTCAATAAAATGAGATAAACCAGAATTTTTCTTAGTTTCGTATCTAGAACCAGTTTTAAACATAGTTAAAACAGTAGTGGTCTTTACAGCTGGTAATTTAATTAAAAAAACTGATAAATCGTTCTTTAATTTTATTAATTTTATAGCCATACTATATTTTCTTAGTTTATTTTAATTCTATCATATATTTGCTATAATTAAAATAAGAGTATTAATTAATAAAAAATAAAAATATGTCTTATCAAATCAAAGATCATAATGTAATTATCAATCATAATAAAAGGTATAATATTTTAGCAGTAAAAGATCGATCAGAAGATGAAAAACCACGAGAAAAAATGCTAAAATTAGGAGCTGAAGCCTTAAGCTCAGCTGAATTATTGGCTATTATTTTAAGTGTTGGAACTAAAAAAGAAGAAGTTCTAAATATGGCTGATAGAATTTTAAAAGATTATGGTAAAAATGCTATCATCAATGAAAAAAATCCAGCTAATTTAGAAAAAGAATTTGGTTTACCTTTAGTTAAATCTTGCCAAATAGTAGCTTGTTTTGAATTAGGTCGTCGTTTTTTTAAAGAAGAAACTGGCGGAACAATAACTATTAGAAATGCTAAACAAGCTTTTACTCATTTAAAAGATATGGGTAATTTAAAGAAAGAACATTTCCAAGGTTTATACTTAAATAGTCGTTATAAATTAATTCATAGCGAAACCATATCTATTGGTACTTTAGATGCTAGTATTATTCATCCTCGAGAAGTTTTTCGCCCAGCCATTGAACATGGAGCTAGCGCTATTATTGTGGCTCATAATCATCCTTCGGGTATTTTAAAAGCTACAGCTGATGACGAAGAAGTTACTAAAAAATTGAAAGAGGCTGGTAATTTATTAGGCATAGAAGTATTGGATCATTTAATAATTTCTAAAAATAAGTTTATAAGCTTAATTTAAAGTATGGCTAAAGATTATAAAATAAAAACACATACTCTAAAGGTTAAAGATAAACAAAGTGTTAACTGGCATATAAAACAAAATGATTATTTTGGTACTTTAGCCACTATTATAAACCTAATTAACCAGGATTATATTTTAGATAATAAAAAAGAACTTCAAAAAATACTAAAAAGTTTAAATAAAGACTTAATCTATTTACAAAAAAATTTTATTATAAATAAAAAATAAAATAATAAATTTATTACAAAAGAATGACCTCCTCCCCGGACTAAAGTCCGGGGTTTCCTTTTTCGGCATACAAACCA
>DAONEH010000007.1:16835-45664 GCA_035402985.1 bacterium | reverse complement strand
CAAGAAGTATAATTAGAATAATTAGAAGCATTATATGTTAAACTAGAAGTACCTACTCTTTCATTAAATAATACACAACCGTTAGATAAATTAGCTTGACCATCACAATCACTAAAATTTAATTCTTGTTGTAATTGATGATCAACCACTGCTTCTCTAATTTCAATTCTAAAATCATCTTCTTCAGCTATAGCCGTTTTTATATTTAAAATATTATTAAGTAATGAATTATTAGAAACATTATTTATATTATGACGACTAACAGCAGAATTAGTAATTTGTTTTTCATATGTAACCTTACAAGAAGTATTAGTACCAGAATAAAATATTTTTTTAGATTCATTTGGAGTTACTTTTAATGAGGCTGTAGAAATAAAACTATTATTATTATTTAATTTATAAATAGAAGAATTATTACAATTTTCTAAAGTAGCTGTTTGTTGTCCTTTGGTTTCTAATATATATAATTTATTAGGTTCAATAGTTATAGTTTGATGATAGGACATAGTATTTCCAGCAACACTGCAAGTAAATCCTCCATGACTATTAACACTGCATTCACCACTACTTGTATTATTGTTAACCCAATAATCAAAATCATGTCCATCACCATTCAAATCAGCAAAATTAGGATTTATAATTATATTAGAGCTAAACGAACTTATAGGGTCAATATATTCAGTACAACCAGCTTGAGTCATTGGACAAAGACCAGCCCATTTAACACCAGCTTGTTCACTTGGTTGATAAATAGCAGTACCGTCAGAACTAATAGTTTTAAAAAGTTCTACTGGACATAAATAATCACCATTATCTAATTCGCATTTTTGTCCAGTTGAACAATCACTATTGCCCCCATCTGAAGTATCATGATCCTTTATACAAAGATTAGATGTAAAAGTATTACCCTCTTTACATTTATAAACTGCTTTTTTATACCAAGCAAAACCACTATTTGTATCAGAACCTTTACGCCACTGACAAAGATTATTACCTGGATTTTTAAAATAATAATTATCACCTGAACTTAAACTAGATGACCAAGCATCACAACCAACTTCAGATTTTTTACATAAAATAGTAGAAAAATTATTTGGATTAATTTTTACATAAGTATCTTGATAAATATTTTGTGAAGTAGAATAAGAATTAGAAGATATTATTTTACCCAACCTTGAACATCCTTTATCAGCAAAACTACAAAGCTTACTAGAATTATAGACAACCGGAGTAAATTGATCAGCTTCTACTTTTATACAATCTTCTTCATCGCTACCACAAACTCCATTATTATTAGTATCATTAAATATTTCTGAATTATATGAATCAGAATTATTAGTTTTAATCATCATTTCACAACCAACAGCTGAATCACTACATAAACTAGAAAATTGTCGTAAATTATAATTAGAATTATAATTATCAGTATAAGCCTGACAACCTAAATTATAGTTAATACCTTGATAATTACCAAAAGCATCATAATAACAAATATTTGGAGTAGTCCAAGAATCTTTTATTAAATAATAACGACTACTTACTTCCATTAAAACAATACTAGAAATATACATTTCTCCCGAATTTATAGATAAATTTAAAGTTTCAGTATTACTAATATTATGATCTAAATTTGATAAATTAACTTGGTATAATTGCCAACCACTACTAGCTGGAATATTTATACTATAATTAGATTGATCATCTCCCGCTACTCCAAATAAACTGGTATCAGTACCATTAGAGAAAGAAATAGATAAATCTTTAGTCTGAGTATTTTTAATTAATAATTTTAGAATATAAGAAGAGTTTTTAGAAACATCTGTTCCAACTTCAACCTTAGCTTGACCAGTGAGTTTCATTGATTTTCCTCCCTGATTAAGTGATTCATTACTAGAAGTAACGTTTCCACTCCATATAGATAAATTATCACTATCGTTAAAATCAAAAGCAGAAATTATTCTAACACTATTACCAGAATTACCATTATATTCACGACAATTATTACTACTAGCTCGACAAGTCTGACCTTCACCTGGTATTGCTTTGTAGAGACAAGCTGATTGATCATCATCCCAAATTCCACCATTCAAACAATGATAACAAACATTGTTGTTTGAATCCCAATGAGCCGAACTTCCTAAAGCCTGACAACTAGACTCTGAGCTAATATCAGAATCAATATTTTTTTCAGTCATTCTATAAGTCTTACAATTATCGGAACAAGTTATAGTAGTTGAATATAAAGCATAAATTAATTGACCACTTCTATTATAGAATTCTCGACAATCAGAATTATAATCAGGATCAGATGCTGATAAATTATGTATGGTTTGATCACAAAGTATTACATTATTATCATCTTCTTGACTATATGTATTACCATTAGCAGATAAATTACCAAGAGTTACTTTAGGTATAGGTTGATTACTATCTTTTTCAAATCTATATGATTTTAATTGATAACCAGCTCCGTCACTACCTTCCCAAGAATAAAAATCATTACAAGTTCCCTGACCAGGTTTAATACAAGTTCTCAAATAAGTATAATATTCCTTTCCTTCTCCCCCAGCTGCTAATTCATCTAAATTAGTAAATTCTGTACAACCAGCTTCACTAGCTAAACAAGCTTGAGCTGAACTAGGAATAAATTTATTAACAAAATTATTTTCAAATAAAGTATTTTTTTGAACATAAACATCATAACCAACACATTGTTCTGAACAATAATCTTTATCTAAAGCCTTAGCCGCAATTTTAATTCCATAAACTGATGTAAAAATATTACAACCAATTTCTTCATTATTACATAAACGAGCATACTTATAACATTGTTCCGGAGCATCTTCTTTTAGTTTATAATCGGGATTAGCTACATAAGGATTTTCATAACAAGCAGTTTTTAAATAATCAGGAATTATTTTTTCATAAATTAATCCTTCACCTCGATATTCCGAATAGAAAGTTCCAGTAGATCCTCTTTCTAATTTTATGTCATCAATATAACAAGTATTAGCTTGAGAAAAAATATTAAAAGAAATCTTATTATTAGAATAATTACTAGGATAAGTATAGGTTAAAGCATTGTATATAAAGTCAGTACTAGTAGAAATATTTTTTCTATAATCTGAACCAATAGTTACATAAGAAGAATTAGCTCCATCACAATGAGAATAAAAAGATAAGGTATAGGTTTCTCCAGCAATCGAATGGTTAGATGAAGCTACTATTATATCATTAGCTGAAAGTGAACCCGTAGTTGGTAATTTAGCTGAAATATTACCACTCTGAGCTTCATCTGAACTAGTACTTAAATTTTGCCAATCAGTATTAATATTATTTTCAAAACTACCATTCATTAAAAAATTATGACCACTACCAGAATTAGTTCTAATAAATTCTTGACAACCTTCATTTGATTCCGAACAAGTTTCAGCTTTACTATTTAAACGAATTAAATATAAATTACTCCAAACAACTTGAGCTGAAGATGTTGAATAAATTCCTGAAATTGAATACTCGGCACAACCAACATTGCTAGAATCACAACTAGAAGTATCAATAGTATTTTTTAATAAAGCTAATTTTTCACCAGTGGAAGCACTAGTAAAAGAATCACATGTATTATAGACAGCCTTACAAGAATTTTCACCAAAATTCCATGATCTCTTTTCTTCAGTACAATAACCATAATACTCACAAGAACCATCAGCATTCTCTTTTATACAAGATTGTTCATCAGCACAATAATCATCTGATCTAGAAATAATAATTGGATCAACATTAGTACTACTAGCCACCTCATCAGAAATATTTATTAATTGTTGAGTAACAATATAACCACCATAACCTTGTTTTTTACAGTAATTTAAAGGTGATTTTAAAACCCAATCTGGATCAATTAAACCTTGACACCAATCATAACTAGAAAAATTAGATTGTAAAAAACCAGAACTAAAAGTTTCATAACTATCACTAGGATCATAACAAGAAACCATATCCATTAATGTATATTTATAACCGGTAGTTCTAGTTTTTTCTTCCGCTCTAGTAAAAGCTTCTTCCCAGCCTAAAGGAATTATACGAAACTTTTTTAAAATAATAAGAGAACGATAATTAAAACCTGATAAATAACTATTTTCATCAGAAAAAGTCCAATTAGCATTTAAATAACCATTATTTATAGCTTCAATAACTGTATTTTTATTTTGTACAGCTTGGCTAAAATTACTATCAATTACACAATTATTAGGAGCTGGATTATTTTCATCTAAACAAATCATTAAAGTTGACAGAGCATCATAATCAGCACTAACATTAAATTTTGGTTGTATAATTTTTTTCAAAGCATCAACCATATAAGTCTTACCAGAATAAGAACCATAATCAACATTAGCTGAAGAATAATTAGTTTTAGCAGTATCACCTTTTAAAACAATATCACCCAATTTTTTTATAATTGTATCAAATCCCGTAATAGCTACTTGATTTAAAAAGATATTAGCCGCATCCATTAAAATATTACCAGTGGTATTAGCTAAATTATCTTTTTCAGCTTGTTTAGCTGAATCTAAATTTTTTTCGGCCTCACCTGGAGTACTTTCGGCTTTACCACCAGCATTTCTAACATCTAACCAACCCTTATTTAAACTTAATTGTGTTTCTTGTTTTTCTTTTTCAGCCGTACTAGTAGCCTTAGCTCTGTCAAACATAGTTAAAGATACCATAACATCATTATTGGTTGGAGAAAAAGAATCAGCTAATTTACCTAAATAATCTTTGTCAGTTAAACTCTTCCATTTTTCAAATTCACTAGTCCAATTACTAACTAAAGTTTGAAAATCACAATTAGGTTTGGTAATAGTAGGTTGATTATATTGAACTAAACCTAAACCTAAAGCAATTTTAGCATCTATTCCTCCAGTTGGTTGACATAAATCAACTTGCCAATCTTTACTTATGGAATCAACAAAACCACCAAAAGCAGCATTACTAGCATCTAAAGCAAAATCTTTTACATAATCAGTTGTAAATAATTCACTTTGACCTTCACCTCCAGTACCAATATAGGTAGCAGCATCATAAGCTAATTTATTTAAAACTTGAGTTAAAGTTTTTTGATAAACCTTGGTTGCAATATTTTTTAACCAATCAGTTTTCTTTTCTTTAATAGCAGCAATTATTTTATTAACAACTGTAGTTGGACCTCCAATAATATCACTAAAGCTAGCCGAAGCTTTATTCGGTATAAAAAAATTAGCTATTAAAAAAATAGAAATAAAAGTTATAACAAAAAAATTTTTTTTACCAAAAACATTTGTTGATACTTTCATATTATATAATTATTTTGAAATATTTAATTGTTATTAATAACATCTTTATAAACAGAAATTAAATCTTCATCACTAACTTTATCTAATTCTGTTTTATCAAAACCTTCATCTAATAAAAGTTCTCTTAAATATGAAACATCAACATCACCTGAATCTAAATAAGCTGATACTTCGGAGGCGGTAATATCAGAGCTAGAACTAGAAACATTATAATAATTATCTAAAATTTCAGCGGTATTATTTTCTCCTTGAGCTTCAGTTTGAGTTAAAGTACCAGAACAAGTTTGTCCTTCTAAACAATTAGGATCAGTTTTATAAGTAAAAATTTCTTCATAATCCGATAAATCATCTCCATCAGTATCTTCTAAATAAGGTGAGGAACCATAAGTAAATAATTCATCCCAATCAGAAATATTATCACCATCAGTATCAACTGATTTTAAATTTAAATTAGAAGCATCTAAATTATTAGAATTAGTAGTAGAATTAGTAGAATCAGTAGTATTTGAATTTTCTGAGGCTAAAGAACTATAATCAAAAGGATTATTTAAAGCATCAAAAAAATTAATAAACCAAATACTAATAATAGCTACACTAAAAACACCTAAAATAATAAGAGCTCTTTTATGATTCTTATCCATTTTAGGATTATTAGTGTTTGATTGATTGTTATCGTTATCCATAATATAATATTATAATATTTTTTATAAAAAAGCAAGAAAATTAAGAAGATTTTTTTAAAAAACTATAAATTTTTAACCAATCTTCAATACTTAATTGTTCAGAACGAACTTTTTCATCTAAATTAGCCTGTTTTAATAGATTATATATATCTAAAGAACTCATTTTTAAACCACTAGTTAAATTATTTTTTAACATTTTTCTCTTAGAACTATAGGCAATTCTAAGTAATTTAAAAAAATCTTTTTCTTCTTCGTAATTTGCTAATAATTTTTTATTAGGTATTATTTTTATAATAGCACTATCAACTTTAGGTTTTGGATAAAAATTATCTTTAGAAACATCTAACATTAATTTAGCCTCAGCATAAAATTGAACTGAACAGGCTAGTAAACTCATTTTAGGTACTTGCGCTATAATTCTCTCAACTACTTCTTTTTGTAACATTAAAATAATAGCTTGCGGTTTATTATTTAAACTTAAAAACTTTCTTAAAAAAATAGAAGTAATATTATAAGGTAAATTAGATACTACTTTGTATTTACCTAATTTAGAAAAATTAGTTCCTCGTGCTTTTAAAATATCATTATTAAAAATAGTAACATTATTTATTTTTTTTTCTTTTAAATTTTCCTTTAAAATTTTTGCCAGTAGCGGATCAATCTCAACGGTTATTACTTTTTTTACTTTAGTTGCCAGTTTATAAGTTAAAAAACCTAAACCCGGACCAATTTCCAAAACAATATCATCTGATTTTAAATCAGCTATGTCTATAATTTTATCATAAATATCTTCATTAATTAAAAAATTTTGTCCCTTAGATCTTTCCGGTTTAATATTATATTTATCACATATCTCTAAAGTTTTTGGCAGTAAATCCATAAATTAATTATTATTTTTCTCTTTCCATTATTATAGCCTTCACTGGACATTCTTTAGCACATAAACCACAACCCTTACAATAATCATAATTAACATCAGCTTTTAATTTCCCTTTTATTTTTTTTAAATTTATTGCTCCATCCGGACAAATTTTAGTACACATACCACAAGCAATACATTTATTTTTATTAACTACAGGTCGATAGGAACGCCATGATCCCGTTTTATTATTTAAAGAAGAATTAGCTTTGGTTACTATCATAATAAATAAATTAATAATAAATTAAATTTTACTAACTTGAGAAATAGCTAAAATATTTTTTTTAACTATATCTTCCCCTTTATCAGAAAATTTTTCTCTAATAGCTTGCCTAGCTGAACTTAATTTTAATAGATTAGGAATTTTTACTAAAGCTCCTAACATAATAGTATTAACTATATTTTTTTCAAAAATATCTAAAGCTATTTTAGTAGCATCAATTACTATTATATTACTTAATGTAAAACCAATTGGTAATTTAGTAAATTTTTTTATCATTTTTAAAACATCAGCTGACTTTAAATTAGAATTAATAATCATAATAGTAGAACTTTTAATACCAGAAAAAATATTATCTCGACTAATTAAAGAAAAATCTAAAATTAATAATAGGTCTGGTTGATAAACATGCTCACGAGTTAAAATTTCTTGTCGTGATATCCTAACAAAAGATTGAATTGGAGCTCCACTTCTTTCTACGCCAAAACTAGGGAAAGCTTGAACCTGATAACCATCAATAAAAAAAGCGGTAGCTAAAATTTCAGCCATAGCTACTACTCCTTGTCCACCACGACCATGAATTCTAATTTGTTGATCTAATAAATTTTTCATTTTATAATTATTATTTTAAAATATTATCTAATAAAGATGTCCAGGAATCAAAAGAAATATAACCACTACTAACTTTAGTTCCATTAATATACCAAGTAGGTGTTCCACTTAATTTTAAATATTGACCATCAGAAAAATCTTTTTTTATTTCATTTAAATAAGTTTTATTATTTAAACAATCAGAAAATTTACTAAGATCATTAACACCAATGGTTTGAGCAATAGTACTTAATTCACTAACTAAAAATTCTCCTCGTAATTCAAACATTTTGTAATACATAGGCCAATATTTTCCTTGCTCCCCAGCACATCGAGCTCCCATAGCTAAATCAAGTGAATCATCACTAATAATAGGATAATCACGAATAATTATTTTTATCTTATCACCATATTTAACAATTAATTTTCCAACTACTTCTGAATTTTTTTGACAATAAGAACAATTAAAATCAGAAAAAAGAACTAGAGTATATTGCGGACTAGTTGTTCCTAAATAATAATTATTTTGTCCCTGAATAATATTAAGTAATATTTGATCCGAACTAGTATTAGTAATGGTTTTATCAATCTTTTGACGAATCAAATTAGCTTCATCAGGATTATTAGCTAAACGCCAAACTAAAAAAGCAAAAGAAAAACAACCAATTAAAATAAGGGACAAAAAAATTATAATTAAGATACCCCACCATTTTCTATACCAAGCTACAGAGCTTTTTTTATTCAAAGCTTTTCTTCTTAAATATTCAATTTTTTCATCTAAATTCATTGATTATTTAGTTAATATATTATATGATGATAATAGCATAAAAAAACCAAAGATAAAAGTAAAAAGATAAATAATTATTAAATTATTATGAAAATAATCTCATGGAATATAAACGGAATAAGGGCTATAGCTAAAAAAGGTTTGGTGGATTTCTTAAAAAAAGAAAATCCGGATATTTTAGCCTTACAAGAGATAAAGATATCTTCAGCTAAAAAAGAATTGGAAGATTTTGATTTTAATAATTACGAAGAGTTTTGGAATCCGGCGGAAAGACCTGGTTATAGCGGTACTTTAATTTTATACAAAAAAGAATTAAAAGTTTTAAGTAAAAAAAATGGCTTTGATATAAAAAAATTTGATATTGAAGGACGTTGCCAAACTTTAGAATTAAAAAATTTCTTTTTTATTAATACTTATTTCCCTAACTCTAATCATGAATTAAGTCGCTTACCATATAAACTAGAATTTAATCGAGAATTATTAAAATATATAAAAAAACTAGAAAAGAAAAAAGCAATTATCATTACTGGTGATTTTAATGTAGCTCATCAAGAGATTGATATTGCTCGACCTAAGGATAATGAAGGTTCAGCTGGTTTTACTAAAGCTGAGCGTGATTTTATGACTGAATTTTTAAATAATGGCTTGCTTGATACCTTTAGATACAAACAGCCAAAAAAAATAAAATATTCTTGGTGGAGCTTTCGAGCTGGAGCTCGAGCTAGAAATATTGGTTGGCGGATAGATTATTTTTGTGTTTCTAAAAAAATAATAAAAAAAATAAAAGAAGCTGATATTTTAGATAAAGTTTTAGGATCAGATCATGCTCCGATTATTATAACTTTAGATAATTAAATATAATTTTAAATATATGGCTAGTAATTTAAAAAATAAATTAGAAAAAAAATTATTAGAAGGTTCTCGAGCCATTGCTTTAACTATAAACAATATTGAACCGCAAGTTATTTCAGCTTACCCTATTACTCCCCAAACTCATATTGTCGAAGATTTAGCTAAATTTAAATCTAATGGTCAAGCTAATTATGAATATATTAGAGCTGAAAGTGAATTTGCGGCTGCTTCTATTGTATTAGGAGCATCAGCTAAAGGAGTTAGAACCTATAGTGCTACTAGTTCTCAAGGTTTACTTTTAATGACCGAGGTTATCTATAATATCTCGGGCATGAGATTACCGGTAGTAATGACTTTAGCTAATCGAGCTATTTCAGCCCCAATTAATATTTGGAATGACCAGCAAGATGCTATGGCCATTCGTGATGCTGGCTGGATAATGCTTATGGCTGAAAACAATCAAGAAGCTGTCTGGCAACATTTATTAGCCTATAAAATAGCTGAAAAAACTGGTTTTCCAGTTTTTGTAAATGTTGATGGCTTTATCCTTACTCATTGTTTTGAACCAGTCTATATACCTGATAAAAAAATTATAAAAAAGTTTTTACCTGATTATAAACCACTTACAGGAAATTATTTAGATACAAATAATCCCGTTACTTTGGGTGCTTTTTTATCACCTCAAACTTATCAAACTACTCGAGAAAAAATGTATAACGAATTTCAAACTACTTTAAAAGAAATAAATAAAGAATATATTAATTTACAAAAAATAATAAATGAAAAAACTTCAATTACTAATAATGGTTTAATAGAATACCTAGGACCTAAAAAGGCTAAAACTATAATAATTGCTATGGGTTCAATTATTGGAACTATTAAAACTGCTTTAAAAGATAAAAAAGATATTGGAATCTTAAAAATAAAAACTTATCGTCCTTTTCCTAAGCAAGAAATCTATGATATAATAAAAGAAGCTAAAAATATATTAGTTTTAGAAAAAGCTATTAGTTTTGGTAATTTTAGCCCATTATATTTAGATGTAAAAACAATAAGTTCTGATAAACAAATTATTAAAAATTTTATTGGTGGTTTAGGAGGTCGTGATATTACTGAAAAAACAATTTTAGAAATTATAACTAAATTTAATTCTTTTAAAAAAATAAATTTTATTTAAACTTATGAAAAAAAATAAATGTAATTTAGGTAAGTCAATAAAAAATTTATTCTCTCGAACTTGTCATCATAGAATTACTGGATGGCCTTATGTTTTTATTATGATGTTTTTTATTATCTTTCTAATGCAATTAATAATGTTATTGTTATTAGTAAAGATAAATTAATTTACTAAATAATTATAATATGAAACTAAAAATAAATAACTTAGTAATAATTATAATTCTAGTTTTTAGTGTTTTTTTTATTAATTCTCAAAGAGTACAAGCCGAGACTATAAGTTGTGGTAGAGACTATGCTCGTTGTCCTGATAATTGTACTTGTATTATACCTGATACTTTTCGTAATGGTACTTGCATGTTAACAGGAGATACAACTTCATATTGTATTGCTAATGAAGAAGACGAAGAAGATATTGAAGAAACTGAAGAAGAAGTAATAGAAGAAGAAAAAGAAAAAAAAGAGGAAAAATCAATAACTTTTAAACCTCAAATTACTATACCTGGTTCATCTTTTACAGAAGGAGCATCAACTACCGTAACAACAAGTACTGCTTTTATAGGGGAATATATAAAAGCTATATATAATTATTTATTAGCTATTGTTGGTCTATTAGCAGCTATTGTTTTAATGGTCTCTGGTATAATATGGCTAACAGCAGCTGGTAATAGTGAAAGAATTTCTCAAGCGAAATCTTGGATGATGGGAAGTTTAACTGGTTTAATTTTAGCCTTATCTTCTTTTCTATTATTAAAAACTATAAATCCAAATTTAGTAGATTTTAAAATACAAGAAATAGAAACAGTTAAACCTATAGAATGGGGATGTTGTCAATTTACATCTGAGGCTAAAATGATTGGTATAACTGAATGTAGTGACAATAAAGGAACTTTTTATAAAAATTATTCTGCAAACTCAACTCAAAGTGTATGCCAAGAAATTAGTAAAGAACAAATAGCAGAAAATAATACTCAATGTAAAGATAAAAAATTTGGAGAAAGATGTATTGATGACGATGGCTCAGGAGAAGATAAATGTTGGTGTTATTATGAACAAGTTTACAGAGGTAGAGTTGGAGAAATTAATGATTATTGTGGAATAACAGAAGGAAGTAAGTGTGTAGAAGATAGAACTTGTAATGTTCCTTCAACTGGAGGAAGAAATTGTAGAGGAACTTCAGATTGTTGTCAAAAAGAAGGAACAATAAATTCTGGCAGTTATTCTGATTATAAAGAGTGTGAAAACGTAGCCAATGGTGAAAAGTGTATAGATACTAAAAATTGTTGGTGTTATAATAATAAACCTTATACCGGAAAGGGAAAACAAGGAGAATATTGTGGACAAGAGGATGATTATATATCTTCTTGTGAATACAATATACTTGACGACGGAACTTATGGTATAGGTTGTCCAGGAGGACAAATCAGAGATTTTGGAGGAAGAAGTTGTGGAACCGACCTTTATTGTTGTTATTAAAATTTATATTATTAAATAAAAAATGCAAAACATAAAAAATAAAAAACTAATCTCTTCTGGCCATAATGCTTGTGCTGGATGTGGACAATTATCAGCTGTTCAATCAGTGATGCGAGCATTAAATAAAAATGTTATTATTGCTAATGCTACTGGTTGTTTAGAAGTAACTACTACTCCTTATCCTCAAAGTGCTTGGGGCTTAGCTTGGATTCATTCTTTATTTGAAAATCCTTCAGCCGTAGCTAGTGGTATTACCGCTGCCTTAAAACAACAAAAAAATACTAATACCAAAGTTGTTGTTTTAGCTGGTGATGGTGGAACTTTTGATATTGGTTTAGGTCTGATAAGTGGTATGTGGGAAAGAGGAGAAAATATTTTATACATTTGTTTTGATACCGAATCCTATTCTAATACTGGCTATCAAGCTTCAGGATCTACCCCTTATGGAGCTTCAACTAGTACTTCCCCTGAAGGAGAAATAGAAAAATGTGAAATTAAAAAAAATTGTAGTATTATAAACAAAATTGGAAATGATTTTCAAAAAAAAGATATGATAAAAATTGCTTTAGCTCATAATATTCCTTATGTAGCTCAAAGCACTGCTGGTTATCCTGATGATATTTATAATAAAGTAAAAAAAGGATTAGAAACTTCGGGACCAGGCTATATTCAAATACTTTCTCCCTGTATTCCTGGTTGGGGAATTAAAACTGATGAAGCCGTTGAAATGGGAAAATTAGCTGTTTTAAGTGGCTTGTATCCATTACTTGAATATGAAAACGGAAAATTAATTAATCAAAGTGAAACTCCTAAAAATTATTTAGAGTTACAAAAAACTTACAAACAAAAACAAAAAAGATTTAAACATTTATTTAAATAATTTACTATGAAACTAAAAATAAATAAATTAACAATATTTATAGTTCTAATTTTTAGTGTTTTTTTTATTACTTCTCAAAAAGTACAAGCTGGACAAATAACCATACCAAATCTTAATAATTTACAAATAACTCCACCTACTCCTAACAATTTACAAATAGATCCAGCAACTCCTGGTGATTTACAAATAAAAGTACCGGATATAACTAAATTAAATACAGTTACAACTCCATTAAAAACACCCGATTTAAATCCTTTAGGTAATTTACAAATAAAAATACCGGGTATAGATAAATTAGCTATTGAATATCCAATTGTATGTACTACCACATCTGGAGTAGAAAGTTGCCAAATTCCTTGGATAGCTATATATATTTATGCTATTTATGATTATTTATTAGCTATTGGTGGAGTATTAGCTGTTATCGCTATGATGATTGGTGGAGTTATTTGGTTAATATCAGCTGGTAATGCTAGTCGTATAACTCAAGCTAAAAGTTGGATCAGTGGTAGTTTAACAGGAGTACTTATTCTTTTAACATCATATATATTACTTTATCAAATAAATCCAAATTTAGTTAATACAACTTATATAAACTTGGAAACTATTGTCCCATTACAAGATGCTGATATAACAGTTGTTGGTGGAGAAAGTCCTTTTATGGAGGGTTGCAAAGCTGCTAAAAAGGGTGATTATTCAATTTGTAAAGCATACGGAGATATTGAGCCATCTGGATTAACTACTTATAAAGGTAAAAAAATAAATACTGAGATTTTAGAAAAATATGAAGCAGCTATGGAATGTGTAAAACAAAAAAATGGTAAATATTTATTTTATATAAATGAAGCTTGGCGATCAGCTGCTACTCAAATAAGTTATACAGAAAAAGGATTACCAGCATCTGCTCCTTGTTGTTCTAATCATGGTTCAGGTCAAGCTATGGATTTAAGTAGATTAGATGGAACAAAAATGAGTTGGGATTATAATGTTTCATCTGGTTTAAAAGAATGTATGAATGCTCAAGGATTATATGCTAATCTTACTTCAGGAAAATATAATGAACCTTGGCATTGGTCCCCAAGTGGACGTTAATTTTTCCTATCCATAGCTTCATTAGCTAATCTATCTGCCTCTTGGTTCTTCTCCCGATAAATATGAGTAAAAGTTATTTTAGAAAAATTTAAAGATAAGTTATATACCTCTAAAAACAAGGGTGCTAAATCCTTGTTTTTTACTTTATATTCACGATTTAATTGTTTTACTACTAATTCACTATCCAAAAAAACATCTAATTCTTTAGCTCCTAAGTCTTTAGCTTTTTTTAAAGCTATAATTAAAGCTCGATACTCAGCTTGATTATTAGTAGTCTCACCTAAATATTTAGAAATTTCAACTAATTTTTCTTTTTTATTATTATAGATTACCGCCCCAATACCAGCTGGTCCCGGATTACCCCGAGCTCCACCATCAGTAAAAATAATTAATTTAGTATTCATATTATTTTATTTAGAATTTTTTTTAATATCAATAATTTTAAATTGAATATCTTTATAACCATTAAAACAATTAAATTCTAACGAATAAACAACATCAACATTATCACCAATTTTTAAATAATCATAACGACCACTACCACCAAAAGAAATTCCCCAAAAAAATTTCATTTCTTGATCATTATGATTTAAAAATTTAAATTTAATATGTTGACTATCAAAACCCATTTTATTAATATCAATAATCTTAATATTAAAACTAACAAATTTAGGACTAGGATTACTTTGACCAAAGGGATTCATTTTATTTATTGCTTCTACTAAATCTTCATTAATATCAGAAAAATCTAATTCACAATCTACTTTTATCTTAGGTAATAATAATTCTTTAGCTAAAATTTCATCAGCTAATTGCTTAATATGGTCTATAAAAGAAAGAGTTTTATCTTCTCCTAAAATTGAAAAACCACCAGCCATAGGATGACCACCATATTTATATAGATAATCTTTACTATTTTCTAAAGATAAAACTAGATTAAATTCTTCCACACTACGACCACTGCCTTTATACAAAAAATATTCTTTACCATCAGAAGCTATAGCTTTTTCTTCAGTTTTGACAACAACTAAAACCGGTCGATAATATTTTTCAGTTAATTTTCCAGCTACTAAACCAATAACTCCTTCATTCCAATAATTATCAGAAAAATTTTTTACTATAATAATCTTTGGTAAATTATTTTGATCAATTTGACTTTCAGCCGAAGCTAAAACTTCTTCCGTTATTTTTTGTCTTTCAACATTTCTATCATTTAATTCCATAGCTAATTTTTCAGCCTCAATTTTATCTTCACTAATTAATAATTCTAAAGCTGAATTAGCATGTTTTATCCGACTAGCAGCATTTAATCGTGGACCAATTTGAAAACCAATATTAAAAGAATTTAATTCATTAGTTAAACCAATTATTTTTATAAGCTGAAGCAAACCTAATCGTTTAGTATTATTTAATGCTTCTAAACCTTTTTGTACTATCAAACGATTTTCTCCCACTAAGGCCACCAAATCAGTTATAGTTCCAATAACCGCTAAATCTAAACTACGAGCTATTAAAAGTTTTTTATACTCATCTTCTAGTTTTGATTTTTCAATTAAGGCTGAAGCTAATTTAAAAGCTACTCCGACCCCAGCTAAAAATTTAAACGGATAACCTGAAGAATTATCCGCTGGATTAATTGTTAAACATTTAGGCCAATCTTCTTTTTTTTCAGGATAAGCATGGTGATCAGTTACAATAATATCTAAACCTAAACTTTGAGCATAAGCCACTTCCTCTTTATTTCTAATTCCATTATCAACTGTAATAATTAAAGAAAAATTATTCTTTTTTATCTCATCAATAACATTCATATTTAATCCATAACCTTCACTTACCCGATCTGGTAAATAGAAATCAACCTTAGCTTTAAAAATTTTAAAAATATCATAAAGTAAAGCCGAAGAAGTAACACCGTCAGCATCATAATCACCATAAATCATAATTTTATTTCCTTGTTTAATATGAGAAATAATTAAATCAACCGCTTTAGTCATATCTTTAAACAAAAATGGATCCAAAAATTCCATAGGACCAGATGTTTCTAAATTTAAAAACCATTTTAAATCTTCATCCGTTCTAAGACCACGATTATATAATAATTGTAAAACAAACTTATTATAATTATTGTATTTCTCCCAAAAATCACTTGGCATCTTGGGGTACAATTGCCAAATTTTTTCCATAATATTTTAATTTATTTTTAAACACTAATTAAACAAAGGCTACCATTAAAGTCCAAGCCACCATTGAAAAAATAACAATAACGGATAAAATTATCCAAGCAATTTTATTAATTTTTCTTTTTGTTCTTTTAAGCATAATTTATATAATTATTTTTTTAATATTTTTACAAAAGTATCCGGTGGAATTTCTACACTTCCTTTACCTGCGGCCATCATTTTCTTTTTTCCTTTTTTTTGTTTTTCTAATAATTTTCTTTTTCGAGAAACATCTCCTCCGTATAGTTTGGCAGTTACATCTTTTCTCATGGCTGATAATCTTTCCGCCGCTACTACTTTACCTGACACCGCTGCTTGAATTTTTAAAACAAACATTTGTTTATGTAAAGAATCTTTTAAAACATTAACTATTTCTTTACCGCGACGAAAAGCTTCATCACGATAAACAATAGTAGCTAAAGCTTCAACAGCTTCTTCAGCTACTAAAATATCCATTCTAACAACATCAGCTAATCGATAATCAAGATATTCATAATTAATAGAAGCATAACCCGCACTAATACTTTTTATCTTATCATAAAAATCAGTTAAAATAGCAGACATTGGAATTTCATAATGTAAAATTACTCTCTGTTCATCGGTTTCGGAAGATATAAACTGAGTATTTTTATAAACACCTCGTTTCTCTTGCGCTAATTTCATAATATTTCCGATATAATCTTTAGGGCTAATAATATCTAAAGAGACCCACGGTTCTTCTATTTTTGATATTTGAGTAGGTTCGGGTAATTTTTGCGGGGTTCTAATAATTATTTCTTCCCCATTGTTTTTATATACTTTGTAAGCAACACTAGGAATAGTAACAATTAAATCTAGATTATATTCTCGTCTTAATCTTTCTTGAAAAATTTCTAAATGAAGTAAACCTAAAAAACCACATCTAAAACCAAAACCTAGGGCATCTGATCTTTCTGGTTCATATACTAAAGCACTATCATTTAATTTTAATTTATCCATGGCATCACGTAGGTCATCTAAATCACTGCCTTCTCGTGGAAAAATCCCAGCAAAAACCATGGGCTTAACTTCTTTATAACCAGATAAAGCTTCGATCTGAGAATTAGACATTAAAGTAATAGTATCACCCACTCGACATTCACTAACTTCTTTAAACCCAGTAACAATATAGCCAATAGACCCCGTTAATAAACTTCCGGTTGATAAATAAGTAGGTTTAAAAACTCCAATATCTAAAACTTCACTTTCAGCTCGAGTAGCAATTAATTTAATTTTGTCTCCTTTTTTTATTTCACCATCAAAAATTCTAACATAAGCTACGACCCCTTTGTATTCATCATATTTAGAATCAAAAATTAAAGCTCGAGTCGAATCAATTTTAGATTCTTGTGGAGGCTGACCATATTTAATAATGGCTTGTAAAATATCAGCCACGCCCTCACCAGTTTTGCCAGAAGCTTTTAAAATTTCATCCTCCCGACAACCTAATAATTTAATAATTTCTCTTTTAGTTTTTTCAGGATTAGCTGCCGGTAAATCAATTTTATTCATTACTGGAATAATGGTTAAATCTTGTTCTAAGGCTAAATACAAATTGGCTAAAGTTTGAGCTTGAATTCCTTGAGTACAATCAACTAAAAGAACGGCTGTTTCAACCGCAGCTAAAGAACGAGATACTTCATATGAAAAATCAACATGACCAGGAGTATCAATTAAATTCATTTGATAACCTTGATAATCCATGGTAACAGGTTGTAGTTTTATAGTAATACCTCTTTCTCGCTCAATATCCATACCGTCTAAAATTTGATCTTTCATTTTACGTTTATCAACTGTGTCAGTAATTTCTAACATTCGATCAGCTAAAGTTGATTTACCATGATCAATATGGGCGATGATACAAAAATTTCTGATTTTATCAGTTGTCATATAATATTTATTAATATCTATAATGGTACATTTTAATTTATAAACCTAAGTAAATCAAGTATTATATTCCTCGGGCTTCACTTTGATCTTCTAAATCATTACTTTTTTTAATTTTATTACTAAAAGGTAATTTCTTTTTTATAACTTCTATTATTTCTAACATCTCTTCACTTTTCATAAAATAACATAATAGACTATAGACGGCTAGACCAAATAAACCAGCAAATAATCCTTGAGCTAAAACTCCTAAAAATTTTGTCGTATCAATAAATGGCCAAATTATTAACTTACCTAATTGAATAAATAATCCCGCAAATAATCCGGCTACAGAAAATTTAACCACTGACTTTATAATTTGTTTTTGATCTAGGTCACCAATTTCAAAATATAGCCACATCCATAAAATAATAAAATTTAAGATACTAGATAAAGAAAAAGCTAGAGCTAAACCAGCTACTCCCATTCTTCGACCAAAAAATAATGATAAGAAAATATTAACGACAACTGAAATTAAACCAATAAAAAATGGAGTCTTAGAATTATGGCGAGCATAAAAAACTCTAACCAATAACGGAATAGTAGCTTGAGCAAAAAGACTTAAAGCAAAAAAACCTAAAGTATCAATAGTTAAAATAGTATCTTGCCAAGAAAATTGTCCAGTTCCAAAAATAACTCGAACAATCTGAGCTCTTAAAGTTATAAACAAAATAGTTGAAGGAATAATAAAAAATAAAATTTGTCTAAAAGTATAAGAAAAGTTTTTTACTAGTTTTATATTATCAAAAGCATTAATTGATAAAGTTGGAAAAACAGCTACGGCAAAAGAAATTCCAAAAATACCAATGGGAAATGATTGTAAATTATTAGCAAAATTAAAAACAGTTAAAGAACCACTATCTAAAGTAGAAGCAATAACAGTAATAACTACTAAATTTATTTGAGTAATAGCTAAACTTAAAGTTCGAGGAACCATCATTTTTATAATTTCTCTAAAGTTTTTATCTTTTAAATTAATATAGAAAAGTTTCCAACGAAAACCTAAAGACCTAACCGCCGGAATTTGAATAGCCATGTGTAAAAAAGCACCTAAGACTACGCCCCAGGCTAAACCCGATACTCCCATAAGTGGTACTAGAAATAAAGCACCAAAAATAATACCTAGATTATAAAAAATAGGAGCTAAAGAAAAAATTAAAAAATTTTTAAATGATTGTAAAATCCCGCCTAATAGACTTGATATTCCTAAAAACAAAGGAGATAAAAACATAATACGAGTAAGCATTACGGTAGTAGCTTTTAATTCATCGGAAAAACCAGGAGTAATTAAATTAATAAGTTGAGGAGCTAAAACCAAACCTAATAAAGAAAAAAATAATAAGACAACAATTAATGTATTTAGAAGATTACTTGTTAAATTCCAAGCTTCTTTATTTTCTTCTTTTAAATTATCAAAAAAAATATTTTTATCATCAGAACTTTTCATCTTTTTTATTAAAGAAGAAAAAACTGGAATAAAACCAGCCGATAAGGCTCCTAAAATAAGTAGATTATAAAGTAAATCAGGAATACGAAAAGCCGAACAATAAGCATCTAAAATTTCTCCGGCACCAAATTGACCAGCTAAAATTCTATCTCGAAAAATTCCTAAAAATCTAGAAGCTAAGGAAAAAACAGCTATCAAAATAGCCGCCGCTGTAATACCAGTAGTTCGAGATTGAAAAATTTTTCTTAATCTTATTAACATTTTATTTTATATCTTTAGTTATAACTCTAACATCTAAAGCTGTAATTTTTTTATTATCAATTACTAATGGATTTATATCAATTTCTGAAATATTATTATTTAAAACTAATTTAGAAAAATTTAATATTAGCTTAATTAATTTAGTTATGTCAATGCCGGCCTCACCTCGAACTCCTTTTAGTATTGGATAAATTTTTAATTTCTTAATCATATCTTCCGCTTGTTGTTTATCTAAATTAGCTAATTCTAAAACCGTATCTTTATAGACTTCGGTATAAATACCGCCTAAACCTAATAAAATAATAGGACCAAAAACTGGATCACGTTTTAAACCTAATATTAATTCTAATTTACTGGTAATCATTGGTTGATAAACAATATAATTAGCCGAAGATATTTTTTTATTAGAAATTTGTTTATAAAAATTATTAATAATTACCTCCACTTCCTTTTTACTTTTTACATTTAAAAAAATAGCTTGCTTATCAGTTTTATGAATAAAATCTGGCCCAACAAATTTAATAGCTATTGGATATTTTTTTATATTTAAATTATTTTTATTTATTTTTTTAGGAATAACTCCATCTATTTTATACTTTTTTAATAAATTAAATGACTTAATATAATCCATTAATTTATCATCATTTTTATTCTCTAATAATTTAATATTATAATTAAAAACTTTAAAATTCTTTCGATTCTTTAAATACTTTAAAAACTTACCCAAAATAATAATAGCTTCTTCGACTGAATCAAAATTAGGTACTAAATAATCAGCTAAAATACTTTTTCCTTTAGCTACTTCAGCTCCACCTAAAAAACAAGTAGTTATTAATTTACTAGGATATTTTTCTTTTAATTGACCAATTACTTCAGCTGTTTCTTTAATTTGGGTCATGCTTTGAGGAGTAAGTAAAACTAAAACTGAAGATACTTGTTTATCAGATAAAACAATATTTAAAGCTTTCTTGTAACGGCTAGCATTAGCATCACCTAAAATATCTAAAGGATTTTTAATACTAGCAAATTCGGGTAATTCTTTTCTTAATAACCCAATAGTATTTTTTTCTAAAACTGCTGGTATAATTTTTTTAGTAAAAATTTCATCAGCCGCAATAACTGATAAACCACCAGCATTAGAAATTATAGCTAAATCACCTTTGGTCTTGGAAAGATTATTTATTGGACCCTTAATTAAACGCATTAGATTATAGACTTCATTGATATTATCTAAAATAATAACACCGGAGCGACGTAGAGCAGTTAAAGTAACTTCATAAGAACCAGCTAAACTACCAGTATGAGAAGAAGCCATTTGACTACCAATAGGAGTTCGACCTGATTTTAAAATAGCCACTGGTTTAATTTTAGATAATTTAGATACTAATTTTAAAAATTTTGGACCCTGAGAAATTTCTTCTAAATAGGCAATAATTAAATCAGTTTTTTTATCATGGAGAAAAAACTCAAAAAAATCATTTTCATTTAGAACCGCTTTATTACCCAAACTTATAAAATAAGATAAACCAATATTTTTACCAACTAACCAATCTAAAACAGCACTACCAATAGCTCCCGATTGAGATAAAAAAGCAATATTATTTTTTTTAATAATTTTAGTTGAAGCTTCTTGATAATTAGAGAAAGTTGCATTTAAAGAATTTTCTACATTAATAAATCCTAAACAATTAGGACCAAGAATATTAAGTTTATTTTTTTCAGCTATTTTTTTTATACTTTCTTCTAATTCTTTTCCAGCTCCACCTATTTCTTTAAAACCAGCGCTAATAATAACTATATTTTTAATACCTAAAAAAGCACATTTTTCTATTTCCTTTAAGACTAACTTAGCCGGAATAACAATCATAACTAATAAATTAGACCAATCCTTAATAGGAATTAAGTTAATATCAGTATAGGCTTTAATACCAGCTATGGTTTTATCATTATAATTAATTGGAAAAACTTTGCCTTTATAATCCTTTAAAATATTATCAAAAACCTTTCGGCCAACCTTTTCTTTATTACTAGAAGCTCCAATAACAGCAATATATTTAGGATTTAAAAAATTATTTAGATTCATATATTTAAATTATATAATTATAATAACACATTGTTTTTTAAAAATTAATTCTTCTTTTTAAAGATAAAAACTAGAAGATTTATTAACCATAAAAACACCAATATATTAACATTAAAATAAGCTAAAACCAAACCTGGAAAAATAATTTCTAATACAAAAAATAAAATAATGGCCAGACTTAACCAATAGAACAAAATATAATTATATTTTATAATTTTATTCATCATTTTTTTTAATTATTTCTTTTATTTTTTCCATTAAAGTTTTACCAACAAATTCTATTTTAATTTCTTTTATTTCTAAATATTCCTCTGGATTTAAATTTTTTAAAAATGGAGCTGAGATTATAAAACGATAACCTGAGTCATCACGTAAAGCCGAGCTCAAATCCATCTTTATTTCTGACACATAATAATCACCTTCTTTTAAAGGTTCCCTGTAATTAGCCACAATTGTATCAATGCTATTTAAATCAGTATCTTCATTTAATTTATTTAAAACGGGATTAAAAAATGACTCTGGAGTTAAAGAAAATAAAGCATTATTTTCAATTAATAAACCACAAGACTTAGATGTAATTTTATTTAAATCATTTTGTATGGTAGAGCTAAAATCAAATTGTTTATAAATTTCATCTATAATAAAATTTTCCTCATTAATACTAATTTTATTCAAACATTGAGCCGAAAAACTTTTAATTTTAAAATTATTTCGATTAGACCAAAGAGTAAAACCATTTTTTAAATCATAAAACCAAACTCGATTAATAAAAACTAATTTAGAATTATGAGAAATTAAACTAGGGGTTAAAAAATCATCGCTAGCTTTTACTTCTACTTTATAAACCCCTTCGGGTAAATTAGATAAATTTAAATTAAAATTAACTGGTGAGTCTAATGAAAAAATATCAGGCTTTAGACTCTCATCAAAAATTAAATTATTTTGATAATAAACAAAAATTGATAAAGCTTGATTATTTTTATTATTTTTATTTAAAAAAGAAAAATCAACTTTTAAATTTTCATCTTTAATATAGGTATAAAAAGAATAGGAACCCTGAAGATTAGAAATATTTAAGGTTTCGTTAGTTTTGGCCTGATAATTTGGTAAAATATAATTATAATTTAAATTATAATTATAGAAAACTGAAGTAGAAAAATCATTATGTTCTACAAAATCACTTAATTTAGAAAACTTTTTATTCTGTTGAGCTAAAACAACTTCTTCATTTTTAATAAGTGGCCAAGTAGAAAATATTTCATTTAGTTTATTATTAAAAACTGGGTAAAGATTATAATTCCAATTATTTTTATCTAATAAAACTCCCGTTTCAATATTAGTATAATTAGTTTTAATTAAATCATTAGAACTAAAACGATATTTTATTGTCATAATGGCTTGAGAAAAACTACGAGGAGCTCGAACATAAAAATAAAGAGGATCACCAATCATTTTATTTTTATCAATTAATCTTTCGACTGGTCCCATTTTATAGAAAAAACCACGACCACCTAAAATATTAAAATATTTTTTAGAAAAATCTTGTTTATAGGTAATTTTACCTCCCGGAACAATATAAAGACCAACTAACAATAAAGTAGCTAAAAACAAAAAAAAGTATAAAAAATATTTAAATTTCTTCATATTATTATTATGCCATATTTAAGTAAAAAAAACAAAAAACCTCAAAAAATTGAGGCTTTTGTTTATTCTATTATTGTCTTTTAATTATTTATCACTTTTTAAATTTAGTTTTATCATTAAATCACGCCATTCAGATTGACCTTTAATAAAAATAGATGAATCATTAATACCAGAATTAATATTTTTAAAACGTTGGAAAAGTTCTTCAATTCGATCTGCCCCTAATTCTTTCATACATTTATTTACAATATAATAGGCATTAATAAAAATTAAAATGCGATTAGATGGTTCATAATCTGGATATTGTTTTTTTGTTTTTAAAACTCTACTTCTAATTTCTTTCATACCAGGATTATCTACATTTATTTGAGGATTAGTATGATACATATCATAAAACTCTTGACCAATAATATTTCTAATTTTTTCTTTCATGTTAATTAATATCTCTGTCATTTCAGCAACCCTTTTTTCTTTTTTGTCTAAATATTCTATTTTACAAGGATCTTGATGATATGTTCTTCTATCTTCAGCTCTTTGAGCTTTTTTGTCTTCTTCTATTTCTTCTTCAGTTGAAGGTCGTATTTCCATTTTATTTTCTGTTTTTTTGTCCTCTTTATCAAAAATTAAATTATATTGGCCATTTTCATCAAGTTCGCCATTAGCAATAGCCTTTTTTTCTTCTTCCGTTCTTTCTGAACGGGGAAATTCATGTCCCATATTTTTTATTATTAATTATAAATAATACTTGTTATTATAACATAAAATCAATTAAAAGTCAAGAAATATAAAGACTATTTAAATCTTTTTTAACTCTTTTATTTTCTTATATCCTTCTTTATTTTTAACTATATTTAATACATCTTTGTCCCGCATTATATTAATATTGTTTTTTATATCATTTATTGACATCCATCTAATAGGTAATTTTTCGTTTTTTTTCTTTTTACGACCAGTTAAACTAGCATTATAAATCACTTTGATTTTATGTAATATTATATTATCTCTTTGTTTAATAATAGTATAAACACCATGGAACGAGTTAATTTTAACTTCGAACCCAGTTTCTTCTTCGGTCTCTCTTTTGGCTGCTTTTTCTAAACTTTCACCCATTTCAACCCACCCTTGAGGAATATTATACTTTCCATTTTCCTCCACAAATAAAAATTTGTCTTTCTCTTTTATTAAACAACCAGCAACAATAAAAGGCTGAGAGACACAACGATTAATATTTGGTTTATAATTATCTTTTTTTGTCATAATATCTTTATACTGTTAATCAATATATACATTATAAAAAAATATCTATTATTTTCAAATATTCTTCTATATATAATCACATTATTTTTAAAATAAATTGTCAAATTTATACAATTGACACTTTATTTTAAAAATAATAGAATTAATAGTTAAATTATAGTTCTTAAAAAATATTAACAAGTGAAAGATAAAGACAGAAAACGAGAGATGTTAATCTCTTATTTATTTTTAGAGTTGCAAAATTATGCAACGATACCTTATGAGGTATTTCTCATAGGTTTTACTTTCTGGCAATCTTTTATTTGTAGAGTTTTTGCCAGTTTTACTGATCTTATATTATTGTATTACTTTTTTGATACTAAAATTATTTGGAATCCTAAAAAGAATAATAATAAATTTAAAAATCATTTACTTAGTGGATTAAAATTGGTTGTGCAATCACCTCCACTTTATGCCTTAAAAATAGTTTTTGTAAATTTATTTATTATTCCTTTATTTCAAAAATTAGGAAGTAATATAGAAATAATAGAGTGGAATAATATTGGTTTAACTTTAATTATTTCAATTCTATTTTGCTTTACGGTTGGTTTTTTTTATAGTTTATTTAGAAAACAAATTTTGAAATTCTATAAAAAAATAACTGATCTATTTAAAACCAAAAGAGCCCCATAAAAATAAGGCTCTTTTTTCTTTTACAATATATTTATTATAAATAACCTAAAGCTATTTTATTAATATTAGCATTACTTATACCTAAACCATTATCTCTTAATATTCTAAAAGCATCGTCGGGACGACCTAAATAATTTCTACCTCCATCAACTGGATTAATCCAATAAGCTTTACCATGATCTTCAAAATCAATTAAAATTCGACCATATAATCTTATAGGGATAGGTCCAGCTGTTATAACACTATGTTTAACACCTAAACCTAAAGAACGCATTAAGTTAAAAGCATCAGCCGGACGACCTAAATAATATCTTTTTAGATCAAGTGGATTAATATACCAAGCTTCTCCCTTTTCTTCTACTTGTAAAAGTATTCTTCCACTTAAACGTTTAGCTAAATTATTATCAACAATAGCTAATCTATCTTTTTCTCTAGCTAAAACTTGTTCACTAAGTGAAGTTCCAGATAAATCAGTAGAACTAGTTGTAGTTGGAGTTGTGGTTGGAGTAATAACTGGTGTAGTAGTTGGAGTAGTAATTTGACAAGTTCGGTAAGTAGCTATTTGTTGAGAAGTACTTAAAGAACAATCACTTGGAGTTTTAGAAACAACTGATCGATACTGATAAGATCCAGTACAAAAATTATCCCAATTAGAATAAACAACAGAACTACATTTTGATTCATAACTACCTCCACCACCGCTACTACTACCAGAAGAAGAAGCATTCTTTACACAACTAGAACCACTCAGTGAATAACCTGAATTACAAGTTATTGTGCAGCTTGGATAAGCTGAAACACTTCCATTAGAAACAGTTAGAGGATTACAATTATTTGTATTTATCCCTATACCCGTATCAACACCAGTTGATAAAGATCCTGATTTTTCGGTAGCTAAAACATTGGGAACTAATAAAAAAACAGAAAAGAAAGCAACGAGTCCGAACAGAAATAGTTTTTTAATTAAATTTGTCATAATATTTTATTTAACTATGGGCCCCGCTAAGCAGGGCCCAATTTTTATTAATTATGAAGGAATACTTGCTTCTGATCGAACTTTAAAATTAGTAGAATGAGATCCAGCTGGAGTACTGCTAGGAATTTGTAATTGAACATGGATGTTAGTTTGAATACCAGCTTGTCCGCCATCAACAGACCAAGGAGAATTATCTGAAGTAATTTCAATAAAATCTGGATAAGTATCAGCTTCATTAATAATTACCGGATTAGCTGAACTACCAACTCCAGTAGTTATTTCTTCTGACCAATATCTCATATTGTCATCTATATTTAATCCATTAGTCCAATCTTCAAATTGAAGAGCAAAAAATGTTTCATCGTTTGGTAAGGTTATTGCAAAAACCCATTCGTAAGCATCGCCATAACCACCATCTTCACTCCATAAACCACTTGTTTCTCCAGTATGAGTTAATAAAGTATCAATAGTTAAACCAGCTGATGGTTCTTCTGGAGCAGTTTCAGTAGTAAAACTTGAAGTTTCAACAGAACCATAATCATCAGCAGTAAGACCAGCTAAATTTTTTACTCCAGAAATTTTAATCCAATAACTTTCATTATATTCTAAAGATAAATCTGGACCACCAAGTCTTATCACTTTACCTAATTCTGTTAACATTGGAGAACCAATATCAACGGGCTCTGAACAATTAGTATCTTCTAATAGACAAAGCATAACAGTGGTGCTACCAATAGAATTAAAATCTAAAGCTTCATTAAAGCTTACATAAAGATTTGGACTAATACTAACTGAAGTTGAACCATTAGTTGGATTCTGTTCAACAAAAGTTGGAGCAGAAGTATCAACACCAGCATCTGAATCTTCAGTTATAATAACTGGATCAGAAGCTGAGCTAGTATTTCCATTAGGATCAGAAGCTACAGCAGTAAAAGAATTAACACTGTCTTGATTTAAATTAGCATAAACTGTCCAATTAGTTTGGCCTATTGGAACATTGGTTGTACCAGCTAATACTTCTCCGTTGTAGACACTAATAGTTCTTATATGAGCGTCTGGAGTATCAGCTCCAACTGTACCAGTAATTACATAAGAATTAGCATCAGTAGTAGTAGCTGTTGTGCTTATAACTGGAACTGGAGGAGGAGTTACGTCAGGACCAGCACAAGAAAGAGTTGTTATTGATCCAGTAATAGGAGTAGCAAAATTAGGTCTACTATCTTTTACATTAACAGAATAATTATATGAAGTCCCACAAGTTAAATTACCTAAAGTTATAGTTTTAGGAGTACCAGCTGTTATATCTTGATAATCAGGAGCTACTGGAGTTATACCCAAACTATTATATGAAACTGTTCCCTGACCATTTTCATTAGATTGAAAAGTTATACTAGCTGTTGTTTGAGTAGATGTAGCAGAAACATCAGAAATAATTGGATTAATTACATCAACAGTAGAAGTAAAGGTTACAACAACAGTTGGGGCTAATATTCTAGTACTAGTATAATATTCAGCATCTAAATTAACTATTTCATCTGATGTTCCATCTGAATTTTTTGTTAAAGTAGTTGTGGCAACACCGGAAGTTACAGTTAATTGAGTCTTTCCTACCGGAAAAGATCCTCCGTTATCGGCTGACAATTTTACAACTGTAGAATTATCAGATGTAACTGTATTACTATAAGCATCTTGAATAGTAACTGTTAAAGTAGTATATGATCCCATAGCTAAAGATGTTGGAGAAACTGATAAAGATAATTTAGAAGCAGCTGCTGGAATAATATTTACAGATGTTGTAGCTGAAACTGTATTGTAATTAGTAGTATTAGTTGGGGTAAATTCTACTGATAATTCTTGAGAACCAGCAACAGTAAGTTGTGTACCAGTAGCTGGGTTATAACCAAATCCTCCGTCTAAAGCACCACCACCAACACCAGTAGCAGTAGCATTTAATTGAGTGTCTGATAAAGCTGTACCTGCAGTTATATCAGCTGGATTAGACCAAGTAATTGTTGGGTTAGCTTTAGTTATAGTACCAGTAGTAGTTACATAAGTAATAGAATAATTATTACCACTATTTCCATCGTTAATTACTGCTCCAGCTGGAGTAATAGTTTTTCCTGCCCCAGCATTAGCATCAGCAAAAGTTTGAGTACCAACACTTGTATAAGTATCACCTGCAATCAAAGTACCTCCAACTGGAAGAACACTAGAAATATTATTTCCATTATAAACTTTTGTATCAGTTTGAGCTGTAACGTTTACAGATTTAGCGGTAATAACACCAGTAGCGTCAGTTCCGTTACCTGGTTTAGTATAG
>DAONEH010000007.1:0-16735 GCA_035402985.1 bacterium | reverse complement strand
TACCATCATAAGTTTTAGCAGTAACAGTTGCTCCAGTAACAGTAAGAGATTTAGCGGTAATAACACCAGTAGCGTCAGTTCCGTTACCTGGTTTAGTATAGTTACCAGCATCTGTTCCACCTAAAGTATAAACAATAGTTATAGTTTTTCCTGTACCAACATTTTCACTATCATAATCAGCTGCGACGCTAACAGTGACAACATCACCATCAACAACTCCTGTTAAAGCACCGGCTGTAACTTCAGCTGTAGTTGTTTTATCATAAACTTTTGTTGTAGTTAGAGTTGGATCAGCAATAGTTAGTTGTTTAGAAGTAATAGCACCATCGTTAGCAGTGTCATCAGTTGGAGCTAAATAATTAATTATATTAGCACCAGTTAAAGTATAAACAACAGTGATTGTTTTACTAGTACCAACATTTTCACTATCATAATCAGCTGCGGCACTAACATCAACATCCTCACCCTCAACAACTCCTGTTAAAGCACCGGCTGTAACTTCAGCTGTAGTTGCACCATCATAAATTTTTGATTTGGTAATAGTCGGGGCAGCAATAGTTAGTTGAACTTTATTAATATCTCCTGTTAAAGTTGGTTGAGTTAATGTATAATTACCGGCATCATCTCCAGAAATTGTCATTGGAGCAGTACCAACCGAAATTCCTGTTGCAGCATCAGCATCAGAAAAAGTACCAGTTGTAGCATTTCCTAAAGTAACTGTATCACCAGCCTCTACTCCAGATAAAGTTGCTCCAGATATAGTAGCATTTTTAGTACCATCATAAGTTTTAGCAGTAACAGTTGCTCCAGTAACAGTAAGAGATTTAGCAGTTATATCAAAAGCATCACTAACAGCACTAGTTAAAGATTCAGCTGCAAATGTTAATTTATCTCCAGTTCCAACGGCATTTATTTTTAAATCACTAAAAGTAAGAATACCGTTTCCATCATTTGTACCAATATCTCCGCTTGTTGTTCCTGATAAAGATCCAGTACCTGAAGATAAACTAACATTAACTGTTTTACTAGCTCCTAAACTACTGGTTGAATTATTACCAAATTGATCTTGAGTTTTAATAACTATATCAGAAATACTTGATCCATAAATAGTATCGGTTGGTTGGGTAGTAACAGCTAATTTAGTTACTACGCCAGGAATAGAAGTTAATGTTCCAAAATTAGTACTACCATCAACACCAGTTATTGTTCCAGATGTTAAAGTAATATTTCCGGTAATTGGAGTTTCTCCTGTTGGATGAACTTTAATACCAGTAAAAGTTAATGTTGCTACACCAGTAGTTGAAGTAGCAGAAATATTAAAAGATAATGTTTTTCCATCAGCAGAATTAATAGTGTCATTAGCAACTGTTAGTTCAGTAGCTCCTGCAACAGCTATATCTACATTATCATTAGTAAAATTCCATCCATCAGGAGCGGTAAGAGTGTGAATTCCTAAAGCAATATCTCCTACCGACCCTTCTTGAATAATAATACTACCTAAAGCTGTTCCGGTATGACTACCTCCTTCAGAAGAAGTAGTATCAATAGAAACAGCAGTTCCTCCACTAGCTGGAGTAATTGTTGCACTAGCTAAAGCTTTGTAAACAAAAACTCCACCAGCCATCACTAAAATTAATGATAAACTTAGCAGAGTTCTTTTTAAAAACTTGTTTTTTTGAAAAAATTTCATAATTTTTTAAAGCTGTAAAATAATTTTATTTTAAAGTGTTCGACTACACTTTTTAAAAAACAATTTTATCTTTACAACTTTTTATTTTTTAATTATAATATATTTTGAACATAGAAAATTTATTTTTGAAGAAAAATAAATAAATTGCGTATTACATATAAAGAAAAAAGCATCACAAAAAATAGTTTTTAACCACTTTTATGATGCTTTGTTAATTGACAAATATTAATTTGCCATTTTTTTAAATAGATAATAAGGAGTGAAACGCGATCTGGTTAACGGGCAGTGGTTAAAAGCATCACCCAGCACCGTCGTGTTTCACTCTCTGTTATCTATTTAACCCCATAAATCAAACAAAAAATATTAATTATATAATAATTTTTTTACTAAAAAAAGCACCACAAAGAACAGTTTTAACCACTTTTATGATGCTTTCTATAGTAACAAAATAAGTTTCAAAAATAGTCATTAAATTAAATAAAATTTATAATTAAATTAAAATTTTATTAAATTGAATAAAACTATTGCTTATATTATTTTTAATTTCTATTTATTTTGGTATATTTAAATTATACAACTTTTTCAAAAAAACTGTAAATAACAAAAGACATCTCGGGATCAGAGATGTCTTTTAAGTTTTTAGTAAATAAACTACTTTTTCTTCTTGTATTTCTTAACTCCTTGCTTCTTAGCCTTAACTTCTAACATTGCTTTTTTAATTTCTAAACGTTTTTTTGTTTTATGGGAGTGAGATTTTTTATTCTTTCCTACTCCTGTTTCCCTTTTAGCCATATAATTCTATATTAAATATTAATACCTGTACATTTTAACTCATTGTTTAAATAAAATCAATTACTTTATATAATTACTAATTAATTGACCAAGATAATGTCCTAAGAATAAAACTATGGTGGTTATAAACAAATGTTCAATAATAACATTCTTTGGTTTTAATTTTTGTTCTCTAGCTAATCTATAACTTACCATAATTAAAATTAATACTCCCCAAATTATATCTAACCAAAAAGCTAAATTAATAGAAAGAAATAAAAAAGGAATAACAAAAGTTAAAGCAAAGATAAACTTAGCTAAAAAAGTTGATATAGTAGCCTCCCAGATTTCTCTAGTAGTATGGCCTCCTTCAGCTTCAGTTGAAACATGCATACCTAAAGCATCTGAAAAAGAATCAGCTATAGCAATAACTAAAATACCACTAATAATTACAAGAGATGATCCCGTACTAGCACCTAATCCCGTTATTAAACCTAAAGTTGTAATAACAGCTGAAGTTAAACCAAAACTTAAACCTTTTTTTAATGATAATTTCATATTTTTTTATTTTCTTTTTCTAAATATTTATATATTAAATAATATTTATTCTTCAGTTTTATGTCGAGTAATAAAAGAATATTTAGCTAATTCAATTAAAAAGATATTAACAATAGCCACTGCCCCGATAATATACCAAGCTGACAAAGGTAGGGCTACAGTACCTAGAAGCTTATTAAATACCGGAAGATAAATAGCTGTCAGTAAGCCTAAAACACTAAAAAGACAAGCCCCTAATAATAATTTATTATTAAATAAATTAATATGCCAAATATTTTTTCTTAAACTCTTGCAAGAAAAAACATAGAAAATTGAATCAATAGCTAAACAAGCAAAAATAATAGTTCTAGTATATTCAATAACATAATTTTGTTTATTCAACCAGAAAAATATAGCTAATAGAAATAGATCAGTTACTATTCCAACAATAAATATAATTATTTTCATTTCTTTAGTTAATAATGGAACCTGACGACTTTGTGGTTTCTGTTTCATTAAATCTTTTTCTTTAGGTTCAAAAGCTAAAGCAATATTAGGAAAACCATCTTCTATTAAATTTATCCATAAAATTTGAACAGCCGTAATTGGTAAAGGAAAACCAGCTAAAAGACTAATACCTATTAAAATTATTTCTGAAAAACTATCTGATAATAGATAAGTAATAACTTTTCTAATATTATCTAAAATAGCACGACCTTCTTCCACAGCGGAAACAATAATAGAAAAATCATCTGAGAGTAATACTAAATCTGATACTTCTTTAGCTACTTCCGTTCCTGAACCTAAAGCTACGCCAATATCAGCTTGTTTTAAAGCCGGAGCATCATTAATCCCATCACCCGTCATAGCAACTACTTCGCCCTTTTTTTGCCAAGCTTTAATAATTCTTAATTTATGTTTAGGTTCAACTCGAGCATAAATTTGAATATTTCTTAAAATCTTATTTAATTCCGTTTCCGATATTTTTTCTAAATCTTTTCCTTCTAAAATATTTTCATCCTTAACATTAAATCCTAATTTATTAGCAATAGCTTTAGCTGTTAAACGATGATCGCCGGTGATAATAATCGGTTTCATACCAGCTTGATAACAAGAGGTAATAGCGTCACGAGCTTCTATTCTTATGGGGTCTTCTAAAAAAACAAAACCTTGAAAAACTAAATCATTAATTTCTGCCTCTAGTTTTATATCTCGAGATAATTTTTCATTAAGCTTTCTATAGGCTACACCTAAAATTCTGTAACCTTGGCTAGCTAATTCCTCGTATTTTTTATTTAATAAATCTCGATCCTTAGCTGTCATTTCAATATCTTCATTATTTTGTTTTAAATTTTTGGATTTAGCTAAAATTATTTCTGGAGCTCCTTTAGTATATATAATATTTTCTTGATCTGATAATTTTCGTAAACTAGCTGAATATTTATCTTTAGAATTAAAAATAATTTCATCAAGTTGTGGTTCCATTATTTCTAATTTATCTTTAAAAAAACCAGCTTGAGCTCCAGCTAAAACTAAAGCTCTTTCTGTAAACATTCCTTTAGCTATAAAATCTTCTGGTTTAGCTTGAGGATTTTCAATAAAAGCTTCACTACATAAAACTATATTTTTTAAAATTTCTTCTTCCTCTTTTTTATTTGAAGATAATGTAAAAATTCCCGCCACCGTCATTAAACCTTTAGTTAAAGTACCAGTTTTATCAGTAGCAATAACTGAAGTACTACCTAAAGTTTCAGCCGCTGATAATTTTCTAACTAAACCTTTTCTTTTTAAAATCTTTTGCATACCTAAAGCTAAAATTACGGTCATGGCCATAGGTAATCCTTCGGGTATAGCTGATACCGCTACAGCTACAGCGGTAGTAAATATTTCAATAAACTTACCACCAGTTAAAATTCCTTCTACAAAAATAATAATACAAATAATACTAATAATTATTCCAATAACTTTTGAAAAATGAATTAATTTTTTTTGATAAGGTGTTTTAGCTTCTTTAGTTTCTTTTACTAAACTAGTAATTTTACCAATTTCAGTTTTTATTCCCGTAGCTGTTACTATAGCTTTAGCTAAACCATCTTCAATAATTGTTCCCATATATACCATATTATCCCGATCAGCTAAAGGGGTATCATCTGATAAAATATCAGTATTTTTAGAAGCTGATAACCATTCACCTGTTAAAGCAGCTTCATTAATTTTTAAATTTTGGGCTTCTATTAAACGACCATCAGCCGGGACTTTATCACCAGGTCTTAAAACCATAATATCACCTAAGACTAAATCATCAGCTAAAATTTCTTCTTGTTGTCCATTTCGAAAAACAATAGCTTTTAAACTTAAAACTTTTCTTAATTCTTTTAAAGCTTTAGATGATTTACTTTCTTGAATATATCCAATAACAGTATTTAAAAATACAGCTGAAAAAATAACGATAGCATCAGTATATTCTTTTAATAAAAAAGTAATTATTCCAGCTAAGAGTAAAATATATACCATGGGACTCTGAAATTGTTCCAAAAATATTTTAAATTGTGGTAATGTTTTACTGGTAGGTAATTTATTCTTACCAAATTTTTCTTGACGAATTTTTACTTCATTATTATCTAAACCTTTTATACCATCAGATTTTAATAATTTTATACTTTCTTCCCAAGAAATATTATACCAATTAGTTTTTTCAATCATTATTTTAAGACTTATTTATTAATTTCGTTTACAAATTTATTTAATTTTTCATTAAAATTATTATTTACTACTTCCTTAGTTGATACTTCTAAAGTAGCTTTAATTTCTTTATTTAGTACTTTAGTCATATCCAGCAAAGCTCCTTGGGTAGTAGTAGCACCTTGAGTACAAAACAAAGCTACTTGATTCATTTTTTCTTTGTAATTAGTAAGTAAGGTTCTAATTGGGGTAGCCATTAAACCTACCCAAACTGGTGTTCCAATAATTATTAAATCATAATCAGATAAATTATGAATTAATGGTTTAATAGTGGTTAATTTTTTACTAAGGGTATATTTTCCAGCCCGTATATAACCAAAAACCCCTGAATAATTAATATTACTAAAAACTTCTTCCTTGTCAGCCCCCAAAGAAACAGCTAAACTATTAGCTACTTTAGAAGTAATACCGGTGCGGGAATAAAAGAGAATTAATGTTTTCATATTTTTATAATTATTTAATAATATTTCTTAAAGCTGAGAAAGTATAAATTTTACTTCTAGCAATATTAGGTGTTATATCTTTAATTATTTTTAAATCAACAAATTTTTCAATTACTGAATATAAGGTTTGAGTATTAGAAATACCAGAAATCTCCTTAATGGTTTTTACCATAAAAGTAGGTTTAATAAAAATAGCATCTAATAATGAGTGAGCATAAATAGAACCAACCTTAGACATACTTTCTTTTAAAGAACAATATAATTTTTCAATTTTTTTAACTTGTTCAAAAGTCTTACTAGTTTGTTCATAAACAGCATCTAAAAAAAAGTTTATCCAAGGAATCCAATCTTCTTTTTCGCTAACATTTCTTAATAGTTCATAATAAACATCACGATGCTCTTCTAAAAATTCACTAATATAGATATTAGGATAAGAAGTTACTTTGTTTTCATATAAAAACAAAGGTATAAGTAAACGCCCAACACGACCATTACCATCTAAAAAAGGATGAATAGTTTCAAATTGATAATGAGCAATAGCAATTTGTATTAAAGGATCTATTTCTTTTTTAGAATTTAAATATTTTTCTAAATTAGAAAATAAACTAATTATATTTTGGGGTTCAGCTGGAATAAATGTCGCTTGTTCAATGGTAACACCATAAGAACCAAGAAAAACTTGATTTTTTCTGAATTCTCCCGGATTTTTATTTTTTCCTCTAGAAGAATTTAAAAGTATTTTATGAAGTTCTTTAATTAAATTTTCTGAAATTGGTCTTTTTTTTAAAAACTCTTTTCCTTTTTTTATAGCTAATCGATAATTAAAAATTTCTTGATAATCTTTTTCCTTTTCATTCTCTTCTGATTTAAGATCTTTAGCATCATATAACAAAATTTCATCTAAAGTTGCTTGTGTTCCCTCAATCCTAGAACTTAAAACAGCTTCTTTGGTAACAAAAGAACGTTGAATAATTTCAGGGTTAAGTAATCTCTTAACTGCTTCATCATAACGAGCAATTATTTCTCTAGTTTTAATAATTTTACTAAAAACAGGAGAATAATCTAAATTTGGCGGTAAAAATGGGGGATTAAATGGTTTTTTAGCCATAATAATAAATTAACTAATTCTAAACATTAGAATTATATCATATCTTATTCTAGTTTACAAGTCTTTTCTAGAATAAGAATATTATAATATATATTAAAAAAACATTATTTATTATATATATTTAATTACTCTTGGATGTTTTAGATAATTATAATAAATTTTTATATTCTGGATAATTTTCTTTTATTATTTGTTTCCATTGAATAGTCTCATTACCCTTTTTTAAATAATTTTTGTGATAAATTAATAAAATCTTTATCGAATTATTTTTATTATTAATAGCAATAATACAACGATTACCAGAACCATGTCGTGATTCATTTGTTCCAGCAACTTTAAATTCAACTTTTGATATTTTAAACTCTTCGTTTTCTACTATTATCTCGGCAATAGTTTTAAGCAAAAGTATTTCAAAATTCTGCAATTCTCTTTTTAAAGCCTCTATTGTAATATCCCAAGCTTTACCATATTTTTTAGCAAAACTTTTTATAAAATGCCTTTCAGCATATTTTTCAATGATTATATAATAATTAATAGACATATTCTGGATCTTCTTGAGTAATTAAACTATAAGGAATAATTTCATTATCACCACAAATAAGATAAGGTAATTGATTATGAGTAAATTTTACAATATCTTGAGTTCTTTTATCTTTCCATTTTAACGAAATACTCTTAATTAACTTCTTTTCTGATTCATTTAATTTACTTAATTTTTCTCTTTCGCCAGATCTGGTTTGATAAATCAAAAAAGCACCGTCTTTAGTTTTATTATCAATATCAATTATACCTTCATCAAATAATTCATCTATTACTCTAAAATAATAATCTGGAACAGGACCAAATTGTATTTTACGATAAGTCATACCACTCATACTCTCTAATTTTTTATAAAACCAAGCAAAATCAGCTAAATATAATAATTTAGCTAACTTGGTTTTTGGTATCTTGCCACCCACACCTTCTTTTGATCTTAAAAAAGCCAAAATCATTTGTTTATATTTTAAATAATTTGGTTTTAGACCACTTTTAATTTCCTCTAAGGAAATTCCAAAAATATCAGATAACTTTATAACTTCTGATAAATCTAATTCTGATTTACCTTGTTCAAAAGAAATATAAGAATTTCTACCAACACCAATTTTCCCAGCAATATCAGCTTGAGAAATTCCTCTCTCAATTCTTAGTTTTTTTATTAACTTATAATATTCATTAATCATATTTTTATAATTATTAACTTATACACATACTATATACAATTTATGACCAAAAGTCAAACTATCAATGTTGATTTTTTAAACATAATATGTTATAATTAAATTATCGACCTGGTCGAATCGATATTTAATAAATTTAATTAAAAAACATGAAACAAATTATCAAAGAATTTGAAGTATTTATGAGTAAGTATGGGCGTCTACACTCTCAATTCTATATTGGAATTGCCAGCAACCCCAAAGATCGCCTAATTAATGGGCATAGAGTTTCTTCCGGCATCCCATATATTTACTGGGGAAATCCACTAAATACAAACATTGTCAGGGCAATTGAAAAACATTTTTTAGACAAAGGATGTAAAGGCGGTCCTGGTGGTGGTGATAATAGTACTAATTATATTTACGCTTATCTTATTACCTCACAAACCAGACAATAGAGGTGCTTGAGCAAACGTGCTGGATTATAGAGATCTTGATAGAGATATTTTCTCTAAATAGAGCTAGAAAAGTACACCTCGCTCTAAAAAAGTCCTAAAATAGGACTTTTTTATTATTTTTATATAACTATATTAAAGTGTTGCAATTACTTATTGAACTGAGTAAATTGTAAACTAAATTAATACTAACACTATAATTCAGCCTTTTTATTTCCTTATAATAATTGTATTAAACCATTTTTCTTGAAACTCAATTGCTGACATAATATCTTCATCCGACATTTCAACTTCCTCGGGTACAACAATTAATTTATCGTCATCGTCATCTTTTCTGTGAGCGATAGCAATACAAATACCTTCTTTTTGTTCTATAGGTTCATTAATACCTAAATAATATGCATCTAAATCTTCTCCATCAGGAGCCTTTATTCCTTCTAAAAAACCATAATTAACCTCATAAACAAAACCATGTTTTGGATGTTTTAATCCTAAAGGTCTATCTATTGTAACTTTAACTCTTTTTCCTAAATATTTTTTTGCAATTTGTAATGATTGTGAATTTTCCATAAAAAAAATAAACAATGTTTTTAAATATAATAATTTAAATTAATAATAAAAAATCTTTCCGAAAAGAGAAAGAATTTTATAAAATAAAAACTCGACCTTTATCTTTCCCTTATCGGGCTAGAATTAGCACCTTCCGAATGGATTGCTCCGGGGTTGCTGGCAGGTCATTGGGCTAGTTCCCTTGCTGCACTCTTTATAAATAAATTAAATTGTAATTACATTATATACTATATAATAAAATAAAGAAAGAGTTAATAATTACTTAAAATTATAAATACTGTAAAGAAACTACTTAGTTTTTTATTCATATATTTATTTTATATATTACTTTACTTTAATTTATCATAATAATATAATTATAATATAATTTAATAGTTTTTAAATTTATGGATAAAGGAATAATTATTCACTCTCTAATAATTAATAATGGAAAATTACTAATATTAAAGCGTATTAAAGATACTTATGAGGGTGGGCTTTGGGATCTTCCTGGGGGCACATTAGAAGACGGGGAAGATTTATCCGAAGGTATTAAGAGAGAAGTTTTTGAAGAAACAGGTCTTAAAATTAAAAATCCAGGACTGTTTTATTATAGCTCAAATATAGATATTAAAAAAAACAAACAATTTATTACTATTATTTTTATAGTAGAATTAAATAATAAAAATAAATTTATAAAAATTAATACTAACGAACATAGTCAATTTGAATGGATAATACCAAAAGATATAATTAAATATCAAACAGTTAATTATTTAAAATCATGTATTAAATATTATATTAATAAAAAACATCCAATTTTAAAAATAGAAAAATAATTAATTTAATAATATTTTTACTTTATTTTATTAACCTCTTCTATAATATTATCTACTAAATCTTGTAAATTATAATAATTTTTGCTTAATTTTTCTATAATTTTTTTGTGTTCAGGATATCCGTTATCTTTATTTTTTAATATTTTCTGCCAATCCGGCCTATTTATTATAATTACATTAAATATTTCTGATACATGCCAAACGAAAAAATCATATTTATGATTCTTGTACTTTTTATACTTATTAAAAAAATACTCATAAAAAATAAAATGGAGCATCTCATGAGCAATAATAAAATTTACTATTTTCTTTTTTTTACTTATAGCTGGTATTTGAAAAGTTTTATCGTCTAAAAATCTTGGATACATACTCCATATAGTTGAATAAGCAATATATTTTCCTTTAGGCCATTTTAATTTTGGAAAAATATTTTCAATCAAAACAAAAAATTCTTTTTCTATTTTTTTCCAATTTTTTTCATAAATAGTTAAATTTCTTTCAATAAACTTTTTGTTTTTTGAATAATACTTAAAAACAAAATCTTCAACAATTTTTTTATTAATATTTTTATTAAATTTTTTAAAATATGGGTAATGTTTCAAAACAGCCCATTGAAAATTTCTACCTTCGTCATACTTTGAATCTCTTAAAAAATTAAAAAAAATTAAAATATCTTTTTTAAAATCAATCTTAAATTTTATTTTTGGATACATTCTATTTTTATTTTAATTTTATAAACTTTTATTAATTATAAACAAATACATCTATCACACATATAATCTATTACTCTCTGATTATGAGAAATTAAAATATATGTTAAATTATATTTTTTCTTTATTTTTATAAGCAAATCTAATATTTTTTTTTGATTTATACTATCAAGAGAAGATGTTGGCTCATCAAGAATAATAACATCAGGTTTATTTAAAAGACTTCTAATTATAGCTATTATTTGTTTTTGTCCTTCGCTTAATTCGGTAATATATTTTTCTAATATATTAATTTGTAAATTAAAATCTTTTAAAAAATTGAAAATTAAACTCCTTGAATATTCTTTTTTTTTGTTTATATAATTTTCTTCATTTAATAATCTAAATATTTTTTGATTATGATTTAAAGATAAATTAGCATTCTGAAAAATAATCTCTATTTTTATTGTTTTTTTTATATTTATATAACCATGAGCGGGTTTGTAAATACCTAGAATTAATTTAGAAATTGTTGTTTTACCGGAGCCAGAAGGACCAACTATTCCTAACGTCTCCCCTCTTTTTAAAAACATACTAAAGTTGTTAAGAACTTTGATATTTCCAAAATTTTTGTAAATTTTATTCATCTCAATAAGAATATCATTTTTTTTATTAAATTTAACTTTTTTTCTTTTTAATAAAGCACCATTATATAATTCTGCGGTATATTTATTATTAAAATTAATTTGACTACTATAAAAATTATCGACAATAGATCCTTTTCTCATAACCAAAACTCTATGACAAACCTTTACTGCTGATAATATATCATGAGTAATAAGTATTGCTGACATTTTATTATTTTTAACAAAGCTATTAATAATATTTAATATTTTTTCTTTATTTTCTTCATCAACAGAAGATGTTGGTTCATCTAAAATTAATATTTTAGGTTTATTTACAACACTTAATGCTATATTAATACGTTGATTCATACCAACACTTAATTCCATTGGGTATTTTTTTAATACGTCCTTATAATTAGGCATTGCTACACTTTTTAGTAATTTTTCTATTAAATAATCTTGTTTCTCTTTTATTTTTATACCAGAAACATCACTTAAAACTATTTTAAAATGTTCTTGAATGGTCATAGTAGGATTTAATGATAAAACCGGATTTTGCATAATCATATTAATAAAAGCACCTCTTAATTTTTTTATATTTTTAAAAAGGGGATCGATCTTAATATCATCTATAAAATATTCATCAACAGAAGTTTCCATATTATCTTTATCTATAATACCTAATAAATAACGGGCTAAAGTTGTTTTTCCAGAACCTGATTCTCCCACAATTCCTAAAATTTCATTTTTAAACAAATAAAAATTAATATTCTTTAAAATTTGATTTCTCTTTTTATTAGAAACACTATTAATATTAAGATTTTTTATAGATAAAATCTCTTTAGACATATTCTTTTTTATTACGAATTATTATCTCACCTATAATATTAAATATAAACACAATAAATATTATTGTTAAAACAGGTATAAATAATTCATGAGGATAAAATCTAAAAACTTTAACTCCGTCACTTATCATTTTTCCTAAACTTGGAAGTGGTGGTTGAATTCCTATTCCTACAAAACTTAAAAAAGACTCAATAAATATAAAGGATGGTATTTTTTGAATTATTATTATAATAATTATATTTCTAAAATTTGGCAATAAATGAAACTTAAATATATGCCAAAAAGAAGCTTTTTTAATAATTGCATATTGGACATAATCAGTATCCATTATTTTTTTTGTTTCATTAATTATAATTCTAGACAAATAAATCCATGAAACAATACTTAATGCTATTAAAATACCAAATATACTACTTCGTTCTGACAGAAAATTATTTAATAATACTAAAAAAACTATAATTAATAAAAAACTAGGAATACTTTCTAAAATATTCAAAAATATTATCATGTTTTTTTCAATTTTACCTCCTTTATATCCTGCATAAGCACCATATATCACACCAAAAAAAAGACTACAAAAAATAGAACAAATAACAATAAAAAGTGTATTTAGAATTGCATAACAAATCCTTATAAACAAATCTCTTCCTAAATAATCTGTTCCAAAAATATATTCAAAACTTGGCGATAAATGGGGTTCGGATACAATACTATTATATTTTATTGGGGAAAAATATAAAATAAATATAAGTATCGCCACAACGACAAAAATAAAAGTAAAAGTAAACTTAATAATATTACCTTTCATTTTTTTTATCTTTTATATCTCCTTTATAATCAATAATTAATATTATAAAGTTAAATAAGGTTGTTACTATAATTAACAAAATTGAAAAAAAAATAGTTAAACCCATTGCCACAGGATAGTCTCTATTAATAACAGATGTTATAAAATATCTACCTAAACCAGGTATATTAAATATAGATTCAACAACAAAACTACCAACAACAAGATTGGCGGTTAATGGAGCTATATAAGAAAGTATTGCAGTTAATGAATTCTTTATAATATACTTCAACTTTATATTATCATCACTCACACCCCTAACAACAGCGGCCGCAACATAATCACTATTTTTTATTTTTTTAACATTACTATCTAAAACCCTTTCAATAAAAATAATAGGATAGAAACTTAGAACTAATATTGGTAAGAAAAAACTCAAAAAAGAATTATTCCAATAAACTGGAAATAATTTTATTTTAACACAAAAGAAATATTGGAATAAAATACTTAAAACAAATACTGGAATACTTATAAATAATATTTCAATTATTAATACTAAAAATCTTTTTTTAGTTAATAATTTTGATTTTATTAAACCTATTATTATACCAAAAACTAAAGAAAAAAATATAGAAAAAATTCCAATAATAGCTGATACAGGAAATTTTTCTTTTATTATGCTTTTTACCGACATTCCTTCATTAATCGTTGAATAACCAAAATCAAATATTAAAAAACTTTTTATAGTATTTAAATATCTTTTAAAAAGAGGGTCATCTAAACCATATTTATTTCTAATATTTATTATAACATTTTCATTTTTAATATAATCTAAATCATATAAATCACCCGGGATAGCCTCAAATAAAAAAAACGTTATTGAAACAACAAAAAATAAAGACAAAAAAATAGTTGCAATTAATTTTATTATTTTTTTACAAATATTAAATTTTAAAATCATTAATATTAATTTTTATTATAATATGAATCAGATAATTTTAGACATCCTGTTATATCATAATAAAAATCTTTTAAATTACTATTACTAATATAACTTGAATTCTCATAATACAAAGGGATTACAGCAAAAGATTTTAAAACAAGATTCTCGGCATCATAAACTAGTTCAAATCTTTTATTATTATCTTTTTCTATCATAACAGCATTTAGAGTGCTATCAAATTCTTCGCTCTTAAATCCAGCATAATTATTCAAATCTGAAGACCTAAACCCATACAAATAGCTAGTTATATCAGGGTATTCAGCTGCCCAAGAAGCAGCAACAATATCGTATTTTTTTTCATTTCTATAAGTATTAAAGATTTTCTTTTCTACTGCTACAATTTCAACATCTAATCCAATTTTAGACAATTGATTTTTGATAATTTCAGCAAGCATTATATTTAAAGAATTAGTATTAGTAAGATAAGTAATTTTTTTATATTTTTTTATATCAACATCCTTTAATAATAATTTTGCTTCATTAATTCTATTATTATTATCTAAATAACTAAAACCATCACCATCCTGTAAACAAATATCCTTTTTAAAATTATTATAAAAACTACAGGGAATAAACCTTAATAAAGGTAAGGACTGCCCCCCTATTATATTAGAAATTTCTTTTCTGTCTAAAGCCATAGCTACAGCCTTCCTAATATTATAATTTTTAAAAATAGGGCTATTTAAATTCAAAGCAATAAATTTAGTAAAAATAAAATCAGATATTTTAATTTCTGATATTTGTTTCATTTCTTCGGAAGTTAAAATATTACCCACATAATCTATCTCTCCAGCATTATATGAATTCATAACAGCACTTGAATCAGAAAATAATTTAAATATAATTCCTGATAATTTTACATTATCTTTATTCCAATAATTATTATTTTTTAACATTACAACTTCTAAATCATGATTCCATTTATCAAGAAAAAAAGCACCATTAGATATAAAACTACTAGGAGTCTCTGTCCAAAGATCTCCATACAAATCAATTATTTCACTTTTTACTGGATAATAAGGCTGTAATGAAGTCATACTAGCAAAAAATGAACAAGGATTTTCAAGAGTTATTTTTAAAGTATATTTATCCAAAACTTCTATTTCTACATTATCTTTATCTCCAGTACCATTATTATATTGCTCCGCTCCTTTTATATAATATAAATAAGATGCCCATCCGGACGCAGTTTCTGGATTTAATACTCTTAACCAAGCATATTTAAAATCATATGCAGTTAAGGATGATCCATCTGATCATAAAGCATTGTCTCTTAATTTAAAAGTATATTCTGTGTTGTTTTCATTTGCAAACCATTCATAAGCCACTCCTTCTTTTAAGTTACCATTTTTGTCTATATTAACTAACCCTTCAAATAAACTAGCCAAATACGATCTCGCATCTATAGTTAAACTCTTCGCCGGATCCAGGGATGAGGGCTCGCTACCTAAAACAATTACAGGAAAAGCATTAGTATTTAATTGATTTTTATTATTATCAAATAAAAAATAGCAAGTAATAAATAAAATAATAATAACAAAAATAAAAATAATTTTTTTCATATTATATATTAATTTTTTAAAAATTAATACTGTCTACCCCAAAATACTAAACATCTTGCTTTTTTACCACAAACAACACATTTATTAGAAATTTTTTCTTGCTTAAAAGGAATACATCTAGACCGAGCTCCTGTTTTATTTTTTATTTCTTCTTCGCATTTTTCATTACCACACCACATTGCTTTAATATATCCTTGATTCTCATTAATTTTTTTTATAAAATCATCTAAATTATCAACTGAAGAAGTTTTGGTTTCTTTATTCTTTTTGCAAGCATCAAACATTCTTTTCTGAATATTATTTAAAATTTTTTTTAATTCATTTTTGATATTATCAAGTTTAACTGCTGTTTTATTACCAGTGTCTCTTTCTACTACAATACATTGTCCTTTCAAAATATCTTTTGGGCCAATTTCTATTCTCACTGGAACACCTTTCATCTCCCAATCACTAAATTTATATCCAGGATTATAATTATCTCTTTCATCAATTTTAACTCTAAATTTTTTACTTAAAATATTAAATAATTTATTAGTTGTTTCCATAACATCTTTATTAGACAAAGAAATTGGTATAATTATAACCTGAATAGGAGCAATTTCTGGAGGTAATTTTAATCCACTATTATCACCATGAGCCATAATAATCGCCCCAATTAATCTAGTACTAATACCCCAAGAAGTTTGATAGGCATATTCTTCTTTACCTTCTTTATTCATAAACTTTATACAAAAAGGTTTGCTAAAATTTTGTCCAAAATAATGACTAGTTCCTGCCTGTAAAGCTTTACCATCATGCATTAAAGTCTCTACTGTATAAGTATTTTCTGCTCCAGCAAATTTTTCTGTTTTGCTTTTTTCTCCCTGTAAAACAGGGATAGCCAACTTTT
>DAONEH010000006.1:0-47254 GCA_035402985.1 bacterium | reverse complement strand
AATAAATCCTTTCTTTTTAATAATTCTTCTTTAATTTTTTCAATATTTTTTATCATATTCTTTATTCATAAAAATTAAAATATTGATTTTTACAAATCAATTTTCTATACTATATTATACACAATAAAATATCTTTTGACAAGTCATAAAATATTTGCTATTGTTTTTTTGTTTTAAATAACTTATTGGAGTGGTAGCTCAGCTGGTTAGAGCGCCTGCCTGTCACGCAGGAGGTCGCGGGTTCGATTCCCGTCCATTCCGCCATAATTAAGCGGGTATCGTATAATGGCTTTTATATCAGCCTTCCAAGCTGAGGATAGGGGTTCGATTCCCCTTACCCGCTCGTAATAAAAAACAATCTAGATTTTAGATTGTTTTTTTATTTGTATATTTTCTATTTATATATTTTTACTACATAATTCTAACCCTTTCAATTTCATTAATTTTACCATGTAATACAATATTCTTTATATTATAAGTACCCATTTTAGGAGCATTTAAAAAGCCACTCATAGCTGCTTCAGCTAACCAACCAGAATTTAAAAAATCAAATAACCATTCATCAACATATTTTGGGTTTTTACTATCAACTCCTGCTCCAATACCTAATAACCATCGACGATTATATGTTTCTTGAGATCCAATTGGTTCAGCCATAATAATCGGAAGGCCCAAACCACTATAGAAACTTAATTCGGAAGGTTTGGTCCACAAAATATCAGAATTTCTTAAAATTAAATTAAATTCTTTAAATAATTCCATTTTATCAGGATTATAAACAATATTAACATTTCTATTGTCCTGTAAAAAATTATCTTGTAGAACTTCTTTAAAAAAATTATAAACTTCCTTTCTTGATCCAGCCACTAAATTTAATTGTAATTTTCCTTCAAGTATCTTATTTTTCAATTTTTCAACTAAAACTTTTCCTAATTCTTTTTGAGCTCCAGCTCCACCAACAGCAAAAGTTAAGGTTAGAGGTCTTTCCGCTTTTTTTATTTCATTTTTAGGACAAAGATAATTTTCTATTAATTTTTCATATTTATTTCTATAAGAACCATTAGGATCTAAAACAGCTAATCGTTTTTTTAAATCTTCTTTTAAAATTTCTTGATTTTCCCCAATATTTTCCATTGGTAGAGGAAAACCGGTAACATAAATATTCTCTTTTTTTACTCCATATAACATTAATCTGTCTTTAACTCGTTGATTAGGGGCTAAATAAATAGTTTTACTCTTTTTCGGATCAATTGGAGCCCAAGCCCGAGAAATATCAGCATCACAAATAACACAAAAAACTTGTCCTTTATAATTATAATGTTCAGCAAAATAAACAGCTGAAAAAAAAGTAGTAACTAGTGGTAATGGATTTTTATTTAATTCATCAATTAAATTTTTACCCATTCCCTTCTTTATCTTTTTAAAAAACATTAATTGTTGTTGGCTGTTTTTAGACAAATCTCTTTTAGGATAAAATGATTCTATTTTTTGAAAATAATCCATAACTGAAAAAACAAAATTACCAATTAATGGTATTTTTTTAAATCTAGATATCGCTTCATAACCAATTCTGTCTTTTTGCCACATCTTTTTTTCTTCTTCACTCGCTCCTTTATAATTATTAGCTGTAATAATTCCTCCTTCTGCTAAATCTAAAAAAGGATAAGCGGCTCTTTGATGACCGTATCCCATATCAACTGAAACTAAATAAAATTTTTTATTTTCCATAATATAATATTTTTATTAAAATTAACAAATATTCAACACTTTTTCCACTTATTTTTTTTAGCTAATATTAGCTAAAAACAATACCACAAAAATGGAGTTGTCCACAAAAATATGGACTAAAGAAAATACAAAATTTAAAAGAAAAAATCGTGGACCTAACGGGACTCGAACCCACGACCTCTTGCATGCCATGCAAGCGCTCTAACCAACTGAGCTACAGGCCCACTTATATTTACTAATTATTTTTCTAAAATAATTTTTACAATATAAATAATAGTATTCCAACAAATAGCAAATGAAATTAAAAAACCGACAACAAAACCAATTACTAATGTTAAAAAATCACTATTGATTCTAATATCTTTTCTTGACATAAAAATATAATTAATTTTTAAAATTATCTAAGACAATTATATAATATTTTTTTAAAAAAGACAAACTACATTAGTGTTCCCACCACGAATCGAACGTGGATCTAGAACTTAGGAGATTCTTGTTTTATCCATTAAACTATGGGAACAAATTATTAAATTATGTTACAATTTAAATATAATTTATATTTAAAAAAAATACAAATAAATCATCTTTGACAAAAGTTAAATATTTTCGTAGAATTATAATAAATAGATAAGCTAATTAACTAGAATTGGTTTATTAATTTATTTTAAAAATAAAAAACAAAAATATGTTTAAAAAACAAGATTTATTAAATAACATTAATGATGCCGAAACAATAATCGGAGAATCTGTCCAAGTAAAAGGTCATTTTGAAAGTAATGGTAATATTATTATTAATGGATCTTTAGAGGGCGATATTAAGACTAAAGGAGCTATTTTAGTAGGAGAAAAATCAAAAATAAACGCTAATATCGAAGCTGAAGAAATGGTTATAAAAGGAGAAATTAACGGAAATTTGAAAATAAATGGCTATTTATCAATAAAAGAACTAGCTAAAATAATTGGTGATATTGAATGTGTTCAAATTTCAATAGAAAAAGGAGCTGAAATTAACGGACAAGTAACCATAACCAATAAAAAAACAAAAAATAATTACAAAAAAGATTCTTCTAAAGAAGAAAGTGAAGAAACTCCGGAAAACTAAATAAAATTGAATAAATAATTATGAATATATTCTTATATGATGATTATTTAGATAAATATAAAAAAAAGGTTAGAAAAATAGAAGAAACACTTAATAAATTGAATTTACAAGGAAAAATACTTTATCTAAATAACATTAAAAATATAGATACTTCCCTACAAAACGAAATAAACAGTGGAGCAAAAACAATAGTGGTTGTAGGAAATAATAAAACATTAAATAATATTGTTAATTATTTAGCTAATATTAGCGAAAAAATACCAGTAGCGATTATACCAGTTGGTCCTAATAACTCTATTGCTGAATCATTAGGTATTATTGACGAAAAAGAAGCTTGTTATGTTTTATCAAGTAGAAGGATAGAAAACGTAAAATTAATTACCGCTAATAATCTATTAGCTATAAAAGATATTTATATTGCCGGGAAAGATGTTTCTTTAGACGTAGATAAATCATATAATTTAAAACTTCAAAAAGATGGAGACTGTTTTGTTTTTAATATTCCCCCAAAAGATGAATATTTAAATGATAAAACAATACTTTTAAAAGATAATAATTTAAACTTATATATAAAGATAGGATCAAAAAACAAGACTTATTTAAAAGCAAAGAAAATAGAAATAAATAAAACTAAAGAAAAAGCTATAATTGATAACTCAATTGCTCTAGAAACACCATTAAATATAGAAACATCAAATAAACAAATACCATTAATAGTAGGAAAAGATAGAACTTTTAATTTATAAAATACATTAATATTTAATATTAACAAGTTTATTCTTGTTTTTTTTATTATCTAAATCTCAAAATTTATAAATTGTTCTACGTAGAACAATTTATACAAATATCCATTGTCCACTAATTTGTATACTTTATATAATTTATGGTCTAAGTTTAATTATTTAATATTAACCCAATAAATAAAATATAGTTTATTATAAAAAAATATCCCCTATTTACAGGAGATATTTTTTAAATTCAAATTGTTCTACGTAGAACAATTTATATAAATATTTATTTTATAACCTTTATAATATTCTCTTTTTTAGAACTAAGTATTAATTTTTGTTGGCCTATTGTAAATAATGTGGTTAAAAACCAATAAAAAGTTAAACCAGCCGGGAAACCTAGACCCATTATAACGGTAACAACAGGCATAATATAAGTCATTTGTTTAGTCATTATAGCAGACATATCTTCATCTTTTGATCCTTCGGTTTTAACTTCTGGCTTTTTAGCCATTATCATTTTTGTTTGCCAAAATTGAGCCAAACCAGCTAATATTGCTAAAATAATACTTTTACTTGATAAATCAAGTATACCAAATGAAATTGTGTTTATAGTATCAGGATTAGATATAAAAGGATATAATAAATCTAAATGATTCTGGGCAAAACCATCTCTAAAGACTCTAAAAATAGCAATCAAAAAAGGGAATTGTATTAAAATAGGCAAACAAGAAGCAAAAGGATTAACTTTGTTTTCTTTATATAAATTCATTAAAGCAGCACTCATGGCCTGCTTATCATCTTTATATTTCTCTTTTAATTCATTTATTTTAGGTTGTAAATCTTGAGTTGATTTTTGATATTTAATTGATTTTTTTGATAATGGAAATAATAATAATTTAATAAAAAGAGTTAAAAATATAATAGCAATTCCTAAATCACCAAATGTATTATATAGAAAAACTAATAAGTTTAGTATTGGTTGATAAAAAAGAGTTTGAAAAATTCCATTCATAAAACAAAATTTAAATTATAAAATTATTTAAGTGGATCATAGCCACCTTTGCTAAAAGGATTACATCGAAGTAGTCTCCAAATAGTTTTTATTCCCCCTTTTATAACTCCATATTTTTCGATAGCTGCTAAACCATATTCTGAACAAGTAGGAGTATATCGACAACAGCCAAAAGGGAAAGCTTTTTTTACAAGACCATGATCAGGAGATATTGTTTTTTGGTATACCTTGATAATAAAAATAGCAATTTTTTTTGGTAAATTAATTAAAAAAATTATTATATCCATTTTTATTATATTTAAATTTAATTAGAAAAAAATTTAATCTTTTTAAAAAGATATTCTAATAAATTTTTAATTTCAGAAAATTTCATTAAAGATAAATCTTTTTTTATAATTATTAAACAATCAAACCCTTTTTTTAAAAAGGGTTCTGACTCTAAAATTATAAACTTAATCTGTCTTCTTGTTTTATTTCTATCTACTGATTTTTTGCTAACCTTAGCCGAAATTATAATACAAAATCTATTAATATCAAGAGAATTTTTTAATATTTTAATTCCAATTAAATCACTATAAAATGATTTTCCATTCTTTAAAACGTTTTTTATATCTTTAACCTTATTTAAACGATTTTCTTTTTTAATCATTATATAAATTTCAATTTTAGCTAAAAAATTATTTAGTTAAAACTTTACGGCCTCTATCACGTCTTCTCTTTAAAACATCTTGGCCATCTTTGGTTTGCATTCTTTTCAAAAAACCATGTTTTGTTTTAGCTCTTTTAGAGCTAGGTTGGAAAGTTCTTTTAGTTGACATATTATTAAATAAGAATTAATTAATTTTATTAAAACAAAAACAATAATTATCTTAATTATTTAAAATAATTATAAATATTAACGTAAATTTATTATATTTTAATAATTTTCTTTTGTCAAATCAATTTATTTGTTTTAAAAACATTCTGGAGCCATTTCAGAAGGGAAATTATATGAAGTAATAATTGAACAATCAACACTTCCTTTATCAGCCCAAACAATATCAATTGAATTTTTTAAAACAGCAAAAAAATAACCACTTAAAGATTCTGTCCCTAAATAATTTTCTATAAAAAAAGCTCCATTAATATGATTTTCACTTTCCCGACCTATAAAAACAGAAACTTGATCAGAAGAAATATTAAATTTTTTAGCTAACGATTCTTTAATAGAAGTTTCTCTATCAGCAAAAGAAGTTTGTTTTAATAAACTATTATTTGATATCCCGTCAGGATTATTACTTAAATTATTATTTGAGTTTTTTTTAAAAACAAAAAATATTAGAACCACTATTAAAATTACTAATATTAGCGAAAAAATAATAATAATTTTTTTATTATCTCTAAAATTAATCATATTTTTATTTTATTTATTAAATTTATTTTATATATAAATAATATCATATTTAAAACAAAAATACAAAATTTTTTATTTACATTTTCTTAATAAAAAAGTATAATAAGATAAATAATATTTTTATGATTATATCAATTGGGGGAACTCATGGTTCCGGGAAAAGTACTATTGCTAAAATGTTGGCTAAAAAATTAAATTGGCCTCATTATTATATGGGAGGATTAAGAAGGGAAACAGCCAAAAAGAAAGGCCTAACCTTAGCTGAATACAATAAACTAGGAGAAAATGATCCTACTACTGATTTAGAAGTTGATAATTATCAAAAACAATTAGGACAAACTCAAGATAATTTTATTATTGAAGGTCGAACTTCTTGGCATTTTATACCACAATCATTTAAAATTTATTTAGATGTTAATGAAAATATAGGAGCAGAAAGAGTTTTTTCTCATTTAAAAAATGATAAAAATAATAACCGAAACGAAGATGTTAACTTAAATTCAATTGAAGCTGTTAAAGAAAGTATGGCTAAACGCTTAGAAAGTGATAAAAAAAGATATAAAAAATACTTTGGAATTGATGTTTATGATAAAAATAATTATGATTATTATTTAGATACTAGTTGTTTTGATATTCAAGAAGTTTTTGATCAAGTTTTAAAAGCTGTTTATAAACAATTAAACAATATTGACAAAAAATAAAAAAAAATATAAGATGTAGAAACAAGAAAAGATGTCTTGTTTTTTAATTTTAATCTAAAAAAATATGACCGAAGTACTACAGAAAAATGGTAAAACCACTGAATTAAAACCAGGAATGACTATTAGGGTTTATCAAAAAATAAAAGAATTAAATACAAAAGGAGAAGAAAAAGAAAGAATTCAATATTTTGAAGGTATTATTATTGCTAAAAAACATGGGAAAGAAAAAGGAGGAACAATTACTGTTAGAAAAACATCTGATGGTATTGGGGTTGAAAAAATTTTTCCATTAAATTTACCAACTATTACCAAAATTGAAATAAAGAAAGAAGCTAAAGTTCGAAGAGCTAAACTTTATTTTTTAAAAGGAACTTACAAGAAAAAATTAAAAGAAAAGGTTGTAAAAAAATAGGAAGTTTTATTTATATAAAAGGGCGCATAGCTCAGCTGGCTAGAGCACTTCGTTTACACCGAAGGGGTCCAGGGTTCGAGTCCTTGTGCGCCCACATAAAAAAGACAGATAATAATCTGTTTTTTTTTATTTCTTTAATAAAATAGTTGTGCACAGTTTATAAACAGAATTTAAACATTAATAAAATTGTTTTATTTTATTTTTTAACTTATAATTAGAGTACTAAAAAATTAGGTTTAAAAAATATGAACAATGATCAAATTTGGCAAGCCGTTTTGGGTGAGCTAGAAATGGGTATATCAAGAGTTAATTTTATTACTTGGTTTAAAAATACTTTTATATATTCCATTAAAGATAATCAAGTTGTAATTTCAGTTCCTAATGATTTTACTAAACGATGGTTAGAACAAAAATATTATAAACCTATAAAAAGTTCTATTGAAAAAATTATTGAAAAAAAAATTGATAAAATTGAATATCAAATAAATTTAAAAAAGGATAACGAAGAAAAATCTTCAGAAAAAAAAGAAGAAAAAAATATAAATAATGTTTCAAATAATAATAATGTAGCCACATCTATAAATTCTTCAGGTGATGTAAAAATAAATGTAAGTTGTTTTGGATTAAATGCAAAATATTCTTTTAATACTTTTATTGTTGGTAAGTCAACGGAGTTAGCTTATGCCGCTTGTCAGGCTATAGTTAATAATCCTGGTAAAGCTTATAATCCATTATTTATTTATGGAGGAGTAGGATTAGGAAAAACTCACTTACTTCAAGCTATTGGAAATGAATTAATAAAAAATGGAAAAAAAGTTTTATATACAACCAGTGAACAATTTACTAATAACTATATTGACTCTATAAAAAGCGGGAAAGCTAAAGAATTTAAAAATTTGTATCGTAATGTCGATTTATTATTAGTTGATGATGTTCAATTTATGGGAGGAAAAGACGGAACTCAAGAAGAATTTTTTCATACTTTTAATGAATTACAACAAGGAGATAAACAGATAGTTTTGTCATCAGATCGACCACCTAAAGCTATTCCAGCTATTGAAAAACGTTTAATGTCTCGTTTTGAGTCTGGCATGGTGGTTGATGTTGGTCGACCTGATATTGAAACTAAAATAGCTATTTTAGAAAAAAAAGCTAAGGAAAAAAATTATATAATTGAAGAAGAAATATTAAGTTATATAGCTAATAGTATTCAAAATAATATTAGAGAATTAGAAGGAGCTTTAAACAAAATAGTGGCTTATCATGAATTTCATAATATTAAACCAACTTTAAAAGTAGTTAAAAGTATTTTAAATGATTTAACTAATAATAATCAAATTAAACCAGTTTCCCCTAAAGATGTTTTAGAAACTGTTTCACAATTTTATAATATTAGTTTAAAAGATTTAGTTGGAGGAAAAAGAAAAAAAGAATTAGTTACTCCTAGACAAATTTCCATATATATAATGAGAGAAGAATTAAAAACATCTTATCCAACTATTGGAGATGAATTAGGTGGTCGTGATCACACTACTGCTATTCATGCTTATAATAAAATAAACAAAGAAAAAGAAGAAGATGAAAAATTAAATCGTGATATTCAGTCAATTAAACAACTTTTGTATGGTTCTTTTTAATATTTTATTAAGGGTGTAAAAACTCTTAATAACTTAAAAAATAAAGTTAATAATTAGTTTATAAACCACCTATAATTTTGTGTATAAACTATTAATTATTTTTTAAGAATTGGGTATAAGTAAAAATAATATTTTTTTATTAACAACTTAATTAATATTATAAAGTTTTTTAAAACATAGTTATCAACCTTAAAAAAGTAATTTTAGATTAATAAATATAAGTAATTTTGAAAAATAAAAAAAGTTATCAACTCCCTTATTATTAATATTATTTTAAATAATATAAAATACTTAAATATATAAACATATGAAATTTATAACCATTAAAGAAAATTTAAAACAAGGTTTAGCTATCGTTTCTCATTTGACAAGTAAAAATATAAATTTACCAATTTTAAATAATATTTTAATTAAAGCTAAAAAAGAAGGAATAGAGCTAACTTCTACTAATTTAGAAATTAGTATTGAACATTTTTTAAGAGGAAAAATAGAAAAAGAAGGTGAATTTACGGTTGATTCTAGATTAATAAATGAATATATTTCATTATTACCAGATGAAAAAGTAGAAATAGAAACTATAAATGATGATTTAAAAATAAAAGGAGTAAATTATAAGACTAAAATAAAAGGACAAACAGCTAATGATTTTCCGGTTTTACCAAAAAATGAAAACAAAGATAGTTATAATTTAAATATTAATGAATTCAAAAATGCTTTATCTAATGTTATTTTTTCAGTAGCCAATAACGATAATCGAGTTGAACTTTCAGGTGTATTTTTTTCTTTTAAAAATAATAATTTAACTTTAGTTGGAACAGATAGTTATCGATTGTCAGAAAAAACAATTAAATATAATAATAATTCTAATGAAAAATCAATTATAGTTCCGGCTAAAACTATTCAAGAGTTAATAAGAATATTAGGAAATCTTAAAACTGAAGAACAATTAGAGAACAATGAAGAAATAAAAATTTATATAAATGAAAATCAAATATTTTTTTCTTTTGGATCAACTAAATTAACATCCAGAATTATTATTGGAAATTATCCTGATTATAAACAAATAATTCCTCAAAACGAAAAAACTATTATAACTATAAGTAAAGAAGCTTTAATAAAAGCTGTAAAAACAGCTGGTCTTTTTTCAAAAACAGGAATAAATGATATTGGTTTAACTTTTAAAAAAAATAAAACAATTATATTTTCTAGTTCTAGCCAAACTGGAGAAAATTTTATAGATTTAGATAGTGAAATAAAAGGTGAAGATAATGAAATTTTTGTTAATTATAAATATTTATTAGAGGGTTTAAATAGTATAAATTCTAATAATATTATAATAAAAATAATTGATAATAATACTCCTTGTTTATTACAATCAGAAGAAAATGATAATTTTCTATATTTAGTAATGCCAATAAGACAATAAATTTTTTATAAAATAAAAAACAAAGAAATTAATCTTTGTTTTTTTGTAGAAAAATATTAGTTTATATTTACGGTTATTTTATTAGTTTCTTTAGAAGAATTATTCCAATCATAATACACGGCATATAATGTATAATTTCCAATTCCAGGGGAATTATCCCAAACAGTTTCAATATTTTTTTTATTAATTAAATCTAAGGTTTTTATAATTTGTTCTTCATTAGATTCGTTTTTTATTTTTATTTCTATTTTTGTTATTTGTTCTATATTTGTAGCAACTAAATTTATTGAGACGGGAAAATCATCCGAATTTAAAGTCATTCCACTATTTGGATAAGTTAAATTTAAACTAGTTGGAATTTTATTAACATTATTTGATAATAATAAATTAAATTCAAGTGATTGTTCGGAGCAATTTAAAACATCATCGCAAACTTTTACTTTTAATTTATAATAACCATTATTTAAAAAGGAAATGTCTTTATCTAAATCAAATGGATAAGATGTTTTTCTTTCTAATAAACTATCATTAATATAATATTCAACTTTATTTACTCCACGAGGAGCTGTGGCTTGTAAATTAACTTGTAAATTTTTAGTTTCAATTGTTTGATTATTTTGTAAGTTTGTTATTGAAAAAACTGGAATATTTTCTGGATTATAAGCATCATTAGCTTTATTTATAAGATTAATATCATAATTAACATTTTGTTTTTTAGCCCATTCTAAAACTCGGCTTTCCCATAAATTAAATTGAGGATCACTGGATGGATTAGATGGAATATCAGAGGTAGGATTATCTTTATCAACATAATATAAAATAGAGTGATGGTCAGTAATAAATATTTCTTCTATTAAATCTTCGGGAGTGTTTTCTGTAGCTATTTCTTTTGTTTCTTTATTTATTTTTATAGTTTGTCCAATTAATTCTCCATCTAAAATTGCTTTACCAGTTTTTTTAATAATTGGTTCTGTAAAAGATTCGTTAGGAGTATTAGCTAAAGCTTTTCTCATAAATTCATTCCAAATAGGAGCGGCGACAACACTACCATCAGCTCCACTACTCATTTCACTACTATCATTATTTCCTACCCATACACCAGTAATAAGAGATGGAGTATAGCCAATAGTCCAAGCATCCTTAAAATCATTAGTGGTTCCAGTTTTAGCCGCTGATGTTCTACCACTTAAAACTAAATTATTACTTTCTCCAAAAACAAAACTACGATTATTATTGTCTGATAAAATACTATTTATCATTCGAGCAATATTAGCATCCAAAACTGTTTTTTTATTTTCTTTGTATTCTTCTAAAACATTACCATCCTTATCTTCTATTTTTAATACTCCGGTTATTTCATTTATTTTTCCCTCTTGGGCAAAAATACTATAAGCATTTGTATGTTCTAATAATTTTACTTCAGCTCCACCTAATACTAAAGATAAACCATATTTATCTGGGTCAGTAAGAGTGGTATAACCAGCTTCTTTAGCTAGATTTATAACATTATTTACTCCAGCTAAATAAAGAGCTTTAACAGCTGGAATATTTAAAGAACCAGCTAAGGCTTTTTTAATAGCAATAGGTCCATTTTCTTTTCCATTATAATTGTGAGGTTCATAAGGAACACCAGAAGAAAAATTAGTTACAACATCATATAAAATAGTATTGGGATTATAACCACCTTTAGAGAATAAAGTAGCATAAACAAAAGGTTTTAAAGATGATCCCGGTTGACGATCTCTTATAGCAACATTAACTTGTCCATCTATTTCTTCATTAAAATAATCTTTTGATCCTACCATAGCTAAGATTTGGCCAGTTTTAGGATCAATAGCTACTAAAGCAGCATTATTAGCATTGTATTTACTAGCATTTTTCTCAGCTTGATTATTAATAGCTTCCTCGGCTATTTTTTGTTTATCTAAATCAATAGTGGTATATATTTTTAAACCACCTTGTTCTACGGTTTTTTCTCCATATTTTTCAGATAAAAGTTCTTTTATATACATTATAAAATGGGGGGCGGTAATATTTGTTTCCGGTTCTTTAAAAACTAATTCATAATTTAAAGCCTCTTCTTTTTCTTCTTCACTAATATAATTTTGTTCAACCATTAAACCTAATATATATTGTTGTCGACCAATAAGTAAATCTTTATTATCTCCGTAAGGCGAATATCTGCTAGGAGCTTGAGGTAGGGCTGCTAGTAAAGCACTTTCAGCTAAGTTTAAATTTTTAGCTGATTTGCCAAAATATTTTTGACTAGCAGCTTCAATTCCATAAGCATTGGAACCATAAGGAATTTCATTTAAATACATTTGTAAAATTTCATCTTTAGAATATTTTTTTTCTATTCGTTGAGAAATTATTATTTCTTTTATTTTTCGAGAATATTTTTTTTCTGATGACAATAAAGCATTTTTAACAAATTGTTGAGTTAAAGTAGATCCACCCGCTTTTCGATTATAAATAATATTAGTTACAATTGTTCTAGCCATAGCCCAAATACTAAAACCACTGTGTTTATAAAAATTTTTATCTTCAATGGCAATAGTAGCTTTTTGAGCATAATAAGGAATATCATCTAAACTAATTAAAGTTCTTTTTTCTTCTCCATGAAATTCATAAAGAATATTTTCTCCGCTACGATCATAAATTATAGTACTTTGAGCTATATCACGTTCTAATAATTGATCAGGATTTGGTAAATTTCTTGAAACAACGGCTACAAAAATTGAAAAAGATATTATACATATTAAAATAAAACCACCAATAAAAATTAAAAGCTTTCTTTTTGAATCTGAATTCAAAAAAAGATTATTTATTTTTTTTATTTTTAAATTTATTGGTTTTTTTCTTTTTATACTATAATTTGATACCGTCTTTATAGTTTTAGGGTGATAATAATTAGAACTAATAGGTCTTTTTTTAAAAGAAGATTTCATATTTATTATAAATTTATATTAATATACTAATATTTTATCAAAATAGGTCGTTTTTTACAAACTTAGTGGTTTTTTATTCTTTTTTTTTGTATAATATAGGTATAAATATTATATAAATTTTATGTCCAAAAAGATTGTTTTGGTTTTATTGTTGTTTTTTATATTAATTTTTGCAAAAAACTCTCAAGCAACGGAAAATAATAATTCTGACAAAATATTTAAAGCTAAAGTTATAAATATTTTAGAAGAAACTGACAAGACATTAGATAGTGGAGAAAAAATAAAACAACAAAATTTAAAACTTTTAGGATTAGAGGGAGATTTTAAAAACAAAGAAATTGTTTTTTATGGAATTGGAAATATTGAAGTTATCGGAGAAAAAAATTATTCAATTGGTGATACTGTTTTAGTGGCGGCGACATTTAATAGTTTAGAAAATTCATATAATTATTATATTACTGATTATGTTCGTAGTAATGGTTTATTAATAATTTTATTATTTTTTATTTTATCTTTAATAATTATTGGTCGTTTTAAGGGAACTCGATCTTTAATATCTTTAGCTTTAACTTTTTTAATAATAATATTATTTATTATTCCTAAAATAATGGATGGTTTTAACCCGGTTTTTATTGTTATCATAGGATCAATTTTTATTTTAGCTATAATTATTTATTTAACGGAAGGATTTAATTTAAAATCTCATATTGCGACCGGATCAATATTTATTAGTTTATTATTAGTTATTATAATTTCATATTTATTTATTGAAATAACAAAATTAACTGGAGTTTTTAGTGAAGATGTTTTTTCTTTAATTAATATCGGACAACAATCAATTAATTTTAAAGGAATGTTATTAGCCGGAATAATAGTTGGTTCCTTAGGTGTTTTAGATGATGTCGTTATTTCTCAAATAAGTTCAGTAGAACAATTAATCGAAACAAATCCTTATCAAACCTGGCAAGAAGTTTATAAAAAAGCCTATAAAATAGGGGTTTCCCATATTAGTTCTATGACTAATACTTTGTTTTTAGCTTATGCCGGAGCATCACTACCAATCTTAATTTTTTTTGTAAGTTCTAATAGTCCTTTTAGTAGTTTTGAACAAATAATAAATAATGAAGCTATTAGTACAGAAATTGTTAGAGCTTTAAGTGGTAGTATTGGAATAATTTTATCGGTTCCTCTTTCTACTTTTTTAGCTTCCTATATATTGTGTTTAAAAAATAAAAAAATAAAATCTTTGAATAATTAATATAAAATAATATGGAAATAATTAGTAAAGTTAATCCTAAGATAAAAAAAATAGCTAAACTATTAAAAGATGGACAACTTCGACAAGAAGAAAATATTATCATTATTGATGGTCAAAGAGAAATAGAAGAGGCTATAAAAAATAATTGGGAAATTGAAGAATTTTTTTATTGTCCAAATTTTATTAATAAAAAAGAAGAAGATAAAAAATTTAATGTTAAGACTATTAGTAGTTTAGCTAAAAAAGTTTTTGAATTATCAGAGCAAGCTTTTAATAAAATTTCTTATAAAAAAAATCCAGACGGTTTTTTAGCAATAATAAAAGCTAAAGAATTAAAATTAGATGATATAAAAATAAAAAAAAATCCTTTAATTTTAGTTTTAGAATCAGTTGAAAAACCAGGTAATTTAGGAGCAATTATTAGAACAGCTTATGCTTCTGGTGTCGATTTAATTATTTTAAATGATCAAAAAACTGATATTTTTAGTCCCAATGTTATTAGATCAAGTACTGGGTTTATTTTTTCTATGCCTTTAGTTTTATCATCAATTAATGATACCTTTAAATGGCTAATAAAAAATAAGGTTCAAATTTTAAGCACTTCTATTTGTGCTAAGCAAGATCATTTTGCTGTTGATTTTAAAAAAGCTAGTGCTATTATTTTTGGAACAGAAGCTTTTGGTCTAAGTCCAAAATGGTTAGAAAAAGAAACTACTCAAATAAGAATTCCAATGATTTCCGGGGTTGATTCCTTGAATGTTTCGGTTAGTGTTGGTATTATTGTATATGAAGCTATTAGACAAAGAGCTAAATTAAAAAATTAGATTTAAAAATATGAATTGGTTGGTTTTAACAATAATTTCTTATTTAATGCTGGCTATAGTTAATTTAGGCGATAAATTTGTAGTTGATAAAGTTTTAAAAAGTAGTAAATCTTATGCTTTTATGGTAGGACTTTTAGGAGCTTTAATTTTTTTAATTGCTCCTTGGTTTTTAAATTGGCCGGGTTTATCTTTGTTTTTTGTAAATATTATTTCTGGTATATTTTTTGTTTTAGCTTTATGGGTAATGTATGAAGCTTTAAAACATGGAGAAACTTCTCGCGTGGTAGTTGTTATTGGAAGTATTGTTCCAATTTTTACAGTTATATTTTCTTTTTTATTTTTTAATGAAAAATTTACTAGAAACCAATTAGCTGGTTTTCTTTTTTTAATAGTTGGTATGATTATTATTTCTTTTGTTATTAGTCGTCGTAAAAAATGGAAAGATTTTTGGCAAGGTTTATGGTCAGTGTTTACAGGTGATTATAATAAGAAATGGATTTTTTTAGCAATTTTATCAGCCTTATTTTATGCCTTGTATTTTATTATTGCCAAATATGCTTATTTACAACAAGATTTTTTAAGCTCTCTTATTTGGATAAAAGTAGGTGGTTTATTAATTTCTTTATTTTTTCTATTAGATAAAAAAACCAGACAAGAAATTAAAAAGAATTTTAAATCTAAACCTAAAAAATCAACTAAGATCGGATCAGGTTTAATTTTAGTTAATCAAGCTACTGGTTCTATTGCTTCTTTAATTCAAAGTTATGCTATTTATTTAGGTCCGGTAGCTATAATTAATGCTTTACAAGGAATTCAATATGCTTTTTTATTAATTTTAGGTATATTTTTTACAATATTTTTTCCTAAAATTTTAAAAGAAGATATTTCTAAAAAAATATTAATAAAAAAAATAATAGCTATTATTTTTATAGGAATTGGTTTATATTTTATGGCTATTTAATTTACTACTTTAATATATGATATTAAAAAATAAAAGAAAAAGAATAATTTGGTTAATAATTTTAATAATTGTTTTGTTTATTGTTTTTGGTTTAATTTATGTTTTTAAAATTGACAAGCATTATCCAAAAACAATTGACCTGCAATATAATAAAGACTTTTTTGGCATAACTTATTCCAAAAAATACGCCGAAGAAATTGGTTTAAATTGGAAAGCTACCTATATTGATATATTAGACGAATTACAAGTAAAACAAGTTAGAATTCCCGTTTATTGGGATCAAATAGAAAAGGTTAACGGAGTATATGATTTTAGTGATTATGATTTTTTAATTGAAGAAGGTAAAAAAAGAAATGTAAAATTTATTTTAAATTTTGGTATGCGAGTGGCTCGATGGCCAGAATGTCATTTTCCTAAATGGCTTGATCAAACTGACATTTCTGAAGTTCAAGACGAAACTCTTAAAATGTTAGAAGCCACGGTTAATCATTTTAAAAAATATTCATCTATTTCTTATTGGCAAGTAGAAAATGAACCTTTATTAGATTCTTTTGGAAAATGTCCAAAGAGTGATTATGATTTTTTAAAAAAAGAAATAGATTTAGTTAAAAGTTTAGATGATCGTTCTATTATAATTTCAGCTACTGGCGAATTAAGTCTGTGGTCCAAAGAAGCTAAAGTTGCGGATGTTTTTGGAACTACGGTTTATCGAGTTGTTAGTAATCCATTTTTTGGTTATATTAGATATCCCTATACTAATAATATTTATCGTTTAAAAGCCGAAAAAGCTGGTTTAGATCCAGCTGAAGTTATAATAATTGAATTACAAGCCGAACCTTGGATTGATCAAGAAAAAATGTTTGAATCTGATAAAGAATATAAAAAATCTTTTAATCTTGATCAATTTAAAGCTAATGTTCAATTTGCTATTAATACTGGCTTTAAAAAAACATATTTATGGGGTGTGGAGTGGTGGTATTACCAGTATAAGGTAATGAATAATTCTGATTATTGGAATTTTGCTAAAACATTATTTAAATAATTTTTTATGCTTTCAATTATTATTCCAACTTTAAATGAAGAAAAATGTTTACCGTCTTTATTAGAAAATATAAAAAATCAAACTTATCGTGATTATGAAATTATAGTATCTGATGCTGATTCTTCTGATAAAACTATTGAAATTGCTAAACAATATAATTGTAAGTTTTTTATTGAAAAGGATATAAATAGAAAACATCCTTCTTTTCAAAGAAATAATGGAGTTAAATTAGCTCAAGGTGATTTATTATTATTTTTGGATGCTGATACTGATTTACCAAATAATTATTTTTTGGAAAAAACTATAGCTGAATTTAATTTTAAAAAATTATCAGTCGCTGGTTTTTTTCTTGATTTTAAATCTAATAAATTTTTTTATAAATTTTATCGACGAGTCTATAATGGTGTGGCTACTTTAGCTCAATGGATAAAGCCTTTGGCTTTAGGGGCGGGTATAATTATTAAAAGAGAACTTCATGATAAAATTAATGGATTTAATGAAGAGCTTTATATTGGTGAAGATCAAGTTTATGTTGAACAAGCTTCGAAGTTTGGTAAATTTAGATTAATACAAAGTACTAAAATATTTTTTTCTATTCGTCGTTTTGAAAAAGAAGGTCCTTGGAAATTATTTTTCAAAATAGTTTATTCAACTCTATATGTTATCTTTTGTGGGCCGATAAAAAAGAAAATAATTAAATATGATTTAAAAGGTTATTAATTCTTTGACACTAAATCATTTTTAATTTATTATTAAGCTAATAAATATTTATTTTTTTATATGAAATTTACAAAAAATTTAATAAATAGTGATAAAGAAGTCTATAAACTAATAAAGGAAGAAACAAAGCGTCAAGAAAACGAAATTGAATTAATTGCTTCAGAAAATTATGCATCTAAAGCAGTTTTACAAGCTTTAAATTCTTCTTTTAATAATAAATATAGTGAAGGTTATCCAGGTAAAAGATATTATGGTGGTAATATGGTAGTTGATAAACTGGAAACTTTAGCTATTAATAGATTAAAACATCTTTTTAAAGCCGAACACGCCAATGTTCAACCATTATCTGGTTCTTCAGCTAATCTAGCTGTTTATATGGCTTTTTTAGAACCGGGTGATAAGATTTTAGGTTTAAAATTAGATCATGGAGGCCATTTATCTCATGGACATAAAGTAAATTTTTCGGGACGCTTATATAATTTTATTCAATATGAAGTTGAGAACAATGGTTGTATTGACATGAAAAAAGTTAGAGCTATTGCTTTAAAAGAAAAACCTAAAATGATAGTAGCTGGTTATAGTGCTTATGCTCGAGAAATTGATTGGAAGGGATTTAAAAAAATAGCTGATGAAATTGGAGCTTATACTTTTGCTGATATTTCTCATACCGCTGGTTTAATAGCGACGGGGATTTTAAATAGTCCAGTAAAATATTTTGATGTAATTTCTAGCACTACCCATAAAACCTTACGAGGACCTCGCGGAGCTTTTATATTATGTAAAGAAAAATTTGCTAAGAATGTTGATCGAGCTGTTTTTCCAGGAGTTCAAGGTGGACCGCACGATCATGTTATTTCAGCTAAAGCGGTAGCCTTTAAAGAAGCTCAAACAGCTGAGTTTAATAAATATGCTAAACAGGTAGTACTTAATGCTAAATTTATGGCTGAAAGTTTTTTAAAATTAGGTTATGAAATTATTTCGGGAGGAACTGATAACCATTTATTTGTGATTGATTTAAGAAATAAAGATATATCTGGTTTAGAAGCCGAACAAGTTTTAGAAAAAGTTGGTATTTCTGTTTCTCGATCAACCATTCCTAATGACCTGGCTTCTCCTTTTAAACCATCAGGTATAAGAATTGGAACACCGGCTATAACTACTCGTGGTTTTAAAGAAAAAGAAATTAAAAAAATAGTTGAGTTTATAGATCTAGCTTTCAAAAACAAAAATGAAGAAAAAAAATTAAAAGAAATAAAAAATAAAGTGAAAATTTTGTGTAAAAAATTTCCTATTTATAAATAAAAATATGCAAATAATTGATGGTAAAAAAATAGCTGAAAAAATTAATAATGGAACAGCTAAAGATGTTTTTTCTTTAATAAATCGTGGGTATCGTCATCCTCATTTAGCTATTATTTTAGTAGGAGAAAGAGAAGATTCTAAATTATATACATCTTTAAAAGAAAAAGTGGCTAAAGAAGTTGGTATTGATACTAGTTTATATCTAATAGATAAAGATGATGATAAAAAGAAATTAATTGATATAATAAATTTTTTAAATAATGATGATAGTGTTGATGGTATTTTAGTTCAATTACCATTACCAGAAAAATTTGAAACAGATAAAATTTTACCATTAATTGAATCTTCTAAAGATGTAGATGGTTTTAATACTAAAAAAATATTTTATTCCCCTGTAGTTTTAGCTACTAAATATAGTTTAGAAGAAAGTAAAATTGATTATAAAAATAAAAAAGCTTTTTTATTTTTTAATTCCAACGTTTTTAAAGAAGAAATGGAAAACTTTTTAAATAAATTTAATATTTCTTTATTAGCTATTTCTAATCAAGAATTAAATAAGTTAATAACTAATCCAGATGAATTTAAAAAAATACAAAATAAAGTTAAACAATGTGATATTGTAATTAGTGCTATGGGACAGGCTGAAATTATTACATCTGACTTTTTAAATGATGATATGATTATAATTGATATTGGTATAACTAAAAATAATAAAAAAGTTACTGGTGATGTTAAATTTTTAGATACTCAAAAATTAAATGGTTATATTACTCCAGTACCTGGAGGCATTGGTCCAATAACGGTGGCTTGTTTATTAAAGAATGTCTTACAAGCTTATCTTTTAAAAGTTGAAAAACAAAAATAAAAAATATTTATGCTTAATGATAAAAATGAAAAAATAAAAACATTATTAAAAAAATATTATAATTTTTCTGATTTTCGTTTAGGCCAAGAAGAAGCTATAAATAATATTTTAAATAAAAAAGATACAGTAGTAATTATGCCAACAGGTGGAGGTAAATCTTTAATTTTTCAATTATCAGCTTTAGTTTTGGATGGTATTACTATAGTAGTTTCACCTCTTATTGCTTTAATGAAAGATCAAGTTGATTCTTTAACTAAAATTGGTATTCCCGCTACCTTTATTAACTCTTCTATTTCTTTAGCTGAAACTAATAAACGATTAGAACAGATAAAAAATGGTTTTTATAAAATAGTTTATGTAGCGCCCGAAAGATTTTATAATCAAAGTTTTTTAGAAGCTTTAAGTAAAATAAAAATATCTTTATTTGCTATTGATGAAGCTCATTGTATTAGTCAATGGGGACATGATTTTAGACCAAGTTATTTAAAGCTTAAAGAAGTCATTAATTTTTTAAAAAATCCAACCGTTGTTGCTTTAACAGCTACAGCTACAATTGAAGTTAAAAATGATATTGTTAAACAATTAAATTTAAAAAATCCAGAAATTATTGTTACGGGTTTTGCCCGAGAAAATATTCAATTTGGAGTGATACATTCTTCACCTGGTAGAAAAATTGATTTTATTTTAGACGCTGTTTCTTCAGTTGATGGTGGTTCGGGTATAGTTTATGTTGGAACTAGATCTAAAGCTGATGAAATTTTAGCTAAACTTTTAGAAAATGGTATAAAGGCAGTAGCTTATCATGCTGGTATGGATAATGATAGTCGAGAATGGGTACAAAATAATTTTATGTCGGGTCAAGCCCAAGTGGTAGTGGCGACTAATGCTTTTGGTATGGGTATAAATAAAAAAGATATTCGTTTTGTAATTCATCATGATATTCCTGGAACAATTGAAGCTTATTATCAAGAAGCTGGTCGAGCGGGACGTGATGGTTTACCAAGTTTTTGTTTATTATTATATTCACCTAGTGATCGTTATTTAAGAGATTTTTTTATAAAAGGCGATAATCCTGAACCAGAATTAATAATTAAAATTTATGAAAAATTATTAGATAAAGAAGATAAAATAAAAGATAATTCTTTTTTAGAACGTCGGCCATCTATTTTAATTACTTATTCCGAATTAGCCAAAGAATTATCAGCCAATGTTCCGGAAATGGCTATTGGAACAGCTCTTAAAATTTTAGAAAAAGAAGGATATTTATCTCGGCCTAATGAAAAAAATGGTAATGCTTATTTAAAATTTAAAAATAGTTTTAATGTTTTGTTATCAGCTTTAAGTTCTAGATCAAAAATTCAAATTGAAGCTTTAAATAAATTATATGATAAATTTAAAGATAAACTAGAAGTAGGAATGGAGTTTAATTTAGATGATTTAACTTCTATTATTGGAATAAAAAAAGATTCTATTTCTAGATTAATAAAAAAATTATTAGAAAAAGAATTGATTGATTATAATCCCCCATTTCGTGGCACGGAAATTAGAATATTAAAAAGAACTAATCCTCAAGAATTAAAACTTGATTTTTTAGCTTTAGAAGAAAAATTTAAGAACGCTCAAAAAAAATTAGATGAAATGGAAAATTATGCTTATTTTTCTGGTTGTCGCCAAACCTATATTTTAAAATATTTTGGTGAAGATAATAAAAAAACATGTGGTAAATGTGATCAATGTTTAAATGGTTTAGCTAATAATTGTGAAGAGGTTGAACCTATAACAAATTTTAGACAAAAAGAATATTTAATATAAAAACATGAATAAGCGAGCTGAAAAATATTTATTATCAGTGGTAACCCAAAATTATAATGACATTGCTCATGATTTTTCTGTAAGTAGAGAAAAAGATTTATTACCAATGGTCTTAGAAATAATCACTAAATTAAATATTAAATCTGGTGATAAAATATTAGATTTAGGCTGTGGAAATGGACGTTTAGTAAAAAGTTTACCAGCAGAGGTCTCTTATTTAGGATTAGATAATAGTCTAGAGTTAATTAAATTAGCTCAAAAAAAATATTCAAATGAAAAAAATATTTTTCAAAATAAAAATATTTTAAATATTGAAGAAATAGAAAATTTTGATTTTAATTATATTTTTTGTTTGGCAGTTTTTCATCATTTACCGGGAGAAAAAAAACAATTATCTTTTTTAAAACAACTTTATGAGAAAATGGATGAAAAAACAATTTTAATTTTAAGTGTTTGGAAATTAAGATTTGGTTTTAAGTTTTTTAAAATATTTTTTAAATCATTTTTTTCTCAATTATTTAAAGGAAGGGTTTTAAATTATGGTGATTTATTATTTTATGGTTTTAAACAACATAGTTTAAGATATTATCATGCTTTTTCAATAAAAGAATTAAAAAAAATAATTAAGAAATCTGGATTTAATATTTTTAATTTAAGTGAAGATAAATATAATTATTATTTGATATTAAAAAAATAACATGAGAGATTTAATTAAAGCAGTTTTATTAGTAAGTATTATTTTTTTTCTTCTTTTGTTTTCAATTCCCTATTTATCAAGTGGAAAAAATAATGCCGTGGAAATTCCTTTTATTCAAAAAACTTTTCAGGTTGTTAATATTTCCATTGATTGGTTAAGTAAGCAAAAAATAAGGACAATTAACTTTTTTTGGTTTGAAAAAGATTATCAAAATGAAGATAAAAATGGTATTAAAGATTTTTTATCTAATAATTTAGATAATTGGTTTAATTTTTAAAAAATAAAGCTTTCTTTGTTTACTTTAACTTAAAATTGTGTTAGTATAATAATACTAAGAAATATATTTTTTAACTTTTATGTTTTATAACAAAAGTAAGGCCTATAAGTTGTTTTTTGTTTTTGTAGTTTTGTTTTTTTTAACTTTATTTTTTGTTAATTTATCCTCCGTTGTTTTTGCTTCTGATGATTTAGGAATGGGTGTAGTGGATAAGGAAATAGTTTTAAAAAATAGTGATCCCCGAAGTATTGCTTCTAAAATAATAAATATTGCTTTAGGCTTTTTAGGTATAATAGCTGTTATTATTGTTATTTATGGTGGTTTTATTTGGATGACCGCTGGTGGTGAAGAAGATAAAATTGATAAAGCTAAAAAAACTTTAAAAGCCGGTGTTATTGGTTTAGCTATTATTTTAGCTTCTTGGGGAATAGTGGCTTTTGTTTTTAACAAATTAGGTGATGCTACTGGTAATGGTTCCGGGGGTTCTTGTAATAGTGGAGAAACTCAAGATTGTGGTTGTGGTGGAACAAAATCTTGTTTATCTAGTGATAGTTGGGGTAATTGTATTGGTTCAACTTGTGATCCAGGTAGTTATGGTTCAGCCTGTAGTTCTGGCTTAGCTGGAACCTGTATAAAAGATAATACTAAATGTAATAGTGGATTAATTTGTGGAGATTCATGCACTTGTATTAATGAAGGTGAAGGTGATTCTTGTGGTGTTAAAGAAAATGAAAGTTGTTCACCTAATAATGATGATTGTAATAATAATTTAACTTGTGATCCTGATTCTTGTACTTGTGAAGTTAATAATGGTAATGAATTTAATGAACCCTGTGGTGACACAAAGGATGGAGTTTGTTCACCTGATAATAATGATTGTAATTTATCACATGGTTTAACTTGTGATCCTAATTCTTGTACTTGTGTTGGTGCTCCGATTATTACTAAAATAAGTCCAATGGGTGGTTTCTGTGATAATGATGTTAATAAATCTTGTACTAAAGATGCTGATTGTTCGGGTGGTACTTGTAATTTAAATACTCCTAATGCTACGGCTGGTAATCTTATTACTATATTGGGTTATAATTTTGGTGATTCTGTCTCTTCTTCTAGAGTTAATTTTATCAAAGGAAATACCGTAGTTGAGGGTCAAAGCCCGGCTGATTTTAATAGTAATTGCGATAATTTTTGGAGTAATACTAAAATTATAATTGCTTTACCAACCAGTACTTCCTCTAATACTTCCCCTGATCTTTAGTAATAATTAAAATAAAAACATGAAGATTAAATTTAAAAATATAAATATATTTAAAATAACTTTATTTAGTTTATTGTTTTTATTTTCTTTTAATATTAATAAAGTTTTAGCGGAGGGTTTACCTTTTTCTTTTGGTAATGAGATTGAGATTGAAGTGGTAACTGCATTTGGTAGTGATAAAAGTAATGATGCTGTTGGCCCAGAATTAGGTAAGTTAAAATATAATAATATTGTTCGTCCGGGTTTATGTGGACTTAGTTGTTCTTCTGGTCAAATGAATGATCAAGTGACTTATTATGGAATAAATCTAGCTAATAGCCAAGCTTATTTCGGTAGTGATAATAATAGTTTCTTAGGTTTTTATCCTAATACTGCTTCAGAAAATTTTTCTATTGTTACTACTGTGCCAAATTTATCTCAAGGTGAAACTAGTGTTTTTGCTAAAAATTTAAATAGTTCTGTTTCTAGTAATTATTTAGATTTTGAAAAATTAGCCGAAGATCCTCAAGGACCATCAATTTCATTTTTTAATCCAAAAATTGGTTCGGCTGGTCAATATGTAACTATATATGGTAGTGGTTTTTATAATTCTAAAGGGACTAGTTTAGTTTATTTTAAAAATATTCAAACTTCTGCTACTACTTCAGCCAATTTTTCTTTTCCCGATATTTGTTTACAATCAATTTGGTCTGATAATCAAGTTTTAATTAAAGTTCCAGAAGGTTTAGAGGATGGTGATTACAAAATTGGAATTAAAATTAGAGATTGGGGAGAAATAGAATCTAATGATATTTTTATCGCTTCTTCTTCGGCTCCATTATTACCAAGTCTATGTAAAATTTCTCCATTTTTTGGTCCAATTAATTCAAGTGTTTCTTTGTGGGGAGAATACTTTGGTGATAATTCTTTAGCTGTATTTAGTCGTAATAAATTAACTTCTCTTTCTTCGACTACTAATGATCAAGCTGATAAAATATCTGTAACCGTACCAATTGATTCTGTTACTGGTCCAGTTGGAGTACAAAGAGAAGGAGAAAGTTCTATAGGAAATAGTTTAAACTTTACTGTTGGTACTTGTAGTTCTAGTTCAAATTGTCCTAATAATAATTTCTGTTGTCAAGCCGGAACATCATTGGCTGGATCTTGTGTTTTTAGTAGTCAAGATTGTTTAGCTTCTACTACTTTAAATTCTGTTTTTCAATGGGACTTTACTACTGGTTTTGCTACTTCTACTACTTCAGGTCCTTCTTATAGTTGTGCTAGTTATTCATCATGTCCAACTGATGCTTGGGTTTGTCCTAATTCTCCTGGTTTTTGTTCTTCCTATGCTGGGGGAAATGATGTTCAAACTGGTTCTTGTAAAAATGATTGTAGTGATGTTTGCAGTGAAGTTGATGAGTTGGGATGTTTTTATCAAAAAGATTTGAATAATAGTTTATTTGATCGTTGTATAGTTGGTCAAAATATGGATAATGCTCCAACTTGTTCTTTAACCAAAACAATTACTTATACCTTAGAAAATGTTGGAACTATTACTAAAGAAGCTACTTGTCAAACTTTTGTTATTAATAATGAAGAAAAAAATTATTATGCTATTTCCGTTAATACTTTATGTCCAGATAATTGGACCATGGTATCTAATGGTACTTGTGTTGATACAAGTTCAGTTTGCTCTTTTTGTCCTAAAGGAACTTCTTGTCAAAACTTAAATAATAATAGTAATTCTCTAGGAGTTTGTGTATCTAATCGTTTATGCTCTTCATCTTCAAGTTGTCAGGATGATAAATGTATTAAAAAAGATAATGCTTCGTGTCAATGTTGTTGTAATAAAAGTGCTAATACTGAAAATGGAAATCCAGCTTGTTGTTCACCTTTGATTTGTGATAATAGTTGTGGATCTGGTGGTGATTATGGTTTATGTTCGGGTTGTAAAATTTCTGAAACAGCTTCTACTTCGGTTCGTGATCAAGCTTGTAATTGTTCTACTGCTTCCGGAAAATATTGTGAAACTGATGGCTATACTAATGGAGCATGTTTGGATTGTACTGCTTTACAAAAAGATAATTGTTTAAAACATTCGGCTACTTGTTGTTGGGATAATTCTTCGGGAGTTTGTCATGGAGGAGTTAGTGATTCTAGTGTTTGGGGTGAAGGTTCTTCTAATATTGGTTATTGCCCTTATTATAAATGTGATGACAGTGACCCAACTATTTGTGCTTCGTCAGAACCAGTGATTGATTCTACTGGAAATTATTCTACTACTAAAGAATGTGATAAAAAATGTTCAGAAAATTGTCTTAATTTATTAACTGGAGCAGATTTTAATACTTGTACATCAAATGGAGCTGGTTGTTGTTGGGATACAAGTATTATTGAAGGAACTAATTATAGTTCCCAGGGGACTTGTATTGGTGGTTCTCGTTATGGAGCAGGAGTTTATCAAGGTTTATGCAGAATGTTTGAATGTACTAGTAATAATATTTGTTCCAGTACTCCTTTTGGAGATTTAGAAACTTGTAATTCTCAAAGGTGCCAAGTACCTATTCTAAATCCAGGAGCTTCTTGTCGGGTAGCTTCATCAACTACTAATCTTTGTAGTACTAGTTTATGTTCCTCTCCTTTTAATTGTTTATCCTCTTCTACTGATACAGATCGTTGTGGTTATTGTTGTTGTGATCCAAATGCTGAAAATGATGTTTGTAAAGGTATAAATAGCAAATTATCTTGTTTTGCTAATAAAGGAAAATGTACTGGCAGTAGTCGAGGTTTATGTTGTGGTTGCTTGGCTGACGCTGATTGCGGTAGTAGGGAATCAACTGGTTGTGGATCTGATACTTGTTGTTATTCCCGACCAGAAATTACAAATATTTCTCCAGCTGATAAGGCTAATAATGTTTGTCGTAATTCTCTTATTTCGATTGATTTTGATCAAAGAATGAGTGCTAATACGGTTGAAGAAAATATTTTAGTTTTAGAAGAAAATGATAGTGAATGTTCTTCTAACACCTATAGTTTAGCTAGTTTACAAAATGGAGATCAAATTATAGATTACAATATAGAATTAAATAAAAAAAATATTTGGCAGAAAATAAAAATAGCTTTATTTGATTCTGTTAAATATGTAGCTAAAATATTTGGTAAAGAAGTTATTGCTTCTCCTTCAGCTAGTAAAGTTTATTGCGTAGTTCCAGGAAGACTTGAAATAGAACAAGTGTCCAGTGATACTTCTACTATAAATTTTTATCCTAATAATTTACTTCAAGCCGGAACTAAATATTTTATTATAATAAAAGGAGATGAAAATTTAGATAGTACTACTGGAATTAAAAATTATCGCGGTATTGGAATGAATGGTTCTGGTTATGCAGTTACTTTAGGTGGTACTAAGTTTGAATCTGATGGTACTAATGAAGTTAAATTTAATAATATTTATTTTAAAAATTCTGAGATATTTGAATTTAAAACTTTAAGTGTTAATTCATCTGGTAGCGGAATATGTACAATTGATGAAGTTAAAATAATTCCTGATTCTTATCTATTTAATAATTTAGAAAATGATATTAATGAAAATGATATTAATCCAGATAATGATTCTTTTAACTCGGCTCGAGATGAAGATAATGCTTTTTATGCTCGTGCCTATTCAGAGGATGGTCAAAGTTTAATTCCAACTACTCAATATAATTGGACTTGGGATTGGTCAGTAAATAATAATCAAAAAGTTGAATTTAAAGATATTTCTTCTTGGCCAGCAAGTGGTAATAAAAGAATGATAAAGGTAATTGAAGGAGTTACTTCGGGTGAAGCTATTGCTTCTACTTCTATAATTTTAGATGCTGGTAGTTATACTATGGCTGGTAATGGAACTTATGGTTTATCTGATATTTATATTTTAGATTGTGATAATCCATGGCCATCAATTGTTGATGGTTTTTGGGCTCCTTGGTACGATACAAGTTTTACTAGTTCTTCTACTTCCTATCATTCCTATAATTACAAAATTTATTATTGTCGTGATTCTGGTGAAGAAGGAACTAGTGACGATTTGCCAGCCTTTTCTGAATCCAATATTATAAACAAAGGAAATAGTTTAAATAAAGTTTGTACTAATAATCCAACTCAACCTTGTGATGATAATGATGATTGTTTAAATGGTGGTTTTTGTTTATCTAGTTTTTTAAAAGAAACATATTTTTTTCGTGATGCCTCTACTATAACTGATACTAATAATGTTTTTACTCTACGTTATTATACTAATGATAATAATGGTAGTATTTATGGTTCGTCTTTGTTTCAAGTAGTCTATTACGGAAATGATGGTAATGAAATAATAGCTGTCCCAAATTATGGTTATTCTTTTGATAAATGGTCTGATGGTAATACTAATGCTACTCGAACTGATCAAAATGTAAGTCAAAATATATCGGTTTACCCTATTTTTAGTCGTCAAAAATATAAAGTTATGTATAATAATGGAACACCTGACTATGGAGATTTAATAGGTGATACTAGACAAGCAGTAATGCATGGCGAAAATGGTACTGAAGTTAGAGCCGTAGCTAGACCTGGTTATCATTTTAGTAATTGGACTGTCAATGGAGTTTTAGATACAACAATAAGTAGTAACACAAGAACTGAAACTGATGTTACTTCTAATCTTGATATAAAAGCTAAATTTTCACCTGATGTTTATTTTACATTACAATATTTATCTGGAATTAATGGTTATTTAACTGTAAATAATGTTAGTACTACTTCTAACATACAAAGAGTATTACAAGGAAGAAATGGATTATCCGTTACGGCTATTCCTAAACCTGATTATCATTTTGATAAATGGGATGATGGTAATACTAGTACTACTCGTGCTGATGGTAGTAATTTAACTAGTGATAAAACATATACTGCTAATTTTGATATAAATACATATACTTTAAATTATACAGCTGGAATTGGAGGAACTATTAGTGGCAATGCTAATCAAACTGTAAATCATGGAGGAAGTGGAACTAACGTAAAAGCTATTCCTAATTCTGGTTATCGTTTTGTTTCTTGGACCGATGGTAATACTAGCGCTACCAGAACTGACCTTAATATAACTAGTGATAAAAGTGTTACTGCTAATTTTACAAGAACATATACTTTAACCTATACAGCTGGAACTGGAGGAACTCTTAGTGGACAAACTAATCAAACTGTAAATTCTGGAGGAAGTGGAACTACTGTAACAGCTATTCCTAATTCTGGTTATCGTTTTGTTTCTTGGAGTGATGGAGTTAATAGTGCTTCTAGAACTGATACAAATATAACTAGTGATAAAAATATTAATGCTACTTTTGCTCCCTATACTTATACTGTAACTTATGCAGCCGGTGAAAATGGAGTTCTTAGACAATCAGGTTCAACTACTCCAGTTTCTGATTATACTCAAACAGTTAATTATGGTGGGTCCACTGATTTATCTTTTGAAGCTGTTCCATATAGTGGCTATATTTTTTCTGAGTGGGATGATGGTCGAACCGATAATCCACGTAGTGATTCTAATGTAACATCAAATATAGATGTTAAAGCTAATTTTAAAAAAGTTTATACTTTAACCTACACAGCTGGAACCGGAGGAACTATTAGTGGCAACACTAATCAAATTGTTGATCAAGGAGCTTCTGGTTCTATGGTAACTGCTGTAGCAAATACCGGTTATCATTTTGATAAATGGTCTGATGGTAATACTAGTACTACTAGAACTGATTCTAATATAACTTCTGATAAATCATTTACTGCTAGTTTTAAAAAAAATGAATATAGTTTAACATATAATTTACCTTCTGGTGATTGTCTTTCATCAACATTTGTTGGAAATAGAAATCAAACAGTTTTATATGGTGAAAATGGATCGCAAGTAAATATAATTCCTGGTCAAGGATGCCATTTTGTAAAATGGAGTGATAATAATAGTACTAGTTCAGCTAGAATTGATACTAATGTTACCGCTAATATTAATACTACTCCTATAGTAGAAAAAAATAGATATACATTAACATATAATGCGGGATTAGGTGGAACAGTAAATGGATTATCATCACAAATGACTCAAACTAATATTCCATATGGTGGATCTGGTACAGCTGTAACAGCTACTCCTAATACTGGTTTTTCTTTTGTAAGATGGAGTGATGGTTCAACTGTTAATCCTAGAACTGATACAAATGTAACAAATGATATAAATGTCACTGCTTATTTTACTCAATATTATACTTTAACATATTATGTTGATGGAGTTGGAGGAACTATAAATGGTTCAACAACACAGGTTATAGCTTCAGGTGGGTCAGGAACTCAAGTAGAAGCTATTCCCGATTCTGGTTATATATTTAATAGATGGAATGATGGTTCAATCAATAATCCTAGAACTGATTCTAATGTAACTAGTAGTCAATCTTATTTAGCTCAGTTTATTGTAGATAATAATTATGTCTTTAATTGTGGAACTAATGTTATTTATGGAGGAGAAACTTATCCAACAGTTCAGATTGGTAGCCAATGTTGGATGGCTAAAAATATAAATATTGGTAGAATGGTTAATGGTTCCGATTCTGGTCAAAGTAATAATTTAATAATAGAAAAATTTTGTTATAAAAATAATATTTTAAATTGTGATACTGGTGGTGGTTTATATCAATATGATGAAACTGTTCAATACATGTCTGGTATTAATATTCAAGGAATTTGTCCTATTGGTTGGCACATACCTTCCGAATCAGAATTAACAAAACTTAAAAATGAAGTAGGATTAAATATGGGTTGTAATGGAAAAGCCGCCACAGCTTTAGCTTCTGTTTCTAATTGGCAGAGTAGCACAATATTATGTTCTCCAGGAAATAATCCAGCCAATAATAATGTTAGTGGATTTAATGCTAAACCAGTTGGTTATTTTGATTCTAGTTTTATAAGTGAAAAGAATTATTGTAAGTTTTGGAGTTCTACAATTAGTAGTGCTACCGTTTCATATGCCGGTGTTTTACGTTTTGATTCTAATGATTTTACAGTTTGGTATAGTGGAAATGGAAAAAATAATGGTCATTCCGTTCGTTGTCTAAAAAATTAATATAATTAATATAAACATGAAAATAAAATCTAAAAACATATCAATATTATTTTTAACTACAGCTAATTTGATTATTTTATTTTTTATTATTTGGATTGTTTTTCCTAATCAAATAAAAGTTTTAGCTGAATCTAATGTATCTGATGCTATTGGTACTCGAGTTATTTCTAATCCAGAACATATTAGTGCTCAAGCTTGGTATGAACAACAAGGATTTTCTGGTTCCCCTCAATCTTTAATAGTTGATGGTTATAAGGCAGTGCGTGATGGTCGAACTGTTTATGTTTCGGCTACTAATATAGTTGTAAATAATGGAGAAAGTTATTTGTATAGTAATATTTATTTAATTTCATATAATCAAACAGCTGATGATCAAACAGTTGATATTTTTAGTCAAATATTAAAAAATTGGAAATTTAATACTAATTTAACTGATGTTGTTGGTACTTGTTCTATGTCAACTAAAAGTTGTTATATTGATAGCGATTGTTTAGATGGTTATAGTTGTTCTGACAATAAATGTATCTTACCAACTGAAAACACTTTAAATTGTATATTAGATTCTGATTGTCCTAGTAATTTATTTTGTAATGGGAAAAAAGCTAAAATAGTTAGAGACTTAGATCGTTTAGAAAAATTAGTTTTAATAAAAAAGAAATTATCTAATTATTATAATACTAATAATAAATATCCAGTATTAGGGGCTGGAACTTATTTATCTCATATTGCTTTATCAGTTTGGCCTTCTTGGCAAAATATTTTTTTAAACGAACTTAAAATTAATAATATAGTTGATCCGATAAATAAACTTGGTTCTTGTTCTGATCCAGCAAAAAGATTTGATTTAAATACTTGTTGGAATGCAGTTGATAATGTTTTTTTAAGTACCTCGACTAATTATAATTATAATAATTTTGGTTTACCAGCTAACAGTAATATTATTACCTATATTACTAATACTAATGGTTCTGATTATAGACTATGTGCTGTTATGGAAACAGCCTTAGATGGTATGAATTATAGATTAGATAATTCTTCATCATTATTAGATTATAATTGTGGTGGAACACTTGGAAATACTGGAGCAATTGGTTATAGCGTTAATACCTCTCCGTATATTAAAAATTATTCTTTAGAAGGTATTAGCGGACAAGAATTTAATGGATACATAGAAGCTTTTGACAATGAAGGCCATACTATTAATTGGCAATTAGTAGATAATGATTTAGGTTGGGGTGATGGTAATAATTTAGTTTTACAAAATACTCCATATCCTAATCAAAAGAAAGTATGGTCTCAAAAAGCTGGTAGTTCGGGGACATCAACTATTAATATAATTTTAACTGATAGTCTTGGTTCTTCATCAACTCATCAATTAAAATTTTATATTTCTAATTCTGGTCCACAAATAATTGCTGGAAATATTTCTCATAATTTAAGTTATGAGCCGAGATTTAATAATAATATTACTATTAATTCAATTAATGGACTTTTGTCTTCTGGTACTACTATTGATTCTGCTATAAAAATAATTTCACTAGGTTCAAGTGAAGCGAATTTTAATATTTTATCATGTTCTCAATCAAGTGGGGTTAATATTGGAAATAATCTTAAGGCTTGTTACGATAAGATAACTAATACTAATTATATTTTAAAAATTATAGGAGGAGAATTAATGCCAGGAAATTTTAATTATAGAATTTCTGTTACTGATAGTTATAATACTACTGCAACAAAAGATTTAAGTATAAATTTAACAGTTGATGATCCTGTAATTAATTTTAATAATTGTTTAACTATAGCTAATTTAGGAGATGATTATACTTGTCAATTAAGTACTTTTAATACAATTGAACGTAGTAGTATAGGTATAAGTACTTCTTCTTTACCTCTACCTTTTGGTTTATATTTCAACAGCGGTGTTAAAAAGATTGAAGGAAGACTATTACGTTTAGGTTCTTCTACTATTACAGCTACAGCTACTAATCAATTTGGAAAAAGTTCACAAAAAAGTTTTAATTTAAATGTTGTTACTGATTGTGGTTCGGCTGTAGTAAAATATGATGGAGGACCATGGAATTATAATGGTACTATAAGAAATCAAGCCGGATATTATAAAACAGCTTTAATTGGAAATCAATGTTGGCTAGCTGATAATTTAAATATTGGTACTCAAATAGCTTCTTCGGCTACTAGTAGTAATAACGAAATCATAGAAAAATATTGTTTAGATGATAATAGTATTAATTGTGATCTTTATGGTGGTCTATATACTTGGAGTGAAGCTATGCGATATTCTACTTCTTCTGAATTTGAACCAAAGCAAGGAATTTGTCCGGAAGGTTGGAGAATTCCAACTGATAGTGATTGGTATATTTTAGAAAATGGATTAAAAGATAATAACAATACCTGTAATCTTTATAGAACTAGTTCTTGGGATTGTTCTAATGCTGGCGAAGAATTAAAAACTAATAGTTTTAAAGCTTATTTAGATATAAATGGAATAGCCAAATTTTGGTCTAGCAAAGGAACTGATAACCTAAATAATATTTATAATCCTTCTGATATTAATTATGTTATGACTAGATTTTTAGCTAATAGTGGAGCAAATATTAATAATACCACTACTACTGATTCTAACGCTAAAAAAATAATGAGAAAATTTATTCCTCAAAACGAATATTTATCAGTTAGATGTATAAAAGATAATTTTCAATGTCAAACAGTTAATGATTGTCCAAATACATTAGATTATAATTGTACTAATAATATGTGTGTTTCTAAACCTAATAATACTGGTACTAATAATTCTTCTAATGATTAATTATTTTATCAAATTAATATTTGTGTTATAATTTATATAAATTAATAGTTTAAAAATTAAAATTAAAATTATGTTTGATGACATTAAAAAAGATGATGTTAATAACAAGGTTGATGATATTTTTGCCGATTCTGATAAAATTGAAGAAGCAACTAAAAGACCTCAATCTTCTTTAGCTGATCTTAATTTAAAAAAACCAGAAATAAATAAAGAAAATGTAGTAGAAGATTTTACCGATAAAGAGGGTAATAAAAATCCTAAAAAAGTTTTAAAAACAATTATTCTGATATTCATAATTTTAGTTATTATTTTAGTTGTTGCTTATATTGTTTATGCTAAAGTTTTATTACCTAAAACTTTGCAAGTTGATACTAATAAAGCTACTACCAGTGATTTAGTTAATACTAATACTTCTTCTGATAATAATGTTTTAGATCAACAAGAAGATATAATTAGCAATGAAGATGACAACATCATTGAAGAAGATATAATTACTAATACTTCTTCTGATATTATTGTAGATGACAATGAAAGTGGTATGGAAATTTTAAAAAATATTGATACAGATAGTGATGGTTTAAGTGATTATGATGAAACTTATGTTTACAAAACTGATCCAAATAATTTAGATTCTGATAGTGATATTTTAAGTGATTATGATGAAATAAATATTTTTGGAACTGATCCATTACTTATATCTTCTGATCAAGATACTTATTCTGATGGACAAGAAATTATGTCTGGTTATAATCCACTAGGAGATGGTAAAATTAATTCAAGTTTATTTAAAAATCAAACTCTTTTTATTGAAAAATATCCAGAATTAGCTAGTAAATAATTTATGAAATTTTTAGAAAAAAACAAAAAACAAGAAACTAAAACTACACCTAAACCAGAAATAGATTTAATTATTCATCGAATGCCAAAAGGTTATAAAACTGGCCGTTTTGAATCCAAACAAGAAAATAAAAATGGAATAAAAAATGTAGAATCTAATGGCGGTAAAAAAATAGGTGTTGTTATTATTGTTGTTGGTATAATTATTGTATTGTTTTTGGCTTATGTAATTTTTTCTTATATCACTAAGCCTAATTTTTCTTTTTCTAATCTTTTTAAATTTTCGAAAACTCCAGTCATTGAAAAAACCGTTGATAATACCAACAAAAATATAATTGAAAATACTGAAGTTATAAATAATGAAAATGAATTAGAGGAAATTATTGATATAGCTACAACTTCTAGTACTACCGCCACTACTACTGAAATTGAAGATATTAATAATGAACCTGAAAATTCAACTACTACCGATATAATTAATTATACTTCCATTGATTCTGATAGTGATGGATTAAATGATGATGAGGAATTTATATTAGGTTCAGATTTTTCTAAAGCTGATTCTGATGCTGATTCTTATAATGACTTAGTTGAAGTTTTAAGTTTATATAATCCAACTGGTTCCGGAAATATAACTAATAATATTAATATTACTAAATATAAAAATGATGCTTTTGCTTATTCTGTTTTATATCCAAATATTTGGGGAAAGAGTGCTTTAAGTGATGGATCGTCTTTAATTTTATCAATTGATAGTGGTTCATTTATTCAAATCTTAGTAGAACCAAATACATCTAACTTTAGCATTAAAAATTGGTATGCTGATAGATTCTTTGTTATTGTAAGTGATGCTGATATTATAAAAAATAGTAGTTGGGAAGGAATTTATAGTTCGGATGGTTTAGCTTTATATCTAACCGATAAAGAAAGAAAAAATGTTTATACTATTTTATATAATACTACTAATGGACAAAAGAATTATTTAAATATTTTTGAGATGATAATTAAATCTTTTAGTTTAAATTAAAATAAGTTTAAGATAAAATAAAAAAGAAGAATTTTAAAACTCTTCTTTTTTATTTGTTTAATAATTTTTATTTAGTAATTATTTTATCAATTATTCCATATTTTTTAGCAGTTTCTGCATCCATAAAGAAGTCCCGGTCACTATCTTTTTCTACTTCAGCTAATTTTTTACCAGTATGTTTAGCTAATATTTTATTCATTTTATCTTTTATCTTTAAAATATGTTCAGCTTGAATTTTTACATCACTAGCTTGACCATCAAAACCACCCATAACTTGATGAATCATTATTTCACTATTAGGTAAAGCTAATCTTTTTCCAGGGGCTCCGGCTGCTAATAGTATTGAAGCCATCGAAGCGGCCATTCCGACACAAATAGTGGAAACATCACTTTTTATATATTGCATAGTATCATAAATAGCTAAACCAGAAACAACTGAACCACCCGGTGAATTAATATAGAATTTTATATCTTTATTTTTATCTTCCGCGTCTAAAAACAATAATTGAGCTATAATTATATTAGCTGTATGGTCATCAATAGCTTCGCCTAAAAAGACAATACGATCTTTAAGTAGGCGTGAATAAATATCATAAGCTCGTTCATTTTGACCACTTTTTTCAATAACAGTTGGTATAATTGACATATTTTTTTATTAATTATTAGTAGTTTTTTTATACCATTTCTAGGTAAAAAATTCAAGAGTTAATTCCCTTGATTTTTATATAAATTTGTTCTAAGATTATAAATATTATTATTAAAATACTTACTATTTTATGTCTATAACAAATTCTAGTTTTTCTATTAAGAAAAAAAATCGTATTATTTTGGCTTTAACTATCGTTTTCTTTTTATTAATTTCAATAAAAGTTGGCGATGTTTATTATAATCAAGCCGTTTCTTGGGTAGCTTCTAAAACCAATAATGTTGTTTCCCTTCCTAAGATTGAAGAATCTCCTTTCCATTTAGGTCTTGATTTACAGGGAGGAGTTCAACTTACTTATCAAGCGGATGTTTCTCAAATAGCTGATGCCGATAAGGATGATGTTTTAGAGGGGGTAAGAGATGTGATTGAAAGTCGAATTAATGCTTTTGGAGTTAGTGAACCATTAATTCAAATTAATAAAACTATTGATAATGATTATCAAATTATTGTGGAATTAGCTGGAGTTACTAGTGTTAATGATGCTATTAAAGAAATTGGTGATACTCCTGAATTACAATTTAAAGAACAATCGACTGCTTCCGCTAGTACTACTGAAGCCAATTTAGCTTTGGTTAAACAATATAATGATAGTTTAAAAACAAAAATAGAAGAAGTTTATACTAAAGTTAAAAATGGTGAAGATTTTATAAGTTTAGCTAAAGCTAATAATACTCCAATTGCTACAGCCACTTCCAGTGATGTTTCGGTTGGAACTGAAAATGATGGTGATTTAGGCTGGATAAGTCAAAATACTAATTCTGGTATCTATAATTATGTAAAAGATTTAACTGTTGGACAAACTACTAATGTTATTGAAACTGAGGCTGAGTATGTTATTTTAAAATTAGAAGACAAAAAAACATCTTCTTCAATTTTAACATCTAATAATGATACTTCTAAAAATGAATACAAAGTCAGATCTATTGCTTTAACTAAAGCTACCGAAGAAGATTTAGCTGATGCTAATTATGAATGGGCTAATACCGAATTAACTGGAGCTAATTTAAGAAATGCTACTCTTCAATTTGATGCTAATAATTCTCCAGAAGTATCTTTAGAATTTGATAGTGAAGGTGCTGAATTATTTAAGGAAATAACTACTAGAAATATTGGAAAACCAGTTGCTATTTATTTAGATGATTTAGCTATTAGTGTTCCAACAGTTAATGAAGCTATAACTGATGGCAAAGCTGTTATTAGTGGTAGTTTTACTATTGATGAAGCTAAAGAATTAGTTCAAAGATTAAAAGCTGGAGCTCTACCAGTTCCTATTAATTTAATTAATCAAAAAGAAGTTGGAGCTAGTTTAGGTTCTCAATCTATTGCTGATAGTTTAAAAGCTGGTTTAATTGGATTATTGTTAGTAGCTTTATTTATGATTATTGTTTATCGACTTCCTGGCTTATTATCTGTTTTTTCTTTATTAATTTATGGAGTTACAGTTTTAACAATTTTTAAAGCTTTACCAGTATGGTTAGCTTTATTAATTGCTCTATTTTTTGTCGGTTTAATGATCTATACGTTTAATGAAATGAAATTATTAAATATTCCAATAACATTATTATTTTTAGTAGTGGGTGTTGTTTTATTAGTTTGTGGATTAAATCCTGTTACTTTAACTCTAGCTGGAGTAGCCGGTTTTGTTTTATCTATTGGAATGGCGGTTGATGCTAATATTCTTATTTTTGAAAGAATGAAAGAAGAATTACGATCAGGTCGAAGTTTAAAAGATTCTATTAATGAAGGAATACGTCGAGCTTGGCCTTCAATTCGTGATGGTAATATTACTACCTTACTTATTTGTTTAATTTTAATGTTTTTTGGTACTGGTACTTTAAAAGGTTTTGGAACTACTTTATTTATTGGTGTATCTGTTTCAATGTTTAGCGCTGTTACTATTACTAATGTTTTCCTAAATCTATTTTTAGGTAAAAGAGTTGAAAAACATGGTTGGCTTTTAGGTATTAAAGCAAAAAAAGATAATAATTAATTTTATTTTTAAAAATTAAAATAATAGATAAAAGTATGTTTAATTTAAAAGTTGTAAAATATAAAAAATTCTGGTTGATTTTTTCTGGAGCTACATTAGCTCTAGCTCTAACTGCTTTAATCACTTGGGGTTTGAATTTTGGCATTGATTTTACCGGAGGTAGTTTAATGGAAGTAAAATTTAATGGCCAACAACCTAATGTTATTCAAGTTAAAGAAAGCTTAGCTGATTTAAATTTAAGTAGTTTATCAGTTCAACCAACTACTGATAATTCTATAATCTTACGTTTTAAAGAAGATTCTTTAGATGTCCATGAACAGGTAAAAACTAATTTAAATTCTTTAGCTATAGAATTAAATGGTGATAATCAAGTTTCTGGATCAGTTATTGAGGAATTAAGATTTGATTCCGTTGGTCCATCAATTGGTAAAGAATTAAAAAATAAGTCTTTTAATACTATATCTTTAGCTCTAATCGTAATTATTATTTATATTGCTATAGTTTTTAAAAAGGTTTCTAAACCAGTAGCTTCTTGGAAATATGGTATAGCCGCTATTATTGCTTTAGCCCATGATATTATTATTGTTTTAGGTGTTTTTGCTGTTTTAGGAAGGTTTTTAAATGTAGAAATTAATGCTACTTTTATTGCTGCCATTTTAACAGTCTTAGGTTATAGTGTTAATGATACTATTATTACTTTTGATCGAACTAGAGAGAATTTACCAAAAAGTAATGACAATTTTGAAAACACAGTTAATAAAAGTATTAATCAAACTCTAACTAGAACTATCTTTACTTCTTTTACTACTTTATTATCATTAATAGCTATTATAATTTTTGGTGGTAGTTCTATTAGAGAATTTGTTTTAGCTTTAGCTATTGGTATTTTTGTCGGTACTTATAGTTCACTTTTTGTTGCTAGTCCCGTTATTTTATTATTTAATAGAAAAAGAAAATAGAAAAAACTTAGATAAAAATATTAAAAACAAAAGCTTTTTAGCTTTTGTTTTTTTATGGTATAATTATACTAGAAAACTATATTATAGATAAAATATTAATATGAAGGGAATAAAAAATATTAAAATTACTGATTTTTTTATTGAAGTTTTTTATTTAGCTATTATTTTTTTAGTTCCAATTTATTTTGGTTTGTTTTTTATAACAGAAAATCCTTTTGAATTACAAAAAATGGTTGTTTTTAAAATTTTATTTTTATTATTAGCCTTTTTATCAATTCTTAAGTTTATTATTGAATCAGATTTTAAAAAAATAGTAATAACGATGAGTAAAAAGTATTTTTATATACCTATTATTATATTATTATTTTCTTTAATTTCTTTATTATGGTCCATTGATCCGTGGATATCTTTTTTTGGAACAGCGGATCGACAATTAGGTTGGCTATCGGAATTTTATTTTTTTCTCTTTTTTTGTTTTTTATCCTTAAACGTTGTTTTAGCTAAAGATAAGTTTAAAAAAATAGATCGTTTAATTTTTACAGCTTTATTATCTTCTTTAGTTGTTGCTGTTTATGCTATTAGTCAATTTTTAGGTTATGATTTTTTAATTTGGGAAGAGCCAGCTTTTATAACTAAAAGATCAATGTCAACCTTAGGTCAACCAAATTTTTTAGGATCATTTTTAATATTAGTTATTCCTTTAGCAATATATTTTATAAAAAAAAGTTCAAAATGGTGCTTAAAAATTTTAACTTCTTTAATTTTAATTATTGATTTGATAGCTTTAATTTGTTCTGGAAGTCGTGGTGCTTGGTTAGGTTTATTAGGAGCTTCCATTATTGCTTTAATTTGGTTTTATTTTAAAAATAATAAAAAAATATTTTTTTCAGGGTTAGCTTTATCTATTTTATGTTTAATAATTTTATTAACTGGTAATAATGTTATAAGTCAACGTTTTAAATCAGCTTTTGATTTAAATACGGGTAGTTCTTCAGTTAGAATAACTTTATGGGAAACATCTTTACAGGCTATTTCTAATCGTTTTTATGGTTATGGTCTAGAAAATCAATCCGAGGCTATTACCCCATATTATGAATCAAATTGGGCTGTTTTAAGTAAAGTAAATGTTACTTTTGATCGAGCTCATAATATAATTTTAGATAAACTTTTAACAGTGGGAGTAATTGGATTATTATTATGCTTATTTTTTTGTTGGTTTATATTTAAATTATTAAAAAAGAATAAAGATAGTTTTTTAATTAAAATGTTATTTATTTCTTTATTGTCATATTTAATTTCTTTATTATTTAATTTTTCAGTGGTAGTTACTAATATTTATTTTTGGAGTTTATTAGCTATTTTAATTAGTTATGATTACAAGGAAAAAATAAGTGAAGAAAATAATAAAGGTTTTAAATTAATTTATTTAATTATTATTATACCAGTAGCTATTTTAATTTTTTTTGGTATTAAACGTGAGATTAAAAATTTAATTAATGATTATTATTTTTTTGAAGCCAAAAAGTTTTTTTATCAAGATGAAATTCCATCTTCGGTTTTAACTTTTTCTTATTTAGATCAAAATAATCCAGTATATTATAGTTATAAATATGAATTTATTAGTTTAATTTTTGATAATTATAATAGTTTAAGAGATGAGTCTTCTCGGTATATTGCTAAACAACAAATTGAAAAAGATTTAAATGATTTAAATAATCAAAATAATAATTCTTTTAAATATTTATTAGCTAAAGCTCAAGTTTTAACTATAATTAATAACTTTTCTGAAGCGGATATTTGTTTTTCTAAATTACAAAAAAAACTCCCATCTTATCCTAATGTTTATTTTAAAATGGCTGAGGCCGAAGAATATAAATCTAATTTTAATAAAGCTATAGAATATTATAATCAAACTTTAGAGTTATTACCGGACGAAAATTTAATTACTTCCGATATAAATTTAAAAGCTTTACAAAATTACAAAAAAACGATACAAATAAAATTAGAAAAAGTAAAAAATAAATAAATTTAATAATATGACTTTAATTTATATCTTTGTTTTTTTATTCGGTTTAATTATTGGTAGTTTTTTGAATTGTTCAATTTGGCGTTTATATAAAAATCAAACAATATTAGGTCGTTCTTATTGTCCACGATGTCATAAAACTATTCATTGGTATGATAATATTCCTCTTTTAAGTTTTATCTTATTAAAAGGTCGTTGTCGTTTTTGTAAGAAAAAAATATCTTGGCAATATCCATTAGTTGAGTTAATTACTGGATTATTATTTTTATTAGCTTTTTATTTAAATTTTATATCTGATTTTTCCATTATAAAACTTATTTTTGCTTTTGTTTTTATTTCTTTAGCTATTATTATTTTTGTTTTTGATATTCGTTGGTATTTAATTCCAATTCCTATTGTAGTTTGTGGTGCTTTGTTTTTTTTAATAATTAATTTAATTTTAGGTTATTCAATTTTGACAATGCTTATAACTGTAATAGTGGGAGTTTCCTTTTTTCTCTTACAATATTTATTTAGTATTTTAATTATGAAAAAAGAAGGTCTGGGAGAAGGAGATATTTGGTTGGGGGGATTTTTTGCTCTAGCTTTTCCAGTTTTAGGACAATTTATTGGTTTTTTGTTTTTAACTTATTTAATTGGAGGTTTAATTGCTGTTATTTTATTAATATTTGGTTTAAAAGGTTTTTATTCTAAGGTCCCTCTAGGTGTATTTTTGTCTTTATCTGGTATTATTATGCTTTTTTGGGGAAATCAATTAGTTAATTGGTATTTAAACCTTATTTTTTAATGGTTTTTTCTAAAATTTAATTATTGCTAATATTAAAAAATTTTAGTATAATAAAGGATATAATAAAAATAATTTAGTCTATTATGAAAAACGATATTATCGTTGGTCTTGATATGGGCTCAAGCAGTATAAAGTTGATAATTGCTCAGAAAAAAATAGAATATAATGAAGAAAAAATCCATATAATTGGAGCAGTTTCTCATCCTAGTGCTGGAATTGGAAAAAATGGAACAATTAATAGTATTGAAGATGCTGTTTCTTCTCTTTCAGCTTGTTTAGAAAAAGCGGAACGTTTAGTTGGAATACCAATTACTTCAGTCTGGTTGGCTTTTAATCATTCTAAGATTAGTTATGAACGAGTAAAAGGAGTAGCTATTATTAGTAAAAATGATGGTGAAATTAATCAAAATGATATTGATCGAGCAGTTGATTCGGCTAAATCTTTTCCAGTCCCTAATAATTATGAAATTTTTAAAACCATTCCAGTTAAATATAATATTGATAATAACGAAGATGTAAAAGATCCTATTGGTATGCGTGGTATTAGATTAGAAGTGGAAGTTTTAGTAGCTTTAGTTTTAAGTAGCCAAATGAATAATTTAATAAAAATAATTCAACGAGTTGGTTTAGGTATTGATGATGTTTTACTTCCTAGTATTACTATGGCTGAATTATTTTTAACTACTAAAGAAATGGAATTAGGTGTAGCTGTAGTTGATATTGGTTCTACTACTACTTCTTTAGCTGTATATGAAGATGGAACCTTACTTCATTTTAATGTTTTACCAATTGGTTCCGAATATATAACGGCGGATATTGCCTTAGGTTTAAAATGTCCAATTACTTTAGCTGAAAAAATAAAATTACAATTTGGTAGTTCTGATTCTGAAGAAGAATATGAAGATGACAATATTGATATTTCTCCTTTATTAAAAGAAGAAAAAATTGATGATGAAAATAATATTGTTTCTAGAAAATATTTAATTGATATTATTGAAGCTCGAACTGAAGAAATTTTTGATTTAGTTAATAATGAATTAAAAAAAATAAATCGTTCTAAAATTTTACCAGTTGGAATATTTTTAAGTGGTGGTGGTTCTCTTTTAGAGGGAATAACTAAAACAGCTAAACGGGTTTTATCTTTACCTGTAGCTTTTTTAGAACCTAAACATGTAAAAATAGAAATTGATAAAGCTTCTCGACCTGATTTTTTATCAGCTTTAAGTTTAACTGTTTATGGAAGTTATTCTAGTATTTCTTATAAAAATAGTTTTATGAAAGATAATTTTAAAGATGTTTTTGATAAAATGGGAAAATTTTTTGGAAAAATAATGCCAAAATAATAAATAAAATTTAAATAAATTATTATGCCTGAAATTAAACCAAACATTGAAACCTCAGCTAAAATTAAAGTCGTTGGTGTTGGTGGAGGCGGAGGTAACGCTGTTAATAGAATGATCGAAGCTGGAATACGGGGAGTGGAATTTATTGCCATTAATACCGATATTCAAGCTTTACAAAATAGTCGAGCTAGTTACAAACTTAATATTGGAAAATCAGTTACTAAAGGTTTAGGAGCTGGTATGAATCCCGAAATTGGAAAAAAATCAGCCGAAGAATCACAAAACGAAATAAGAGAATTATTAAAAGGAGCTGATATGGTTTTTATAGCTTGTGGTTTAGGTGGAGGAACTGGAACTGGAGCTTCGCCAGTTATTGCTGAAATTGCTAAAGAATTAGGGGCTCTTACTATCGCGGTGGTTACTAAACCATTCTTTTTTGAAGGAGGTATTAGACAAAGAGTGGCTGATGAGGGTTATGCTAATTTAGCTTCTAAAGTAGATACAATTATTACTGTTTCTAATGAAAAATTATTAGAAGTTATTGATAAAAGAACTACTTTTATTGAAGCTTTTAAAATGGCTGATAATGTCTTACGTCAAGGGGTCCAGGGTATTTCTGAAATTATAACTGTTCCTGGTATTGTTAATGCTGATTTTGCTGATGTTAAAGCTATTATGTCTGGCACTGGTACAGCTTTAATGGGGGTTGGACAATCTTCGGGTGAGAATAAGGCTGTGGAAGCTGTAAAATCAGCTATTAATTCAGTATTGCTAGAAACATCAATTAATGGAGCTAAAGGAATTGTCTTTACTGTTACTGGTGGTAGTGAATTAAGTATGTCTGATGTTAGTGACGCCGCTAAGATGATAAATTCTTTAGCTGATAAAGATGCTAAAATTATTTTTGGAGCTGTAATTGATGAAGATTTAAAAGATGAAATAAAGATTACAATTGTAGCTACTGGTTTTAATGATAAAAATCCTCGTCCAGTTATAAAAAAAGATGTAGATAAAAAAATAGATGCTGATTATTTTAGTTCTAGTAAAAAAGATTATAGTATAATGGATAGTTTTGATAATAATTTTTCTGAAAAAAAAGAAGAGGTTGAAAAAAAATCTATTTTTAATTTAAGTTCTAAAAATTTATTTAATAAAGAAAAGATTAATAAATTTTCTGACGATTTAGATAATGATTTAGATGCTCCAGCTATTTTAAGAAATAAAAATAAAATAAACTCAAACGATAATAGTGGTTCTAATTTTTCTAATTTTTTAAAGAGTAAGAGTAAAATGGATCAAACTAAAGATGATATTGATTTAGACGTCCCCGCTTTTTTAAGAAATAAAATAAAAAAATAATAATTATTTAATATTAATAAAAACGGAAAATATGAAGAATAAATCCGCTTTTACTCTAGTAGAACTACTAGTAGTAATAGCTATTATTGGTATCATATCTACCTTAGCGGTAGTTTCCTTAACTAATGCTAGAAAAAGTGCTAGGGATGCTAAAAGACTAGCCGACATTAAACAAATACAAACTGCTCTAGAATTATATTATCAAGATAATGGAGAGTATCCCACTACTATTACTGATAGTATTGCTACCTCTGGTAATATCTATATGCAATCTTTTCCTACAGCTCCAACTCCAGCTGATGGTGATTGTACTGATACAAATAATGCCTATACTTATACAGTTTTAGGAACAGAAAATTCTTCCTATTCTTTAACCTTCTGTTTAGGTAGTCAAACCAATGATTTAAGTGCTGGAGGAAAAGAAGCTTTTCCGGGAGGTATTTTATCGCTTTTATCTCAAGAAAGTAGTACTTGGCAAATTGTTGGTACTCGTGGTTTTTCAATTGGTAATATTAGTGCTATTTCTTTAGCTATTTATAATGGCACTCCTTATGTTGCCTATATGGATTATGGTAATTCTCAAAAAGTTACGGTTAAGAAGTTTAATGGAACTAGTTGGGAAAATGTTGGTGATCCTGTTTTTTCGGCCAGTGAAGTTTATCGTAATTCTTTAGCTATTTATGAAGGTACTCCTTATGTTGTGTATACGGATAGTGATTCTTCTAAAGCTGCGGTTATGAAGTTTAATGGAACTAGTTGGGAAAATGTTGGTACAGTTGGTTTTTCAACAGGTCAGGTTTCGGGAGCTTCTTTAGTTATTTATAATGGTACTCTTTATATTTCTTATGTTGATAATAGTTCTTATAAAGTTGTACTTATGAAATATAATGGAAGTTCTTGGGAAACTGTTTGTGAAACTGGTAATGCTGGTTCTATTTCTTTAGCTATTTATAATGGCACTCCTTATGTTGCTTATAATGATTGGGATAATTCTCAAAAAGTTACAGTTATGAAATTTAATGGAGTTGATGCTTGGGAGCTTGTTGGTGTAGCTGGTTTTTCAGCTGATTATATTGGTGATGTTTATTTAGATATTTATAATGGCACACCTTACGTTGCTTATTCAGACGGTGGTAATGATAATAAAGCTACTGTTATGAAGTTTAATGGAACTAGTTGGGAGCTTGTTGGTGTAGCTGGTTTTTCGTCTTATTATATTGGCACTATTAATTTAGATATTTATAATGGTACTCCTTATGTTGCCTATAAAGATGGTAATTCCGGTAAAGCCACTGTTATGAAATATGATGAAAGTTCTTGGGAGGTTGTTGGTAATTCTGATTTTTCAGATAGTGATGCTTATTGTGATTCTTTAGTTGTTTATAATAGCACTATTTATGTTGCTTATGAAGATTATAATAGTAATGATGATTCTACTAAAGCTACAGTTATGAAATTTAATTAAAACAAATAAACATTTAAATTAAAGCTTATTAGCACTCTTGACACAGGAGTGCTAATTTTATATAATTAGTTTATCTTAATATTTTATATATGAAAATTAGCTCTAGACAAGAACTTATTTTATTAACCATAATAAAAGAATATATTAAAACTGCTCAGGCTATTAGCTCTGGTTTTTTAGTGGAAAAATATGATTTAGGTATTTCTTCAGCCACTATTAGAAACGAAATGGTAGAATTAGAAGAATTAGGTTATATTTTTCAACCCTATACTTCAGCTGGACGTATTCCTACCGAAAAATCATATAAATATTATGTAAGTAATTGTTTAACAAAAAATATTAAACAAACTACCTTTAAAAATTTAATTGATGTTTCTATAAAATCAGAAAGTGATTTTAAAAAGATAGCTAAAATTATGGCTGATGTATCTAAGAATGCTGTTTTTTGGGCTTTCCATAAAAATAATTTATATTATACCGGAGTATCAAATTTATTTATTCAACCAGAATTTAAAACTAGTGATGTAGTTTGTGATATTTCTGTTATTATTGATCGAATGGAAGAAATTATTGCTAATTCTTTTGATAAATTTTCTATCGGTGAAAATATCCTTATCGGTAGTGATAATCCCTTTGGTAATTTTTTAAGTACAGTATTATTAAAATATAAATATAATAATCAAGTAGGAGTAGTTGGCCTACTTGGTCCAATTAGAATGG
>DAONEH010000005.1:5173-48423 GCA_035402985.1 bacterium | reverse complement strand
GGGAGCAAGTTTACAAAATAGCATTTTTATGCTATTTTTATTTTATAAAACAATTAATTATATAATATAATATGTTAATTTCTCAATCTCTAAAAAAATTTATAGAATCAAATGCTTTGGGATTGGCTACTGTTAATAAATACGGGAAACCACATAATATTGCCATAGCTTATGTAAAAGTAATTAATGACCAATTAATTATTTCTAATGCTCATATAAAAGAATCTATAAAAAATTTGGAATATAATAATAATGTTTCTTTGGTGATTTGGAACCCTGAATGGGAGAAATCTTGTATTGGTTTTGAATTAGTTGGTAAAGCCAAATATCATACTGTTGGTAAGTGGTTAGATTATGTAAAAGAATTACCAGATAATGAAGGTTATGATATTAAGGGCGCTATTGTGGTAAAAGTTAACAAAATAAAGAAACTATTAAGTTAAATTATTATGGAAGAATATTTTGATATTGTAAATGAAAATAACAATTTAACCAGAGAAAAGAAATTAAGATCATTGGCTCATAAAGATGGATCTTGGCATAGGACTATACATGTTTATTATTTTATGCAAAAAGATAATGAATATTTTTTTCTTGTTCATCTTAGATCTAAAGAAAAAGATCTTTGTCCAAATATGTGGGATACACGTTTTGGTGGACATATAAAATCAGGGGTATCAATTGAAGAGACAGTAATTTCGGAACTAGAAGAAGAGATTGGTTTAAAAGCCGATATTAATAAATTTATTTCCGGACCAATTTTAAAAAGAGATGATTTTCCAAATAATGAATTTACTTATGTTTATTATTATCAAGGGCTAGAAGATATTAGTAATTTAAAATTTATTGATAATGAAGTTCAAGAAATAAAATGGCTATCAGCTAAAGATATAATAGAGAATATAAAAAATGACTCTAAAAATTGGGCCCCAGGTCTAGATGGTTTTATATCAATATATGATTATCTTTTAAAATTGAATAGATAAGATTAATTACCTATTTAACATATGACCTTCGACCTTGGTTCGAACATCGTCCGCGACCCCGAGCGAAGATAAAAGACTTATATTCATTAGGTCTTTTTTTATATAATATTATTTTTTATCGACAAAACTAAAAAAATAATTTATAATATTTAAATCTTTTATTTAAATATTATTTATGGGAATAACAGAATTTTTAATTGTTTATATTGTAAAATTTATTGATGCTTTTGGTTATCCAGTTATAGTTTTTTTAATGACTTTAGAAAGCATGGTTTTTCCAGTTCCAAGTGAAGCTGTCTTACCATTTGTTGGCTTTTCTATTTCTGTTGGTGGATTAAATTTTTGGTGGTCAGTTTTAGCTGCTACTTTAGGTAGTATCATTGGTTCAATTATTTCTTATTATCTAGGAGTCTATGGTGGTCGTTATGCTTTAAAAAAATGGGGTAAATATTTATTATTAAACGAACATCATTTAGAATTAACTGAAAATTTTTTTAAGAAGAAAGGTGAGGGAGCTATTTTTATTTGTCGTTTTATTCCAATTGTTCGTCATTTTATTTCTATCCCAGCTGGTATGGGTAAAATGAATATTTGGAAATTTTTAATTTTTACTATAGCCGGAGCTTCAATGTGGAATGCTTTTTTAATCTATGTAGGTATATTATTAGGTGATAATTGGTCACGTTTAGAAAATTATACAGGTATAATTGATATCGTTGTTTTATTAGTTCTAGTTTTATTAATTATTTATTTTATTAATAAAGCTAGAAAGAAAAAGAAAAATATCAATGTAGTTTAGATTATATATTTTCTAATCTTTCTAATTCTTCTTTTATTTTACTATAGACATCTTCAATACTCATTTCACCATTAATTTCTATTAATTTATTTTGTTGACGATAATAATCCATTAAAACAATAGATTCTTGTTTAAAAACATCCATTCTATTTTTTATAGCATTAGCATCTTTATCATCGTGTCGATCATTGGTTTTAGATCTCTCTTCAATTCGACGTAAAGCTTCTTCGGGAGAAACATTTAAACATATAAAAGCATCAACTTTCATATCAATTTCTTTTATAATATCTTCTAACATATAGGCTTGAGATATCATTCGAGGGAAACCATCAAAAATAATGCCATTTTTTTTAATTTCTGGTCCAACATTTTTTATAACTTCAATCATACAATCATCAGGAATTAAGGTTCCACCTTCAACATAACTCTTTATTTTTTGTCCTAAGCTTGAATCAGAAGCAACTTCAGCTCTTAATCGTTCACCCATACCAAAATAGGAATAAGCATATTCTTCTATTAATTTATTAGCTTGAGTGGTTTTTCCACAAGCCGGTAGTCCATAAAGACAGATAATTTTTTTCATAAGTTTTATTTACTTTATTTTTAGATTTATATTATAGATTAAAATATAAACTTTGACAACTTTAATTGAATAAAAAAGAAAAAAATGTTATAATTATAATTACTAATTTAATACTTAATTTTAAATTTATGCGTTTACAAGATAAAGTAGCTATAGTAACTGGAGCTTCTTCTGGTTTAGGTGAGGCTATAGCTAAAATGTTTTTAGATCAAGGAGCTAAACTTGTTTTTTCTGATATTAATGATTTACCAAGTGATATTAAATTAAATGATAGAGCTGTCTTTTTTAAGGCGGATGTTTCTAAAAAAGAAGAAGTACAAAAATTAATTAATTTTGCTGTTGAAAAATTTGGTTCTTTAGATATTATAGTTAATAATGCCGGAATTGGTTTAACAGGTGATATTTTATCTATGGATGAAAATATTTGGCATAAAGTTATTGATATTAATTTAAATGGTGTTTTTTATGGTACTCAATTAGCTTCTAGTTATATGAAGGAACATGGTATCAAAGGTTCAATTATTAATACTTCTTCTATTCTAGGTACAGTTGGTTTTCGTGGAGCTAGTGCTTATTGTGCTTCTAAAGGTGGTCTTAACCAATTAACTAAAACCTCAGCTTTAGAGTTAGCTCCTTTTGGTATTCGAGTTAATGCTGTTGCTCCAGGATTTATTAAAACTAAGATGACTAAAAATGTAGAAGAAAATGAAATAGCTAATAATTTTATAAAAGCATCGACTCCTTTAGGTTATATGGGTGAGCCAGATGATATTGCTTATGCGGTTGTTTATTTAGCTTCTAATGAATCTAAATATGTTACTGGATCAATTCTATATGTTGATGGTGGTTGGACAGCCCAATAATTAAATATTATCCTTTAGCTAATACCAGGCCCCAGATTTCTCCGGCCTGGTGTTTTTTTAACTCTGAAGCTATTTCATTTAAAGTAGAAATAGTAGTACAAACATCATCAATAATTAATATTTTTTGTCCCTTTAAACTTGGTCCTTGCCATTTAAAACTATTAGTTAAATTATTAATTCTTTTTTCTTTTTCTAATGTTGCTTGATTAGAGGTATCTTTTATTTTTTTTAAATCTAAGGATAATTTTAAATTAAATTTTTTAGCAATAATTTTAGCTAATAATTCACTATGATTAAAATCACGCCAACGTTGTCGTTTTTTAGAAAGAGGAACCGGTATTAACAGAAAATCACTTAAGACTAAAATATTAGTGGTTGAAATATTTTTTAAAATAGGGGAGGGTAGAAAATTATTTTCTAAAAAAGTTGATAAATACAAAGCTAGGGGATAAGCTAAGTCTTTTACGAACTTATATTTGTAATTTTTTATTATAATATTTAAGTTTTTATTACTAAAATCACCAGCTGATAATACTCCACGTAAACTAAATTTATTTTGACAAGCAGGACAAAATTCACCAATGTGACTAGTAGTATTACAATTAGGACAACTAGGGTCTTTAAAAGTTATAGTTTTAAAACAATTAAAGCATAAGAAATTATCATTTTTTTTCTGACATAGAATACAATATTTAGGAAATAAAAAATCTAACAAAATTTGAATAAATTGTTTAATTTTTTTCATGTATTAAATTGGTATATATAATAGAGAGAAATTCTATTTAAGTTTTATTTTATACAATCGGCCAGTAGTTTTATCGGTAAAGAATAAATTTTCTTGATTAACACTAACAGAAAGACTAGAGATATTATAGGCAGAATCAGGAATAGCTATTAATTCTTTAATACCATTACTAGCATTAATTTTATAAAGATGATCAGGAGTTTGATCAGCTACTTCTGGATACATACCAGCTCCAGTTTTAAGACTTATCGGAACAGCACAATAGATAGTATTATTATCAGCAAAAGTACATTTAGTAGACCAGGTTTGTAAATTTAAATTGGTTCGATTATATCCAATATTATCACCCTGAGCATTAACTATCCATAATTGTGGTTTTAAATCATTGTTAGGGGAGTAAATACTATATAGTAATTTATCACCATTAGTTGACCATTTACCTTCAAAACCCCAACCTTCAATTTTGGTTGATTTAAAATTTTCATCATTTTGTCCAATGAAAAAAACTTCACGAGTATCAAAATCAACTCCTTTAGTATACATACCGACGGTTTGATTATTAGGTGACCATGAAGCAATAACATTATTGTCGTTAGTTCCAATATATTCAACCGCCTTACTTTGTGAACCATCACTATTACTAATAATTAACCAACGATTATCTTCGTCAGTTCCTAAACTTTTATTAACAAGTTTAGTACTGTCAGTTGAAAAGGAAAAATCTTCCCAATGTTTCGGTAGGGTGTATTGTTTTTCAGTAGAAAAATCATAAACTATTTTGGTGTCATCAGGATACTCAATTACGGCTTTAGTTTTATTAGGGGCCCATTCAACATTTTCAACATTATAGAAAACTTTATTACTTAGAGGGATCTTATTACCATTTTCATCAACAATATAGAATTTACCATCTTCTTGATTATAGAATTGAACGGAGTTTCCATCTCGGCTTAAGGTTTGGTCTAAAACTGATTCAGATACTAATAAATCAGTTTTAGTAATTCCACCAATGGCAATAGGGTTAGCCTTATCACTACCGCTATCAGGGTATTGCGGTTCAGTTTGGGTATTAGATGATGTAGCTTTTTGACCTTCATTGGTAGTACTATCAGGCAATTTTCCTTGATTATCGGATGAAGACGGTAAATTAGAATTAGTACTAGTACTAGTCGGAATAATTTTAGTACCAGTATCTTTTTTAAAAAAGGTTGTCCAGATTAAATAGGCTATAACAACGACAAAAATAATGAAACCAATAACTAATAATATTTTTTTGATTTTACCCTTTTCCATTTTTTTAATTTTATGTTATAATTGTATTGTAATAAAAAACAATAACTTGGTATAATTATATCATATTTTTATAAAGCTTTCAAATTAATATAAATTTAAAACTATGGGTTTATTTTCTTCTAACGACGATAATTATTTAGGAATTGATATTGGTGATTCATCAGTTAAAATGGTGGAATTAGGAAAAAAAGGTAAAAAAATTTCTTTATTAAATTATGGTTTTGCCGATGATATTCCTAATTTTAGTTTTTCTAAATCTGAGGATATCGATTATTTAGCTGAGGTTATAGTTAAATTAAAGAAAGACTTAGGTATAAAAACTAATAAAGCAACAGTATCACTACCAAGTTTTTCGGTTTTTTCTTCGGTTATAAATATTGATAATTATGACAAGAAAAAATTAAATGATCGAATAATTGAAGAGGCTAAAAAAGTTATTCCATTACCACTAGAAGAAATGGTTTTAGATTGGAAAATTATTCCAGGGGATAATACTAATAATGTAAAAATATTTTTAACTGGTTCACCAAAAAAATTAGTAAAAAAATATATTGAGGTTTTTAAAAAAGCTGGAATCTTTTTAACCAATTTAGAAACTGAAACTTTTTCTTTAATTAGATCACTTTTAGGAAATGATGCTTCAACCTTAATGATAATAGAAATGGGTGGTAGTAGTACTAATTTTTCTATTGTTAAAGAAAATATTCCTTTCTTAAATCGTAGTATTAATATTTCTGGTAAAACTATTACCGCTGAAATTAGTGAAAAAATGGGTATTAGTTTAGAACAAGCTGAACAATTTAAATTTGATTTATCAATTTCATCATTACAAAAAAATGGTGAAGTTCCTAAAGTTGTTACTAATGCCATTGAGTTAATTATCAATGAAATTAAATATATGCTAGATTTATTTGTTAGTAGTAATGGAAAAAATATTGAAAAAATAATTTTATCAGGCGGTGGAAGTTTATTGTTTAATTTTTCTGAATATTTAGAAAATCATTTAAATATTAAAGTTATTATTGGTGATCCTTGGTTTAGAATTTCTTATCCAAATGAATTGCAACCAGTTTTAAATGAAGTTGGTCCTAAATTAGCTATTGCGGCTGGTTTGGCTTTACGTGGAATGGAGTAATTAAAATATTAATAATTTAAATATTATGTCAAAAAATATACCGAATAAAAAAAATACCATAACTGAAAAAGTTTCTAATGAAGATGTTTTATCAGATGAAGAAGTAGTGGATGATTCTATATTTGAATCAAACAAAGAAACTGTTAATGAAACAACCAAAAATATTTCAGGATCTAAACAATCTAATTTTTTTAATTCCTTTTCAAAATTATTAAAGAGAAAGAAAAAAGTAGGTAATTTAGGTTTATTGGAAACTAATTTAATTAAGGATGAGATTGAAATTAATTTTAATTGGAAAAAAGATTTAATTATTTTTTTAGTTCTGTTAGGAGTAATTATTATTTTTGCTCTAGAAAGTTTTATTGTTTTAAGTATCTGGAAAAACAAAAAAGAAATAGAAAATTCACATTATTTAGAGACAGAAATTTCTCAAATTACTAATGAAATTAATGGTTTGCAAGATAAATATAATACAGCTATTGAATTTCAAAGTAAATTAGATATGTCTTCTCAAGTTTTAAATAAACATGTTTATTGGACAAAGTTTTTTAATTTTTTAGAAAAGAATACTTTAAAAAATAATATTTATTATAAAAATTTTAAAGGTGATATTTATGGTCAATATGTTTTACCAACTGTTAGTAATAATGTTTTAGCTACTAATTTTCAAACTAAGATTTTTTCTAATAATTCTTTAGTTAGCTCAGCTTTAATTAGTGACGAAGAAATTAATAATGAAGAAATTAATAAAACTTTTATTAATTTTAATCTTAATCTTAGTTTAAATCCTAATATTTTTATTAATTAATTAATTAGATATGCCAGAAACAAAAAATAATTTTAAGTCAAAAGAATCTGAAAATGAAGAAATTGATTTTACTGCTAAAAAACGGCATAATAATATCAATCGTTTTTTAAATTCTTATTTTAAATATTTTTTAGTATTTCTTCTTTGTATTTTTTTAATTATAGTAATTGTTTTTTTTATAAAGCCACGTTTTGAAAAGGCGGTAGTTACTTCTAATGATATTTTACAAAAACAAAAAACTGAATTTATACAAAAATATCAAGACTTAGAAAATTATAAAGAATTAATTGCGGGTTTTGAAAATGTTAATCCTGATATTACTTATAAAATAAATAAAATAATTCCAACCGCCTATACTCGTGATGATTTATTTACAGAGATAACTTATTTTTTAATTTCCAATGATTTTAAAGTTGATAATGTTGAAGTTATTTCTTTAGAAAAAAATGAAACTAATATTCCTGCAGAAACTGGTGTAAATTTAGGTCGACGAGTAGAAAATACAAAAAAGGTAGATTCTTCCGATACTGGAACTACTAGCGATTTATATTTAAAACAACTAAATTCTTTGCCGTCTACTATTGGTGCTTGGGTAGTAAAAGTCTCTATTAGTGATATTGATTATAGTAAATTAAAAAAATTATTTAATGTTTTAGAAAATAATTTAAGATTGATTGATATTTATTACCTTGATTTTCAACCTGAAAGTCGTAGCGTTAATATTGAATTTTTAACTTATTATAAAAAATAATTATATTATATGGAAAAAATTTATCGGATAACTTTAATTTTATTATTATTAATATTAGCCTTAGCTAATATTGTTTTCTTTGCTTCGGGCGGTCAATTTTTATCATATTTTAATGTTGATTCTAAGGTTGAAAATTCACAAGATATTATTAATAATTTAAAAAAACAAGTTAATACTAATGATAATATATTTGATTTAAGTATTACTCAAAGTGAAAAGTTTAATAATTTAAAAGATTTCCAGTTTGATTATAATGATTTTTCTTTACCAGGTGATTTATTAAATTCTAATAATAGCTCTACAGAAACCGGAGAAAACAATAGCCAATTAGATCCTGAATTTGATGTTGGTAATCCTAATCCATTTTCTCCTCAGTTCTAATTTAAATATTTTCTTAAATTTTTATGATAAATAATTTAAAATTTCTTGATTTACTAAAAACGAAAGGTTTGATTTCATCAGATAAAATGGTGGAAATAAATAATTTGATAAGTACTGAAAAAAAATTTAATTTGAGTAGTTATTTGATAAAGGAAAAGATTGTTGATCGAGAAGATATCACTAAACTAAAAGCGGAATTATATAATTTACCTTATAAAAGTTTAATTGATGTAGAAATAAATAAGGATACTTTAAATTTAATTTCTGAGGATCTAGCTTCTAATTATCAAGCTATTTGTTTTTCTAGTGATGAAACTAAAATGAGTGTTGGTTTGATTGATCCCAATTTGAAATCAATGGAAGCTGTTAGTTTTTTAGCTAAACAAAAAAAATTGACAATTGAATATTATGTAATTTCTAAAGCAAGTTTTAATTCGGCTTTTAGACAGTATAAAAAAATGGAAGAAGAAATTTCTTCGGCTTTGGAAATAAAATCGCAAGAAGAAGAAAGTGAAGATTTATTAGAATTTAAAAAAGATGAAGATCAAAATATTTTAAATGCGGAAGATGCTAATAGTGCTCCCGTAGCTAAAATCGTATCAGTTATTATAAGAAACGCTATTGATAGTCGATCTAGTGATATCCATATCGAACCTTTTGAAAATGAAAGTCGAGTACGTTATCGAGTTGATGGTATTTTAAAAAATGCTTTATTTTTACCAAAAAATGTTTATAATGCGGTTATTGCTAGAGTAAAAGTATTAGCTCATATGAAAATGGATGAAACTCGTGTTCCACAAGATGGTCGTATGGTTTTAATACTTGATGGTCGAGAAATTGATTTTCGTATTTCTACTTTACCCGTAGGTAATGGTCGAGAAAAAGCGGTACTTCGTATTCTAGATACAGCTAAAGGAATTATTAGTTTACAAGAATTAGGTTTTAATAATTATATTTTAGATCTTTTAAAGAATAATATAAAAAAAACTAATGGTATTATTTTATCCACTGGTCCAACTGGTAGTGGTAAAACTACTACTCTGTATTCTATTATTAATATATTAAATAAAGAAGGAGTTAATATTTCTACTTTAGAGGACCCGATTGAATATCAAATTAAAGGAATAAATCAATCCCAAATTAGACCAAAGATTGGTTATTCTTTTGCTACTGGACTTCGATCTTTAGTTCGTCAAGATCCTGATATTATCATGGTAGGTGAAGTTCGTGATGAAGAAACCGCGGAATTGTCAGTTCATGCTGGTTTAACTGGTCACTTAGTTTTATCAACTCTTCATACTAATGATGCTTTAGGTACTATTTTACGTTTAATTGATATGAAAGTAGCCCCAATATTATTAGCTTCAATTTTAAAATTAGTTGTTTCTCAGAGATTAGCTCGACGACTTTGTCCGCATTGTAAAAAAGAAGTTGATGAATCTTATAAAAATGAAATTATAAATGAAGCTAAAGAGAATTTGACTGATTTATCAGAAGAAAGAATAATGAAAGAAATTCCTAATTTAAAGAGTATGGCTGATATTAATAATTTAAAACTTTATCAACCCGTTGGTTGTCCTCGTTGTCAGAATACAGGATATTTAGAAAGAATCGTGGTAGCTGAAGCCATTGAAGTTAATGATAGTTTAAGAGATACAATTATTAATGATTTAAAAAGTTTATCAATTGAAAAAATTAAAAAAGATCAAGAATTTATTTCTATCCGACAAGATGGTTATATAAAAGTTTTAAATGGTGTTACTAATTTAGAAGAAATACTTCGAGTTATTGAATCATAAAATATAAAAATTATGCCAATTTTTTCTTATAAAGCTAAAAATGAGCAAGGCCGATTTAAAACTGGTCAAGTAGTGGCTGTTAATGAAAGCAGTGCTATTAAATATATAAATGCTCGAGGTTTGTCATCACCAAGTATTAAAGAAATTTCTGAAATTGAATATAGATTTCTTTATTTAATTAATCCTATTAAAGGAAAACATTTAGTTGTTTTTTCTAGACAATTTTCTATTATGATGACCGCTAGTGTTTCTGTTACTGATGCTTTACTTACAATTATTGAACAAACTGATAATATTAAATTTAAAAACATAATTTCTAAAGTAGCTTATGATGTTAATAATGGAGCATCATTATCAGATGCTTTAAAAAAACATCCTAAAGTTTTCACTAGTTTTTATTGTAGTGTTGTTAAAGCTGGTGAAACTTCTGGAAAATTAGATAATGTTTTAGAGTATTTAGCTGATGAAATTGAAAAAGATTATGATTTAGTAAAAAGATTTCGGGGAGCTATGATTTATCCAGCTTTTGTGGTTTGTGGTTTAATAATAGTTGGTTTTGTTTTTATGCTTTCGGTTTTACCAAATTTAATTAAAATTTTACAAGAAACTGGTGGATCTTTACCTTTATCAACTAGAATAATTATAGCAGTCTCTAATTTTTTACAAGCTTATTTAATTCCTTTAATTATTTTAGTTGTTATTCTAATTATTGTTATAAGATTTTCTCTTAAAACTCCTGCTGGTCGTCGACGACTTGATTATATAACCATTAAAACTCCGATAATTGGAAGTATTTTTAGTTTAGTTTATTTAGTTAGATTTTCTAGTTCTTTATCAACCTTGTTAAGAGGAGGAGTAATAGTTACTAGAAGTTTAGAAATAGTTAGAGATATTATAAATAATTTTTATTTTAGAGAGGTAATCACTGATACCATTGATAAAATAAATGAAGGGGGTTCCATTACCGATGCTTTAAATAATAGCCCCTATTTTCCTAAAATGGTTCCTCAGATTATGATGGTTGGAGAAAAAACTGGACATTTAGAAGAATCTTTAGATGAGATATCTAAATTTTACGGGAAAGAACTTAATAGTAAATTGAATAATCTTAATACTTTATTGGAACCTTTAATTATGGTAATTATGGGTATTGGAGTTGCAATAATGGTCGCAGCGATAATTATGCCGATGTATAATATGGCTAGCCAATTTTAAATAATTTTTTAATGAAAATAATAAATTTAAGCGCTGAACAATTTTTAGAAATTCAAACTAATTTCTTAGAACAGACAAAAGACATTAGTTTTTTTTCTAATTTCATTTTTTTACAGTCATATCAGTGGGCTAAAATTCAAGAATCATTTGGTCAATTGGTTTTTTTTCAAGGAGTAGAAGAACAAGGAAAGATTATTGCTTGGTTTATAGTTATTGAAAAAAAAATAATGGGTAAGAAAAAATATTGGTATATACCTCGAGGGCCGATTTTTCCTATTGATATTAATTTTTCTTGGTCAGATTTTTTTTCAGCTTTAAATATAATTGCTAAAAAAAATAAATTATCTTTTATTCGTTTAGAACCAGTTAGACCTAGTTTTACTGATTTTTTAAAACAATCACCTAAAAATTTATTTAAAACTAGTGATCTACAACCTCAAAATACATCATTTTTAGAATTAAGTTTAGGTTCGGAGAAAATATTAGCCCAAATGGCACCTAAGACTCGTTATAATATTAGATTAGCTTATAAAAAGGGGATTAAAGTGGTAGAATCAGATTTAGATGATTTTGATAAATTTTGGCATTTAATGTCAATAACTTCTAAACGTGATAATTTTTTTATTCATAGTAAAAAGTATTATTATAATTTAATAAAAAATGGTTCCGGTGTTATTAAGTTTTTTTCAGCTAAATTAGGTGATAGAACTTTAGCCGTTGGTTTATTTTCTTTTCTTTTTGATACCGTTTCTTATCTACATGGAGCTTCAGATAATACTATGAGAAATGTTATGGCTCCTTATGCTTTGCAATGGGAAATTATAGATAGGGCTATTGCAGAAAATTATAAATATTATGATTTTTATGGAGTAGATGAAAAAAAATGGCCAGGGGTTAGTCGTTTTAAAAAAGGTTTTGCCGGTAAAAGTTTTTCATTTTTAGGAACTTTTGATTTTGTAATTGAAACTAAGTTTTATCTTTGTTATAAATTTATTAGACAAATAAATAAATTAATACGGCATTATATATGATAGAGATAAATAATTTAACTACTAAAAAAATAAATAGAATAAGAATAGAAAAAATTGTTAAAGCTTTTTTTAAGAAATACAAAATTAATGAAAAGAATGTTATTTCTTTAGCTATTATTGGTGATAGTAAGATGAAACAAATTAATTCAGTTTATCGTCAACAAAATAAAGCCACTGATGTTTTGTCTTTTTCAGATTTACAAGAAATAATTATAAATATCAATCAAATTATTCGGCAAGCTAAAGAATTTAAAAAGAAAGTAAATGATGAATTTGAGTTTATATTAGTTCATGGTTTATTACATTTAATTGGCTACAATGATGAAACCGAAACTGATAGATTAAAAATGATAGAAATGGCTGAAGATTTTTTAATTAATTTGAAATAGTAATATATTAAATTTATGTTATTAAAATTTAAAAACAATAAATTTAATTTAGTAACTAAAGCTGGTTTTACTTTAGTGGAGTTAATTGTTAGTGTATCAATAATTATTGTAATTGTTTCTTTAACGGTTATTAATTATAATGCTGGTTTTTCTGAAACTAATTTATCAAATACTCAGAATTCTTTATATCAAAATATAAAACAAATTCAGTCTTATGCTTTATCTTATCGTTCCTATAATAATATTTTACCAAAATATTGGGGAATGTATTTAGCAACTTCTTCTTCAGTTCCAGTGGTTTTTGCTGATATTAATGAAAATGGTTTATATGATGATGGGGAAGCTGATACTTTATTTGGTGGTAAAGAGATTGTGTTAGAGCCTGATATTATTATTAATAATATTAAGAGTCAAAATAGTAGTACTGTGTCCGATCTTTATATAATGTTTGAATCAGGTGGTGGTGATATGTATGTCTATAATTCAACATCTTCTGATCCTAATAATGTTGATCAATGGTTTATTGAGTTAAGAGATATTAGATTTCCTTTAGGAAAATTATTAATATTAAATAATCCTGGTTTAACTGATACTAAAAATTGTTCTTGTAATGGTTCGACTGATTGGTGTTGTTCTTTTTGTACTAGTACTACTACTTGTTCTAATTATTAAAATATGAAAAAAATTAATATAAAAAATAATAAACAAGCCTTTACTTTAATAGAAATTGTTTTAATTTTAATAATAACCTCTATAGGTTTAACTGCTATTTTATCTCTAGCTTCCAAGAGTATTAATTTTAATAATGTTAAAAAAAACATGTTTACTGCCATGTTTTTAAGTGAGGAGGGTTTAGGTTTAATGACTAATATTAGAGATACTAATATGATAATTAGTAATTATTATAATGATTGGGATAATTTAGGACAAACAGCTACCAGCGGTAGTAATTATTATAAAGTTGATTATTATTCTTTAATAGCTACAAGTACAACTGGTATTAGTGAAACTAATTTATGGCAAGATGAAGCTGGTTTTTATTCTCATAGTTCTACTTCTTCTTCTACGGCTAGTATCTATAATCGGATGATTACAGTTAACTCTTTTACAGCTTCTAGTAGTATTGAATCTTTAGTTGAGTGGACAGGTCAAGGGAATGATTATGATTTTAAATTAAGTACTGTTTTATATGATTTATCTTTTAATTAAAAACAATAAAAAGAAATTGTTTAGAAATTTTAAATCAGGTGGTTTTACTTTGGTAGAAATTTTAGTATCGATTTCTTTATTAGCTGTAATAATTTTAGGAGTTAATCGAATTTATGTTAGTATTAATGATAATCAAGCCATAATTAATGATGAAATTAATATTCAATCTGATATGGAATATTTTTTTAAGATTGCTTCCAATAATATTAAATCAGCTGATATTAGTGACGGAACTTCCTGCTCGGTTGTTACAACCAATAAATTCTTTTTATTAGAACCTGATGTTAATAATTTTGATAAAATTACTTTTACTAAAAATGGTGCTTGTTTTGGTTTTTATGCTACTACTACTGATGGGATTGGTAATATTTATTTATTTGATGAATCGGCCAGTGTTGATCAAGCGATTACTTCATCTAATACCAATGTTTTAGATTTATCTTTTTCAGTTGAAGATAATGTGTCTACTGGTCAACCAATTGTTACTATCTTAGTTAAAGTTGCTCCTAAATCTGATTCAAGTAATTTTGTTTATATTCAAAATAGTATTTCTTTAAATACGGAATTTTAAAATATATAGAATAATATGAAAATAAATATAAAAAAAATATTAACTAGTAAAAAACATGGAAGTGCCTTATTTATTTTTATAATGTTATTTTTTGGTATTTTTATTATTGCTTTTGGTTCTGGTTATTTAGTTTTTTTAAGTTTATCTAAAGCTTCTAATTATTCTGATGGTTTAAAAGCCTATTATGCTGCTTATGCCGGGGTAGAGAGAGTTAAATACGAAGCTATTAAAAATAATTATGATTTTTCCGCTAATTGTAGTTCTAGCATTTTTACAACTCAATTATCAAATGAATCTTCTTATAATATTAATTGTGTTAATAATAGTGGTACTCTTAGTTTTTATTCGGTTGGTACCTATAATAATAGTCAAGTGGCTCAAGAAATAAAAGGAATTAATATTTTAGCTGAATGCTCCACTAATTATTTAGCTGGATCATTATGTGGTGGTGGAAAATTAATAAAAACAACTTCGACTTCTTTAGTTATTAGTCCTTCGGGTTGTACTAGCACTAGTACTTGTGATAATAGTTTTGTAAACGCTGATCCTCAAATAAATTGGGAAAGTCCAACTTCCAGTACTTTATTTGGTGCTACTAGTACCACTGATGGCGTAGCTAATATTACTATTTTAAATCCTCAAACTAATACCGCTTTATTAGCTGCTAAATTTTGTGATGATGCTACTTTTAATGGTTTTAGTGATTGGTATTTGCCAGCGGCAGAACAATTATTACTATTAGCTGATAAATCGTCTTATCAGCAATATTTTAATCTAACTTCTAGCCCTTATTGGACCTCAACTGAAGTAGATGCTGATTTGTCATATGTAGCTGATATTTCTGCTGATAATTTTAGTAGTGCCTCTAAATCAGAAGTGCACTTAATTAGATGTATTCGAAATATTGAATAAATTGAAATAAAAATAATATGGATAAAGAACAGGCTAAAAAAAGAATAAATAAATTAAAAGAAGAAATAAATATTCATCGTTATAATTATCATGTTCTAGATAAAATAACTATGAGTGAAGCGGCTTTAGATGCTTTAAAACTAGAGCTTTTTAAATTAGAGCAACAATTTCCTCTTTTCATAACACCTGATTCACCAACTCAGAGAGTCGGAGGGCAAGCTATTGATAAATTTAAGAAATCAACTCATTTAAGCCCACTATTGTCTCTATTTGATGCTTTTTCCCGAGACGATATTTTAGCTTGGCAAGATCGCTTGAGTCGTTTTTTATGGGGTAATAAAGGAAATAAAGTTAATTGGGACTATTATTGTGAATTAAAAATGGATGGCTTAGCTGTTAATTTAAATTATGAAAAAGGTATTTTAACAAAAGGGGCTAGTCGAGGTGATGGTAAAATTGGGGAAGATATTACCTCCAATATTAAAACTATTAGTACTATTCCATTAAAATTAATAATTCCTAAAAAAAGCGATTTAGATAAAGCTGGTTTTAATGGAGATTTAATTTTAAAAAATCTTTTAGCAACTACTATTGAGGTTCGAGGTGAAGCTATTATGACTAAAAAGAAATTAGAGGAATTAAATTTAAAGTATAAGGCTGAAGGAAAACCATTATTATCTAATACTCGTAATGGAGCCGCCGGATCACTAAGGCAACTTGATCCAAAATTATCAGCTGAAAGAAAATTAAAGTTTTTTGCTTATGATATTTTTTTCTATAAAAATGGTAAAAAGATAAAATTAGTTGATACTAGACAACAAGCTGATAAATTAACTAAAATGTTAGGTTTTCAAACTATTAAGTATAATTGTTTATGTTCAAATTTAGGCCAAATATTTGATTTTCATAAATATTGGCAAACTCATAAAGATAAACTTGAATTTAATATTGATGGGGTGGTTATAAAAATAAATGATTTAAATTTATGGGATACCTTTGGTGTGATTGGTAAAGCCCCACGTTTTGCTATGGCCTATAAATTTCCAGCTGAACAGGGAACCACTATAATTAAAAATGTTATTTGGCAGGTGGGGCGAACTGGAATTTTAACCCCGATAGCTGATTTAGAACCAGTTAATTTATTAGGAGCAATTATTAGTCGAGCTACTTTACATAATATGGACGAAATTAAACGTTTAGGTATAATGATAAATGATACCGTAATAATTGAACGAGCTGGGGATGTTATTCCTAAGATTATAACAGTTTTAAAGAATTTAAGAACGGGAATTGAACAAAAAATTAGTACACCCAAAAAATGTCCAATATGTGGTAGCGAGATAGTAAAAGTAGCTGATCAAGTAGCTTATCGTTGTTTAAATAAAAGATGTTATGCCGTTAATTTAAGACAGATAATTCATTATATCTCTAAAGATGCAGTTGATATTTTTGCGGTTGGTCCCAAAGTGATTGAACAATTATTAAACGAAGGTTTAATTTCTGATTTAGCTGACTTATATACTTTAAAAAAAGAAGATCTTTTATCCTTGCCTCGTTTTGCTCAAAAGTCAGTTGATAATTTAATTGAAGCCATCAACTCTAAAAGACAAATTGATTTAAATAGATTTTTGTATGGTTTAGGAATTTTTCATGTTGGTGAAGAATCAGCTCAAGCTTTAGCTAATTATCTTTATCCATTTTTAAAAAAAGAAATTAAAGATAATAGTCTTAAAGTTAGTACTTTAGTACAAACAATATCAGCTATACCTATTGAAAAATTAGCTGAAGTCGAAGATTTTGGTCCAATTGTTTCTTCAAGTATTTATGAATATTTTCAAGATACTCATAATTTAAAAATTTTAGATAAATTAGATAAATTAGGCATTAAATTATTAATTAAAAATCAAAATAATTTAAATAATATTAAATCACCTATTGCTAATAAAACATTTGTGTTAACTGGTACTTTAAATAGTTTGACAAGAGACAGAGCTAAGGCTAAAATAAAGGAATTAGGCGCTAAAGTTCTATCAACAGTTAATAAAAAACTTGATTTTTTAGTAGTAGGAGATAATCCGGGTACTAAGTATAATAAAGCTAAAGAATTAGGTATAAAAATATTAACCGAAGATCAATTTTTAAAATTGATAAAATAATATGGCTATAAGTAAAGAAGATATAAAAAAAGTAGCTAATTTAGCTAAATTAGATTTAAATGATATTGAAATTGATAATTACCAACAACAATTAGGTAAGATTTTAGAATATATTGATATATTAAAAGAAGTTGAAGTATCTGATTTAGAATTTTTAGGTTTAGGTGATGAAGATGTTAACCAGGTTAGACTTGACGAAGCTAGTTCTTGGCCACAAGATGAAATTGATATAGCCTTGGAACAAGTAATTGATAAAGAAGAACATCAAGTAAAAATTAATCGTATTTTGTAATTTAGTATATGTTTTTATTCAATCATAAAACAAAATTTAATGATTTAAGCATTACAACCGCTCATGAATTATTAATGGCTAAAAAAATTACTTCAGTTGAATTAACTAAGTTTTTTTTGAATCGAATAAAAAAATTAGATAAAAAATTAAATTCTTCTTTGACTGTTTTGTTACGAGAAGCTTTAAGTCAAGCTAAATTAGCTGATGATAGAATTTCAAAAGGTGAATGTGGAGAATTATTAGGTATTCCTTATTTACTTAAAGATAATATCTTAGTTAAAGGAATAAAAACTACGGCTGCTTCTAAAATGTTAGCTAATTATATAGCTCCATATAATGCTACTATTGTGGAAAGATTAAAAGAAGCTGGAGCGGTATTATTAGGAAAAACTAACTTAGATGAATTTGCTCATGGTTCTTCAACTGAAACTTCCGCTTTTGGTCTTACTAGAAATCCTTGGGACTTGAGTCGAGTTCCGGGAGGTAGTAGTGGTGGTTCAGCTTCAGCTGTATCAGCTGATTTTTGTATTTTTGCCTTAGGTAGCGATACTGGTGGATCAATTCGTCAACCAGCTAGTTTTTGTGGTTTAAGTGGTTTTAAACCGAGTTATGGTCGAGTTTCTCGTTTTGGTTTAATTGCTATGACTTCTTCAACTGATGTTATTGGTCCGCTTACTAAAACAGCTGAAGATTCGGCCATTGTTCTACAAACTATAGCTGGTTTTGATAAATTTGATTTAACTACTAAAAAAGAATTAGTACCTGATTATTTAAAAAATATTGATAAAGATATAAAAGGAGTAAGAATAGGAATAGTTGAAGAATTTTTAGATCTTGGTTTAGAACCTGATGTTAAAAAGGGAATTTTAGAAGCTTTAAATATTTTTAAATCATTAGGTGCTGAGATTAAAAAAATATCTTTACCATATAATAAATATTCTATACCAGTTTACTATATCATTACTCCATCAGAAGTTAGTGCTAATTTATCTCGTTTAGATGGTTTACGTTATGGATTTTCTTTTACATATAAAGCTAAAGGGAAAACCGAAGAAAATTTTAGTGAGATCTATAAACATAATAGAGGTGAATCTTTTGGTCCTGAAGTTAAACGTCGTATAATGCTAGGAACTTATGCTTTGAGTTCTGGCTATTTTGATGCCTATTACAAAAAAGCTATGGCCGTTAAAGAAAAGATAAAACAAGAATATCAAAATATTTTTAATGAAGTTGATGTTATTATAACTCCAAGTTCAGCTCATACCGCTTTTAAGATCGGAGAACAAATAAATGATAATTTAAAAATGTATTTAGAAGATATTTTTGGAGTTGGTCCATCACTAGCTGGTTTACCGGCTATTTCTATTCCAGCGGGATTATCTCAGGGTCTACCTTTTGGTTTACAAATTATTGCTAATAAATTTGAAGAAGAAAAAGTTTTTAATTTAGCCTATAATTTTCAAAAAATAACTAATTTTCATAAACAAAAACCTAAATTTTAAAATTATTTTAATATTATGAATAAAATTAAAAAAATATTAATTATTTCTCTAGGTGTTTTAATTATCATTCTAGTTTTAGTTTTAATTTTTAAAGATAATTTTAATAAAACTAAAAACATAAACGAAGCTGAACAATTAATAAATGATAATCAAATAGCTATTAATAGTACGGTAATGATAAAAGATTTACGGGGTATTGATGATAGTGATATTATTATGGGTAAAAAAAGAGCTTCAGTTGATATTATTATTTATGAAGATTTATCTGATTCTTATTCAGTTAAATTTGATGAAACTCTAGATAAAATAACTGAAACTTTTGGTAAAGAAATAAGAGTAGCTTTTAGACCTTATGCTAGTAAGATGTTTCCATTATCTTTACCAACTTATTCTTTTGTTGATTGTGCTAAAGAACAAGGTAAATTCTTTGAAGCTCGTGATTTAGTTTTGGATAAAGTTAAAAATAATCAATTAGCTGAAGAAAATTTTTCTGAGTATGGAGAAACTTTACAACTTGATGCTACTTCTTTAAATTCTTGTTTACAAAAAGATAAATATATTAGTGAAATTGAAAACTTAAGTAAAGAAGGGGAGACTTTTGGTGTTTATGGTTCGCCAACTATTTTTGTTAATAATGAATTAGTAGTGGGAGCTAGATCATTTGATGATGTCGAGAATAGTAATAAAGAAAAATTAGCTGGTATGAAAAGTATTATTGAAAAATATTTAAAAAAATAAATTAATATAATAAAATAATAGAGATAATCTTTTCTATTATTTTTTTAGGAGAGTTCGCATAGTGGTCTAGTGCGCACGCTTGGAAAGCGTGTATACCGCAAGGTATCAAGGGTTCAAATCCCTTACTCTCCGCTCTTTTAAAATAGCCCTAAATAAGGGTTGATTTTTTATTAGCTAATAAGTAGTTAAAATAATCAATTTTTGTTATAATAAAATATATAAAATTAAAATAAAATAATTATGCTTTTTTATACTAGTAAAAGATTTGAAGAATTAAAAAAAGAAATAAAAAACGAAAATAATAAAGATGATAATATTGAGGAAGAAGTAATTAAGGAAAATACTAACGAGAAAAAAGAATTAACTGAAGAAGAAGTTTTAGATTCTAATAATATTGATGTAATGGTTAATTATGCCAAAGAAAATAGAAGTAAAGTAGTTATTGATAAAGTTAGAGAATTGCTGGAAACATCTAGAGAAACAGGGGAAAAAGTAGTACAAAACTTTTTAAATTCATTTAAAGAATGTGAAGATAATAATTTAAGTTATTTAGATTTTGAAAATACTGACAGTGGAAAATTAGCCCTAAATCTTTTAGAAATATTGCCAGAACCATTTAAAACTAATGCCTATAAAAAACTAGAGGACTATAAAGAAGAATTGAAATATCGAGAAGAATTATTAGAAAATAATAAAGATCCTCAAGAAGTATGGAAAGAAATTACAGGTTTTGATTATTCAACAAATAAGTTTAAAAGTTTACCTAGTTTTTTAAAATTTTTTTCTAATAATAACTCTAATTTAGAAATAAAAAAGAATCCTTTAGCAATTGAATTTTTAATAAAGGATATTGATTCATATAATAAATTACATTCTAATAAAGAAAATAATGCCAATAAAAATACTGGTGGTTTTTTTTCTAAGAAAAATAAAACAGATATTATAGCGATAAATGAAAGTAAAAAATCTTCCGAAAATTATATTAATGAGGTTTATAAACATGAGACCGAGCATGCTATTCATAAAAATACAAATCTATTTTCTACTGATAAAAAAAATATATCTTCAAATGGATCTAAATTGTATAAGAATAAAACATTTGAAGCTAATAAAATAATGCTTAATACCGCTATACGAAAAGTATTTTATTCTAATTTAGATAAAGCTAAAAATGAGATTTTTGCCTATTTTAAAGGTGGTAGAGATAAAGAACAATTAGCTATGTTTTTAACAGAAAAAAATGATGTTTATGATTTTAATCAAGATATTAGAAACGATAGTAATAATACTATTGATGAAAATGAAATAATTACAAATTATGAAAAACAACAATTAAAGGATATTATTATTTTTTTTCAATCAGAATATGAAAGAGTTTTAAATAATATAATTGATGTAATTTATAGTAAAAATAAATCAGTAGAATTTTTTAGAAATGTTCCAATAAATGAATTGTGGAAGTATTCAAATGGTAAATATGATAGAACTGATTTTTTAATTAAAGAATTTAAATTTTAAATTATTTTATTGCTATAATAATAATCCTATGTTATAGTTATACATCTTTAGATCCTTAAAACTTAAAAATTAACAAAAATGATTATAAGCATTGTTTCAGCAATTATTATTTTATCAGTTTTTCTAATAACATCATTTTTTGTAATTAGAAGAAGAATGAGACCAGACCACCACCTTTTGAAAAATAAAGGTAATTGGGGATATTTTAAAAGAATTTTTAGATTGATTACTGCTAGAATCTTTCTAAAAATAAAAAAATATCAAAAAATATGATAAAAATCGTAGACATAATCCTGCGATTTTTTTATTTTAATTTTCTTGCTTAAATTAAAAAAATTAGCTAATATTTAATTATTAAACTATAATTAGATCTATAGTATAGATATTATATTATAATTCTTTATTTTATATGGAAAAAAGAACATATATCAAAGATTTAGCTAATAAAGCTGGGAAAGTTGTTTTAATACAAGCTTGGGTTAATTCTTGTCGTAATCAGGGTAAGATGGTGTTTTTAGATTTTCGTGATACAACTGGTATAATTCAAGGTATAATTTTACCTCAAAGTGAAGCTTTAGAAATTGGTCGAACTTTACATGATGAATATGTAGTTGAAGTTCATGGAAAAGTTAATTCTCGACCAGAAAAAGATAAAAAACCTGATATATTAAACGGTAGTATTGAACTAGAAGTTTTAGATATAAAAATATTAAATGAAACAGAAGTTTTACCTTTCCCTATAAATGAAAGTACTATTGTAGTTAATGAAGCACTTCGTCTTAAATATCGTTATTTAGATTTAAAGAGTGAGAGAATGCAAAAAAATATAAAGAATAGGTTTAAGATTCAGAATTTTATTCGTAATTTTTTAGAAAAAGAAAATTTTATCGAAATAGAGACTCCGTTATTATCAGCTCCAACTCCAGAAGGTTCTCGTTCTTATGTTGTTCCAAGTCGACTTTGTCCAGGTAATTTCTTTTCTTTACCCCAATCACCTCAACAGTATAAACAATTATTAATGGTTAGTGGTTTTGAAAAATATTTTCAATTTGCTCGTTGTATGCGAGATGAAGATGCTCGAGGTGATCGTCAACCAGAATTTACCCAATTTGATATGGAAATGTCTTTTACTAGCGAAGAAGAAGTAATGCAATTAAATGAAAAAATTTTAATTGATATTGTTAAAAATTTTTATCCAGAAAAAAGAATACAACAAATACCTTTTCCAAGATTATCTTATAAGGAAGTAATGGAAAAATATGGTAGTGATAAACCTGATATTAGAGAAGATAAAAATGACCCTAATTTATTAGCTTTTCTATGGGTAGTTGATTTTCCTATGTTTGAAAAACCAAATGAAGATAATGTTGATGAAGCTAAAGATTGGACCTTTACTCATAATCCTTTTTCAAAACCTAAAGAAGAATGTTTTGATAAGTTTATGAACAAAGAAGATATTGCTAATATTTTAACTACTCAATATGATGTTGTTTTAAATGGTTTTGAAATTGGTGGAGGTAGTCTTAGAAATCATAAAGCTTCAGCTTTAAAAAATACTTTTGAAATTATGGGCTATAGTGAAGAAAAGATAGAAAATAATTTTGGTCATATATTACAAGCTTTACAATTTGGTGCTCCACCTCATGGAGGTATTGCTTGGGGTTTTGATCGATTATTAATGATTTTAGAAAATGAACCAAGTATTAGAGAAGTAATAGCTTTTTCTAAAACTAGTGATGGCAAAGATTTAACTATGAATGCTCCGGGAGAAATATCAGATAAACAAAAAAAAGAATTAAAGATTAAATAATATTTATTAATTTTTAAAATAGTTCCTTTAATTTAATACAATATATCATGAAAGAAAATAGTGTTAAGGTTGTAAATCGGATAAATAATTTTTTATCTTTAGAAAAACTTAATATTAGTTTTTCTAAAAAAGAAATAATTAAATTCTTTAACGGCTCAGAAGAAATAGAAGCAATTATTACCTGTTTTTCAAAAGCAGATAAAAATTTTCTATACAAAATAACCGTTAAAATTTTAAGTAATAGCAGACAATTTTCTCACCTGGAAGTAGGAGAATTCTTTTTTGGCCATTATGATTCAAAAAAAAGAGAAATGATATTGTTTTCTACGGTACCATAAGTATCCTTTTTTTATAAAAGACCTGTTTTTATGCAGGTCTTTTTTTCTTGACATTATTTTAATAATATGATAAAACAAACCAATTAGTTCTTTTAAATATATTGGTTGATACTTATGAAGACTTTAATAATAGAGTTTTTATAAGTATTAACCAATTAAAAAAATAAAAAATGAAAGAATTAACAAAAAAAGAATTAAATGAAATTGCTTATCTTTTTAATACACATAAAATAGGCGTTCATGAAGCAAGAGTGATAGTTGGAGCTGTAGATAAAGACTTATTGGACTTAAAAAAACTTGAAGAAGCTTGTAACTTGGAACCAATAAAAAAGGAAAAAAAGGAAAATCCTTCACCTAAACCCGAAGAAATTAATTTGAAACCTTTTAATGTGGACAATATTTTGCCGGATTATTTCATCCATAGCGGTAATTATGATTGTCAGGGCGTTTACCAAAAAACAAAAAAAATGTTGGGATGGATGACGTCTTGTCAACAAGATGTTATTGATTATTATGACAAGATAATGATAGCCGAAAATCTCTTGGGTAAAGAATTCCAAGATACTTTTTCTATTTTAGAAATAAAAAAAGAAAAAGATATTTTTGAATTAAATGAAATTTTAAATAAAGAAAGGTTGGGAAAAACAACTTTTATCGATTATTCGAAATTTTATAAAACTTGTCAGAAGGATCAACGTTATGAAGATTTAAAAGGTAAAAAAATCTTTACTTCTGAAGAAATATGCAATTTGGGCGTAACAAATATCCAACAAAAATGCTTTATTTTACCGGTAAAAGTTAATGGTTCTTTCACTTTTCAACCATTAATTTCTAACTTAGGGATACCTATCTTTAAGTTTCCGGTTGGAAGTTTGATATTGGTTAAAAAATCTATTCTATAGAATAGAGTTGATTTTTTAACAAAAGCTCCGAGTTTACTTGGGGCTTTTTTAATTTACATTTATCTCTTTTAATATTATAATAATATTAGTAAATATTATTAATTTATCAAATATGAAAAAGTTTTTTCTTTTTAATATATTTTTCTTATTATCCCTTTTATTTATTATTTTACCAGTTAAAGCTTCTGATTTAGATCAAGATGTCAAAGGTAAAATTCTATTACAAGTTGAATCTCGAGGTGAAGCTTGGTATGTTGATCCAGTAAGTAATCAAAAGGTTAATTTAGGACGTCCTAATGAAGCTTTTTTAGTTTTAAAGAATTTTGGTATTGGTATAACTGATGAGAATTTAGCTAAGATTCCAGTAGCTGATAAGAATTTAAATAATGGAGTTGATTCAGACGGTGACGGTCTATCAGACTCTATTGAATTAGCTTTAGGAACTAATCCTTCTAAAATTGATTCAGATGGTGATGGTTTCAATGATAAAATTGAAATATTAAGTGGATATAATCCACAAACTAATAATAAAAAAAGAATAATTGATAATAATTTTGCTAAAAATCAAACTGGTAAAATATTTCTTCAAGTTCAAACTAATGGTGAAGCTTGGTATATTAATCCTGGTGACAATAAAAGATATTATTTAGGTAATCCTAATGATGCTTTAAATATTATGCGATCTTTAGGTTTAGGTATTTCTAATAATAATTTAAATAAAATAAAAACAATTGGAGAAGAAACAACTAATGAAGATGATTCCAATTCTAGTGAAGAAGTAAAAAGTGATTTATATATTAAATCAATAAAAATTTCTAATGGTGGTGATAAAGGTTATATTGATCTTAAAGATTCTATTGCTATTACTTTTAGTAAAGCTATTAATCCAAGTTCTATTAATTCTGATTTAAAAGCAGGATCTTATATCTCGGATATTTCTTCTAATAATAATGGGGGAGTAAGTGTTTCACTGGAAGGATATGTTGTGGTTAAAGGTATAATTACTTTTGATATTGGAGATTTAGAAAGTTTAGGAACTTTTAAAACTAAAGTTGCCCTTAATTCTAAAGGAACAGTATTGACTATTACTTTAACAGAGGGTAATGATATTAAAATTGCTAAAGAATCTTTTTCTTTAACTACCCAATTAGGTGGAGTTATAACTGATACTAGCGGTTATAAAATGATAGGTAATACTGATATTACCAATCCAACCGGAAGTTTTGGTGGAGTAATTGATGGAGGTCCGGTTATTTCTTCACTTAGAGTTTCTAATGGTGGTAATAAAGGCTATATTGATATCGATGATTATATTACTATTACTTTTGATGAAGCTATTAATCCAGCTTCAGTAAATAGTGATTTAAATATAGATTCATCAGTTTCTGGAATACTTTATTCTAAAACTGGTGGAGTAAGTATTTCTTCTTCGGGAGTAGTTACTATAAAAAATATTGCTACATTTGATATGGGGACAGTAAGTGCTAGTGGTAATTTTACAGTTAAACAAAGTTTAAATAATACTGGTAAAATATTAACTATAACTTTAACTAGTGGTAGTGATATAAAAATTACAAATGAAAGTTTTGGTAAAGTTGGCCAAATTGCTAATACTATTAAAGATGTTAATGGTAATAAGATGGCTAAAAATAGTAGTATTTGTGATGCTAAAGGAAGTTTTGGTGGAGTGTTATCAGACGAGGAAGATAATGATGGTAATTCTCCATATATTTCATCAATCACTGTGTATAATAAAGGAGATGATGGTTATATTGATGTAGATGATTATGTAAAAATTGTTTTTAATGAAGAAATTGATCCAATCTCTATAAATAATAATTTAAGAGAAGATGGTGAAGTAACTAATGTTTTATACGATGCTGTTGGTGGTTTTAGTATTGATGCAAATGGTGTAGTAATAATAAAGGGAATAACTACTTTTGATATGGGTTCAGTTAAAAATTCTGGTAATTATATTGTTAAATTACATCTTAATTCTAGTAGTCGAGTTTTAACTATTACCTTAACTGGCGGTAGTGATATAACTATAAGTAAAGAAAGTTTTAGTAGTGCTACTCAAATCGCTGATTTCGTAAGTGATAATGATGGTTATTCTATGAATAGAAATTCTGGTATTGTTGTTCCAAGTGGAACTTTTGGTGGTGTTAAAAAATAGTTTTTATTATTAATAACTTTTAAAATATTATAGTGTTTCCAAGCTGTTGAACCATTGCGTAAGTATTGACAAACAAAAATATTAATTTTAATATGGATAATTATTTAGTTCGTTTACAATAAAAATCAAAAAATATATATCATGAAAATAAAAAAAATTTTTTTTGGTACCTTAGAATGTACCAACGATCGTCGTTTAACAGAGATCGTAAAAGCAGGATCTTATTCCTTTGTTGATCCTAGAATAAGTAGCGGTTCATTGGATAATAAATTAGTATACGAAAAAATAGACCAAGAAATTGGTTTTTTGTATATTAAAGAAAAAATTTATGTAAGAGATTTATTAACATTAAGGGGAAATTTTTCTCCAGGTAATATTGTTGACTTGGTTTTATTTAAGGAGAAATATCCTAAATTAAAAAACAAAAAAACAATTTTAGCTCCAGGAGATCCCTTCATTTATGACAATGAGCAATGGTGTATTCCCGCCATTATACAAGAAGGAAAAGATGGTTCTAGCTTAATTCTGGATAATGTTTCAGAATCGCAACCGGGATATTATTCTAATGTCTATATTCTTATAAAAAGATTAAAAGAAGATGATTCTGATTTAATTCCGGGTAATATTGATTAATAATCTCATCCGGGATCGTATTCTAATGTTTATGTGCTTATTGAAATTGAAAAATTATTAACCAAAAAAATTAAAGTATGAATAGTATTCAAAATGTTTTAAAAAAATGGGAAGAAAAAATTAAAAATGAGTTAACTAGAGATGTTACTCCCGAGGAAATTGTTAAAAAAATTCTTCTTGAAAATAAAGAAGAATTTAAAAAAGATTGTGAATTAATAGAAGAAGAAGTGTCTTTTTGCTGTATATTCTTAATCAATAGAGCAAATAGTGTTTATGAAAAAAATTTTGGGGAGATGATTCCTGTTTATTCAAAAGAGGAAAAAAAGCGAATAAATATTTGTAATACTTGTGTTCGTGATCCTGAACATGAAGGGTGCTTCGAAATTTGTAAAAGTTTCGTCCGTTCAAGATAGAAGTTTATTTATTCACGATAAAAGAAAAAAGGGCTATTTAATAGCCTTTTTTAATTTGACTAATTCAAATTAAAGTTGTAATATATTTTATAGATAATTTTTTATAATTATTTTAGGAAGTAATTGGATATATCGATTACGCCGTGGCGTAATTTTTTATTTTTAATCATTTTATACATAAATCTATGGAGATACGAAATATTGCTATTATTGCTCACGTTGATCATGGTAAAACCACTTTAACTGATGCTTTAATGCGTCAAACAGGGATGTCAACTGATGAAACTAGTATGGATAGTAATGCTTTAGAAAAAGAGAGAGGAATTACTATTTATTCTAAAAATACTTCTGTTTTCTACAAAGAAACAAAAATAAATATAGTGGATACTCCAGGCCACGCTGATTTTAGTTCAGAAGTAGAACGAATTTTACGTTCAATCGATTGTGTATTATTATTAGTTGATGCTCAAGAAGGACCTATGCCTCAAACCAAATTTGTTTTAAAAAAATCTTTAGAATTAGGTTTAAAACCAATTGTAGTTATAAACAAAATTGATAAACCAGCCGCTCGACCAGAAGAAGTAGTTGAAATGGTTTATGAATTATTTTTAGATTTGGGAGCCACTGATGAACAATTAGATTTTTCTGTTGTGTATACAGCTTCAAAACAGGGTATAGCTAAAATTAATTTAAGTGATGAATCTACTAATTTAGATCCCTTACTTGATTTAATATTAGCTAAGGTCAAACCAGCTTCTAGTCTTGAGGCTGATAAATTAGCTTTAGCTGTTCAACCTTTTAATTTAGCTTATGATAATTTTTTAGGTCGTTTAGCTATTTGTCGAGTATATAATGGTATAATTAAATCTGGCCAAGATGTTATTGTTAAAAATTTAAATAATGAAACTAGAACTAGACGTATAACTAAATTATTTACTTTTCAAGGATTAAATCGAAAAGAAGAAACCGAAGCTCATGCTGGTGAAATTATAATGATAGCGGGTTTACCTAATATATATATTGGTGAAACTATTTGTGATAATGTTAATCAAGAATTATTACCAGCTATTAAAATAGATGAACCAACTATTTCACTTGATTTTTTAATCAATAATTCACCTTTTGCTGGTCGAGAAGGAAAATTTGTTACTAATCGTCAATTAAAAGAAAGATTAGAAAAAGAATTAGAAATTAATGTTGGTTTAAAAATTGATTTTTCCGATATTAGTTCATATAAAGTATATGGTCGAGGAGAATTACATATTGCTATTCTATTAGAAAATTTACGTCGAGAAGGTTTTGAACTTCAAGTTTCTCAACCTCAAGTAATTATAAAAAAGATTGATGGAGTAGATAATGAACCGTTTGAGGAAGTCGTAATTGATATTCCTGAAAAAATGTCTGGTACAGTTATTGAAAAATTATCTAAACGTAAAGGACAAATGATTGGTATAAAAAATAATAATGGTCAGACTAGATTAAATTTTGAAATTCCAACTCGTGGTTTACTTGGTTATCGTAATGAATTTGTAGTTGATACTAAAGGAGAAGGAATTTTATGTTCTCATTTTTTAGGTTTTAGACCATATGTTGGTAATATTGAAAAAAATGAATTAGGTTCAATGGTCTCTATGATTTCCGGTAAAGCTTTAGCTTTTTCTTTATGGAATTTACAAGATCGTGGTACATTGTATATTGGTCCTAATATTGAAGTTTATGAAGGTATGATAATTGGTAATGTGGCTAAAGGTAATGATTTAGCTGTTAATCCTATTAAGGGTAAAAACTTAACTAATGTTCGAGCAGCTGGATCTGATGAAGCTATTAAATTAACTCCACCTTTAGAATTAAATCTAGAAATTGGCTTAGGTATTATGAATGAAGATGAATATTTAGAAGTTACTCCTAAAAGTATTAGATTACGTAAGAAGTTTTTAACTGAAAATGAAAGGGTTAGATCTAAAAGAAACAAATAAACATTGACAATTATTTGTTTTTGTTATAACATAATTTGTTAATATTTTAAGTATAATATAAATAGGTTATTAATAGTATAAATAGGTCGTTAACAAAAAATTTTAATTATGGAAAACAATGAAAAAGGATTTGGATCAGTTGATGATCAGGAAATGATTAAAGAACTTTTAGACAATTTAGGTGGCTTAAGAGTTACTAAAGTTGTTTTTGACAACGGAAATGTTCTTAATACAAATTTAATAGTCCCGCAAAAAGATAAAGGGACAGAAGAAAAATATCTTTTTCTTTTTGCGGATAAAGACATTATTCCGAAATTAGAGAAAAAAGTTGTGGAAACAAAAAATAATATTTTTCGTTATGGCGTTCTGGTTCATTTGCCGGAAATAGCTTCCATAGCTTATATCAACAACAGATTACGAAAACCACAAATATAATAAGTGGTTATAGTAATTTAAAAAGGACTGTAAATTAGGCAGTCCTTTTTTTAATAGGTTTTTAGTGGCCAATGGCCATTAGAATCCATTAATATATTTATAGTTAACGGATTTTTTGTAAAGATTATTTTATTAAACTTATCATTATAATTTAATGAAATATCTTTTTCGCTTGATAATTCTAGGACATTTCTGTTAAACCATTTGTCACTTAGAAAAATGGAAATAGTATCAGCTTCGTTTTTAACGATAGCATAAAACCTTTTCTTCATTTTTTTCTTTTTGCTTTCAAATTCTTTTTCCTTTATAATTTTTAAACTTAATTTTCTAGTATTTTCAATACTAAAATAATTGTAAAGAAAGATATTTGATTCAATGGTATTTCCAGCAGCTAAAGTTTCAACTTCAACTAAATTTTCTAAAACAATGTAGTAATTCATTGTCTTAGAGATAACGATTGCTTTCATTGCTTTTTATTTTTATTATTAAATTTTTAAAGATTCTTCTAAGTATATCGTTTACTTATGTTTTTGTCAATTATATTAAATTATAAGTATAATTTTATTTTTTATTAAAAAATGATAAAATTATGTTATGCTTAAAACTATTAAAATCAATAATCAACAAATAAATTATCAACTTAAAACTAGTTATCGAACTAAAAATATTAGATTAAGTATTTATGGTGATGGTCGTTTTATTGTTACTAAACCCTATTTTATTAGTAAAACTAGAGTTGAAAAGTTTATTATTACTAAATCTAATTGGATTATTTCTAAATTAAAAAAAATTGTTTTTTCTCCTTATAAAAACTATCTTAAACCAGAAGAGAATAAAAAACGTTATAGGTTATATAAAGAACCAGCTCGACGTTTAATTGAAAATAAGATTAAGAAATTAAATGAATTTTATGGTTTTAAATATAATCATATTGCTATTAGAAATCAAACAACTCGATGGGGAAGTTGTTCTAAAAAAGGCAATTTAAATTTTAATTATAAATTAATATTTTTACCCGAAAAAATGATTGATTATATAATTACACATGAACTTTGTCATTTAAAAGAATTCAATCATTCTAAACGTTTTTGGCAGCTTATTTCTTTAAGTATACCGGATTATTTAGGTATTAAATACAATCTTAAACATAGAATTTAAGCTTTATTAAAAATGAAGTTTTTTTTCTAATATGCGTATTAAATTATGGATAGTTATTATTAACTATCTTGTTTTATTTATAATAAAAAATATGGAAAATCAAGAAAAAATTATACCCATAAAAAAGAAAGAAAATAAATTCAAAACTATTATAATAAAGAGAAAAAAAATTATCTTTATTCTATTAATTATTTTAATTGGATTGTCTATTTATTTTTTTGTTACTAAAAAATCTAATGAAACCTCGGTTACTTATACTTTAAGTAAAGTTGCTACTAGTTCAATTTTTTCATATATCTCTGGTACTGGTCAAGTAGCAGCTGAAAGTCAAGTGGATTTGAAACCTAAGGTTTCGGGTACTATAGTTGAAATGAATATTACGGTTGATCAAGAAGTAAAAGAAGGCGATGTTTTAGCAATATTAGATAATCCAGAATTAGAACGTAAAGTTACTGAAGCTAAAAATTCTTTAGCTATTGCTCAAAATAATTTGGATTTAAAATTAGCTGGGGCTAGTGATGAAGAAATATTGCAAGCTAAAAATTCTTTAAATAATGCCAAAGTGGCTTATGAAAAAGCTGTTTCTAATTTAGAGACTGTTAAGACTGATAATGAAAATAATTTAAATAAAGCTCAACAAACTTTAGATAGTGCTCAAAGATCTTATGATATTGCTTCTTCTTCGGCTAGTTATAGTACTGACAGTAATAATCAGGAAGTAATTAGTGCTTATAATTCAGCTAAATCAATTTTAGATTCTACTTATTTATCACTTCGTTCTATTATTGTTTCAGCTGATGGAATTTTAGGAATGGATTATTACAATAATTCTGATACTAGTGATTATGATAATTTATTAGGAGCTAAAGATTCCTCTAGCTTATCTCAAGCTAAATCTGATTTTTATGTAGCTAAAGAAAAAATTGAAAATTTTCAAAAAAATTATGATAAGGCTATTTCCGATTCTTTGTCTTATAATGAAATAGAAAATTTATTAGAAGAATCTTTGAGTGTTTCCGAGGCCTCTAAAACTATGATGAATTCAATCTATAAAGTTCTATTAAATACTGTTACTTCGTCTAATTTTTCTCAAACTAAACTAGATAATTTAAAATCATCAGCTTCTTCCGGTGAATCATCAATGCTTTCATCTGTTAGTAGTATTAAATCTTCTATTTTAAGTATTTCTAAATTAAAAACTAGTTTAGGCACTTCAGATTTATCAACTGTTAATAATGTAACTAATGCTAAAAATACTTTAGATAATGCTAAAACTAATATTGAGACTATAAAAACACAGAATGCTAATAATTTAAAATCAGCTGAAAATGAAATTACTTCTAAAAAAATGGCTTTGGATTTAGCTCAGGTTCAATATGATAATAAAATTGCTCCAGCTAAAGAAATTGATTTATTATCATATCGTGTTCAAGTTTCTCAAGCTCAAGCTACTTATTCGGAATCTTTAGAAGATTTAGAAAATTTAACAATTACTGCTCCCATTGATGGTAAAGTGGCTCAAATAAATCAAGAAGTAGGAGAAGAAGCCGATATTGATATTGTAATGTTGAGTCTTATCACTAATGAAAGTTTAGCTGAAATAACTGTTAACGAAGTTGATATTGCCTCAGTGGAAGTTGGAAAAAATGCTTCTATGACTTTTAATGCTATTGATGATTTAACTTTGACCGGTAAAGTAGTTGAAGTTGATAATATTGGTGCTACTAATCAAGGGGTAGTAAGTTATGGTGTAAAAGTTTCGATTGAAAATCCTGACGAAAGAATTAAACCACAAATGAGTGTCTCAGTTGATATTATAATTGACGAAGCAATTGATGTTTTAGTTGTTCCAAGTTCAGCTCTTAAACAAGATACTTCTGGTAATTATTATTTAGAAACTTTTAATGATAAGAAAGATTTAGAGATAGTTACTAATAATATTCCGGATAAAATTTATGTAGAAGTAGGTTTAGTAGGTGATAGTGACACTGAAATTATAAGTGGTTTAAATGTTGGTGATTTAATAATTACTAAATCTATAGCAACCACCATTGAAGACGATGAAAAAGATAATAGTAAAGAAGAAACTAGCAGTATTTTGGGTAATATGGGTGGGGGAATGTCTGGCGGTGGAATGCCAAGTGGTGGACCAAGTGGAGGAATGATGCCTTAATATATAAATATGATACGATTAGAAAAAATAAATAAAATATATAATTCCGGTGAAAATGAAACACATGTTTTAAAAGATATTTCTTTTGAAATAAAGAAAGGAGAATTTGTGGCTATTACTGGACCATCAGGTTCTGGTAAATCAACTATTATGCATATTATTGGAGCACTTGATAGCCCAACCACTGGAAAATATTTTTTAGATGATCAAGATATTTCTTTAAAAACTGATGATGAATTAGCTGATATTAGAAAAAATAAAATTGGTTTTGTCTTTCAATCTTTTAATTTATTACCTCGAACTTCGGTTTTAAGAAATGTAATGTTGCCATTAATTTATGCAGGTATTCCTAAAGAAAAACGATATGAAATGGCTGCTAGTGCTTTAGAATCTGCTGGTTTAGAAAAAAATCGTTGGCATCATTTTTCTAATCAATTATCTGGTGGACAAATGCAGAGAGTAGCTATTGCTCGAGCTTTAGTTAATAATCCTTCTATTATTTTAGCTGATGAGCCAACAGGAAATTTAGATACAAAAACTGGTGAAATAGTTTTAAAAACTTTTCGTGATTTAAATAAACAATATGGTCATACTATTGTGTTAATTACTCATGAAAAAGAAATAGCTGAAAAAGCTGATCGAATAATTTTTATAAAAGATGGTACAATAATTTAAATATATGTTTTTATCTGATTTATATAATGAAACTATTTCAGCAGTATTATCTAATAAAGCTCGTTCCGGTCTTACTATTTTAGGAGTAGTTATTGGAATTGCTTCGGTTATTGCTATGATAGCGGTGGGACAAGGAGCACAAAAATCAGTAGAAGAAAGTATTCAATCGATGGGATCTAATTTATTAGAAATTAGTCCCGGAGTTTCTAGTAATAAAACAGGAGGAGTATCACAAGGGCGAGGTAGTGCTCAAACTTTAACTTATCAAGATTCTTTAGATATTGCTGAACAAATTTCTTCTATTAAAGCCGTAGCAGCCGAACTTGTTAGTCGTTATCAAATTAATTTTAAAGGTAATAATACTAATGCTCAAGTTGTTGGTACAGTTCCAAGTTATGTTGTTATTAATGATTTAAATTTAGAGCTCGGTTCTTTTTTAAGTGATCAAGATATTAATAATAAAAATAGGGTAGCTATTATTGGTTCTGGTATAAGAGATGATTTGTTTGGTGAAGGAGTTAACCCAATCGGACAAAAGATAAAAATAAATGCTACCACTGAATTTAAAATAGTTGGAGTTTTAGAAGAGACTGAAAGTGGTGGTGTTTTTGGTAGTCAAGATAATATGGTTATTATTCCTATTTCTACGGCTCAAACTTATTTATCTAATGTTTCTTATGTTAGTAGTATTAATGTTCAAACTGAAACACAAGAAGATTTAAGTTTAGTTGAAAAAGAAATAACAGAATTACTTTTAATTAAACATAATATTATTAGTGCCGATGAGGCTGATTTTAGTATTACTAATCAAGCTGATTTAATTGAAGCAGCTTCTTCCACTACTCAAACTTTTACTCTTCTATTAGCGACTATCGCTGGTATTTCGTTATTAGTTGGTGGTATTGGGATAATGAATATGATGTTAACGGCTGTAACCGAAAGAACTAGAGAAATTGGTTTAAGAAAATCAATTGGAGCTAAACGAAAAGAAATTAATAATCAATTTTTAGCTGAATCAATAACTTTAACGGTAATAGGTGGAGTTTTAGGAATAATTTTAGGATGGTTTATTTCTTTCATTATTTCAAAATTTGGTGGTATTGCTACTAATATTTCTGCTTATTCTATTGTTTTGGCTTTTGGAGTTTCAATGATAGTTGGAATTATCTTTGGTTATTATCCAGCTAAACGAGCATCTAAATTAAATCCAATTGATGCTTTAAAATATGAATAATTTATTTAATTAATAAAAATAATTTTTAAAAGTATGAAAAAAAAGATTGATTTATTTGTAGTTATAATTTTGATTTTATTTTTTTCTGGGCTGGCTTTTTTAGGTGGTTATAAATATGGAAAAAATAAAAGTGTATCAAATTTTTCTCCAAAAAATGAAGTTCGTGGTGATATGCCTACTGGAGGTCGAAATGAAGCCCCAATTGGTTCTAAAAATGCTAGTTCTAGCAATCAAATAATTGGTTCTATCTCTGCTATAAATGATAATAATATAACCGTTCAAACAGAAAATGGTAGTTCTAGTATAATTTATTTTTCTAATAATGTTTTTATTGGTAAAATGATTGAAGTTAAAAAAGAAGATTTAGCTACCGGAACCGCAGTTTTAATTTTAGGATCTTCCAATAGTTCTAGTGGTACTTTTATTGCCGAATCTATTCAAATCAAGTAAAATATGAATAGGTATTTATTTTTATATTAAAAACATGGATATTTTTACTGATGAAAAGAATTTAAATGACGAACAATTAGCTGTTCTAAGTTTAGAGGACCAAATTGCTTTTTCTATTCTTGTTAATCGCTATAAAGATAAAATTTTTAATTATATAAAAAGAATATCAAGTTTTTCTGATGAAGATGTTCGTGATATTTTACAAGAAGTTTTTTTAAAAGTTTATTTAAATTTAAATGATTTTGATAAAAACTTAAAATTTTCTTCTTGGATTTATTCTATTGCTCGTAATCAAGTAATTAGTAGTTATCGTAAATTCAAGGTTAGACCAGAATCTAAATCAGTAGTGATTGATGAAAATATTATTAAGAAATTTGTTTTTGATTTTAATATTGAAAATGAGATTGATAATAAGTTAACTAATAAAATTATTTTTGATGTTTTTAATAGTATAAAACCAAAATGGAAAGAAATATTAATTTTAAAATTTTTTGAAGAAAAGGATTATAATGAAATTTCTGATATTATTTTAAAACCAGTTGGAACAGTAGCTTCAATGATGAATAAAGCTAAAAAAGAATTTAAAAAAACTTATCAAGAAAAATATATTAATTATTAAAAATATGATTGAAGAAAAATTTACTGAAAAATTAATTGAAAAGATAAAACAAGAAAAGATAACACCTAAACCTAAATGGTCATTTTTTCTTAAAAATGAAATAATTTGGATAACTGGTATATTATCAGTTTTATTTGGAGCAGTATCTTTTTCTTTAATTGTTTATCTTTTTAAAGCTGGCCAAACTTTAGCTACTGGTCATTTCGGTGGTTCTTTTTGGCAAATATTTTTGACTATTGTTCCAATTTTTTGGTTAGTATTTCTAGCTTTATTTACTTTTTTGGCTTTTTTAAATATAAAAAAGACAAAAGGTGCTTATAAATATTCACCAATTTTAATTTTTCTTTTTAGTGTAGTAGCTAGTATTATTTTAGGTGAAATTTTAAATATGTTTGGTTTAGGTCAAAAATTTGATGATCTCTTAGGTCGTCGTATTCATCCGGCTTTTTATAAAAACTTTATGAATCCTCAGATTGATTTTTGGTCTAATCCGGAAGAAGGTCGTTTATCTGGTCTAATTATTGAAATTAATAATGATGATAGTTTATTAATAAGAGATATAGATTCTAAAGAGTGGACTATATATTTTTCTAATTCTTTTTTTAATAATAATATTAAGTTTAAAAAAGGAATTCCAATTCAATGTTTTGGTCAGAAAATAAGTAATACTGAATTTCAAGTTGACGAAATCATGCCGGCTGGGCCTGGTCGTGAATTTTTTAATAATCCTGGAATTAGAAATAAATTTATACCAAATAAACAAATCAAACCTGATTTTATTCCAGGTGGGCTTATTAAATAAATATTTAAGCTAATTACTAAAACAAATAAATAATTCTTAATAGAAAAGAGGTTTATTAAAACTTCTTTTTTTGTTATTTTCTTTACAAAACATTATTTTTTCATTATTATATAAGTATTAATTACAATATTAAATAAAAATATGACCTATATACCTATAAAAAGCATTTATCGCTTTAAGGCTGATTATTTAGATAAAGATATAAAAATTGGAGCTTGGGTTAGAACCCTTCGAGTTTCTAAAGATTTTGGTTTTATTGAATTAAATGATGGAAGCTTCTTTAAAAATTTACAGGTTGTTTTTGATAATAAATTAAGTAATTTTTCTGAGATTGAAAAAATAACAATTGGTTCATCATTGGAAGTGGAAGGGACATTGGTTAAATCACCAGCTACTGGTCAAGAATTTGAATTAAAAGCTAAGTCTATAAAGATTATTAATTTAGCTTTAAATGATTATCCTTTACAAAAGAAAAAACATAGTTTTGAATTTTTGCGTGAGATTGCTCATTTACGTTCTCGTTCTAATACTTTTTCAGCTGTATTTCGTTTACGGTCAGTTTTAAGTTATGCTATTCATAAATTTTTTCAAGAAGAAGGTTTTTCCTATATCCATACTCCCATTATTTCCAGTAGTGATTGTGAAGGAGCCGGAGAAATGTTTAATGTTTCTACCTTTGATTTAGAAAAAGATATTCCAAAAAACAAGGAGGGACAAGTTGATTATTCTAAAGATTTTTTTGGTAAAAAAACTGGATTAACTGTCAGTGGACAATTAGAAGCTGAAACTATGATTATGGGATTAAATAAAGTATATACTTTTAGTCCAACTTTTAGAGCAGAAAATTCTAATACTACTCGTCATATTTGTGAGTTTTGGATGATGGAACCAGAAATGGCTTTTGCTGATTTAAATGATGATATGATTTTAGCTGAAAAAATGATGAAATATTTAATTTCTTATGTATTAAAAGAATTACCAGAAGAAATGGAATTTTTTAATAAATTTATTGATCCAACTTTATTAGATCGTTTACAAAAATTATTAACATCAGAATTTAAACGAATGACTTATACTGAAGCTATTGAAATTTTAGAAAAATCAGGAGAAAAATTTTCTTATCCAGTTAAATGGGGAATTGATTTACAGACTGAACATGAAAGATATTTAACTGATAAAGTTGTTAAAGGGCCAGTTTTTTTAACTGATTATCCTAAAGAAATTAAAGCTTTTTATATGCGTTTAAATGATGATGGTAAGACCGTAGCGGCCACTGATTTATTAGTACCAGGAATAGGCGAATTACTTGGTGGAAGCCAGCGAGAAGAGCGTTTAGAGGTTTTAGAGGGTCGTATGGCGGAATTAGGGCTTAAAACGGAGGATTATTGGTGGTATCTGGATTTACGTAAATATGGTTCAATACAGCATGCTGGTTTTGGTTTAGGTTTTGAAAGAGCCATTATGTATTTATCTGGTATGGCTAATATTAGGGATGTAATACCATTTCCTCGTACTCCTAATAATGCTGAATTTTAAATTTAATTAGTTTTAAAATTAATATAAAAAAAGTATGGAACAATTTTTAATTAACAATTCTTGGGTTATTCTTGTTGCAATTATTTGGACTTTGCCATGGTCAGCTATTGCTTTATGGCGATCAGCTCGTAATAATCATAAAGCTTGGTTTATTGTTTTATTTTTAGTAAATTCTTTAGCTATTTTAGAAATTATTTATATTTTTGGCTTTAGTAAAAAACCGAAAAAAATAAAAGAAAACTAAGTATGTTTTCTATAAACAAATTTCTTAAACTAAGATTTATCTCCCGTTACCGGGAGATAAATTTATTTAAAGCTAAACCACTCTTGGCGCAAGAGCAAGTGTTTTTTTATTTATTAAAAAAAGCTAAGAATACTCTTTGGGGAAAAAAATATAATTATAATAAAATATCTCAACAAGAATTTCCTCAAGCGATAGAAGAATGGCAAAATAATGTTCCTATTTCTAGTTATGAAAAACTAGTAGAGTATATTGATTTAGCTATAGAAAATAAAAAGAATATTTTATGGCCAGGAAAAATAAAATGGATAGCTAAATCTTCTGGTACTACTAATAGTAAAAGTAAAAATATTCCAGTAACTAAAGATGCTTTAAAAAAATGTCATTACAAAGGAGGGGAAGATGTTATTGTCTTGTATTTAGATCAAAATCCATATTCTAAATTATTTTCTGGAAAAACTTTAAGCGTGGCTGGTTCTTTTATGACTAGACAAAATTCAAGTGATATTTTTTGTGGAGATCTTTCAGCTATTTTAATAAATAGTTTACCTTGGTGGGCTAAAATATTTCGTTCACCAAAAATGTCAGTCGCCCTTCTTAATGAATGGGAAAAGAAGGTTGAAGCTATAGCTTTAGATACTATTCCTAAGAATATTGTATCTTTAGCTGGTGTGCCATCTTGGACTTTAGTTGTTTTAAATAAAGTATTAGAGATAACAAAGAAAAATAATATTTTAGAAGTTTGGCCTAATTTAGAATTATTTATTCATGGGGGAGTAAGTTTTACACCATATCGTGCTCAATTTGAAAAAATTATACCTTCTAAGCAAATGAAGTATTTAGAAACATACAATGCTTCGGAAGGATTTTTTGCTTTAAACGATGACTTGTCTCGTGATGATATGTTACTTGTTTTAGATAGTGGTGTTTTTTATGAATTCATTCCTTTAGAAGAATTAGACAAAGAGCATCCTCAAACTAAGATTTTATCAGAAGTAGAACTTGATAAAACTTATGCTTTGCTCATATCTACTAATGGGGGTTTATGGCGTTATTTAATTGGTGATACCGTCAAGATTACATCATTACAACCTTTTAGAATAAAGATTTCAGGTCGAACTAAACATTTTATTAATGTTTTTGGTGAGGAATTAATGGTAGCTAACACTGATACCGCCCTGCATTTAGCTAGTAAAAAAAGTGGAGCAATTATTTCAGAATATACTGTGGCTCCAATATTTATGGAAAATTGTAATCGTGGTGGGCATGAATGGATTATTGAATTTTCTAAGAAGCCAGAAGATTTAGATTTTTTTGTGGATGAATTAGATAAAGAATTAAAGAATCTAAATTCTGATTATGAGGCTAAGAGGTATAATAATTTAATTTTGGATAGACCTAAGGTTATTGTAGCTAGAGAAAACTTATTTTATGATTGGTTGAAGAGTAAGAATAAGTTAGGTGGACAAAATAAAATTCCACGTTTATCTAACTCTCGGGAATATTTAGAAGAATTACTTAATCTTTAATTAGTAATTATATTAAATTTAAAAATAATTTAAAGAGCCGTTAAGGCTCTTTTGTTATTGTCAAAACATTAGTTCGTCTTTTTTTATATAGTTTAAAATTAAAAGGGTTTAGCGCTTTTTGGATCGAAAAGTTTCCTAGACCTTATAGCTATATTCGGCGTGATTATTATTAGTTTTATTGTCTAAATTCTTTTAGATAAAGATGATAAGAATTATTTAAATAATTACGCCGAAAGACGATTTTAAATTAAATTAGTAATATGAAAATTAATAAATGTTTTTTTAAAAAAATTAGAGAATTTTTTTCTAAGAGAATAATTATTGTTTGTTCGTTAATAATTACAATACTTATTATAATTAGCTTTTTATTTTTAAGTTTATATGGTTCTTGGTGGCGAATTTGGCCTAAAAAATTAGAAGCTATTATTGCTTTAAATCGTTTAGCTGTTTTAGTTTATAATCAACCATATTGTCATGAAGAATGTTATTTAGAAAAAACAATTTATCGTTCTAGTATTTTAGTTAATATAAATCAATCTAATTTTTTTAGTAAATTATCAAATATCGTATTTAACGAAAATGAAAATTTAAATTGGAGAATTGAAATTATTAAAATTTTATCAATGGCTAAATTACCAGCTGATTCTAATTTTATAACTGATATTAATATATATTTAAGAAATGATACAGGTAATTTAGAAATAAAAAAAATTTTTATTTTTTATTTTAAAGATTATTTAGATCAAGATAATAATGCTAATTATTTTAAAAATATTTATATGAATAATTTATATTCTACGACTGATAAAATTACAACTTTACACAATTTATCTTTATTAGATAGTGATAATAATGATTTTTATTTAAGTATTTTAAAAAATGAAAAAGAAATGGTAATTTTAGCTGAGACTTTAAGAATTATTGGGGCTAATATGTCTAAAAGTGATTTAGATCAAGTAGTTTTAGTTAATTCATTAGAAAATATTTTACGTCGAACGGATGCTAGTTTTACAGTGCGACGTTTATGTGTTTTTATATTAGCTTCTTTTTTAGAAAATAATCAAAATACTGAAGTTTATAAATTATTTGAAAAATTAGTAACTAGTGGTGAAATTGATATTTTTACTCGTTATTTAATTATTGATATTTTTAATAATTATGTATTAGAAAAATATGAATTACCAGTTATAAGCGAAGGTGATTGGAATTATTATTATCAACAACAATAAGGAATTGGTTAAAACCATGATTTAAATATAAATTAATTTTCGGTCTATGTATTTTAGAGAGAAAATGGCGCTTATTATAAGCGCCTTAGTTTTAAGTCTTTTTTGTGTTAAACCAAGTCAAGCAATGCCTGTTGGTACTCTTTTATTTCGTACTTCTGGTGGTGGTAATTTATATGGCTATAATACCGAAAATTTAATAACAATAAAAAATAAAATAATAAATGGTTTATATACTGGACATGTAGCTATTTATATTGGAGAAGAAGATGGGGTTGATTATATTGTGGAAGCTATGCCAGATGGACTTATAAAAGTTCCAGCTAAATATTTTTTAAATTCATATAATGATGAAAGATTATTGGGAGCTAAAATTCCTAAAAATTTAAGTGAAACTCAAAGAATAAAAGTAGCGGAATTAGCTAAAACTTTAGCTAATAATAATTTATCTTACGATTTTGATTTTAATGTTCAAAAAGGACCAAATAGTGGTGATTGGACTTGTGTGGGTTTAACAGAAAAAATTTATGAAAGTGCTAATATTTTTAATCCTTTAGACTTGTCTAATTTAGAATATGATCCTGATTATTATGCTATTGATATTACACCCGATGGTTTTGATAATTTTAGTATTTTAAATAAAAAAACAGGTGATTGTTTATCAAAAAATTTAGAATTTTCTAAAATTTCAGCCTGGAAAAAAACTTTAATTCCTTTACCAGAAATTTGGGGATTTAATGCTGGATTAGAACATAATAATGAACGTTATTTCTTTTTTCCATTAACTCAATATTATCAAAATAGTTTAAAAGACGTAGAGGTAGATATTGAATTATCTAGTGGTTTTAGTGATAGTGAAATTAGAGGTGATATTCCTGAAATTAATTTAATTTTTAAATGGACTTTTATTAATCATCCCATTTCAATCATCAAAAGGGTTATTAATAATATAAGTGATAAAGATTCTACAGAATTAGTTAAACTTGATGATACGCTATCAGATAATACTTCATCATCTGAAATAACTGATAATTTATTACCGGATAATAAATTAGCAACTGGGAGTCTGGAAAATATTATTGAGGCTACTCCCGTATCTAAAGTTAATAAAATTATTTTAGGCAAAATTAAAAGTTCTATTACTATTGATGATAAAAATATTACTATTTTTAATCCAGAAAATGAAAATAATAATCAAGAAGAAGAAAATGATGTTTCTTTAGATAATAATGAAAACAATGAAGAGGA
>DAONEH010000005.1:0-5073 GCA_035402985.1 bacterium | reverse complement strand
ATTATTATTCTAATTTAGCTAATCAAATTGTAATTAGTCGAATTTATTCAACTCTTAATAATGATTATATTGAACTTTATAATCCGACAGAAGTTGATATTAATTTAGAAGAATTTTCTTTTAGATTATCAAAAACTAAAACTAGTGCTACGCCAGCTTTTGTAATGCGTATTGGTAATATTGATGATGGTTCGTATCCAGGTGGAGTAATTATTAAATCTCATGGTAAATATTTAATAGTAAGAACAACAGCTGATAATGATTTAAAAATTAAAGCTCAAGCTATAGCAAATCGTAGTAATTTTACCTTTAGTGGTAATGGTTATACTATTTATCTTAGTCGAGGACCAGTTTCAAGTGATAATGATGTTGATATTATTGATAAAGTTGGTTATGGTGAAGCCCTGTATTTTGAAAAATATCCAGCTTCTGAAATTTTAGATGATTGTTTATTAGTGAGAAAAGCTAAAAGTAATTCTACAGCTTTAGATATGATTGAAGCTGGTAATCATTTTTCTTTAGGTAATGCTTATGATAGTAATAATAATAGATTTGATTTTGTTTTAATTTCTTTAATTGATGAAGATGATATTGATGATGAAAATAATAATAATTCTAGTGAAGAAAATAATACATCTACTAATGAAAATAATAATAGTTCTACTTCTACTTCTACTTCCACTGATAATAATATTAATTCCACTTCTACTTCCACTGATAATAATACATCTAGTGAGTTAGAAGAAATTTCAGTAAGTGATAATTCTGTTAATGATAATTTAATTTCTTCTTTACTCCTTAGTCGTATTTATACTACCTTAACCGATGATTATATTGAACTATATAATTCTGGTTCTTCTTCTATTAATTTATCAACGGCTGGTATTAGATTATATAAGACAAAAACTACTATTAAACCATCATTAATGATGCGTTTAGGCAATTTAGACGATGGTTCGTATCCAGGTGGAGTAATTATTAATCCTTATAGTAAATACATGATTGCTCGAGCTAGCTCTTCGTTAGAGATAAAAGCTAAAGCTCAAGCTATTTCTAGTAAAAGTAATTTTTCTTTAACTGGTGATGCTTATACTGTTTATTTGAGTGATGATCCCGTATCAGACGATAATGATGTTGATATTATTGATAAAGTTGGTTATGGTCAAGCACTTTATTATTATTTATCACCAGCTTCTGAAATTTTAGATAATCATGTTTTAACTAGAAAAGCATTAGCAACTTCTACGGCTAATGATATGTCAATTTTTGGTAATCATTTTTCTTTGGGTAATTCTTTTAATAGTAAAAATAATAGTTTTGATTTTGTTTTAGTAGGTAATAATTCAACGACTGATGAAAACTTAATTAATACTTCTACTATTATAAATAATGAAGAAAATAATACTAGTAGTAATACCTCAACTATTATAAACAACAACGAAGAAAATAATACGACTACTGATGAAGAAGTGGATAATAATGAAGAAGAAAATAATAATGAAATAATTTATGCTGATGATTTAATTTCTGGTTATTGTATTGATCCCGGTCTGTATTTAGATAATATTATTCATTCTTGGCATTTTGATGAATGTGAGGGAACAACTACTTATGATTTCATAAATAATCAAAGTTCTGAAATTAATTTTATATGGCAGGAAGGTAAATTTGGTTGTGGAGTAAAACAATTTTTTGACCAAAATCATATGATAGCTCAATTAGACCCATCATTTGATTCTAATAATTTTGCTATTTCATATTATTATCAAAATATTATGAATAATTCTCGACCAGAAATTGTTTTTTCTAATTCAATTAGTGGAGAATTTTTTACTGTAAAATTATATCCAACTTATTCTGATTTACGTAATATTGTTGGTATGAATCCTAGTGTTAGATTTAGAGAAGTTATTTGGCCCCAAGATCAAACTTGGCATCTCTTTACCTGGGTGGTTAATAAAAATTTAAATTATTGGGCTTTTTATCGAGATGGTGTAGAAATATATCGTAAAAACATGGAAAGTGGATTTTTCACCACAGCTGATACTTTTAAAGTTAAGGGTGATAATGGTTATAATTTAATGGATGAAATTACTATTTTTAATCGAGCTTTAAACGAAGAAGAGATTGCTCAAATTTATAATTTTAATTTACCATTAAATTCAGTAAATTGTTGCCCAGTATCAATTCGAAAAGCTGAGTTAACTAATTATTGGAATTTTGATGAATATGCCGGTAATTTAGCTTATGATATTTTTGGTTTAAGTCATTTAAATTTATCTTCTAGTTCTAGAGTTATAAACGAAAATGGAAATAATAATATAAGTATCATGGCGGGAGACGAGGGGGTATCAGCTCAATTCTTGTATCCTTTTTACTATAAAGATATGTCTTTATCTTTTTGGTGGAAAAATAATTTTATTCAAACTACTTCTGAGTTTTTTATAAAATTAATGAGTACAGATCAAAATATATTTGGTTTTAATTTAAGTCGTGATAATTTTTATTATTATTTTAATAATTTAAATTTTAAAGTTAATATTAATGATAATATTTCTGTTGTTGAAAATGATAATTTATGGCATCAAGCTGTTTTAGCTTATGATTCCTATCATCTTCAATTAAATTTATATATTGATGGTAAATTATATGGTTATTGGAATAGAAATTGGTTAAATTCGTCTTTAATTGATAGGTTAATAATAAGTAGCCAGGGAGATGATTTATTAATAGATGAATTAGGTCTTTGGAATGGAACACTTAATTCAGCTGAAATTGAATATTTATATAGTAATCAAAAGGTTTTTTTTGAAATGTTTTAGGTGTATACATTTTAGACAAATTAAAGTATTGAATTTATAGAAATATATATTAGAACAAGTTATTGGAAAGACTTAGAAATGAAGGATTTCAAGTGGTGACAAAATGTCACCAGTTGAAGTTATTAGTCTACGTTTTTTTAATGGTTGTCAGTGTGTAAGCTGCCGTCAGTGTGATAATCACTGTAATAAGTAAACGGTAGTAAAATCTTTATTAGGCAAAGAATAACAATTCCTTGCCTTTATTTTTTTTAAAATATTGTTTATACTATTTCTATATGCTTAAAATAATTTATACCGGTGACAATTTAGAACAAATAGAGAAGGAGGTTTTCACAGCCTTTGATTTTTCGTATAAATTTTTTAAATTAGAAATTCCTGATGTGATTGTTCGTGTTTATAAAACTAGAGATGAATTTAATAAACAATTAGGCATGGAAACAGCTGATTGGTTGGTTGCCAATACTTCTGGTAATAGTGAAATAGACATCTTAAGTCCTTTATCTATGGAGAAGGAAAGTAGTCATAATAAAAGTGAGTTTTTACAGATTTTAAAACACGAATTTACTCATTTATTTGTTAATAGTTTAGCTAATGGTAAGTCAGTTCCAAAATGGTTAAATGAAGGTCTCGCGGCTTATGTTGCTAAACAGCACCAAAATGAAAATAGTCCTGTTTATTTTGAGGAAAATTTTTGTCAAAAATTAAGTACTCCGGCCGATTGGGATAATAACGTAAATTATGGTGCCTATACTGTGGCTGCTCTGTTTGTTAAATTTTTAGTTGATAAATATTCAATTGTTAAGATTAATCAATTGTTAAGATCTCTTAATAATGCTTATTATTACCCAGATTTTAAAAATATATTCTTTTCGGTTTATGGAAAAGAATTAGATCAAATGGAGAAATTGTTTATTAATGAGGCTAATGGCAAGTAGTTAGCAATGATAATTTCTGATAATAAATAATTTTAATTTTTAATTCGAGTGCCTAAATATACTATTAATTAATAAAAAAATATGAAATCAATTGTAATTTGTGGTAGTAGTCGTTTTGCAAAAGAAGCAAAATTATTTAAACAGAAGCTTGAAAAATTAGGAGCTCAAGTTTATTTTCCTAATTTCTATAGATCTTCGGGTGGTGATTGGTCAAGAATTCATGAATTTGATAAAAAATTTGTAGCCATGGGATTAACATATGATCATTTTAATAAAATAAAATTAGCTGATGTTGTTTTTGTTTTTAATAAAGATGGTTATTCAGGAGTTGGTACAACCTTAGAAATTGGATATGCAGTTGCTTTGAATAAACCAATCTATGCTTTATCAGATAAAGATCCTGAACTTTGTAGACATATCCTTTTTTGTGGTGTGATAAAAAAACCAGAAGATTTAATTTCTAAATTAAAATAATAATATTTTTTTAAATAATTTGATTAAAGCTTAAAATAAATTATCTTTTTTATTTGACTAAAAGGTCATTCTTTGTTAATATCCCAGTATAATTAAACTAAATAGATGGTTACTGTAAAGGCTATTTATTAGTCTTTATAGAGGAAAGTCCGGACTCTCAATAGTTGACAGTGGATAACGTCCACCGTTTAATTGAGTAATTAATTAAATAGGGAAAGTGCCACAGAGACAATACTACCTCATTTTTTGAGGGAAAGGTGAAAAGTGAATTAATGTTATTTATAACTATAATTCTAACCCTTTGGTGACAAAGGTGTTTGGTAAACCCTGTCAGAGAGCAAGAGCAAACCATACCTTTTGGTATGACGAAAAGTAGCTCGCACGAGTCTGTCGGTAACGTCAGACCTAGATAAATGACCATCCAGAGGTTTTAACCTTGGACAGAATCCGGCTTATTTTTTGGTTTAATTTTTTTAATTAATATTTATGTGTCTTTATGAAAAAAACAGAATTATTCTTTTCTTTAATTCTTGTTCCTTTTGATTATATTTTATTAGTTCTAGCTGGTATTTCAGCTTATTTTATTAGATTCTCTAATTTTACTATTAGTATTCGTCCTATAATCTTCAATTTACCTTTTCCAGAATATCTTAGGGCTGTTTTTTTTATTGCTTTCTTTTGGATAATAATTTTTGCTTTTTCTAGCTTATATCGAATTAGAAAACGTCATCTTAGCCAAGAAATTTATCGTGTTTTCTTAGCTTGTTCGGCTGGTTTTGTTTTAGTTGTAGCTTTAATATTTTTTAAAAGAGAATTATTTGATTCTAGATTTATTGTTTTAA
>DAONEH010000004.1:0-55717 GCA_035402985.1 bacterium | reverse complement strand
AAAAACAAAAAACCCTATTTTAAGGGTTTTTTGTTCTTTTATTTAACTTAAGCTATTTTTAAACATAAGTAACACTAGCCACACCATCATCATCATCTTTAAAACGCATAATTCTAACTCCTTGGGTATCACGACCTAATTCACTGATAGATTTAAATGGTAATCTTATAACCTGACCTTTATTGGATATAATAATCAAATCTTTTTCATCCATATTATCTTTATTAACGACAAAAGCATTACTAATTTTACCACTCTTATCACTAACTTTAGCTGTTCTAATACCACTACCGCCACGACCCTGGACTTTATATAAATTTAAATCAGTTCGTTTGCCATAACCCTTACTCATAATAGTTAAAATTTGATAATGACGTTTAGCGTCTTTATCAGTTTTAATTATTCCCATGCCAACTACAATATCTTTAGCTTTTAATTTTATACCTCTAACCCCTGAAGCATTACGTCCCATATCTCGAACTTCTTTTTCAGCAAAACGAATAGCTTGACCATTAGCTGTTATTAAACTAATTTGATCAGCGCCTGAACTTGGCTTACACCAAATTAATTTATCATCACTTTTTATCTTAATAGCAATTAAACCATTACGTCTAACATTAGCAAAGGCATCAGTTTTAACTTTCTTAACTAAACCTTTTTCAGTAGCAAAGAATAAATAATTATAACTTGATATTTTATCCAGTGGTAAAATAGATGTAATTTGTTCTCCACTAACTAATTGCAAGAAATTAACAATTGGAGTTCCTTTAGCTGTTCGCGAAGCTTGAGGAATTTCATAAGCTTTTAATTGAAAAACTCGACCCTTAGTAGTAAAGAATAATATATCATTATGGGTTTGAGTAATAAACATAAACTCAACTAAATCTTCTTCTTTAGTAGTTAAACCAATAACTCCTTTTCCACCTCGAGCTTGAACTTTAAAAATATCTGGATCAATTCGTTTAATATAACCATCGCGAGTCATCATAACCATAGCTTCTTCATTAGGAACTAAATCTTCAATATTAAAATTTTTAACTCCATGAGCTACTACTTGAGTTCGACGTTCATCACCAAATTTTTCTCCTAATTCAGTAGTTTCATCTTTAATAATTTTTCTTATTTTGATTTTAGAAGCTAAGATTGATTCTAATTCTTTTATAATTCTTAATTTTTCTTTTAATTCATCTTCAATTTTTGTTCTTTCTAAATTAGCTAAACTTTGTAATTTCATCTCTAAGATAGCAATAGCTTGACGTTCAGATAATTTAAATTTCTTTATCAAATTAAGTTTAGCTACTTCTTTATCTTTAGAAGCTTTAATAGTTTTAATAACTTCATCAATATTTTTTAAAGCAATCATTAAACCTGATAAAATATGAGCCCGATCTTTAGCTTTATTTAATTCAAATTCGGTACGACGATAAACAACTTCTTCTCGATGTTTAATATATTCCTCTAAAATCATTTTTAGAGTTAAAACTTTAGGTTGAATTCCATCAACTAAAGCTAACATATTTACATGAAAAGTGCTTTGTAGAGATGTGTTTTTGTATAAACTATTTAAAATCTTTTTAGGATAAGAATCCTTTTTTAAATCTAAAACAACTCTAATTCCTTCTTTATCAGATTCATCTCTTAAACTTTTTACCCCTTCAATCTTTTTTTCTTTTATTAAATCAGCAATTTTTTCAACTAAAGTTGCTTTATTAACTTGATAAGGTAATTCAGTAATAATTATTTGAAAATTTCCATGTTTATCCTCAGAAATATCAGCTCGACCTCGAGTAACGATTCCACCCTTACCCGTAGCATAAGCATTTAAAATATCCTTTTGATCATAGATTATACCTCCGGTTGGAAAATCTGGTCCTTTAACAAATTCCATTAAATCTTCTACGGTTGATTCTGGTTTATCTAATAATAGATTAATAGCTGAAGTTAATTCTTTCAAATTATGAGTAGGAATATTAGTTGACATACCAACAGCAATACCCATACAACCATTTAATAATAGGTTAGGTAATTTTGCTGGTAAAACCTGAGGCTCTTGTTGTGAACCATCATAGTTTGGAATAAAGTTAACAGTATTTTTATCAATATCAAAAATTAATTCTTCAGTTATAGCTGATAACTTAGCTTCAGTATTATGATTAATAAAACCATTAGCCACAAAAGAATGACACGAACTATTAACTTTTATAGAATAAACATTTTCTTTATTTTTTAAATATTCAATATTTTTTACCTGATTAAAAAAATATGCATTTTTTAATAAATAATTAAGCATTTTAAAATCACTTGGGTTTAAAATGCTTTTTAATTTTTTAATATTTTTAATTAAACTATTATAACGATCAAAATTATTTCTTTTTATAAAACTATTTGAATAATTAGATCTTAAATAATCATTTAAAAAAGGAATATAGTCAGTTTGGCTTAAACAAGTTAAATTTATTTTTTTAATTTGAGCTAATATCTTTCTTTTTCTATCAGAAAAGAAATTTATATTTTTATAGAAATTAAATATGTTTTCAGTTCCAGAAATTATTAATTTATAACAAGTACTTCTTTTATCTTGATAAGGTGAAGTAGTAATGATAGAAAAATTTAATAATACTGTTTTTAATTGATCAATTAATTTTTTACTTTTAGAATTATAGTTCAATTCAATTGATTTCCCACCATGACGAGCATCAATTTTATAACTAACAGAACCATCACCTTCAAATAAAGCCTGTAAAAACATACTTAAAACCATTTTACTTGATTTTAAAACCGAAAAAGGAATTTCTTTTTTAGTTCTAACATTAGTAAATAATCCAATATTTTTCAAAAAATTAACTATTTGTTGTTGATAAATACTAAATTCTAAGCAATTTCCAGTTATTTTTCTTTCATATAATTTTGCTCCGGGAAATTGTTTTAAAACTATATTTTTTACTTTATTATAAAAAACTAAATCAGAATTACAAAATAAAATTTGTCCTTGATGATAACTACCTTCGGCTACTAAAGCTCCTAATAAAAAAGCTAAATCTTTATTCATTTTATCAGGCAATACTACTTGATCAGTTTTTTTATTATTAATTTTAGGCTGAAATATTTTTAAATTTAAATCTTCTTTAGAAAATAACGAAAAATTACGATTAAGAACTACATAATCGTCTTTTTTAATATTTTCCAAAGTTTTCCAATAAAAATAAGGTTGACCAAATTCATTTAAACCCCATAAAAGAAGCGGATGATTAATTGATCCTTTTATTTCATAACCTTGCTCAGTATTTATTTTTATAATTTGATGCTGACCAGAATTAAAAAATTTAATGGCTGGTTTATTATCCCCTTTATAATTTAAAATATTTATTTTAATATTCTCTTCACTTTTTTTAGATAAAGAAGATATCTCAACTATACCTTTATCAGTTAATAATAAACTATCACCGGTAATACAATAACGCATCGCGGCTGCTCCATCACCATCAATTGAACCAAAGTTTCCTTGACCACGAACTAAAGGATAACGCATGGAAAAATCTTGAGCTAATCTCACCATAGAATCATAAACAGCAGTATCACCATGAGGATGATATTTACCTAAAACTTCTCCCACCACTGTAGCTGATTTTCTAAATTTACCACTTGGTCTTAAACCAATATCCCACATCGCATACAAGATACGACGATGAACTGGTTTTAAACCATCACGAACATCTGGTAAAGCTCGAGACACGATAACACTCATAGCATAATCCAAATATGAAGTGCTCATTTCTTCACCAATAGCTTGAAGTTGAACTAAACCATATTTAGTTTTATGACGACCATTATCGTTTATAACCTCATCTTCTTCCACTATATTAGTTTCTAATGGAGTATTTTTATCAGAAACTGATTTTTTGGTATCTTTTTTTATTAATCTTTTTTTATTTTCTGCTTTTTTCATTTTATAATTATTTAATATTATTAATCATTTAATTTTTCTTCTAATTCCGATATTCTTAATTTTAATTCAGCAATTTCTTGTTCACTATCATCTAATTCTTGCGAAATAACGGGAATAGTTGAAGAACTACTACTAGCTAAATTTTTTTGATCAAGTTTTTCGTTTAAAGCTTCTTTTAATTTTTCTAAATCTTTTTCTTCTACTAATAAATCTGAAGAAGTATTAGAAGATGAAGCGGTAATTGTATCTATATTATTCATAGCTGTTAAAACATCGCTTAAAGCATCTTTCACATCTTTTTTAGAATCAGATACATCTATACTTTTTTTATTATTATCAATTCTATCTTTGGAAAAAACTATTTTTAAATTACTGGCCCATAAAAATATAGTTAATAAAGTAAAAAAGATTACAAAAATCATTAGGTAAAAACTACCATCTTTTTCTTTAATAACTCTTTTAATTTTACTTTGCCAACTTTCTTTTTCCATAAAAAATTATATAAACTTATTCCTTAATACCGTCTAAGTTAATATCATATAGAATTTGTTCTGAAACTAAACGATATTTTTTTATTTCATCTTGATTAAACCAAATAGCTATTTCTCTTTGAGCTTCAGTTACTTCATCAGAACAATGAATTAAATTTCTAATAGCTCGACCATCAAAATTAGCTAACTCATAAGAATCTAAAGTCAAATCTCCTCTAATAGTACCAACATCAGAAGTTAAAGGTTCGGTTCCACCAACTATTTTTTTAACTATACCCACTGCTTTATTACCCTCAAAAATCATCGGAATTATTGGACTACAAGTCATAAATTTTACTAAAGCTTCGATTATATCACGTCCATATTCAATGGCTTCTTTTTCTATTGGTAAACCAGCCTTGGTCATATTATCAACAATTTTCTGACCTTTTTCTAAAAACCATTTATCATCTTTATTATAATGCTTCCAACATTGATCTTCGGTGGCATTTATCATTTTCAAAGCTACTAATTTTAAACCAGTTTTTTCAATTCGAGAAATTAATTCTCCAATCATACTTCTTTGAATAGCATCTGGTTTTAAAATAACAAAAGTTTGTTCCTTTTTTGGATTAATCATATTTTTTAAATTATTATAATTATTTGAATATAACCAAACGCATATCTTCGCTCGGTAAATCTTTTTTATTTAATTTTAATTTTTCTTCATAACTTGGAGCAATTCCTAATTCTTTAACAAATTTTTCAACATCATCTAAATCTATTCTTACATCTTTGTTTTTGTAATGCATTGGGATAACAATTCGAGGTTCAACTTGAGAAATAACTTCTACAGCTTTTTTAGCATCTAAAGTATATTTACCACCAACAGGAATAAATAGAACATCAACTCCCCCAATTTTTTCTAGTTGTTTATTATCAAGGACATCACCTAAATCACCTAAATGAACTAAACTTAATCCTTCAATATCAAAACGAAAAATAATATTATTACCTCGTTCTGCTCCTTTTTTATTATCATGGTAAGAATAAATACCTTCAACAATTACTCCTTTAATATCAAATTCACCCGCGGTATCAATAACAAAAGGATTAGCTCGTAAAGCATCAACATTATTATGATCCTTATGATTATGACTAACTGTAACAATATCAGCTTCAATATTTGGTACTTTTAAGGAAGTAATTTCTTTAGAAAATGGATCAGTTACCAATACAATATTTTCACCATTTATTTTTTCTTCTATCTTGAAACAAGAATGTCCGAAATATGAAATATTCATAGTTTTATCATATATAAAAAGCCAATTTCTTAGCTTTTTATGTGTTTTAAATATAGATTATCTATTACAATTATATCAAAAAAAATAGGGTGGGTCAAATAAAAAAGGGTATTAAAAAAAGGGCATCTACTTATTAAAGTAAATACCCTCACATAAAATCTTTTTTTGAATTTATTTAAGAGAAAAGGAATCTCCCCACCCTAGAGTAAGAATTTGAAAATTTTTGGAAACTAACCCAACCTGGATTATTTCCGAAGTTTTCCGATTTAGATCGTAAATGATAATCGGAAAAGAAGAAATTTTCAACTTCATCTTAATACTTCCTCCAGCTGGTACAACATACGATTTCCAACCCGATCCTTGTTTTGAGAAAGCTTCTGTTTGAATAGAACTCTCAATGTTCCGATTGGCAACACTAGCATAATCAGCTGGAATAAATACTGTTATAGCCGTTGAACGACTATTAATTACTTTAACCAGACTTATGCCTTTTTTAAAATTGGCTATGCCATAATCACCATTAGTAAATACTAACGGATTGAACGAATTGGGACTAATACTTATTTCGTTGCCAGCAACAAAAGCTTCAATTTTCTCTTCTTTAGCTATACCATTAGGTAAGCCCATTCGGCAAATGAATGTATAAACACCATCAGGAATAGATTTGCCAGCCAAAGCTTTTACTTCCTTGGCAGGTTTATTTGGGTCAATCACCATATTGATACCAAATTCTTCATTTTTTAATGAGAATTTAAATAACATATCTTCAGTGTTGACCTTCAGGGACACAACATTTAAACCTAAATTTTCGTCGGAGATAATAGCTTTAGCAAAAACTTCATTGCCATTTTCTTTACTATTTTTTTCAAAATTTATTTCTAAATTTTGTTTAATAGTTTGTCCGGCAGAATTTTTAAACTCCGCCTGGCATAAAATTTTTTTGGTTTTTACATCCGAGAACAAATCACTCTTTAATAATGCACCGACATCCTTACCTTCTTCATAAAGTTTATAAACACCGCCGATGTTTACAACTCTTGCTACAAAGACAAAGGCAACAGTTTGGGTTTTAATGTCGTTATAAAAAGATATCTTGTCCTTTATGGTTCCCCAATTTCCGGATAAATACATATCCTTGTAATCATCATTGGGTCTCAGAATTAAATCCTTCACAATCGATTGATTTTCAATTGAAACATTCAAATAGAATTTTTTTATTTCAATTTGAAAATCACCAAGTGATTTTGAAGGTTTTGTTTCGGCATTTTGAGCGAACGCGAACATGGCACTCAAGCTCAATAAAATAATTGCTAATAATTTTTTCATTACAAGTTAATTTTAAGATGATTATTCACTTATTTTTTTAGTTGCCTTAATTATTTTAAGAAGAGCTTCTAAAGCATCACCTTCTTCATTTTTTCCCGTTTTTTCCGTAACGGCGGGGGTAACAGTAGACTGTTGATCAGGCCCAGCCATGACAATAATAGGTTGTTGCGGTTGTTGCGGTTGTTGAACTGGTGCTTGTTTTACGATTACGTTTGGAGTTTGGTTACTCTTTTTTGTCATTTCAAGTTTCTCTTTTTCATTTTGAAATTTGTCCTCATAATAATTTTTTGCAATATTAATTGCAAAAGCAATTACTAAAATTCCGCATGCAATTAAAGCAATGATAAGACCCCAATTGGTGTCTCTTTTACTTTCACTAGTAAATGCTCGGCCATCTCTGTCAAAGCCTTTTTGATAATGTGTTTCCATCTTTTTTTATTTTTTGGTTAATACTATTTTTTAAATTATTAATTAAAGGTTAATACTTAAAAAATCTCTATAAATAAAGGTCTTTTAAGTATTAACCTAGTAGTATTAACGACATTGTCAATGAACATTTTTAATGCTAAATATTAGCACTTAAAAAAGATTTTGTCAAGAGATAGCCTATTATACAAAAAAGTGCTTATTTTAAGCACTTTTTTTATCTTTTTCTCTATTTTAAGTATTATAATCTATTTTTTAAATAATTAATTAATTCATCTACTTTAATTCTTTTTTGTTCCATAGTATCTCGATCTCTAATAGTTACATCATTGTTTTCTAAGCTATCAAAATCAATAGTTAGACAATAAGGAGTACCAATTTCATCTTGACGACGATAACGTTTACCAATATTACCATTATCATCAAATTCACAACGCCATTCTTTTTTTAACATATCAAATATTTCTTTAGCCTTATTTACTAATTCTAATTTATTTTTTAATAATGGAAAAACTGCTACTTTAATAGGAGCAATTATTGGATTTAATTTCAAAACTATTCTAATATCATCATCAATTTTTTCTTCCCCGTAGGCTTCAGTTAAAACTGCTAAAAAAGTTCGACCAACCCCAGCTGAAGTTTCAATAATATAGGGAATAAATTTTTTATTATCACTTGGATCTAAATAACTTAAATCTTGACCAGAAAATTTACTATGTTGACTTAAATCATAATCACCACGAACATGAAGACCTTCTAATTCTTTAAAACCAAAAGGAAAATTATATTCAATATCATAAGCTTCTTTAGCATAAAAAACTAAATTTTCATGTTGATGCCATTGTAGGTTTTCTTTTTTAATTCCTAAATCTAAATAGAAATTAAAACGAATCTTTTTCCAATCTTCATAATATTTTTTAAAATCATTTGGTTTAACAAAATATTGCATTTCCATTTGTTCAAATTCCCGTGTGCGAAAAATAAATTGTCGAGCCGTAATTTCATTTCTAAAAGCCTTACCAATTTGAGCAATACCAAAAGGAATCTTAACTCGAGTTGAATCTAAAACATTTTTGTAATTAACATAAATTCCCTGACAAGTTTCACCTCGTAAATAGACCGGATCTTTATCCATATCACCAGTAAAATTTCCTAAATTAGATTTAACTAATAAATTAAAATTTTTAGCCTCACTCATTTCAATTGAACCACAATTAGGACATTTAATTTTCCCTTTATTATCATTAAAAATTTTATTAATTTCTTTTTCACTCATTTTTTCATCAGCTCTAATTCCATAATCTTCCAGTAGAGTATCTAAACGTAATCGAGTATGACATTTTTTACATTCGGTTAATGGATCAGAGAAACCTTTAATATGACCTGAGGCCTCCCAAATTTTAGGACTCATAAAAATAGCTGAATCTAAACCAACAATATCATCTCTAAGTTGAGTCATGCTTTTCCACCAGATATTTTTAATATTATTAGCTAATTCCACACCATAAGGACCAAAATCATATACGGCTGAAAAACCATCATAAATTTCCGAAGACGGAAAAACAAAACCTCGTCGTTTACATAAAGAAATTATTTTATCCATCTTATTTTGTTCTTTGTTATCCATATTATTATTTTAATTTTTTTAAATTTCATTTAATGGTTTAATACCTAAAAGATTTAAAGCATTTATAGCTACCAGAGATAAAGAGTAAATAAAGTTTAACCGAGTATCTAAAACTTTAGGATCACCTGATAATATTTTTACTTGTTGATAATAATCATTAAACATCTGAAAAAGTTCAAATAAATATTTAACTATTTCACTTTGATCATATTGTTGTTGTGACCTTATTATCACTTCTGGATACTTAGCTAAATGAAAAATTAAATCTTGTTCTATTTTAGTATCTAAAAACTTACCGTTGAATTTATTATTATTTTTAAATTTAGCTTTTTTTAATAGACTTTTTATTCTAACTAAACCGTATAGGATATATAGAGCATTAAAACCATCAAATTTAACAGCTTCATTAATATCAAAAGTAATAATCTTAGCGGGTGAAACTTTTAACATTTCAAATTTAAGTATAGCTACAGCTAAACTTTGACAATTTTTTTCTATTTTTTTATCACTCCAATTCTCATGTCTTTTTTTAGTCTCAATTATTAAACAATCTTTAATTTTTTCATATAAAGAAAAATATGAAATAGCATTACCTAAACGAGACGACATCATTCCATCGGGTAAGGTTATAAACTCATAAGGTAAATGATTTATTTTTTGTTGATAACCAGCTAATGATAAAATTTTAGCTAATTGTTTAAAATACAAACTTTGACGAATATCAACGACAATATATGAATCTCTTAAACCCTTAAAATTAAGTTCTTTAGCTTCCGCTAAAGCTAAATCAGCTACCGGATAAAGAGCCGTACCATCTTGTCTAATAATTGGTAAAACTCCTAATTGATATATTTCTAGATCAGCAATAATAGCTCCTTGGCTTTTTACTAAAATATTATCATCAATTAATTTTTTTACAATTTTAAATCCTTTATTTATAACTTGACTTTCAAAATATGTTTTTTTAAATTTTATATTATTTTTTTTATAGACTTCATTAAATTCTTTTAGACTTATACTTCTAGTTTTTTTCCATAAATAATAATTTTTACCTTGATGTTTTTCAATATCAGCCATAATCAAACTAACTTCCTCCGCTATTTTAGGATTATCATTCATTTGCTTGACAGTTTCAGCATAACACTTATTTAAATCTTTGCTATATAATCTTTTATATGACCAAATAGCTTTAGCGGTATGAATACCAAAATCATTAATATAGGAAACAGGATAAGAACAAAAACCATTAGCTTTAAAAATATTAACCATAGCCTCACCAAAACAAATATTTCTTAAATGACCAATATGAAAATCTTTATGAGTATTAACATTAGAAAATTCAAACACAGTTACTTTCTTTTGTCCCAGATTATTCCAACCATATTTATCTTTATATTTTAAAACATCAGTTAAAATTTTATTAGCTAGATAATCTGGTTTAAGAAAAAAATTTAAATAAGCTCCAACAATTTCTGTTTTTAATAATATTGAAGATAATTCTTTATCTGATAAAATTTTATCCTGTAATTTTTTAGTTATAAGATCAGGTGATAAATTATTTTCTTTAGCTAATTTAAAAATTGGTAACGAAAAATCACCCCAAGCATGATTTTGAGGATAAATTAAAGACTGAGAATCAATATCTAATTTTTGAGCTATTATTTTTTTTATTTCTTGAAGACACATAATTATTAAACCACTTTTATTTTAACAAATTGTCTTTTACCTCGCTTAATAATTAAACCATTAACTACTTCTATTTCTAAATTAACATCAGTAATTACTTGTTCATTTATTTTTATACCACCCTGTTCGATTAAACGACGAGCTTCTCCTTTACTATCAGCTAATTTACTAATTATTAACAAATCAACAATTTTTTTATTACCAGCCGGTAATTCAATTTCCAATATTTCAGCCGGAATTTCTTTTTTTTGAAAAGTATTAACAAAATAATCTTGAGCCGAACGAGCTAAATCTTTACCATGAAAAATTTTAACTATATCATAGGCTAATTTCATTTTTAAATCTCGAGGATTAGCTGTATTATTTTTTAAATTTTGTTTCATTTGTTCAATTTCTTCTAAACTAACAAAAGTACAATCAGTAAATAATTGAATAATATTTTCATCAGCTTGAGTCATTATTTTGCCATACATATCAATATTATTAGAGTCTAAAAAAACACCTGTACCCAAACTTTTAGACATCATTTTCTCTTTGGTTATTGGATTCTCTAATAGCGTGGTGATAAAAACAAATTTTTCTTTATTTTTATAACGTTGTAAAAGGGTTCGTCCACATAGAGCATTAAATTTTTGATCATTACCACACATTTCCACGTCAACATCTAAATGAACACTATCATAACCTTGCATCAAAGGATAAAAAAATTCATGAACATAAATTGGTTTTTCTTCTTTTAATCTTTTTTCAAACATATCTCTTTCTAACATTCGTTGAACTGTAAAATTTGAAGCTAAATTTAACACTTCTTCAAAAGTCATTTTTGACAACCAATCACTATTATAGACAACTTCAACTGGATTTTCTCGATCATTAAAATTAATAATAGGCAATAATTGTCTAATCCAAGTAGCAGTATTTTTTTTGACTTCTTCTTCGGTTAATTGAGTTCTAACAGCTAATTTATCAGTAGGGTCACCAATTCGAGCTGTAAAATCACCAAACAAAACAATAATTTTATGACCCATTTTTCTAAGCTTTTCTAAAATTATATAATTAGTAGCATGACCTAAATGTAGGGCGGTACCAGTTGGATCAGCTCCAATATATATTTTTAATTGGCGCCCAGACATTAATTCTTTTTTTAATAATTCTTTAGATGGTAAAATTTCTACTACACTTCGAGACAATAATTCATCAATTAATTTACTATCTGTGTTAATTTTACTCATATTTTTATATTTTATTTTATTTAAAAATCAAAAAATTATAGATATTCCTATATTATATACAATTATTGTATATTATTTATAGCTTTTTGGCAAACTATTCACTTAATTTTAAATTTGTAATTTTCTTTATTAATTTATTTAATTTAAAAACTAATTGACATAATTTTAATACTATGTTATGATAAAAAATCAGTTTGTAAATGTACTTTACAAATTAATAGTAAATAAATCATAAACCATAAACCCTCTTGTCCCGTAGCTAACGGGGCCATTATTAGATGGAAAATATTGACCGTAATTCTTTAGTAAAAAAGTTATTAAATCATTCTACAGATTTGGATTTAATAGAAAGAGTGATTAATAGAATCACTTCTTCTAATAAGCATCTTCTGGTAGAAGATAACTTATATCCATCTATACTAGTGGAGGTGATATTAGAAAATTTAATTGATGAAATTCAATTTTCTAATACTGATCTAGGAGAATGGTTATCGGAAAAAGATATGGCTAAATTAGTTTACACTAGCAGAAAAACTGTTAATGAAGCTATAAGCCAAATTCTCAGACAACAAGACTCGGAAAATTTTGAAAAACTTGTAAAAATTGAAGGAGATCAATTTTTTGCTAAAAGGTTTTTTGTAGAAAATTCTTTAAGAAGAATGATTCCAAAAAAATTTTCTAAAGGGTTTTGTCATAACACGTCTGGAGGTCTCGATTATTATGATAATAATAGAGACAGATATCAGTCAACCGATCTAGTCCCTTATCAAGGACAATTTGGATCATATCCCGACGACTAATCCAATAACTAATAAGTGGAGCCAGTAAAAAGGCTCCTTTTTTTATATAATATATTTTTTATATATTATATTATATATAAATACATTTTCTTTTACATTTTTTTTAAATATGCTATAATTTGAGTATAATTTAAATATAATATTTAGAATTAAACTAAAAAAATATGCTATCATATCGAGCTATTTTAAAAGAATCTTGGAGAATGTCATGGAAAAATAAATTTTTATGGTTTTTCGGATTCTTTGCTGCTTTTATAAGTTTTAATGTGGAACTAAAAATATTTTCCCGTTCTTTAAATCAAGAATCTGGTTTAAATTTTTTAAGTGGTATTAAAACTTTTGTAAATACTGGAATTTTTTCTAAAAATTCTTGGCAAAATATATTAGATTTATTAAAAACTGATACTTCTACTATTCTATTATTATTATTAATTATTCTTCTAATCTTAGGTTTAGTAGCTTTTTTTGCCTGGTTAGCTACTGTTTCACAAATTGGAATGATTAATTCAATTAATAAAATATCAAAAAATAGTCGAGAAAAATTAAATATAAAAAATGGTATTAAAACTGGTAATAAAAAATTTTGGCCAATATTTGCTATGAATATAATTATCTCTTTAGTTATAAATATCATTTATTTACTAACTAGTTTATTATTAGTTTCAGTAGTTTTTAAAAGCCAGGCCGTTTTAGCTTTAGTTTTTGGTTTAGTCTATATAGTAGCGGTACCACTATCACTTGTTTTTTCTTTTGTCTTAAAATATGCTATTGCTTATTCTATTATTGAAAATAAAAAATTCTTTAACTCTATAAAACAAGGTTTTAGGTTGTTTAAAAATAATTGGTTAATTAGTATTGAAATGTCTATAATATTATTTTTAATAAATATTCTAGCTATTATTTTATTATCATTTGTTTCTTTTGTCCTATTCTATTTACTTTTCAGTCTAGCTTTTGCTTTAGTTTTAATGACTTCTTCCCTATTCCTATTTTGGACAGTTATGATAATTGGAGCTTTAATTTTAATAGCTCTAACTGTATTAAGCGGAGCTTTATTAAATACTTTCCAAATAAGTTCTTGGACTAATTTATTTATTTCTCTTAGAGACAAAAAAGAAGCTAGTAAAATAGAAAGAATTTTTCAAGATACAGAATTAAAATAAATTTATGAGTGGATTTGATTCAATTTCCAGTTTGTTTAAAAACAATAAAAATGATAGTACTCAAGATAAATTATTAAAAAAACAACAGGAAATAAAAAATAAAGATATTGAGAAACAAACTCAAATTCAAGCCCAGAAACTGGGTTTGTCTTATGTTGATCTATTTGGCTTTCCAATAGATCATGAAGCGATATTGCTTATACCAGAAAATATAGCTATTAAGGAAAAATTAGTTTGTTTTTTTTATGATGGCGATAAAATTAAATTAGGAACTACTAATCCTGATAATAAAAAAATTCAATCAATAATTGATGAACTTAATAAAACTTATTTTACTACTAGTAGTCTATTTTTAATTTCAAAAAATAGTTTAGAGTCTGCTTTAAATGTCTATAAAATAATTCCTAAAGTAAAAGAAAATATTAAAGGAGTAGAAATAACCGAAGAAGATTTAGATAAATTTAAAAATGTTATTACTAATTACAAAAGTTTAAATGATAAAATAAGTAAGGTAAGTATATCAGATATTGTTACTCTGTTATTAGCTACTGCTTTAAAAACTAACTCTAGCGATATTCATATTGAAGCTGAATCTAATAATATTGTTATTCGATTAAGAATTGATGGCGTTTTACAAGAAGCCGCTACAATTGAAAAAGATAAATGGAAAAAAATAGTTTCTCGTATGAAAATCTTAGCTGGGGTAAAAATAAATATTGATGACAAACCTCAAGATGGTCGTTTTTCCGTTTTTCTAAAAAATGATCATATTGATGTTCGTGCTTCTTTTTTACCAACTGCTTTTGGTGAAAGCGTTGTAATGCGACTATTAAAATCTAGTTCGGTGGGATTATCTTTTGATGATTTAGGTTTAAGTCCGCAAGCCTATAAAATATTAAAAAAAGAAATTGAAAAACCAAATGGCTTAGTATTAACTACTGGTCCAACTGGTAGTGGTAAAACCACTACTCTTTATGCTATTTTAAATCAATTAAATCAACCTGGAACTAAAATAATTACTTTAGAAGACCCGATTGAATATCAATTAACTGGAATTAATCAAAGTCAAATTGATGCTAAAAAAGGTTATACTTTTGCTTCTGGTTTAAGATCAATTTTACGTCAAGATCCTGATATTGTGATGGTTGGTGAAATTAGAGACCTAGAAACAGCCGAAATAGCTATCCAGGCTAGTTTAACTGGTCATTTAGTCTTATCTACCCTTCATACCAATGATGCTTCTGGTGTTATTCCACGTTTAACTGATATGGGTATAAAACCATACTTACTATTACCTTCAGTTAATGCTGTTGTTGGTCAAAGATTAGTTAGAAAATTATGTCCTAAATGTAAACAAATTCATAAATTAAATACTGAAGATGAATTACTTGTAAAAAAGATATTAGCTGTTATTTCATCTAAAGCTGATATCATTATTCCTAGTACTTTACCAGACTTCTATCAAGTCGGTCCTGGCTGTAACGATTGTAATGGTATCGGTTATAAAGGAAGAATTGGTATTTATGAAATTTTTACTATGAATGATGCTATTAAACAATTAACCATGGATAATGCTCCATCTTTTAAAATATTAAAACAAGCCATTGAAAATGGTATGGTTACCATGCTTCAAGATGGAGTTTTAAAAGCAGCTGATGGTCAAACCAGTTTAGAAGAAATTTATCGAGTTATTGGAAATTTTGATTATATTGATGAATTATATAATGTTGCTCTATCACAAACTATTAGTCGAGGTATAAAAATAGAAAAAACTAAAATGTTAGAAGCTAAAGAAATGTTAAAAGATTTACCTCAAATGGCTGAAAAATTAAAACAAATTCCAGCTAAAGATTTAATCTCTAATATTTTAGCTTTAGCTATCGAATTAAATGCAGGTGATATTCATATTGAACCAAATGATAAAAATGTTAAAATTCGTTTTCGAGTTGATGGTTTCTTACATGATATTTTAGATTTACCAACTAATTCTTTTTTACCATTACTTGGAGAAATAAAAATACTTTCTGGTTTTGCGACTAATGTTAAAGTAGCTACCATGGATGGACGTTTTTCAATAGATTTACCTGATAATAATAAACTAGATTGTCGAGTTTCCATTATTTCTGGTGGTTATGGTGAAACTATTGTTATTAGATTATTAAGTGATGAAGGAAAAAGTTTAAACTTAACCAATTTAGGTTTTTCTCAATACGCTTTACCAGTAATAAAAAAAGCTATTCAAAAAACTAAGGGAATTATTTTAACTACTGGTCCAACTGGTAGTGGTAAAACCACTACTTTATACAGTATTTTAAAAAAGCTTAATAATCCTAATAGTAAGATAATTACTGTAGAAGATCCTATTGAATATCAAATGGACGGAGTTATTCAAACTCAAATTGATAATGACGCTGGCTATACTTTTGCTTCAGCGATGAGATCACTTCTTAGACAAAATCCTAATATTTTAATGATTGGAGAAATAAGAGATAATGAAACTGCTAAAATTTCTTTAGAAGCTGCCGCTACTGGTCATTTAGTTTTATCAACCATTCATACCAATAGTGCGGCGGGAGCTGTTTCTCGTTTTATGGGATTAAGTATCGAACGACAAATCTTAGCTAATACTTTAGAATGTGCTATTGGACAAAGATTAGTTAGAAAATTATGTCCATATTGTGAAAAAGAAGAGGTTGTTTTAGATGACGATTCTTTAAATAAAGTAAAAGAATCTTTAAAAATGATAAAGAATCCAAAATTTACTATGCCCGAAGAATTAAAATTCTATCGTAGCAAAGGTTGTCCGGAATGTAATAATATTGGATATAAAGGACAAATAGGATTATATGAAATTTTAGAAATGAATAAAGCTATTTCTGAAGCTATTATGAATAAAGATATAAGTGATCAAGAAATAGAAAAAATAGCTGTAGACAATGGTATGATCACTATGCTCCAAGATGGAATTTTAAAAGCTTTAGCCGGATTAACTAGTATTGAAGAAGTATTTCGTACTACTAAATAAACTAATAAATAAAACAACATATGGTAAACAAAAAATTTATTGACTCTTTAAAAAAAGATTATTTAAAAAAAAATAATGATCGTCGGCAAATAATTAGTTTATCTAATATTATTTTAAATAATTCTAAAAAAGCAATTTTTGCTATTCATCGAAAAGACTTAGAACTAGCTAACTTGAAATTGAATGAAAATGAAAAGATGATAAATCAAATAGTAAAAAATTTTAAAGCGGAACGAGCTGAAGAAGAAGGTGCTTTTATGGCCGGACTAGAAGAATATACTGAAGCTAAATTATTTTTTAATTTTGTTAGTACTGGAAAAATAGAAAAAATAAAAGAAGTAAATCTCCCTATTGAATCATATATTGGTGGTTTATGTGATTTTACTGGAGAATTAGTCCGCAAAGCCGTTAATGAAATTATTGATAAAAACTTAAGTGAAATTAAACCAATAAAAAATGCTATAAATGATGTTTTAAATGAATTAATAGATTTTGATATTACCGGTTATCTACGAACTAAATATGATCAAGCTCGAGGAAATTTAAAAAAGATTGAACAAATTGATTACGAAATTAGTTTAAAACAATTATGAAAGTAGCAATAATTTCTGACCTTCATGATAATTTAGCTACGCTTGATATTTTTTTTAAAATGATAGCCACGGAAGATATTAATAAAATAATTTGTTGCGGTGATGTAACTAATAGTGAAACTTTAAAAAAATTAGCTACTACTTTTAATCAAGAAATTTATTTAATAAAAGGTAATGCTGAAATTTATTTAGAATCAGATTTAAAAAAATATAAAAATATAAATTATTTAAATAGATTTGGTATTTGTCAATTAGGCAATTTTAAAGCTGGTTTATGTCATGAACCAGCTTTTATTAAAGATATATTAAATCAAGAAAAAAATATTGATTTTATTTTCTACGGCCATACTCATAAACCTTGGCAATCCATGAAAAATAAAGCTATCTTAATTAATCCCGGAACTCTAGGTGGTGTCTTTCAAAAACCAAGTTTTGCTATTTGGGATGATATTAGCGGAAAAATTAAATTAAAACTAATTCACTAAAAATAAAAATTATCCTAATAATTTTCTAATAGCCGGAATAGCTTTTAAAGTTTCTTTTTCGGCAATCTTCATTATATCTAAAGCAATTTTTTTATCAAAATAAGACTTTAAACGAGATATTTCTGAATATTTTGAAGTATCCGGATTTATTATTATATCAGAACAACTAGCACTTAAATTAGAAATATTAGTTAATAATACTTCTAAAGATCGTGAACTAGATTTAGTTAAATTTAATTTACTATTATTTAATTCATAATGATGGTATAAATTAGCTGAAATAATTATATCAGCTCCCATATCTTTAACTACAAAATCAGGTACGGGGGCACTTATCCCTCCATCAACTAATAAACTCTTACCTTTTTTTATTGGTTTAAAAGTAAAAGGGATAGAAATACTAGCTCGAACTGCTAAGGCGATATCGCCATCTTTAAAAATATAGGGTTTACCAGTTGTTAAATCAGTGGCTATTAAACTTAAAGGAATTTTAGTATCAGAAAAACTCTTCCCTTCATACATCTTTAAAAAAGATTTTTCAAAGGTTTTACCACTAAGTAGTCCTTGCTTGAAACTTAAATCTCTTAAATGAGATAATTTAATATTTTGTTGATTAAGTAAATCCTTTTCTAATCGAGTGACATCTTGAAATAAGGCATAATGAGCTCCCACCATAGATCCAATACTACAACCAACAATATAGTCAATCGGAATACCATTATTTACCAAAGTTTTAATAATAGCAATATGAGCTGGACCTCTAAAACCACCACTTCCTAAAACCAAACCAACTTTTTTTCTTTCTTTATTTTTAAAAAAATCAAACATAAAAATTAAATTATTTTCTTTAAATATTTTCCAGTATAACTATTTTTGTGTTTTATAATATCTAAAGGATTACCACAAGCTATAACTTCACCACCCTTATCACCACCAGCCGGACCTAAATCAATAACCCAATCAGCTGATTTTATTATATCCAAATTATGTTCAATAACCAAAACAGTATTACCTTTATTAACTAAACCATGTAATACTTTTAATAAATTTTTTACATCTTCAAAATGAAGACCAGTAGTTGGTTCATCTAGAATGTATAAAGTCTGACCAGTTGACGGACGAGATAATTCATAAGCTAATTTAATTCTCTGAGATTCACCACCTGATAAACTAGTAGCACTTTGACCTAATTTTACATAACCTAAACCAATACTATTTAATATTTCTAATTTAGATCTAATATTTTTGTTATCAACAAAAAACTTACAAGCATCTTCAATAGTCATTTCTAAAACTTCAAAAATATTTTTACCATTATATTTTATTTCTAAAACTTCATCACTATATCTTTGACCATGACATTCATCACACTTAACATAAATATCTGGTAAAAATTGCATTTCAACTTTAAGTGAACCATCTCCCTGACATTTTTCGCAACGGCCACCTTTTAAATTAAAAGAAAAATGCTGTGATTTAAAACCTTTAAGTTTAGCTTCGGGTAAAGAAGCAAAAGTTTCTCGAATATCAGAAAAAATACCAGTATAAGTAGCGGGATTAGATCGAGGAGTTCGTCCAATGGGTGATTGATCAATATCTATTATTTTATCTATTTGTTCGCTACCTAAAATAGCTTGATGTTTGCCAGGTTCATCTTTAGAACGATAAAACTTTTTATTTAAAGCTTTAGCTAAAATATCAATTATTAAAGTTGATTTACCAGAACCAGAAACACCACTAACGACAACAAAACGTTCTAAAGGAATTTTAACATCTATATTTTTTAAATTATTTTCTACCGCTCCTTTAATTTCTAAAAACTTATTAGCTTTTTTTCGATAGGTTTGAGGAATTGAAATTTTTCTTTCACCAAATAAATATTGAGCTGTTAAAGAATTAGAGCTCTTTTTAAATTTTTCTAAATCACCAGAAAATATAAGTTCCCCACCATGTTCACCAGCCAATGGACCAATATCTAAAATATAATCTGAAGCTAACATCATACTAGCATCATGTTCAATAACTATAACAGTATTACCTTTTTTATTAAGATTTTTTAAAGTAGCAATTAAATTTTCATTATCTTTAGGATGCAAGCCAATTGAGGGTTCATCTAAAACATAAAGTAAACCAACTAGATTAGAACTAATTTGGTGAGCTAAACGTAATCGTTGAGATTCACCGCCAGACAAAGTAGTAGCCGAACGATTACTATTTAAATAAGGTAAACCTACTTTTAAGACACTATCTAACCGAGTTATTATTTCTTTAGCAATTGGATTAAAAATTAATTGCTGGGCAGTTGTTAATTTAAAATTTTTAGCTTCAACTTTAAAAAAATTTTTTAATTCTTCAATATTTTTAATAGATATTTCATGAATACTTAATCCTTGAAATTTAACAGCCAAAGATTCATCTTTTAAACGTTTTCCCTGACAACTAGGACAAGTTATTGTCTTCATATATTGACCAATTTTTTGTCGAATATAATTAGAATCAGTGGTTTGATATTTATCTTTAAGTCCTTTGATAACACCGGAAAATAGATGGTCACCTTTTAAAATTAAATTAACTTCCTTTTTACTCATTTCTTTAAGTGGTTTATCATAATTAAAATGAGACCGATTAGCTAATTTTTCAATTTCTCCCATCAAAAATCTTTGATTATCAAAATTATAATGCATCCAAGGTTTAATAGCTCCTTGAGAAACAGTTAAATTAAAATTTAAAATAGAGTCAGCATCAATTTCCATTTTTACACCTAAACCACCACATTCCGGGCAAGCTCCTTGACCAGAATTAAAAGAAAAATCTATGGGTTTAAAATCAACTCGAGAAAAACCACAATCCGGACAAACTAAATTCATTTCATTTTTTATTTTATTAATCTTTTTAGATTTTTCTTTTTTCATTTTTTGCTGACATTTAGGACAATAGGCCGTACCCAGACGAGCAAATAATAGACGCAGGTAATCATAAACCTCGGTTATAGTTCCAACGGTCGAACGAGGATTATTACTAGCTGAACGTTGATCAATCGAAATTGCCGGAATAAGTCCTTCAATTAAATCAACATCAGGTTTATCAAGTAAACCTACAAATTGTCGAGCATAAGATGATAATGATTCCATATAACGACGTTGACTTTCAGCATAAATTAAATCAAAAACTAAAGAAGATTTACCGGAACCCGATAAACCAGTAACAACTATAAACTTATCATGAGGAATTTCTAAATCGATATTTTTTAAATTATTAACTCGAGCTCCCTTTATTTTTATAGAATTTGGCATTGCTTTTAAATTATAAAACAGAGAAAAATAATCTGATAATTACTAAAATAATTTTATCAATAAAAGATAATTTCTTTTTAGTTTTAGGAATTTTAACAGATCCTTTTTTCCAATTGTCTACAATATTATTTAAATCTTTTATAAATTTTTTGTCTTTAATAGAAACACTTGATTCATTATTAAGGTAGAAAGAAACCACATCTAAATTTTGTGAACCAACTAAAGCTTCACCATTATCAATTATAAGTAATTTAGCATGATTCATTTTATTCTGAACATAAAAGTTTATTCTCAAACTAGATAATTGATTAGCATAAATTCGATTAATTCTATTTAAAAACTTAATATCGGTATCACGTGGAATAAAAATTTCAACTCGAATTCCACGTTTAACGGCTGTATCCAGTAAAGCTATTAACCAACGAGGGGGAGTTAAATAAGGAGTAACCATTACAATCCTTTTTTGAGCTAAAGTTATTTTAGTTTCGTAATAATGTTGCAGAAAATAAATATTACGATACGGTAAATGTTCAAAAAATTGTATCTTAATTGTTTTTAAAATTGACCTCTTACTTAATTTTAATATTTTTTTATCTTGACCACCACTTATTTTATAAGTATTAGCAAAAGATCGTAAAATATTTTTTATAAGTAAACGACTACCCAACTTTATTTGTAAGTCCAACCAATTACTACTATTTTTTTTAATATTAACACCACCTAAAAAAGCTACTTCACCATCAATAACAGTAATTTTACGATGAGTTCTGCGAAGCCAATGACTAAAAAATAAAACTTCAATTCCATGTTCCCTTAAATCTCTAATAGCTGAATTTGATAAAGCATAACTACCAAAGGAATCAGCGACAATAACTACTTGGACACCACTGAGAGCTCTTTCTTTTAAGGCACCAAAAAAATCATAATGCTTCGAAGTGTCATCTAAAAAAATATACATTTCAATGTAAACAAATTTTTTAGCTTTTTTTATTTCAGCTATCATGGCTCGCCAGGCCTTCTTAGAAGTTGTATATAATTTATATTTCATTTTAAAAAAATAAGACTAATTAAAATTATATCAAATTTTTTAAAAACATTAAAGAGTTTTAACCTATAAATCTTTTATACATTACAATAAAAACAAGTTATAGACTTATTGTTTTAATTAATGCTTATTACAGTCTATTTTAATAAATCATCAAGTTCACATGATAATAATGCTGACTTATTAAGTATAATTTGCTCTTTCGGATTTAAATTATCAGCTGTCATTCTAATTAATTTAGTAATAATAGTATCACCCAATATAATATTATTTGTCTTTTTTAAATATTTTTCAGTTTTCTGATAAAAAAGAGTTGTATATTGTTTTAATTTATTCTGAAAAGCTAATCTATTATTTAAATCATTGTTTAATTTCATTTTATCTTCAATATTTTTATCGATATTAATCGTTAAATTACCATCGCCAAACTCTAACCAATAATCACTTAAATTATAAACAACTCTAACTAAATTATTATCATCTGTATTAAAATAATATATAAAAGAAAATATATCAGATTTAAAATCCTGTACTATTTTAATACTTTCTAAATTTTTTATACTATTTATTTTGTAATCATTAAGTAATTTAAAATAAGTTTCTCTCCAATTTTTAAGCCAATTAGAAATAAAATTTTGATCAATAAATAAAGGTGTTAAATCATTTTTTAAATTTTCATCACTAACTTTATTCATCTGTAATGTTAATTTATCAAATAAATTTCTAGGATTATTAATATCAATTCCCTTAGCAATCATATAATCAAAATCTGGAATAATCTTTTTACCCATATACCATAATAAATCATAGATATCTCTTCCTTTTTCTTCATAAACAGCCTCACCAACTCCACGAGTACCTCGTAAAAAGATAGCCGCTAATTTACTAGCCATTAATGCCCCCATATTATATGTTAAAATAACAAAAGAAAGTTGATCTCGATTTATTGGTCGGCGTTCAGTTACAGTTTTTAAATTAACAAAATAGTTCAAATCAATTTTTACATGCACTTGATTAGACGGATTACCAAGACTCAATTCTTCACCAATATGAAATTTTAAAAGTAAACCTCTACTATTAGTAATTTTTACAGTAAGAAAATCAGTATCAGCTCCATAAGTATTAATAAAATAATATTCAACATCTCTTTTTAATTTTTCTAAAAATTTTTCAGTTACTGCCTGAGAAATTTCAAAATCTAAATCTACCGACATACGATCAAGACCATGAATTATACGAAGAGCAGATCCTCCATACATTATCCATTTACTGTATTCCAAATGATGATAAATAAAATTCAAAACATAAAACTGTAATTCTTCTTTTATAGTATTATGAAGAGTTTCGGCATCAATATTTCCATAAATAGATAAATCATCAAGTTTTCTTTTTAATATTGTTGTTATCTGTTCACTCATATATTTTTATTAATTAAGAAATAAAATTTTTCCTGTTCATCTTTATCCATTTCATCAAAATCTATTCTTAATTCTTTAATCATTCTTTCTATATCTTCTAATTTTAATCCTTTTAACTGACAAGTTTTGAAATAAAGTAAATCAAATAAAGCTTTAGCTGGAGAAGCAATATAAAAATCAAATTTACCTTTTACTAAATAAAAATCAGAAAAAAAATCTTTTTTAATAGACTGATAAGTAAAATTTCCTGCTTTCGTCTGATAATCTCTTGTTACTTTTAAAGTGGTTGAGCTAATAGTATGGACTGCTTCGGTTGCCAAATTATAATACTGTAAAGCCGTCCAAGAACTTACATATGATGGAGCCCGAATTATATTAGCTAAATAAAAAGAATAAGAAATATCAGAACGATTTTTTTCAAAAAAATCAGTAGTTACATAAAGTCCATTTTTTAACCGTAAAATATCTTTACATTTCAAAAACCGACTAATATATGTATTAACCGTAGAATCTTCAAGCCCCAAATGTTTAGCAAGCTGATATATAGTATTTTTATCAAAATGGGGTAAGGTTTTTAGTTGTTCTAATAAATTTTTTTTGCTTTTCATATATTTGACATTATTGTATCATATTTGAAATGCTATGTCAATAAAATAAAAGCAAAAGAATATTTTGCTTAAATACTAAATAATACTAAAATTATCTCCATTTTTAATAATATGGCCAGAACTTACAAAGCCCGAAGCTTTTTTATGCCCTCCACCGCCAAAAATAGCGGCTAATTTAGTAGAATCAATGTCCAACCCATTATCTGCCCCAACTCGTAAACTACCCTTAATTTGGCCAATTTTATCCTCTCTTAGAAGCATTACCATGTTAGTTTCAGCCAAATTACTTAAAAAACCAATAATATCGCTAAAAATATCATTATTGAAGTAAATTGAATTAATTTTATTTTTTTCTAAATCATCATAAGTAAAAATAGAAAAAGCCAGATTATATCTTTTATTAACTTTTAAATTAGAAATAGCTAAACCTAATAATTTCATTTCAAAAAAATTTTTATTACGCCAAGTATAATTTAAAAGTTTAGGAAATTGAGCTCCGGCTATCATTAATTTAGAAGATATGGCTAAAGTTTCTCCGCTAACTGACGGGTATAAGAAATTAGCGGTATCACTTAAAATTCCAGCTAATAAACAATTAGCTACTGACCGATTAATTTCAATATTATTTATTTCTAAAAAATGATATAAGATCTCAGTAGTTGAAGCTAAAGGAATTCTAATTTCAATATCCGCATAAGTTGTAGTTGGTAAGTGATGATCAAATTCAACTATACAAGTAGGAAGATTTAATTCTTTAGATTTAAGTATAAATGGAACTAAAGAAGTTCGCTCAATTGAACCGCAATCTAAAATTATTACTAAATCAAAAAATTTAAAAAAATCATCTGAAATTTCTTGTCCTTGATTAAATCTTAAAATAATACTAGAAAATAATTTTTCTTTTTGAGAAATAATTTCTTCACTATTAGGTAAAAAATTAAAATTATTATCTTTAGACTCAGCCCAAGCTATATATTCTTTATTATTTTCTTTAAGTATTTCAATAAGAGCTCCCAGAGACGATAAAGCATCAATATCTGGGTTTAAATGAGATATTAATAAAATTTTTCCAGATGTAGAAATTTTTTCCCAGATTTCTTTAAATTTTTGTACTTCGGTATTATCAAACATAGGAACAAATTAATTATCTTCTTGAGAAATAATTTCTAAAGTTTCTTCGATAGCTGAAGCTCGTTTTAAATCTTCATCAATCAACCATTCTAAATAAGGGCTTTTAACTAAAGAAGCTTTCTTTTTTAAAATTCCAGATATAAAACCAGATTTTGCTCTTAATTTTTTTAAAGCTGTTCCAGAAAACTTATCTGGTAAAACTGAAATAAAAATTTTAGCTTTTGATAAATCCGATGAACATTCAACCTTGGATATGGTTATTAAAAAATTAGGCGATTCAATTTCGCCTACTATTATCTCTGCTAAATTATGCTGAATTATTCTATTTAATTGATCGACTTTAGACATAAAATTATAAATCATTATCTAATTCTTCTTCTTTATAAAAATACAAAATATCATCAGTTTGAACTGGAGATGATCCTTCGTACTTGATACCACATTCCTCATTAGTTTGAACAACTTTAACATCTTGTTTACCTGATTGCAAACGACTAATTGAACCCTTAGAAATAAAATCATCTTGGCGCCAAACATCAACCAAGGAATTCTCTTCAATTAATCCTTCAATAACTTTACCACCAACAATTTGAGAATTATGTTCAGTTCTAAAAATAGCTAAAACTTTTAATTTTCCAAGGTCTTTTCTAATAATTTCCGGCTTATAAATATCTTTCATTTCATTTTTTACATACTTAATTAAATCATAAATAATACTAAAAGTATTTATTTTAATTCCCTTGTCTCTAACCAAATCTTCAACTTGAGGTTGAACTTTTACATTAAAACCAACAATTTGAGCATTCTCATCTTCAGCTCTTTTAATATCACCCTCACCAATATTACCCAAACCTTTATTAATTATTTTTACTTTTATTTTTTTTGTATTTATTTTTAACAATGATTCTTCAATAGCTTCGGCTGAACCTAAAAAATCAGCTTTGATAATTAAATTCAACTTTAAAGAATCAGTTTCGTTATCGTTACTTAAAATATCCATTTGATCAAAATGAGCTTTAGAAATTATTTTTTTAGACTTTATTTTTTCACCATCACCTACTTCTAAAACATCTCCGACTTCTGGTAAAATTTTTAAACCTAAAATTTGAACTGGAGTAGATGGTAAAGCCTGATCAATACTTTCCCCTTTATAATTTTTTAAAGCTTTTACTTTGCCATAAATAATTCCATTATAACAAAGTTGATCACCTAAATTTAAAGTCCCATTTTGAATCAAAACGGTAGCTACCGGTCCAGCTCCTTTATCAATATTAGACTCAACTACGGTACCAATAGCTAAAGCGGAAGGATTAGCTTTTAAATTATTACTTTCCATTTCCGCTGTCAGTAATACCATATCTAATAATTCATCTATACCTTGACCTTCTAAAGCTGAAACTGGTAAACAAATTGTTTTACCGCCCCAATCTTCTGGAATAATATTTAATTGAGTAGATAATTCTTGTTTAGTTTTATTAATATCAGCTTCTTCTTTATCCATTTTATTAATTGCTACTAAAAAAGGAATTTTAGCAGCTTCAATAATACGAAAAGCTTCTACGGTTTGTGGTTTAACACCATCATCAGCCGCTACTACTAAAATAGCAATATCAGCTACTTTAGCTCCACGACTACGCATAGCTGTAAAAGCCTCATGTCCGGGAGTATCAATAAAAGTAATAGTTTGATCTTTTCTAATTACTTGATAAGCACCAATATGTTGAGTAATACCACCCGATTCTCCAGCCACTACATTTGTTTTTCTAATAGCATCTAATAATTTTGTTTTTCCATGATCAACATGACCCATAACAACAATGACTGGCGGACGAATTTTTAATTCTTCTTTTTTTTCATTTTTTAAAGCTTCAACTAAAACTTCTTTATTTTTATCATGAGCATCTTGTTCATCAATATCTTCTTTCAAAACTACATCTAAATTTAAACCAGCACCAATAATAACAGCTGAATCAAAATCTATTTTTTCATTCATAGAAACAAAAACACCGTTTTTCATTAATTCTTTTAAAACTATATTAACTGGTAAATTAGCAATAGCAGCTAATTCTTTAACTATAACAAATTTACCTATTTCAATTCTTTTTATTTCTTTAGGAGTTAAAGCTTCTTGTTCTTTTTTTGAAGCCTCATCTATTAAGCGTTGACGTTCAATTTGAGCCATAAAAATCGGCCAATTCTTTATTATTTTTTTAGCAATCATTTTATCAACTTTAATTGCTTTTTGCCCAATATTAAAACCCATCTGAGGCAAAAGTTGACGCAGTTCAAAAGGAGAAACTCTTAAAGCTCGAGCTAATTCTGTAAGATTCATTTAAACTTTATTTTAAATTTATAATACTTAATACTATCCTATTTTTTATCATTAGTCAACCGAGAAAATTCGCAAGCACAATATTTTTGCCTATAAAAACCAAGCTCTTTAGCTAAGTCGATTGATTTTTTATATAATTCTTTTTGATCATAGTCTAAATCAAGAAAAACTATATTATTTTCTTGAGCTATTTTTTGACCATATTCCTTTATTTTTTTTAAATCTTTATAAGGACTTACTGTTAAAGTAGTATAGAAATTAGTAATATTAAATTTTTTAGCCAATAAGGCTGTTTTTATTAAACGATCATAATAACAAACAAAACAACGGCTTCCTTTTTCGGGTTCATTTTCTAAACCCTTAACTTTTTCTAACCATAAATCATGCTGATATGGTTCAACTTCTAATTTTAAACTATATTTATCAGCTAAATATTTTACCCATAATAATCGTTTTTGATATTCATCTAAAGTATCAATATTAGAATTATAAAAATACAAAGTAATATTATAATCTTTTAATAATTTTTCAGAAATTAAATAAGCGCCACACGGAGCACAACAAATATGAAGTAGTAATGATTTTTTATCATTATCTTTAACTGGTTGCTTTTTTCTATCCACTAAATTAAAAAAAATAATAATACCAAACATCAAAATAACTAAAATTAATAAAGCCCAGAATTTACCTAAACTTTGTAAAAATAATCCACTAATACCAAAAAAAGTTGAAACACCATAAAAAAATAATACGGCTTGTTTTTGATTTAAACCCATATCAATTAAACGATGATGTAAATGTTTACGATCTGAAGAACGAAAAGGATTCTGGCCTGATATAAGACGACGAATTATAGTCCATAAAACATCTAAGGCTGGAAGTCCAATAACTAACAAGGCAATAGCAATTTTACCACCAGAAATAATAGCTAAAACACCTAAAATATAACCAATTAGTAAAGAACCACTTTCTCCTAAAAATATTTTAGCTGGATTAAAATTAAAAATTAAAAATCCAATTAAAACAACCGAAAAAATTAATGAAGCGACGGCAATATCCGGTTGAAAATATTTATCACTAATTGTAAATAAAAAGATAATAAGACCTCCAATAGCCGATACCCCTGTAGCCAGCCCGTCTAAACCATCTAATAATTTAGTAGTATAAGTAATACCTAAGAGCCATAAAAAAATAATAATAGCACTAAGACCAAAAGAAAAATTTATAAAACCACCTAAAGGATTACTAATTTTTTCAATACTAACACCACCCATAATTACCGAGACCGCCGCTAGTATCGGCCAAATAATTTGTAATTTAGGTGGCAAATTATACTTATCATCTAATAATCCTCCAATTAATAAAAACAAAGCTCCAATAAAGAAACCTAACCAATGATTATAATTTAAATTACCAATTACTAAATAATCACGAAAAAAAAATAAAGTAATAAAAAAAGCTAAAAAAATAGCCAAACCTCCCATTAGAGGAATTGGCTTAGTATGAATTTTACGATTAAAATCAGGTTGATCAATAATATTAAATTTCAAAGCTAATTTTTTAACTATTAAAGTAAAAATAATTGATAAAATCAAACTTAAAATTATTATTACTAAATATAACATAGATTAAAAAACAAAAATTATAATTTTTTTCCGGCCTCTACTTCAATTTGTCCAGCTTCATTTATAAAAATAGTATCACGACGATTTACTTTTTTAGTTAAAATTAAATTAGCAATTTCATTTTCAATTTTATCCTGTAATAAACGACGAAGTGGACGAGCACCAAATTTAGGATCATAACCAGCCTTAGCTAAAACTAATAAACCTTCATCATCATATACTAAACCAATACCTTTTTTAGCTAAATTCTTTTCAATTTTTTTAATCATTAATTTAGCAATTGATAAAACATTTTCTAAGGTTAAAGGTTTAAAGACAATAATACCATCAAAACGATTAATTAATTCGGGGCGCATTACTTTATTTAAATGTTCATCAATTAAAGCTTGTTTTATAATTGGTAATTCTATATTATTTTTTACTGATTCTTGAATAAATAAGGAACCAGCATTAGAAGTAGCAATAATAATAGAGTTAGTAAAGTTAATAGTTCGTCCTTGACCATCGGTTAAACGTCCATCATCTAAAATTTGTAAAAATAAATTTAAAATATCAGGATGAGCCTTTTCAATTTCATCAAATAAAATTAAAGAAAAAGGTTTTTTTCTAACCGCTTCTGTTAAATAACCTAAAGTACCATCAACATCACCAATCATTTTATTGACACTACTGGCTAATTGGTATTCACTCATATCAAGGCGAATCATATATTTTTCATCACCAAAATATACCTCCGAAACTGACTTAGCTAATTCAGTTTTACCAACCCCCGTAGGACCTAAGAATAGAAAACTAGCAATGGGACGATTACCCTCACGTAATTCCGCTCGAGCTCGACGTAAACTACCCGATACGGCACTAACAGCTTCTTCTTGTCCAATCATTCTTTCATGAATTTTTTCTTCTAAATTCATTAATTTTTCTCCTTCTGATTCAGTAACTTTTGTTACTAAAATTCCAGTTAAATCACTAATTACTTCGGCAATATCATTTTTATTACAAATCTTTTTAGCCGGATTAGTTAAAGCTAATTTAGAATTTTTTACTGCAGTTGATTTAATTAAACTAACTGCTTTTTCTGGCAAAAATTTATCAGTAATATAACGAGAGGATAAATTTACCGCTTCTTCTAAAGAATTATAATCAAAATAAATTCCATATTTATTTTCAATCCAAGCAATTTTACTTTCTAACATATTAATAGCTCGATCAAAATCCGGTTCATCTACTTTTATAGTGGTCATAACATTAGCTAAAGCTCGACCTTCGACATACTTAGAATAATTATCAGAACTAATAGAAGCTAAACAATAAATTCCCTGACGACTTAAAGTTTCCGCTAAAACTTCTGATAGTTCTAAACTCTCGGATTGACCCGAAGAGATACCCATAATATTTTCGATATTTTCAATGTATAAAATAATATTTTTAGATCTCTGCATTTCGTTTATAATATTCAACATTTTTTCTTGAGCGGCTACGGCTGAAGATCCACTAACTAAACGAGCTGTATCTAATTCAACTAATCTTTTATCTTTTAAAAATGCCGGAACTTCTTCTTTAACCATTAATTGAGCTAAACCTTCAATTATAGTTCTTTTACCAACACCAGTATGACCAACTAACAGAACTCCAGTTTGACCACCTTCTAAAGCTTCAAATATTTGACGCATTTCTTTATCACGAGCTACGCAAGATTCATAATAATTATACTTAGCCATTACGGTCATATCACGAGAAAAATAATCAATAGTTGGTGTGGCAATAGCGGTATAGGATTTATTCATATTATTACCTGGTTTTAAACGAGCCATTTTCTTAAATATTTTATAATCAGATATCATTTGTTGATTTATTCTAAACCATTTAACAGTATTTTCTATTTTATTCTGACTAATTTCTAATTCATATAATATTTCCTTTAAAACAGGATTTTTATGATAACAAAATAATATAATATTTAAAACTCCCACACTATCCTGCTTACTAACATAAGCATCAGCAAAAGCTGATAATAGAACTTCTTGAACATGATCTGATAAAACTAATTTACTTTTTTCATTATTACAATTATCATCATCAGTTAAATATTTTTTTAATAATTCAATCAATTTTTTAATATCAACATTTAATCTTATAAATAAATTACTTACAGCCGGAGATGATAATAGTGACCAAAAAAGATGGATAGTACTAACTTGTTTTTGTTTTAATTTATTAGCTAGTAAATAAGAGTTTTCTAAAATAGTTAACATTTCTTCGTTTAATGTTAAAGCCATATCTAATTTAGGCATCTTTTTATAATCATTTATAGGCTTCTTAATTTCTTTGATAATTTTAATTTTTTTTAGTGATGCTTTATCTTCACTAAAACGATAAACAATAAACATATCAGCTAATACTGATATTAAAAAAATTGAAATTAAAAAATGATCACTTTTGTAAAAATATAACAAACTAATAGGATCATAATTTATTGATTCAATGTTTATATAAATCCAAAAAATTAATGATAATAAACCAACTAGTCCAATTAAATAAGCAATGATATTAATAATCTTATCAACCTTTTTCTTTAAACGACGAAGCATTATTAAAGATCTTTTAGGAGTGGATGAAAAATATAATAAATGATTTAAAAAAACAACCCCAATTTTATTCTTAGGCATTTTTATAAAATCATTGTCATTAAAATTAATTGGTTCTAAAAGATTATTCTTCATAAATTAGAAAATTCTTTTGAAAATTAAAATAATAATTAATATCGGTAAAACTAACCATAATACCATAGCAATAATTGACATTAGTACAAAGAATATATAGACAAAAAAACGACAGATTATTTGGATTAATCGAATAAAAAAACTTATCGCTCGACTAGCAAAATCAGTTTGACCATACATAGGAACAAATATGTTTTTTAACCAAACTCCAGTTCCAATAACTAACCACCGTTCTTTTAAGAAAATAGCTAAATTCTTTAAAATTCTAAAAAAACCAACACTATACCACCAAAGAGGAAAATAAATAATATCCAATAATACTTGGAGTGAAATTTTACCTAAATAAAATAAAAAATTATTATTCATAATATTACTTTAATAATAGCAAATTAAAAGCCTTTTGGCAAAGTTTTTCCACCTATTTAGTATTGATTTGACCAACAAAAATAGGGCTACTTAAGCCCTATTTTTAATATATATTTATTTTATCGAAATGAGAACTTTTTCGTAAGCACCAATATCCAGCGACACCTTATCTCCGTCCTTAACCTTACCTTCAATAATGTTTAAAGCTAATTCATCTAAAATCATGCTTTGTATAATTCGTTTCAAAGGTCGAGCCCCAAAAGTCTCATCATAGCCCTTTTCAGCTAAATGCTTTTTGACCTTATTACTAATTTTTATAGAAATATTTTTATTCTTTAATCTTTGCTCAACCTTAGATAATTCTAAATCAACTATCTTTTCTAAAGATTCACGACTTAAATTTTTAAAAATTACTACTTCATCAATTCGATTTAAAAATTCTAATTTAAAATACTCACGTAAAATACTTTCAATTTTTTCTTTCATTTCATCTTGACGATTCTTTTCATTTTGTTCATCATTTTCTCCTGAGCCAAAACCAATAGAATATTGTCTGATAACTTCATTACCTAAATTAGAAGTCATAATAATAATAGTATTTTTAAAATTTACTTTACGTCCTTTAGAATCAGTTAAGACGCCATCATCTAAAATTTGTAATAGAATATTAAAAGTTTCCGGATGAGCTTTTTCAATTTCATCAAATAAGATCACACTATAGGGACGACGACGAATTTTATCAGTTAATTGTCCACCCTCATCATAACCAATATAGCCTGGAGGTGAACCAATTAATTTAGCCACACTATGACGTTCCATAAATTCACTCATATCTAATCTAACTAAAGCGTTTTCATCATTAAATATAAATTTAGCTATAGTTTTAGCTAATTCCGTTTTACCAACACCCGTTGGACCAACAAATAGAAAAGAACCAATAGGTCGTTTTTCTTCGTTTATTCCAGCTCGGCTACGACGAATAGCATTAGCCACAGCTAAAATAGCCTCGTCTTGACCAATAACTGATTTTTTTAATTCTTCTTCAGTTCGAGTTAATTTTTCAATATCACCTTCCAGCATTTTATTAACTGGAATTCCGGTCCAACGAGCTACTACTTTAGCAATATCTTCTTCATCTACTTCTTCTTTTAAAATATGTTGTCCCTTCTTTTGAATTTTAACTAGTTCTTCTTGTTTTTTATTAACTTCTTTTTCTAATTGTGGAATCAAAGAATATCTAATTTCAGCTACCTTAGTTAAATCATCACCATGACGTTCGATAATATCAGCCTCTATTTTTAAATCATCAATTTTCTTTTTTGATTCTCTAATTTTAGAAATTATTTCTTTTTCATTAGTCCAATGTATTTCCAATTGATTAGCTTTTTCTTTTAACTCTTCTAATTCTTTATTCAATTTATTCTTTTTACCAGGATTATTATCACTAATTAAACTAGCTTTTTCAATTTCTAAATGTTTAATGGTTCGTTTCATATTATCTAAATCTTCCGGCATCGAATCAATCTCCATTCTTAAAGCAGAAGTAGCTTCATCCATTAAATCAACTGCTTTATCAGGTAAAAATCGATCCGAAATATAGCGGCTAGATAATTTAACGGCTGAAACTAAAGCTTTATCAGTAATTCTAACTCCATGATGAATTTCATATTTTTCTTTAATACCTCGTAGGATTGAAATAGTATCTTCAATACTTGGTTCAGCTACATAAATTGGTTGAAAACGTCGCTCTAAAGCAGAATCTTTTTCAATATATTTTTGATATTCTTTAGTAGTGGTAGCTCCAATAGCACTAAGTTCACCTCGAGCTAAAGATGGCTTTAACATATTAGAAGCATCCATTGATCCTTCACTGGCTCCAGCTCCCACTAAAGTATGTAATTCATCAATGAATAAAATTATTTTACCTTCTTGTGATTTAATAGTTTTTAAAACTGATTTTAGACGATCTTCAAACTCACCACGAAATTTAGCTCCCGCAATTAATGATCCTAAATCTAAAGACACTACTTCTTTGTTTTTAAGCATTTCGGGAACATCACCACTAACAATTCTTTGAGCCAAACCTTCCACAATAGCAGTTTTACCCGTACCGGCCTCACCAATCAATACTGGATTATTCTTAGTACGACGTAATAATACTTGAATAATACGACGAATTTCAGTATCTCGACCAATAACCGGATCAAGTTTTTTTTGTCGAGCTAATTCTGTTAAATTAACAGTATATTTTTCTAAAGTACGAAATTTACTCTCAGGTTCAGGATCAGTTATTCTTTGAGTACCTCGAAGTTCTTTTAAAATTTCGAGCACTGTTTGATATTCAATTCTAAAATTTAATAATACATTTTGGGCGGGACTCTTAACGCCAATTAAAGCTAAAAAAATATGTTCAGTAGAAATATATTCATCTCCCATACGATCAGCTTCTTTTTGTGATCGTTCAAAAATAGCGGCTACTTCTCCGGTACCTTGAACAGCTTGGACTGATTCAAAATTTACCCCATCGGTTTTTACTTTAGGTAATTTTTTAATTTCATTAATAGCAAAATTTTCGATTAATTCAGGATCAACTTTTAATTTATCAAAAACTACTCTAACCAAGCTTTCACTTTGTTGAATTAAAGCTAATAATAGATGTAAACCTTCAATATAGCGCTGACCAAAATCAGACGCAATAATTTGAGAATTAATAATAGTTTCTTGAGATTTATTAGTAAATTTATTAAACATATGATTATATAGTATAATTAGAAATTAGCAGTCAAACAAGCTGACTGCTAATAGTATAATTTATAATTTAAAATCGGTCAAGAGGTTTAAATAAACCATTATTAATATTTTTATCTTGACATAGAAAAATAGGTGGTATATATTGAAAACACTAAAAATACATATTAACAAAATAAAACAAACATGGATGAATTAATTGTTCTTTACAAGAAAAAAGAATTTGTGTTTAAATATCATTTTAAACATGACGTTAAAGATCGCTGGACAGTTCTAATAACCAGCAAAAAAGAGGGCGCAACTATCAGGGCCCCCTACAAAAAACTAACATTTAGAGACGATGTCTCAAATTTTACAAAAAAAATTATTTTAATAAACCACATTAACACATTAGAATTAAATTAATCAAAAAAGGCGGAAAAAATTTCCGTCTCTTTTTTTATACTACTTACCGCCAAAAACCTTGATGGCTTCCGATAAATTATTTACAAAAATAAAGTTTAATTTTTTAAAATTAGTTTTAATTCTTTTTTTATCAGTATCATTAATTAAATCACCTAAAATTACTGTGGTAAAGCCCATTTTTTCTATTTCACGAAGTCGCATATCTAAATATGATACCAAACGAAGCTCCCCACCTAAACCTAATTCTCCTAAAACAGCTGTCCTATTATTTAATTTCTTATTTAAAAAAGAAGAAGTAATAGCTAAGGCTACAGCTAAATCTAAGGCTGGATCATTAGTTTTAAAACCACCAACAATATTTAAAATAATATCTTGATTAGTTAAATTTAATTTTTGTTTTTTTGATATTACCGCTGATAAAACTTGTAAACGATTTAAATCAAAACCAGAAGCTTTCCGTTGAGGATAACCAAAAACTGTATGACTAACTAAAGCTTGAATATTTATTAAAAAAGGACGATGACCCTCAATTACACAAGAAAAAATTGAACCAGGAAAAGATAAAGACAAGTCACCTTCCAAAAAAGAAGCACTAGGGTTCTTTACTTCCACAAAACCACTTCCGGTCATTTCTAAAATTCCAATTTCATTAACACTACCAAAACGATTTTTTATTGATCTTAGTACGCAATGGCCACCACGACCATCATTTTCTAAATACAAGACCACATCAACGATATGCTCTAAGGATTTAGGTCCAGCGACTTGTCCATCTTTAGTAATATGACCAATTAAAAATACCGGGATATTATATTTCTTAGCTAATTCCATAAATTTTACAGCTACGGTTCTAATTTGGCTAATACCACCAGCTTCACCCAAAACCATAGCTGAATAAATGGTTTGGATAGAGTCAACTATTAACATTGATGGTTTTTCTTTAATAGCCGATGAAATAATCTTTTCTAAATTAGTTTCACTAATAAACTTAAAATTATTTAAATTACAATTTAATCGTTCTAAACGTAATTTAACTTGCCCAGCTGATTCTTCTCCCGAAATATATAAAGCTTCCTTTAATGATTTATTATTATTTATTAAAAAATTTGATAATTGAGCTAAGATAGTAGACTTACCAACTCCTGGTTCACCACTTAAAAGAATAACTGATCCTGAAATTAAACCTCCACCTAAAACTCGATCAATTTCAGAAATACCTGATTCTAAACGGATAGCTTCAATATTTTTAATTGTACTTAAATCAACAACTTCTGATGAAATTATTTTAGTTATAGTTTGATTAGCTATTTTTTTATCATCTTTAAGATCTTCTTTCAAAGTTCCCCATTGTCCACATTCCAAACAACGCCCACTCCATTTAGGAAATTGGGCGCCACAATTCTGACACTCGTATATTGTTTTTATTTTTTCAGCCATAGACAAAATTATTTAGCTAGCTCTGTTTCCACCATATCTTCTAATTCTTCTTCACTAATACTACCTAAAACACCTTGATCATTAATATAGATATAGGGAATACCAACAATACCCAAACTTTCCGCCTCAGACACATTTTCTATAATATCATTATTTACAGCACTAGAAGTTAAACAATTATTAAAAGTAGTTACATCTAATTTTACCTGGTCAGCTAAATTTAAAAATAATTGACCCTTTAATTCAGAAAAACTAGCTTGTTTTTGATATAATAATTCATTATAATCCCAAAATTTTCCTTGATTATTAGCACAACGAGCAGCTTTAGCAGCTTGATAAGAAAAAGTTTTTACAGAAGATAAATCGGGATAATCCTTCCATATTATACGCACATCTTGTTTAAATTTATCATAAATTTTTTTAATAATTTCTCCTTGTTCAAAACAATAGGAACAAGCATAATCACTAAAATAGAAAATAGTAACATCAGCTTCTTCACTACCTAAACTTGGATCAAGCCCCGTATCAATCGGGCTTACTAAATCTTCGGCAATTAAATTTTTTTCCGAAACTAGAGGATCAATAGTTTCAATAGTAGAACTATTAGTATAATTATTTACTACTTCAGTAGCCACTTTATCTTTAGCCGAATACAAAGAAACTTTTAACCAAGACAATAATAAAATTAAAACTAAAAACAAAACAATGGAAAGAGAAATTAAAATAATATTAAATTTCTTATCATTATTTTTCTTCTTAGTTATTGTTTTTTTTATTTTTTCCATATTTTTATTTTAAATTTTATAAACTACAACCAAGTAGCACTATCAATTAACCATTCCCCGTTTTCTAAAATAAAAACTATTTTTATATCCTGTTTAAAATTTTTATTCTGACCATCAGTTGAAACTTCTTCTCGTTGAGTTGAAACTATAGTTTCGACTCGTTTAGAATTTAAATCAAAATTTTCAATTTTAGGTTCAAGCAAAGCTTTAGTAATAATACCATTATAAGCACTATTAGAACTACTATTAGCTTTTAAATCAGCCACATACTCATCAGCCCAAGTTTTCATACTTGAACTCATTAAACTCCTTAAGTCTTCAATATTACCATAATCAGATTGATTAGAATAAGAACCAAATCTTTCGGCAAAAGATCGAGCAATTTGTTTAAAGTCATTTTGATTCCACTCCCTATTTTTTTCAGCGGTTTCATCAAAGCTATAGACCTTTTCCGCTTCGGTTTGAGCCTTCATATCATTAAATAGCTCTTCCGGAGTTTTAGTTTCCTCGGTAGTTTTATTATTAAATAAATTTTTGAAACTAGTTCCTTTAAAGAAGACTGAAAAGATAACAACAATTATTATTATAATAATAATTACTATTAAAAAAATACCTAGCTTTCTTTTATTTTGTATAAACATATTTTTAAATTAATTTTAATTTATTATTTAAAAATCTAATTTTATCTTAAGCAGTTTCTTCTGAATTTTGATCCATATTACGAGCAAATTCTTTTTTAGCTTCTTCAATTTCTAATAATTGTCGAGGATCAGATGTAATTAATTGATCTTCACTATAGGAAGCTACGACTTTAATAGCCACATGCTTATTACCAGCAAAGAAAATTCCTTCACCTAAACCACATTCTAATAATAAATACTTCTCTCCTTCAGTTAACATAAATGTTTTTTGAACTAAATCAATTGCGGCCGGAGATTGTTTTAATAAAATTTGTAAAGAAGAGTTATTAACGATCGCTTGACCATAAGGTGAGGTTAAAAAGTCATTAACATCTTGAGTAATAGTAGTTACACCTAAATAATATTTACGACAACGTTTAACTAAAGCAAAAATAAATTTAGCACTATCTTCATTTTGCATCATCCACCAGGCTTCATCAATAACTAAAACTCTTTTTTTAGTTTCACTACGAACTACATTCCAAATATAGTTAACAATAGTATAAATAGCTATAGGGCGAAGTTCATCTTCTAAGTCACGTACTGAAAAACAAACTAATTGATTATTCATTTCGACATTAGTTAAGCTATTTAATAAACCAGCAAAAGTTCCTTCAGTATATTTTTTTAAACGTAAAGCTAATTCATTACCACCTTCCATCCCTTCTAAAACTTGTTGCAGGTCTGATAAAACCGGTGGTTCAATAGAAGTTAAATCAGAATCGGGTGTAATATCTTTTTTAGCATAAGTTTCCAGTAAAGCTCGGTCTACCACAGAATCTTCATCATGATTTAAACTACCAATCATTAAACGAACCAAACCTTTTAAAGTAATAACACCACTACGAATAATATCTTTCGGTTTGGCTTCTCCTCCAACTGATCGAGGCAAGTCAAATGGATTAATTTTACTATCACTTGATAAAGAAATATTAACATAAGTACCTCCCACAGCTTCCGATAAATATTTATACTCATATTCAGGATCAATAATTATAACATCAGTTCCCATCATTAAAGATCTAAGTACCTCTAATTTAATACAATAACTTTTACCAGCTCCAGAAGTAGCAAAAACCACCGAATTAGCATTCTGCAAACTAAAACGATCAAATAAGATTAAACTATTATTATGTCGATTAATACCATATAAAATACCTTTATCACTAGTTAACTCACTAGAAATAAAAGGAAAAGAAGATGATATCGGTGATGAATTCATATTAAAAGTAATATATAATTCATCATTACATAATGGCAGGGTAGAATTAAATCCTTGTTCTGTTTGATAAAAACCTCTCTTAGAATAAACTAAACGTGAACCAAAAATATCTTCAACTTGATCAGATAATCTGTCTAGTCTTTCTAAATTATCAGCATAAATAGTTATATATAAACCAAATTGAAAAAACTTTTCTGTTCCTTGAGTTAAAGAATCTCTTAAATACTCAATATCTCGTAAAGCAGTTTCTCTAATCGGATCACGTGGAGCTCCTTTTTCACTATCACCGACAATTTGAGCTTCTAAATTACCGACTCGATTTTTTAATTGTTTTAAAATAATGGCACTTTTAACTGGATAAAAAAACATAGAAACATCAAAACATTCATTTAAATTAATAATAGGAGCAAACCAACCAACACTAATATAACGAGGGTAACTTATAACAAAAATAGTTCTTAAAAATTTTTGACCTAATTGTAAAAAAGTAGAATCAATTTTTAAACTAGCTGGAGAAATTAAATCACGAACCGATAAAATACCTTGACGAAAAGCTCGTTCTTCTTCAATTAATTCTTTAGTTGATTCAAATTCCTCTTCATTAATACCGGCTTTTTTTAATTCTTCTTCTAATAATCCTTTCTTTTTACTTTTAGAATCAGATATATCTAATTGTTTTTTTAAATTTATCATATTATATAATTTATTGTTCAACTTGAATACTATTAATATCAGCTAAGGTTTGATTTTTAACTGTTTCGGGATTATAAGTATTATAATAAAGTTCAATTAATTTTTGTGTATTTAACATTTTAACATCAACTCCAATAGATAATAAAGCGGAAAAAACACTATCAACTCGACGCATTAAATTTTCTTTATATCTTAAAAATTTAGCTTCTTTTAATTTTAAAACTGTGGCTGGTTTAAAAGCTTCTGATAATTGAGCAAAAAAACCTTTATGTTTATCAGTTAAAGGACTATAAGGGATAACGACAAAGAATCTTTTATTCATAATCTTTCCCATAGAAACTAATTCTTTTATATATTCAATATATTCTCCGGTTTGAAGTTTTAATAATCGATTAGTTTGTTCTCTTTCTTTAGTTTTTAAATATTCAATATAATTATCAATATTTAAATCACGCGATTGAACAACAATTTGAATAGGAGTACTAATATTATTTAAAAAACTAACATAAGAAGAAATAATAGCATTTTGTTCCTCTTCACTTTTTAAAGCAAAATTAATACTAGACACTTCTAAAACTGCTCGAATAGTTCCATTTCGCATAATAACAGTATCATCTTTTATTTCTAAAATATCTAAATACTGTTGAGTAGAAACATTATTATTTTTTTTCTTTACTGTACTTTGAGCCATGAAATTTGTATTTAATAATTATTATCAACTTCGATAGAGCTACTATCTTCCCCTTTATATCTTCCTTTAGTATCAACAATTAAAGATAATTCGGCTAATTTTTGAGCAGCAAAATATTTATCCGGTGGTAGAATTTTTTCGTATTCAATTTCTTTTTCTTCTTTATTTTCTAAAGTAATAGCTTTATGATTCCAAACTCTAAGAGCTGGTTTTTTGAAAGTTTGAAATAGATTCAATAAAAAAAAATGAAAAGGTCGACCATTAATCTTCAAAAAAGCAAAAACACCAGATAAAGCAAATATAAATACACCAACAATTACAAAAGAAGTAAAATCTAGTAGTTTATAGCATAAAAATATTAATAAAGCTGCTGCTAAAAAAATTAAAAACTGTCTGGTAGTTATCGGACCAATAATTTTAGGTTCAACATCAATAAATTGTGGAACAGTAAATTGCTGCATAAAAATAATTAAAACATTAAACTACGATTAAACTTTATTAAAGCTTCAATTTCTTCATAGGTTAAATAATCTTGTCCGGAATTCTTTAATTTTTCAATAACTTGATTTATACTCATTCCTTCATTACTAGCTTGAGAAAATATTTTTAAGTATAAACGATTAATAGGATTCTGTCGCCAAGCTTTAATACCTTCAAGCATTTTACCATAATCAATATTTTCTAAATTCTTTAATTTTTGTTTGATATTTAGGAAAGCTTCGTCCGGATTAGAAGCTAAACGACGAAAATTAACTAAATTCATAAATTTTAATTCATCAATCGGACCAGTAATTGTTATTTTTTTAACATCAGACATTTTTATTTTTCCATTACCACTTACTGGCATATTAATTATCGGTTTAGTCTTTGGTGCTTCTGGTTTTACTAGCGGTGGCGGAGTTAATTTAGTTTCCTCTACTTTAATAGGTTCAACAGGAACTTCTTTATGGGTCTCTTCTTTTTCATTAATCTTTTTTAAATCTTCAAACACCGCTTTTAAATTTTCTGGTTTTTCTTCTAGTTTAGGAATTGATTCAACTGGAGCTAATTCTAAAACTTCTTCTTTTTCTGGTAAAAGTTTAGGTTTATTTCCGGAACTAATTTGACCATGACCCAATCTTTCTATTTTTCTTAAAATATCAGGTTCAACTTTTAAATCTTGTTTAATTTTACTACCATTTTTATCGGCAATAGAAGAAGCCACCATAAAAATATTATCAACCATTTTGTCAGGCAAACCAAAACCACCTTCACTAACATCTCTTATTAAAATTTGGCGAACTGAAAAACGATCTTTAACTCCAATAATATATTTATCTAATACTGATAAAAAACGACTTTTACTATCATCACTTTTAAAATTTAAATTTAATATTTTTATAACCTCAGCTGAAACTGGATTAATCGGAGTATCAACTTTTAAAATATCAACTTTCGGAGTATTAACTTTTGGTTTATCTAATGATAAATAATCAGCTACTTTAATTAAAATTTCTTCTGTTATTTTTTGAGCTAATAATTTAGATTTATCTTGATCCAAATTAAATTCACTTGAAATGATTAAAGGTAATCTATTAACATCAATTTCTTTGATCATAATTTTCATAATCAAAGAAGCTAAATCAACATTAAATTCTGCTTCTAAGTTCTCAATTATACTTATAACTTGAGGGTTAGAAACAGCTGATTTCAAATTAGGGTTTAATTTATTAAATTTATCTAAATAATCAAACATATTTATTTCTTTTTATTTATTTTTTTTATTTCGGTATTAATAACTTTACGTTCTAAACTTTTTTCTGGATATTTTAATAATAATTCTTCTAATTCTTGTAATTCTTTATTCTTTAAATCCATTAATTTTATATCTTCCGTTTTAGGAAGCTCCGGAGTTTTAGCTGGTTGATCAATTATTTTTTTAATTGGTTCTATATCTTTTTTATCTTCAACTTTTAATTCTTTCTCTTCTTTTTGATTATTAAATTTATCTATTTTTTGTTTTACATCTTCTTTGTTTTTTAAAAAATCAGCATCACGATCAATTGGAATTATTTCCCAATCATTAATTGGAATATTAGCCATTGATTCAGGAAAGAATACTAAATTACGATATAATTTTAAAACTTTTCTAAGTAATTTTTTTTCATCATCATTTAATAAAGCGACAACTGTTGGTGAAATCAGATATTTAGCTAAAACAATATTACTAAAAATTTCACTACTATTTTCTTTTACAAAATGTTTAATCCAATTAGCAATAGTTGGTTCTTGTTCACGATTATCAATAAGAATATTTTTAGAAGAAATCTTTTCCGAATTAGATAAAAAAGCTTTAATAAATTTTTCTAAACAATCTTCTCTGTTAGCTAATAGATATAGGGCGGAACCATTAATTTTAATAGCTCCGGAAGAATCATTATTTTTTAAAACTTCAACTAAATTTGTTCCTAAAAAATTTAAAACTAAAGCTTCTTCTTCTTTAAAATCAATTTTTTCTTCTAGATCTTTAACAAAATCACCTAATTCATCAAAATTTTTATCCTCAATTAAATCAAAAAAGTCATTAACATAATTTTTATATTCTTCAATATTTCCTTGATGTTTTTTTATAGCATCTTCAATCTTAGCATTAACGAAAGAAGCAACTGGTAAGAATAATTTTCCTAAAAAATCATTAATAAAATTATTAATATTATTTTTATTATCAATTTTTAAAGCAATACTTTTTTCTAATTCATCAATAGAAAAATCACTTACAAAAAAATCACGAATTATATCATCAATAGCCTCTTGGTCTATATTATAATCAGCTAATAATTCTTCAGTAGATTTAATACTTAAATCAGAAGAAAAATAAAGACTTACTTCTTCTGGTAAAGCATTTATTTTCTGTAAAAATTGTGATATCTTTTCGTCCATATAATATTTTATTAATCTTCTTTAATATTTCCTATAATATTATCTAATATGCCTCTAGAAATTGGACCATTATTAAATTTCATATTTTTTGTAATTTTACTTAATGCCTCTCCCAAGGTCTCGCTATCCATTTCTTGAAATTGTTTTAAACGACCAGTTTCTCTAAAAAATTCTTTTAAACTATTTAATCCTTCAGTTGAAGATGTTAAATCTATCATCTGTTCTTGACTAATCTTTGAAATATATTCTTCTTTTTCATAATCATTAAGTGAATTTAAATTTTTCTTTAAATTAGCTAATTGAAATCGAGCTCCTTTATTTTGTATAGAAGGATCTTCCCCAACAGTTTTTAAAGCTAATTCTAACTTAGTTTTTTGTCCAGCTGTTTGTCGACCAACCATTGCTTTAAAATTTGCTGGAGCAATTGTATCAGCTAACTTAGGCATAATTAAATCTAAAGATTCTTGATCGTTTATATCTTCGATCTTTATAGTTCCATTAACAATGCCTTTAACAATTTTATTTTTTGTAGCCTCATGTTTAGCTTCTCGATCTCTTTTTTGTTCATCTGTTTCACCACTAATTGGCTTTAAAGTATTTTTTAAATCAGTAAAAAGTTTTGTTAAACCTTGATAATTACTATTTAAAGAACTTTCTAATTGAGCCATAACATTATTATCTTTACCAAAAGCTCCAGTATATTTATTAGTAATTGTTTCTTTTTCAAATTCAGCTTCTTCTTGAGTTAATTTACCTTGCTCCATTAAAATCATAGCCGCAGCACTTCTTTCATGACCACTTAAAGAATAATCATTCATCTTTTCTCTTAATTTATCTTCACTATAGTTTTTCATTTTACCTTTATGTTTTTCAATTTCAGAACTATTATAATTAGAAGCCGTATCTAAATCTTTTTCTCCCGCATGTTTAATTTTATCTTTTAAACCAAGAGTAAGAATATTACCAACAACACCAAATACTTGATCGATATTTTTAGCTTTTTCCATTTTTCCTTTTAATACTTCTCCGCTTGTTTTAATATTTGTTTCTTTTTCATCAATATCTCCTTTAATTTCATCAATAGAAACACTTTTTACTCCTTTACCAGTTATCTCATTATATTCTTTAGCAAAAGCTTCTTTTTGTTTATTAAGCATTGGTTCTTTTTCTTTAGCTTCTAAATATTCTTTATCTTTATTATATTTTTCATTAACTTCTTTAAATTCTTTCTCTGCTTGATCTTGATTTATATCACCACGTTCAAATCTTCTTTCAATATCAGCTATCTCTCCATTCTTTTCCTTCATCTTGTTCAAACCTGGATTATTTTTTTCAAAATTTTCTATTTCTACTTTTAAGTTTTCTAATTTCATTTTCTTCTCTCTATTACCCTCAATTTCTTTTCTAGTCTTATCTATATTTTTTTGAGAAGCACTACCTTTAATTATATTTGTTAAACCTTTACCAGCGGCATTAGGTAAAGCAGTAATTCCTTTTTTAATTCCACCAACACCTTTTGCAATAAGTTTACCATCAGATTTAGCTCTTTCTGCTCTCAAAGATTGTCGATCTTGTCTATAAGATTTAATAGCATCTTGAGCTCGTTGTATTCCGGTAGCTCTTTTAGCTAATTTTAGGGTTCCAGTACCAGCACTTTGTAATTTAGCCATAGCTGTTCCAGCAACCTTACCAGCAATACCACCCATTTCTTGAGAAATCATAAGTCCACCTAATAACATTCCAATAGAAACTATAAAAAGAATCATATTGTCTTTTGATCCAGCTTGAGTAGCGGCTGCTGCTAAATCATTAGATGTAGAACTAGATACTTCACCTGATTCACTATCAATATTATTTTTTGTTTTCATAGCCTCAATATCAGTTGAACTATTAATACTACCCATAGAAGCAAAAGATAACCATAAAAAGAAAGCTAATATTGGACCAACAATTAAATTCTTTGAAAAATCAGACCACCATCTTTGAGAATAGGAAGCTCCTTGAGGAAAAGAAGCTAATAGGTAAGCTAGAGGAGAAAGAACAATATAGATCCAAAGCATAACCATACGCATAACCAATGTAATCAATATTACTAAAATGACAACCATAGCTATAATTACCATAATTAAAGCTAAAAACAATGATCCAACAATAGAACTTGGGTTTACAATATCATCATTTGAAACAGTTTTACTATTTACTACAATTTTATTAATACCTAACATTTCAGTCATATTTCCTCCCGCAATATCCTTTATAGCGTTTATAAAAGTTAACATTATAACTTGAGCAAAATCAATTAAAACTCCGCAAATCATTTTAGAAAAATTGATAAGAATAGCCATAATAACTAATTTCGGTAACCAAGTTTTTAGATTATAATTTTCTATTCTTAAAATACTAGCAAAAGCAATAATAAGTAATATAAGAACAAAAAACATATTACATAAATCACGTACTACTATCCAACCATAAGAAACAGCCGAAGAACCAATAAAATTATTATATTGAGCTAAACCTACTAATAAATCTAAAAATAATATAGCTAATTTACTAACTAAACTAATAATCGGAATTAAAATCCAACCAACAACTGTAGAAACAGCATTACCATTAGCTAAAGTAATATTAGGATAAAAAAATAAAACTGTCACTACAGATAAACTTAGTAACAGAGCAATCTTTTTTTTATGTTTTGAAAAAAATATTTTCATTGATATAAATTTTTAAAATATACTACTCGTATTTTATATTTAATACATTTTTTACAAAATCTTTTAAAAATTCCCAAGCAAATTGTTTAGGATGAACAATACAATAAATAACCATTATAATAAAAATAATAAGAAATAATTGTGATAAACAAGCACCTCCTACAGCTGGTTTTTCAGCTATTCCTATTTTATTTCCTATCTTTTCAGCTTCTTCTGGACTAGTTTTTTTCATACTACTAGGTGTCCATTCTTGACCTAAAGAACAAAAAAGTTTTGGAAAAACAGCATGAAGAAAAACATGAATATAGGCATAAACTAAACTAACAGTAAAAGTAGGAATAGCAGACAAAATTGATTTCTTTAAAAAATTATCAGTAGCTAACCTAATACTACTTACACCTCCTGATATCTTTCCTTTTAATTTAGCTTTAAACTTATCATTATTATTTTTAACCTTAGCTTTTTTCTGTAAACTCAGTTCATTAGCCTGTGCTTCAGGATTTGATTTATCGTCAGATGATTTATCAGTATTATCTTTTTTTTCAGACGAAATAACTGGTAAGGGTTTTGTATTCCTCTCTAAATTACTTGTTAAACCATCGGACTTCTTTGAAAGAACATTAGCTGATTGTTTCTTATCTTTATTTAATTCAGCTTCTTTTTGAATTTGCTTATTTAAATCAACTTGATTATTATTTCTATAATCACCTAATTCATTATTATTTTCTTTATTTAATTGATTTTTAGGAATAACTGGTTGACTATCTTCAGTTAATTGTTCTAATTGATTTCTGACATTAGGATCTAAATTAGAAAGTATTTCTCCCGGATCTTTAGTTTTTAATTTAAAGGCTACTTCTTTTTCTATTTCTTTTTGTAATTTTGGAACTACTTTCTTTTCCAGATTTTCTTTTATTATTTTGGTTGTATTTTCATCAATATTAGCCATAAAAATAAACAGAAAAATATAACAATAAATAAGCAAATTGCTATACTTCAATTAACTATATTATACAATAAAAAAAATATTTTGCCAAATAAAAAATCTTTTAAAATATACTTTAATTATATGTTTTTACTTTATCACTGACATATAATTCTTCAACATAAAAATAGAATCAGTTTTTAAGTGGGTTCTAATCCACTCTTTTTCTTTTTCGCTATCAACAAGTTCTCCTAATCCCTGCAATATTTGATTATTTTTTACTTTTTCTATAAAAGCTATACAATCAGATAAATATTCTTTAGTAGTTTTACCTGTTCTTTCTTCAATTACCTCAGTATTAATATCCCAATTATTTTTAGCAAAATAATAAATATCAAAAATATCTCTCATAGCAATTTCGTTTCGAAGTGTCAAATCCGATAATTTACTAGCAAATAAATAATCTTTTTTAGCTACAAACATTGAAATACCTAAATATTCTTTTATTTCGTAGTGATCAAAAATATTTTCTACCAATTTTCGGACATTAATTTCAACCTTAATATTATGATCATTATCACCATAAGAAAGTAAAGCAAAAACCGTAAATCTCTTTATATATTGATTTTTAACCTTTCCATATTTACTTAAAATAGCAACAATTTTTTTAAATACCATTTTTTGGTTTTTTTCATTCACTATTAGTAAATCAAAATCTAAATCTACCGAAAATCTTGGAAGATTATAAAAAAAATAAGCACAAGTTCCACCTTTAAATCCCAAAAGCGAACTTATTGTAATATCATTATAGATATCTTTTAAAATCTGACCCATTATTAATTGATGTTTTTCTCTATTAAGCATATTTTTTTTTATATCTAGCTAATCGTTTTGATAATTCCTTATTATTATAAATTTTTACAAGACTTTCACATTTTTTCCAATCAATTAATTTTAAATTATCAAAGTAGTAATTTGGAAATAAATAAATCATATCTAAAAAAGCTCTTTCGGTAGTGGCCACACTATAATTATCTTTATTGACAATCCCAGTAGAATTAAACAAAACAGTATCTTTTAATTTTCTAAAAGTAAAAGTATTTTTATTTATAGTCATTGTTTTTGGCCATTTAGAAACCACAAATATCGTATTGTAGTGTTGAAAAATAATCCCGGCCTCTCTTAAAACTGTTTCAAAACTGATATAAGACGGGACATAAATACTAGTTGCTAATTCTTTTGGATTATAATTTTTATCCTTAGCAAAAACTCCTCGAGTTAATCTAATTAAAACTTTTTGTTTTACATAATAAGCAGTTTTAGCATATAAGTTTTTTTCATTATTTTCTTGCCAAATTAAAGCTAGATCCTTATTAGATAGAATTGTTTTTGGAGATTGATATAATTTTACAATTAAATTATCCATATTAATAATGTTTGACTGAACTTATAATTATTCACAGTTCCATTGTATATTATTATAGAAAGTAAGTCAAATTTTTTGTATTAGAAAACCAACGCAGAATATAATCAACATCTTTTAAATTAAATTGTTTTATAGTTATCATATAAAAAATTGAATATTTAGTTATAAATAGAATTATACGGATGAAACATTCTAAAACCATCTTTTTTTGATAGTTCAAAATTTATATGCTTTTTATCTATTTGAAACGAATTAGCGTTTATAGAAAAATCTTTTATTTCCCCGTCCTTTATTGTCCACCAAATATTAAGGTTTTTTTTATAAAAAGATAGTTTAAAAATATCTGCGTAAGTAGGTATTTTATATTCTAACATCCCTACATATCTATCTTTAACTGTACACCATTTTTTAAAAAAAACACGAGGTAAAATTTCAAACACAAACAAACAACATAAAAAACTATCTGGAATATATGAATATTCTTTATTAACATATCTACGAAACGCTAAGTAATCTTTACGATATTTTTGTTTAGGAGTAGTCCAAGTCCAAATATTTTCTGTTTTAATATCTAATTTTTTTAAAGCTGATAAAAATATTTGATTTTTTTTAATTCCATAAAATTGTTTTTTTAAAGAATCTAAAATAAGCATATCCCACTGTACTATAGCTACACTATCCCAATCTAAATATATACCTCTTTTCTCATACCAATCAAGTAGCATAATATCTCCATTTATCCATTTAAATTCATATTTTCTATTGCATAAATTTGATGTGTAAAAATCATCAAAATATTCACTAAGTTGTTTTTTATATTCATTTTCCATTTTTTTATCACCACCAAACAATCCAAATATTTTAACATTTGGATTATATTTTTTTAATATTTTTAATTTATTTTTACAAACATCAGCTTCTTTATAAAACCAAAAAACAATTGCTAATTTCATATCTAAATTATTTTAATATTATAATAAACGTTCGCAAATTTTAGCATTCATAATTAATTCATGCTTAGAAATATTAGTATACTTTTTAAAAATTTCAAAAAGTTGCAACCATTGATCTGGAGATAAATCACTAACTCTAACTTTAATATCAAATTTTAATTGTTGAGAAATTTTTTTCCATTGAATATATGAAAAAACTTTTTTAAAATTATTAAAAAGACTACTTTTTTGTTGTTGAAAAGCATATTGTACAAAACGAAAATATTCTTTTCTAAAATCAATTTTTTTCATACAATCTCGAACTATAAATTCAACAAAAACTGTATCCACTTTTGGACACGGAAAAAAATCAGAACGTTTAAAATAATATATTGGTTTTAATTTATACAAAGATTTTATAATTATAGAAAATTGACTCTCAAATTTTATACCAGCAATTCTATCAAAAGCTTCTTTTTGTAACACTAAATACATACTTTTAGGTATATATTCATCTGTAATAAATTTTTTTATTAACGCAGAAGTAATATTAAAAGGTGGGTTTGAAACAACTATATAATTATTTTGTTGTTTATTTTGGTATTTTAATATATCGCCTTCAATTATAGTAATAAAATTTGAATTATATTCTTTTTTTCTTAATTCAATAATATTTTTATGGTCTTTTTCTATAGCAATAATATGATTAGAATATTTTAATAATTCTTCTGTAATTATTCCCCTACCTGGGCCAACCTCAAAAACTATGTCTTCTTTACATATTTTTATAGATTTTATTAAATCTGATACTAATTTTTTATTAAATAAATAATTTTGTGCCAATTTTATGGATTGGCTACGTTTTGTTTCACTAAACATATTTTAAAATATTTCTGTTGGTGAAGAATTATTATAAATCACATTACAAAACCATTTTTCTTTTTTTAATACATCTTCAATAAACGTTTTGTTTGTTTTTGTTACTTATTGAACTGAGTATCTGACAAAATAGGCAGATTTAAAATTATTATTTTAACTCATCAAACTTAGTTTTATGAATTAAATTTAAAACAATTATAATTTAATACCAAAAAAGTGTTAAATAGACTCTTTTATATTTGTATTTATAAAGCAAATTCTACTTTGAAATTATTATAAAAATTTATAATTCTTTTTCTAAAATTTTTAAATCAGTATCTTTATAACCTAATTTTTTGTATAATTTTAAAGCTCTTTCGTTATGCTCATTAACTAGAACCTCAATTTTATAATATTTTTTTTCTTTAGCTTTTTCTTCTAATAATTTCATTGCTTCAAACCCATAACCATGGCCCCAAAATGGTTCATCAATATTAATACCAATTTCCACCTTGACATAAAAATATTTTAACATCGCATAACCAATTAAAGCATCGTCCAAATAAATACCATAAACTGTTTTATTTTTATCAGAAGATATAAGTCTTAAAGCCTTATCTTTGTCAATAGTTTTTGTTCTTTGAAATTCTCTATTTTTTGTATTAGAAAACCAATGCAGAATATAATCAACGTCTTTTAAATTAAATTGTTTTATAGTTATCATATAAAAAATATGGGGAAAGTTTTTACAATCCCCAAAAATAATATTTTTAAGTATCTCGCCAACAACCAGTATCCTCACCACAAATACTACCTGTCTCATAATAAGCATTAGCGCGACATCCACCACAGGCATACTTTAAATTACAATGACCACACTTTCCCTCTAAATATCCTCTAATCGATCGGGCCATTTGATAAGTATTTGAATTCAACCAGATATCTTTCACTAATTGTTTTTTAACATTACCACAATAAATTGGTAAATAGGGGCACAAAAGAACTGTCCCGTCTTGAGCAACATACATTGAATCAATACTTACTGAACAGCCACCAATAATTTTACCATTTAACAAGTCATCATTTTCATAAGCTTCCTTCATCCTTTTGGGACTAAATAAAAGATGAGGAAAAGGATCTCCAAAACCAACTGGCAAATTGATTTCTAAACCTGTTTTAATAAGAGATAAAAATACTTCTTTTAATTCCCTTTCTGCGGTTTGAAAAATGTTTTCACCAGGATCTATACCACCACCAGGAAAAATGAAAATTTTTCCATTTTTCTTTTCATTGTGCTCAACCATAATTAAACCTTTTTTAGTTTTAATTAAAGCTCTCACACCCAATTTAATATTATTCATATATCTTTTTAATTATGGGCAAGCTTATCGGTGAAATGTTAACATCCTTAATCTTATCAATGTCAATAAATTCAGCACCCAAAGAATCTTGCCCATCAGGTTCTTCTTTAATTTTTCTGCAATCACCAAATACCTTATAATAAAGCCCAACGTGATGCAATTTCCTTACTTCACCTAGATCGTTTAAATAATCACAAAAATATTCACTAGAACCAATAAATTCAATATCCTTCAAAACAATACCTGTTTCTTCCATAAACTCTCTCCTTAAAGCATCTTCAATTTTTTCATTAAATTCAACACCCCCACCTGGTAGGTCATACTTTCCTTTATAGGCACCTCTAGACTTCTTTATAAACAACATTTTATTATCACTAACTAAAATCCCATAGACACCAAAATGAAACCGTTGATTTAGAGATGTATTCATATTTTTTCAAAACAATTTTTAATATAATGCCAAGACTAAATTCTCTATAATTGTTTAGTAAAAATTCTAATTTATTACTTACCCAATCAAATACTCCTTGTTTAGTGTTTAACTATTTTTAGCTTAATCTTTTTACCAATATTCATTTCAACTACACCACCAATAGGAAATGTTACTAAAGGATTAGTATGGCCAAAATCAACATTTGCAATAATGGGTATATTCTTTAATTCTTTCTTATTTCTTATAATACACACCAACTTATCTAATGTCATATCTGTATTCTTTTGAAATCTCCCAAAGACAATTCCTTTAACTTTCTTAAAGTTAGATTGGTGTATTAAAGATTGTAAGTCTCGATCAAAACTAACACTAAAATAATCACTAGTTAAATCATCATCTTCAATAAATAAAATTGAATTTGATATATTTGGCATAAACTTTGTTCCTTGTAACAAATTAAAGGTACAAAGGTTTCCACCAAATATTTTTCCTTTCGTCCTACCTTTATTTATAGCGATAAAACCATAATTTTTCTCTAGTTCTCTATTATCTTGATCTTTCCACCAGGAATCATCCGACCAAGTTTTAGCTGGTCTAATTTCAAATTCTTTTTTCTCCATTAAACATTTCTTAAAATACTCCAAATTATATTCAAATTCTTTCTTCATGCCCCAAGTTGAAAAATGAAGACCAGAATATGTTATTAAGTTAGATTTTGCGGTTATGGCATTAGTTAAAGCTGTGATGTCAGAATAGCCACAAATTATCTTGGGATTCTTCTTAATTAAATTATAATTAATATAATCTAATAATTGATTAGAGTTAAAACCACCAATCACAGTTAAAATAGCCTTAACATTTTTGTCAGAGAAAGCTTCATGTAAATCATCTATTCTGGATTTGATTGATGACGAAATAAAAGCATCTTTTTCTCGACAATTTTTAGAAAAAGTGACTTTAAAACCCTGCTTTTCTAAATTAGTTTTTGCTAATTTTATTAAATCATCTGAAAGCAAAGCCAAGCTTCTGGCCGGAGCTATTATTCTAATTTCATCTCCTATTTTTAGTTTTTTTGGTGTAATCATATATTAAACAAACTTATAAAAACCACTACTGCTGTCATAACTATATTTTTTATTTATTTCCAGTGTTGTAATATTCCCATTTAAATCAAAATAATAAGCTGGCTCATAACCTATTATAACAATTTCTAGATCAGAAACAACCAACCCAGTTTTTTCCGGTAAAGCAATAACCTCTCCACAGTTTTCCTTGATGTATTTTTGTATTTTTAAATCAAAGGCACTATTATAATGACAAAAAATTGAAATTCCAGATAATAAATTTAAGCCATCACTTTTTTTATATTCTTTATCATTTTCATCTTCTGCCGTTTTAATTGATTTTCCCATAATTATCGCCCCAGCACTACCACCATAAACAATACCACCATTAACAATGTATTTTTCCAAAATTGAGATAAACCCAGTATCAGAAAGATAGTTTAGTAATTTAAAAGTATTGCCTCCCCCTATATAAATTGCTCCAAAATCTTTTATATCATTCCAAGATTTATTATACAGATTTGTCCACATTTCTATTTTAATTGGAGTATTAGAAGCTCTTGATAATGTATTAGTGACCCAGTTATGGCAAGATTCAAAACCAGCAGTGTCTGTTTCCATAGCTATTGGTATATACAAAATATTTTCTTCTTTTTTTATTTTTTCCAAAAAACTTTTATCTAATAAAAAACTATCCTCAGAATCACCTCCACCAGATAAATATAAATTGGCATCTTTCATATTCTTTTTATTATAGTTATGCAATATTGCAATATTATTATACCAAATAATACTAGATAAATAAATATTACCCTTATTTAAAAGCTCCTAATATTATAGGGGCTTGAGCACTAAAAGAATTTACTATTTTTTAAAACAATTACTTATTTTTCCAAAAATAGCACCAACGAATTGGAATAAAGGTTTTAATTCTTGTCCTTGAGAATCAAGATATCCTTGATACTCTTTTTCAGAGAGAAGCTTCGCTAGTTTAGCATCTCTGGCATCACAAAAATCGTGGGGATGAACATACATAATAAATACCTCCTTTCAATACTGGTTTAAAGTTTTAAAAATGTCACAAAATTATAAATATAGTATATTTATCTAGAGTATATCATATTTTTTATGGAATAAATAGATATTAATACACAGTTCTAAAAACTAAAATATCTTTAATTTTCTAATATAAAAAGGCCTTATTTTTAGGCCTTTTAAAAACTTTACTTCTTAATAAAATAAATAAGCTTCTTTTCTTTTTTATTTTTACTTCCGTTTTTTTTAAACATTTTGACTCCGATTCTTTCTGCAATTTTGACACTAGCAATATTTTTTTCAGAAACTACATATAGTATCTCATTATAATCTAGGTTCTTTTTAGCCCAGCAAACAACAGCCAAAGTAGCTTCTCTGCCATACCCACGACCCCAAACTGATTCTTTTATCCAAAGACCAAGAAGTGGTCTTTTAGCTTTAATATTTTGCAAGCCAATACACCCTAAAAAAGTTTTGGTTGTTTTATCTAAAATAACTAATTGCAAACCTTTCCTAAAATCATTATTTTTTTTGACTCTAAAATAAATTCTGTTGTGTCCTTCTTTCTGCCAGTTGGTTGTGGAATTAAATATTGGGCTACTTTTAAAGTAAATTCTTTAAATATATCATCTAAGTAAAACATATCTATTTCAACAAGAAGTAAGCGCTCTGTAACCATTTCAATTTTTTTCATGCCAGTTATCTTTTTAAATGACCTCCTCCCCGGACTAAAGTCCGGGGTTTCCTTTTTCGGCATACAAACCA
>DAONEH010000003.1:0-64695 GCA_035402985.1 bacterium | reverse complement strand
AGGATGGCTGCTTCTAAGCCAACCTCCTAATTGTCGTGGTCACAACACCACCTTTAACACTTAGCATATATTTTGGGACCTTAGATTGCGATCTGGGCTGTTTCCCTTTTGACTAATGGACCTTAGCGCCCATAGTCTGACTCCTGAGTTATATTTATTGGTATTCGGAGTTTGGTTAAAGACAGTACCTTGCGGCCTGCCCTCATTCAGTGCTCTACCCCCAATAATAAACACTCAAGGCTAGTCCAAAAACTATTTCGCGGAGAACCAGCTATCGCCGAGTTCGATTGGAATTTCACCGCTAACCACAGCTCATCCCCTAGTGTTGCACGGCTAGTGGGTTCGGTCCTCCATATGGATTTCTCCATACTTCAACCTGGCCATGGTTAGATCACCCGGCTTCGGGTCTTGTCCATGCGACAGATCAATTATCATATTGAAACAAGAAGCATCTCATTCCAATAAGATAACTGAAACGGGCTATTAACCCTCGCTTTCACTCTGCATATTCTCCGTAGGAGCTTATGCCAGCCACATAGAACAAACTCGTTGGCTCATTCTTCAATAGGCACGCCGTCACCCCATTACCCGAAAGTAATAAAGCTCCGACTCCTTGTAAGTAAATGGTTTCAGGTACTATTTCACCTCCCTCACCGGGATGCTTTTCACCTTTCCCTCACGGTACTAGTTCACTATCGATCATAAAAAGTATTTAGCCTTGGATCATAGTCGACCCAGATTCATACGGGATTTCTCGAGTCCCGCACTACTTAAGAATAATCACAGTAAAGTAATATTTTTTTTACCTACGGGACTTTCACCTTTTATAGTTGAGCTTTCCAGCTCATTCGGTTAAAAATATTATTTATGACTTTACCTCGTCTTATTCAAGAGACAAAAGTAATTATCTTGCAACACCTTATAAACATATGGGCTTGATCCCTTCCGCGACATCTCTTTCACAAAAGTAAAATTAATTATCGCTCAGTTTATAAAGTTTAGGCTCTTCCCGTTTCGCTCGCCACTACTAAGGGAATAATTATTATTTTCTTTTCCTCCGGCTACTAAGATGTTTCAGTTCACCGGGTGCTCCCCCTAACTAACGTCAGGGCACTCTGTCTTCAACAGAGTAGGTTTCCCCATTCGGATATCTACGGATCAAAGGTTGCTTGCCACCTCCCCGTAGCTTATCGCAGGCTGCTACGTCCTTCATCGTCTTTTTATGTCAAGGCATCCACCATTCACTCTTAATGAGATTCTCTCACATTTTTGATTTTAAATAATTTAAAAATTATCGCTAAATTTTATTGTTTCGAAATTGCATAAGAACAATAAAATCATCATTCAATTATTAAGGTTCAATACGATACCATTAGATATCAATATTTGAAGATTATTTTTAAAAAGATAATCTGCAAAATTTTAATTTCTAATTTTTTATTTTAGGAGCAAACTTTTTTTGAAAAAGAAAAAACCGCTGTTAAAGCGGCCACAAAATAAGCTAAAAAAGCTTAAAGCCGCTAAATTTTATTTAATACTAAAAAATAAATAAACATAGTTATTTTTTTCGTAAAGCCTAAGTTTTTAAAACTGTGTTAATTATAAACGATTTAAAAACATTTGTCAACACCCCATAAATAAAGGCTAAAATGACTATTTTTGAAGTTATTTTTAAAAACAATTTAATATTATTTTAACCACTTTTTTTTATAATAGAAATTATAAAATATTATTTCAAAAAAAATGTTTAACAATCATAAAATTAAATTTAAAAAAATTTTGTTTTTTACCGGTTTAATAATAATAATTTTTTATTTTCTAATTACTTATCAGGTTAGTAAAAAAAATAATAATTTAGAAATTTCTTTTATTGATTCCGGACAAGCCGATGCCATTTTTATAAAAACTCCCAATCAACAAAATATTATTATTGATTTTGGTAGCGAGCAAGGGTTAAAAGAATTGGAAAAAGAAATTCCATGGTGGAATAAACAAATTGATTTAATAATTATAACTCATCCGCATGATGATCATATCACCGGACTAATTCCAATTATAAAAAAATACGATGTTAAACAAATTCTATACAATGGAATAGATTATGAATCCACTATTTATAATGAACTGTTAAAATTAATTTCTTATTATAAAATTCCTTTACTACTACCGGTTTATAATCAAACTATAAATTTGGAATCGGATTGTTTTTTCAATATTATTTATCCAATTACCAACATTTATCAACAAAAAATTGATAATGTTAACAATTCTTCTATTGTTAGTCGTTTAACTTGTAATCATTCTTCCTTTTTGTTTATGGGTGACGCCGAAAACGAAGTGGAATCCGAAATTTTATCCGCTGGGATAAATATAAAAAGTGATGTTATAAAAATAGGCCATCACGGATCAGTTACAGCCAGTAATCAAAAATTTTTAGAAGCGGTTAATCCTAAAATAGCTATTATTATGGTCGGAGAAAACAATGATTTTAATCATCCTAGTTTAAGAATTATAAAACGTTTAGAAAAACTAAATATAAAAATATTCCGTACAGATCAAGACGGAACAATTAAAATAATAAGTGATGGAAAAAAAATATATAAGAGTAATTAACTTCCGGTAATATATCGGGCATTTAAAAATTTATTAAATTCGTCTTCATCTATTAAATCCTGCTCGTACAATTCCTTGATACTGCGATCAAAGCTTATCATACCATCGTTATAATGAGTTTCAATAACACTTTTAATCTGCGGAATTTTTTGTTCCCTGATTAAATTAGCTACAGCACTATTATTAATAAGAACTTCTCGCACCGCCACTCGACCACCGCCTTTTTTAGTAATTAAAACTTGAGATACCACAGCTGATAAAATTAAAGATAATTGTGATTTAACTTGATTTTGTTGATGAGACGGAAACATATCAATAATACGATCAATGGTCTGATAAGTATTACAAGTATGAAGTGTTGCTAAAACTAAATGTCCGGTTTCCGCTAATGTTAAAGTAGTGGAAATAGTTTCTAAGTCTCTCATTTCGCCCACCATAATAACGTTAGGATCCTGACGCAAAACATGTTTTAGTCCACTGGAAAAAGTAGGCATATCCACCCCTAATTGTCTTTGAGTAATAATACTTTTATTAGGTTTAAAAATAAATTCCATCGGATCTTCTAAAGTAACAATGTTACAACTTCTGTTATTATTAATATAATTAATCATAGCCGCTAAAGAAGTTGATTTACCGCAACCGGTCGGACCAGTTAACAAAATTAAACCTTGTTTTAAACCTAATAATTCAATTACTTTAGGGGGCATATTAATTTCTTCTAGAGTTGGAAGTTTATTGCCGATAACTCGAGCCACTAATTTTAAATTACCTTTTTCATATGACAAATTAACTCTAAAACGAGAATTTTGATATTCATAACCAAGATCATAATCTTTACGACGATAAAATTTTTCTAATTGTTCTTCCGTTAAAATTTTTTTTACAATTTTATGAATTTTATCGGAAGTAATTACGGATAAATCATCTTGGTTGCCGGATAATAATCCCTTTTTTATAATTTCTCCGGTTTCGGAAAAAGTATATTTAGCCGGAGAAGTCGGATCAGTATCATCATTTTTTTCTATTAAATCAGAAACTTGAGTATTTAGATTATCCGCTTGACAAAAAACACTACTGGATAAACCAGAATCACTTAAACAAAACAGCTCCCCATTAACTCTTAAAATTGGGGGTAAACCGTGAACCAAATGAATATCAGAAGCTTTTTTCTCTATAGCTACTTCAAATATTTTATCAATATTCATATTTTTAAATTAGTGTTTAAAAAATTAAAACCATTTTTTAATTTTTAATCCTTCTTCGGCGGCTTTAGTTTGAGCTTCTTGTTTAGAAAAACCTTCACCGGTAGTTATAAGTTCTTCATTTAAATATAGACCAATGGTAAACTTTTTAGCATGATCGGGACCTTCTTCTTTTAAAACTTGATAAGATGGAGTAATTCCGACAATTTCTTGCGACATTTCTTGAAAACGAGATTTAGGATCGACATATGTTCTATTTTCTATAATTTCATTCAAATTGGTTATAACATTATTTAAAATAAATTCTTTAGCTATTTCCAATCCTTGATCTAAATAAATAGCCCCGATAACAGCTTCTACCGAATCAGCTAAAATATAGTGTCGAGCTTTGGAATTACTATCTTTAGATTCACCTTTAGATAATAACAAAAATTTATCAAAATTTAATTTATTGGCTATTTTATACAACATTTTAGAATTAACCAAACTAGCTCGCCAATTAGTTAAATCCCCTTCCGGTTTATCGGGGAAACTTTTGTATAAATATTCGGTAACAATAATTTCTAAAACAGCATCACCTAAAAATTCTAATCTTTCATTATGACCCATTTTAAAATTAGGATGTTCGTTAATATACGATCGATGAACCATGGCTTGTTGCAACAAATCATGGTTAGTAAAATTTACCTTGATTTCTTTTTCTAAATCTTTTAAATTACTCATATTATAAAATCAGATAAATTATAATTTTCAATTTTAAATATTTAAAAACGCAAATTATAATTTATTTTATTAATTAATATTTTAACTAATTTATTATCTAATCTTTTTCAATCTGATTATCGATAACTTCCTCTTGTTTAATTTTATCTTCTGTTTGTTCTTCGTTATTATTGTTTGTTTTTTGGGTTGATAATTTTTCTCTTTTAGTTTTTTCTTCTTCCGGCATGTCATTAAATATAGATCCTAAAACTCCATTAATAAACTTACCGGATGATTCCCCGCCAAAATTTTTAGCCACTTCAATCGCTTCATTAATAGCAACTTTAGGCGGAATTTTTTCAGAAAAAACTAATTCATAAATACCTAAACGCAAAACATTCCGATCAATTACCGTAATTTGATCCAAAGGCCATTCTGGAGCATATTTTTTTATATAGTTATTAATTTCCTCTAAATTATTAAAAACTCCAAAAACTAGTTCTCTAACAAAACCGCCATCATCAAATTCGGGAGCAAAATTTTTAAAATTATCTTCAATGATATCATCTAAATTTTTAGTTTGATTATTAAAATCCCATACAAACAAAGTTTGCATAGCGATAGTTCGGGATAAATGTCTATTAGCCATAATTATATATATTAAAAAAATAAAGCACTAAACAGTGCCTTATTTTTTACTTTTAGCTTTTTTATCTTTAATTGTTAAAACGGTTTTACCTTTATAGGTTCCGCAAAACCCGCAAGCAGTATGGGGTAAAATAGCTTGACCGCATTTGGGACAGCTATTTAAAGTTTTAGGTTTTAAAGCTAAATGGGAACGATTTTGGCCAACGGCTGACCGTGTTTTTCTTCTTTTTGGTACTGACATAATTTAAAAGTTTATTTTAAAATTTAATTTAAGTATAATTTAAAAATTGATATTAGTCAAATAACAATTAACGAAAATAATTAATTTAGTTCTTAACGGCGACTAATTTATCAAATTCTTCTTTTTCAATTGTTTCTTTTTCTAATAAAACGGCGACAACTTTTTCCAATTGTTCTTTGTTTTTATTTAAAATATTAACAGCTCGTTTTTCTCCTTCGTTAATAAAATTAGTAATTTCTTCATCAATCATTTCAGCCACTTTTTCGCTATAATCACGTTGTTCATGAATTTCCCGACCCAAAAAAATCATTTCTTCTTTTTCACCGAAAGTTCTTGGACCTAATTTTTCACTCATTCCATAATCAGTTATTAACCGACGAGCTAATTCGGTCGCTCGACGCAAATCGGAAGTAGCTCCGGTAGTAACTTCTCCAAATATTTTTTTCTCAGTTAAATGACCGGCTAATAATACAGCAATTTCATCAATAAAATAATTTTTTGAATATAATCTTTTATCATTTTCTGGAAGTTTTAAAGTATAACCACCGGCTTGACCTCGAGCAATAATTGAAATTTTATGAACCGGATCGGCATTGGGTAAAAAATTAGCCACCACCGCATGACCGGCTTCATGATAAGCGGTAATTTTCTTTTCGTCATCACTTATAATTCGACCCTTTCTCTCCGGACCCATAATAACTTTTTCAATAGCTTCAAACAAATCCGGCAATTCAATAATTTTTTTGTTTTGCCGAGCGGCTAAAATAGCCGCTTCATTTAAAACATTAGCTAAATCAGCCCCACTAAATCCCGGAGTTCTTTGAGCTATTAATTTTAAATCAACATCTTTAGCTAAAGGTTTTTTTTGCGCATGAACTTTTAAAATCTCTTCACGATCTTTTAAATCAGGATTATCAATTACAATTTGACGATCAAATCTTCCCGGACGAAGTAACGCTGGATCTAAAACATCGGGTCGATTAGTAGCCGCAATAACAATAATACTGACGTTAGGTTCAAAACCGTCCATTTCAACTAAAATTTGATTTAAAGTTTGTTCACGCTCATCATGAGAACCGCCCAAACCTGAACCTCTTTTTCGGCCAACGGCATCAATTTCATCAATAAATATAATACAAGGTGAACTTTTTTTTGCTTTTTGAAAAAGAGATCGAACCCGAGAAGCTCCCACCCCTACAAACATTTCCACAAATTCTGAACCGGAAATACTTAAAAATGGAACATTGGCTTCACCGGCTACGGCTTTAGCCATTAAAGTTTTTCCGATTCCCGGACCACCTAACAGTAAAACGCCTTTAGGAATTTTAGCTCCCAAATCATAAAATTTTTTGGGAAATTTTAAAAAATCAACTATCTCACTTAATTCTTGTTTAGCTTCTTTAGCCCCGGCTACATCTTTAAAAGTAATTTTATTTTTTTGTTTATTATCAAATTCACGAGCCTGAGATTGACCGAACATCATTGCTTTTGAATTAGCACCATTTACTCCTTTTAACATAAAAATTAAAAAAGCGGCTATTAAAATAACTGGAATTAAAATAGGTAAAAGTGATATTAACATTGTTTTAAAACTGCTATCTTCTTTAACGATTAAATTTATTTTTGACATTTTTTCTTGATCAACACCCAAATTTTTTATCAAAGCAGAAAAAGATTCGGTGCTTTCTTTTTTTACTGTTTTCTTTTCACCAGAATTTAAAGTCAAATTTATAGTGTTATCAATCACTTCAATAGCGGTAATTTGTTCATCATTAATTAAAGACACTAAATTATTTAAACCAATAGTTTCAGTTTTGGAAGAATTTTGAGTAAAAATACTAAACAAAGCAGCTATAACCAAAAAAGAAAATAAAAACATGAATGAATTTTTTAAAAAAGGTTTCATATTGTAATAAATTAATGTTATATTTATATATTATACAATAAATTAAGCTTAAAAACAAATAATATTAAAACAAAGAGCCGAATAACCGGCTCTTTGTTTTTAACTATCTGTATTATTTTTTTTCAATCTTAGCTTTCTTTTCTTTGGCTGGTTTTTCCTTAATTTCTTTTTTTTCTTTCTTTTTAGACTCATCCTTAACTTCCTCTTTTTCTTCTGAATCTATTTTATCTTTCTTTATTTTTTTTCCTTCTTTAACCAATTTTAAACCTAAACGATGATCAGCCGGTGAAATAGATAAAATTTCAAAATCAAGTTCATCTCCGGATTTAAATAAATCACTGATTTTTTCTTTAACATTTATATTTAACTGGGTAATATGAGCCAAACCATGAATTTCATCATCTAGTTTTACAAATAATCCAAACGGATTAACTTTTAAAACTTGGCCTTTAACGATATCGCCGGATTTATACTTTTCAACCGCTTTTTTCCATGGATCTTCAACAATTTTTTTAGCGCTCAAAAAGATTTTATTATTATCAAGATTAACTATTTCCGCTTTAATTATATCACCGACTTTATAAAGTTTTTCCGGAGATTCAATTCTTTGCCAAGCTAATTCGGAAATATGAATTAAACCTTCCATCCCCTCGCCAAAACTTATAAAGACACCAAAATTAGTAACAGCTGAAATTTTACCATCAACTATCATACCAACCTTATACTTATCAATTATGTGTTTTTGTTTTTTATTCCAAACATCTTTTTCGCTAAAAATTATTTTATCGGATTCTTCACCTAAATTAATAACATTAACTTCAATTTCTTGGCCGATAAACGATTTTAATTTTTCTAATATTTTTTGTTTGTCACCACCATTAACTCGAGGATAATTTTCTGGAGATAACTGAGATACTGGTAAAAAACCAGCAATTTGATAATATTTTACCAATAATCCACCTTTATTAGCTTCAACCACTTTAACTTTAACAATTTCTTTATCTTTTAAGGCTTGTTCTAGTTTACTCCAAGCCTTTTCCTGACCGGCTTGCTTAAATGATAATTCCAATTCTCCTCGTTCATTTTCTTCATCGATTACGGTAGCTTCAATTTCATCACCCGGTTTTAAACTGGCAAATTCTTCAGCTTCAAAATATAATTCGGGACCACGAACAACACCAATAAAAACACCGCCAATATCTAAACGAACTTCGGACTTAGAAGCGGTTATTACCTTACCAACAACAATATCGTTTACTCCCGGAACTTTAATAGTGTCTTGTTCTAATAAAGCGCGTAGAACACTATTTTCTTTTTTATCATCACTCATAAAAAAATATTTTTATCTATAATAAAATTAATTACAAATAAAAAAAGAATGATTTAACCTTCTCTTTTAAAAAGTAGAAAGTTCCCGACCGCCTTAAATTCGGGATGTTTATAAAAGGCTTATTAATTTGTGAGAATATTATAGAACAACTACTTTAAAAAAGCAAGATGGTTAAAAAAATGGAAAAATTTAGTAACTATATCTCTTATATATAATACTTTTATGTATTAAATATTTTATTATTATAATTATCAATTTTAATTAATAACATATTCGTTTTAACTAATTATATTTTAACACATTGATAAATTTATAAAAAATAGCCTCGAATTGTTTACACAATTCGAGGCTAAAAATTCAAAGGGCAAAAAACTAAAGTCTAAAGACTCAAAGAGTCAAAAGACTAAGATCTAAAAACTTGCGAGACGACAAACGCGAACCCATTGTCACGAGAACACTTGCTACCAGGATTGTCATAGTACGTGCTCAACCAGGAACCACCACTATATCGATCAACGCCCAACAGTGCAGGACCGCCGTCAGAATCTTTAATTGGTTTGTGCATGGCAACAATCCAATATAGACCCATGGCTTCCAGTTCTTTATCGGAGAACTTTTCCCTGATAAGACAAGCTACTTCAGCGTTTGGGGTGGAAAGTTTACGATTTTTGGCTTCTTTACGGATTGTTTTAGTAATACGATTACTATAACTGAAGAGTTCACCTTTTAAAACGGCAATTTCGTAAATGATGCCATTGGTCGGCTTGAAGTCTTTTGAGCGTAAAACACGTTTAACATAATCTCCTACACGGAAGCCTTTGCTTTCTAAGCGGACAATCCATTCTTCACCGGTTGTACCGTCAGAAGTGACACTGAAATAAATAACCCCGTTTTCTTCCCGCCAGCTTCTAGTCAGTTCAGATACGATGAGTTCACCGCGTAAAAATTTGTTCACTCCGTCCATTCCTCCGAGCTTGTTAACTACTGCCTCAATTTGTCCAAGATTTAAATCTCCATATTTCATAATAAAATGTGTTTTGCAGATTGATTATCTGCGTTATCTGCTGTCCGCAGTAGGAGCCACGACCATTTTGATCACAGCCAGGAAATGGCTTAATAATAAACCATCTTTTGGCTGTGACCAATTTCACAAGTTTATTTTTAAAGTTCGATTTTTATGATGTAATCATATCATAAAAGAAATATTTTGTCAATAGAAATTGGTAATGTGCACATACATATGGCGGTTTTCATAAAACTATGGCAAAATACAGGCCTATGTGTACAAAATTATCAAATAACGCTCTAGAAGAGCGGTTAAGATGGGTTATGCCCATCGTAGAAAAAAAGACCAAGTTAAAAGATGTAGCCGAAGTATTTTATGGAGGAAAAAGAACTCTAGAAAGATGGGTATCGGATTACAAAAAATATGGGAATAAGGGGTTGATTCCAGAATCAACTCGTCCTAAGTCTCATCCCAATGAAACACCCATTCGGGAGAAAGAGAGTATCATTGAAATGCGAAACAAGACCAAGCTATGTGCCCAGAAACTAAATTACAAATTAAAGAAGGAGGGATTAGTGATTGGAACTAGAACGATTGGAAAAATAATTAAACAAGAAGGATTAGTCAGAAAGTATCGGATTAGAAAATTAAAATATAAATATATTAAAGTATTGCCCACTCCAGGTGAGCTAGTAGAGATAGATATTAAATATGTGCCTGATTTAGTAAACAACAAGAGATATTACCAATATACTGCCATTGATTGTGCTTCTAGATGGAGATATTTAAAAATATATGACAATATGGGAAATGGAGATACAATTGATTTTTTCAGAACTATTTTAAATATTGCTCCATTTAAAATTAGAGCTATCAAAACCGACAACGGAGCTTGCTTCACTAATAGGTATGTTGGATATTTAAAATCAGCTAATCCAGTAAATCCCAGACTACATTCTTTGGACTTAGAATGTCAAAAATTAAATATTATTCATTACTTAATCGATCCCGGAAAACCCGCTCAAAATGGCAAGGTGGAACGCTCACATAGAACCGATCAAGAGATGTTTTACGATAGACAGAAATTTGAAACTGTATTAGAATTGAAAAGAGCTATCAGAAAATGGAATAAGTATTACAATGATCTAGAACATTGTGCTTTAAATGGGATGACCCCAAATGAATTTTTAGTTAATTATTCGTAATTTAAAAACCGCCAAATGTATATGCCTAAAACATTTTTTAACTATTATCTTTTTGTTTTAAATTTTAATTAAAATATTAATTATTTCAAGTTAAACTTAAAAAAAATATCCGTTTCCGGATATTTTTTATATAAAATTTGTATTATATTAAATTTTAATAACCACTGGCAAAACCATCGGCCGTCGTTTGGTGGCTCCAAACAAAAATTGACCAACTTCATTTCTAATTTTATTCTTAATATAATCGTCATCAGCTGGAGTATTATCATTTTTATCTTTAACGATAAATTTAACTTTAGATCTAACCTTTTCAATTAAATCACGATTTTCTTTCATATAAATAAAACCACGAGAAATTAAATCAGGGCTACCAATTAAATCACCAGTTTTAGAATCAATTGTAACAATAGCTACAATCATACCATCTTCCGACATTACTCGACGATCACGTAAAACAATAGCTGAAACATCACCTACACCTAAACCATCAACCATCACATAATCACTTGGTACTTTTTCTTTAGTTAAATTTCCTAAAACTTCAAATTTTTTATTATTAATCATTTTATGACCTTTTCTAAATTCAACGACTTGACCATTATCAGCTACAAAAATATTTTCTTTAAATATTCCTACTTGTTCAGCTAATTCCGCATGAGCTTGAAGCATATAATGATTAGCTTCAATTGGCATAAAATATTGAGGACGAATTAAACGCATCATTAATTTTAAATCTTCCTGTTTAGCATGACCTCCCGCATGAATATCCATCATTTTGTAGTTTATAATCTTAGCTCCTTGTCGAACTACCATATCCATTAAATTTTGAATAGTTCTTTCATTTCCAGGAATAACTGACGATGAAAAAATAACTGTATCTCCCTGTCTTAAGCTTATAACTCGATGTTCATTGTTTACTACCCTGGATAAAAAAGCATTATTTTCTCCTTGAGCTCCGGTACCAATAATAATAACTTTATCATCACGTAAACGATTTAAATCTTTGTCTTCAACTATAATTTTAGGATCAAATTTTAAATAATTAATTTGATGAGCTACCTCCACATTATCATTAATACTTCTTCCTTGAAGTGAAATTCGACGACCATATTTTTTAGCTAAATCAAAAATCTTTTGAATACGACTTAATTGAGAAGCAAAAGTTCCAATAATAATTCGACCCGAAATTTTTTCAAATAATTTGTCCATCTCATCTCCAATAGCTGATTCCGAAATTTGATAGCCAAGATGAACAGCATCAGTAGAATCAGACATCATTAATAAAATATTCTCAGCCCCTAATTGAGCGATTCGATTTAAATCAGCTGGTTTATCATTAACCGGAGTAAAATCAATTTTAAAATCACCAGTATGAACAATTTTACCTAAAGGAGTATTAATAATTATAGCAAAACAATCGGGAATAGAATGATTAACTCGTAAAAATTCAACTTGTAATTTATCAGAAATTTTAACACGATCAAACTCAGTAACTTCTTTAATTTTTAAAACTGGAGCTTGTTTAAATTCAGCAATTCTTTTACGAACTAAACCAGCTGTCATTTTACCCATAAACATTGGAGGATTACCAATAACTCCCATAATATGAGGAATACCACCAATATGATCAAAATGGCCATGAGTTATAAAAACAGCTTTAATACGATCTTTTTTATTTTCTAAATAAGAAACATTAGGAATTATATAATCAATTCCGGGCATATCTTCTTCCGGAAATTGTAAACCCATATCAATAATAATAATTTCTTTTTCATATTCAATTACTGTCATATTACGACCAACTTCTTCTAAACCACCTAAAACCATAACCCTTAATTTTCCAGTATTATCAGAAGTTTTTATTTCTGTTAATTCTTTAGGATTACTTTTAATTGAATTTTTAAAATTAGTTCTCTTACGAAAACCTTTTAGTGGTTGATAATTCCCCGCCGAACGATAAGTATTAATATTTTTTTTAGAGGCTAAGACTGAATTACTTCTAACTGCCATTGTCGAATTAAAAGCTGGAGTATTAGCTAAATTACTTGGAGGAGAAACTTGATATTTATCTATCATAACAAAAAATTATTTTAATTATATTTTATTTAAAATATAGTTAAAATAAAAAATTAGATTCTTATTAAATTTATATTTAAAGAGTAAATTTTATTTAAAGTTTAAAAGATGTTTTATTTAAAATTCAATTTTACGATCTACTTTTATATACCAATAAGAAATATTATTAAAACGATCAGCCGGATTCAAAATATTTACAAAATCAAAACCTTTTACTTTTTTGTTTTGTATATAATTATAAGTAGGAAAATAAAGAAAAATAACCGGCGAATCAGCACTTAAAAGTTCTTGAAACTTTTTATATTTTTCAGTTCGCTCGTCTAATTTTAAAGAGGCTCGAGCTTCCTCTAATATTTTATCAACTTCTTTGTCTTTATATTCAGAAATATTTAAACCATTTTCACTTATTTGAGAAGAATGCCAGAAAGAATAAACATCTTGATCACTACCCACTACCTGGCTTAAAAGCAAGGCTTCAAAATTCTTTTGTTTTATTATTTCAGATTGTACTTGACTAGAATTTATAATTTTAATGAATGTTTTTATACCAGCTTTTTCCCAAGATGCTTTTATAAACTCAGCTACTGAAATATTATCAACTAAATCAACGGTAGTTAAATTAATAGTCAAATAACTAAAGGTATTATCTTTATTATTTTTGTATCTCCAATTACCAACTAATTCTTCATCACTTAAAGCAAAACTATTAATAATATTTCTTTTTACTTCCCAATTACTAATTGTTTTTAAAGCTTCATTTTTAATATTTAAATTATTATTAATATTATTTAATTCATTATTTGGTTCAGTATTTGATTCAGTATTAGTTTCGGTAGTAGTAGCTGTTGTTTGTGCTTCTATATCTTTCTTTTGTTTTTCTAAATTAATAACTTCCTTAATTAAAGAAATTTCATCTATTTTTAATTCTACTAAGTTCCAATTAGCTTCATTTAAAATAGTTGTAGCTTCTTCATAATTATACTCATATTTAGTAATATTATCATTATAGGAAGCACTACTTGGTAAAATTGGTCCATAAGCTACCTGAGCATTTCCAGAAAAAAGTTCATCACAAATTTTATTACGATCTATAAACTTAGTTAAAGCTTGACGAATTTTAATATCAGATAAAATTGAATTCTTTTTAGAATTTAAAAAGATAGAAGTTATTTGTGGTAAATTTAAACTATTAAAATTTAAAGAGTTTTGAGAAACCAATTCAGATTTTAAACTATGAGGTAAATAACTTAAACCATTAACTTCATTATTATTTAAAGCACTAACTAATTCATTATAATTACTATAAAATTTTAAAATTAATTTACTAATATAGGGACTCTGATTATAATAATCACTATTAGCAATTAAAGTAAATTCTTTAATATCACCTGACTTATTCTTAGTTAATGATTTAAATTTATAAGGACCTGAACCAATAGGTTTAATATTTAATTCATTTAAAAAAGCATTGGTTGATGAAATATCACTCCATAAATTTTGTGGTAATATTCCAAAAGTTAATAATTCTGTAAATTCCGGATAAGCTTCACTCAAAATAAACTTTAAAGAATAATCATCACTAGCTTCAATATTAACACCAGAAAAAACACTACGAAGATTGGAACCATAATCAGGATTTTTTATAGCCTCAAAAGTAAAAACAATATCATTAGCTGTTAATTGTTCTCCGTTATGCCATTTTACATTTTCCTTTATCTTAATAGTATATTCTAAACCATTACTACTAACTGAATAATTTTCTACTAAATCATTAACAATCTCTCCATTTTTATCTCTTTTAAATAAAGATGAATAAATTAAACGACTAATATCACTATCAACATCACGGGCTGAATCATATAATGGATTAATATTTTTAGGTGAACCAATCATTCCTTCAATATATTCTCCCCCCATCTTAGGATAAGCATTTACATGTTTTTTTAAAAATTTAATGCCCAAGAAAACTAAAGTTGCTATAATTAAAATTACAAAAATATTTAATAATATTTTTTCAATTGGGCTTAAAACTTTTTTAGTATATTTTAATTGTTTAAAATTAGGAATTTTTTTAGGTGATAAAGAATAAACTAATTTATTATCTAAAGCATCTAAAGTTTCATCAATATCTAAATTTACTTTTTTCTTTTTAAAAAAATGAAAAAAGCGAAAAAAAATATTTTCTTTTTTTTCTTTTTTAATCACAGTATTTAATTGATCTGTAGATGAGTTAATTGTTTTCACAATTTATTTTTAATAAAGTAATTTTATTTATTCAAAAAAACCGAAGCTAAAGAAACAGCAAAAAATAATATTGCTAAAATAATAGTAAAAATAAAAAGTTTTTTTTCAATACCTCTTTTTGTTAAAAAAACAGAACTACTACCACCAAAAACACCACCTAAAGCTGTTCCTCTACTTTGTAATAAAATAACAATAATAAGAAGAATTGATATAATAATTTGAGCTATTCTAAGTATTTGCATAATTTTTGAATTTATTTATTACTTTTTTGTAGCTACTTCTTCCACTATTTTAGCTAAAACTTTTTTATTATTAACAGCTAAATCAGCTAAAACTTTTCTATCTAATTCAATCTTATTCTTTTTTAAAGCATCAATAAAACGAGAATAAGATAAACCCTGTTCTCTAACAAAAGCATTTATTTTTATTTGCCATAAACCGCGATTAGTTCTTTTCTTTTTACGACGATCCATAAAAGCATGAGCTCCAGCTTTAGTTTGAGCGGTTTTAGCGACTTTAATTAATTTTTTTCGGCCCCATTTATAACCTTTTACTTTCTTTAAAAGATTTCTTCGACTCTTTACATGCATGGTACCCCTTTTAACTCTAGGCATAGTAGTATTTCAATCAAAAATCAAAAATTATATTTTTGTATTTTGAAAAATTAATAATTATTTATAAGGTGTTAGGTTCTTTATGGTCTTTTTTAATGTCTTACTAACATCTAAATCTCGTCTTTTTTTTCTAGTAGTATTACCTGATTCTCTAGAATTAAAATGATCTTGTCCGCATTTTCGATGTCTAATCTTATCAGTAGCGGTTTTAGTAAATCTTTTACTAGTAGCTTTATGTGTCTTGATTTTTGGCATATAACTGTAAAAAAGCTAAAAAAACAGGCCATCTAAAACCTGATTTTAGCGATCTTTTATTTTTTATTAACTAATATAATACTAAACCCTCCGGGTTGCTTTGTCAAGGGTTGTTCTTCTTCTACTTTAATATCAGCATGATTTTTTAAGCTATTTACAAATTCTATAATGATTTCCCGGCCTTTTTCAAAATGTTGTTTTTCTCGACCCTTTAAAACTAATTCTATCTTAGTTTTATTATTTTTTAATAAAAATTTATAAGCTTGTTCAACTCTAACATCAAAATCATGTTTGCTAATTCTTAAAGATAAACGAATATTTTTAATTTCAATTCTTTTTTGTAAAACTTTTTGTTTATGACTTTTTTTATCTAATTCATACTTAAATTGACCCAAATCTAATATTTTAGCAACTGGAATTTCAGCTTTAGGATTTACTTCTACTAAATCTAAACCAAGCTCTTGCGCCATGGCTATAGCTTTATAGGTTGGCATTACACCAACATTTTCTCCTTCTTCGTTAATTAAAAAAACTTCGGTTGCCCTTATTTTTTCATTGTAATTAAATTGTTTCTCAACTTTAGTTTTATCAACTTTAGGAAATCTAAATTTTCTTCTCATTTTTTAAATATTATTTTTTAAGATAAAATGGAGCGGGTAACGGGAATTGAACCCGTCTCTCGACCTTGGCAAGGTCGCATAATAGCCACTATACGATACCCGCTTTATTATGTGCCGCGAGGGAGAATCGAACTCCCACGATATCGCTATCACTGGATTTTAAGTCCAGCGCGTCTACCAGTTCCGCCATCGCGGCAAAATATTTAGGTGGAGATGACGGGAATTGAACCCGTGTCTAACAAGTTTTTTTAAATACTTTTACAAAAATAGCTTAATTAATTTTTTTAATTATTATTCTTAAAATTAAGCTAAATAGAATAATAACGATTTTTCTAATCTTTCGACTATAAAACGAAAAAAATTTTTAGCCTATCCTTATAAATTACACCAGTTTACGGTTATAAGGAGTCACCGGACTGATGGCTATCGCGTTTATTAAGCGACAACAGGAGCAAAAGCTGGAACTTTCCATGAGAAAGCCGCTTTAGCTATAGTGTTTTTTACACTTATATTTTGAACATTTTGTCATGACGTTCAACATGCTTTGAATATTTAAAAAAATATTTTGTTATCGAAGCCAAAGTCATCCCCTAAATTTTTTTATTTTTTTGCTTTGTTAAAGTTCGGATATATTTTTTTATATCTTTCTTTTTCAAATCTTCTCTTTTATCAAAAGATTTTTTTCCTTTAGCAATTGCTATTTCTAATTTGATAAAACTGTTCTTAGTATATAACTTAATCGGAATGACTGTCAAGCCCTTTTCTTGTGTTTTACCTATTAAATAAACTAATTCTTTCTTTTTTAATAAAAGTTTTCTAGGACGATTAGGATCATAATTTTCTAATTTACCAACTGGTTTATACAAAGAAATATGAGAATTTACCAAAAAAGCTTCTGAAGAATTTTTTAAATCAGTACCAAAAGAAATATAAGAACCTTTTAAATTAACTTGACCGTTTCTTAAAGATTTAACTTCATGACCAAATAAAACTAAACCGGCTTCGAATGTCTCTAAAACCTGATAATCAAAAGTGGCTTTTTTATTAACGGCTAATATTTTCATTTATTATTATACCGTTTAGAAAATTTAATATCTAAACGATATTCCATTTTTTTAAATTATTAATTACTTTTTGATTTAAAAGAAAATTTTCTAAATAAGAATGATAAGCTGGACTAGAAATATTTTTTATAGCTTCAAGATTATCTTTATAATAATTTTTTAAAGTATCAATTTCTTTATGAACTTCTTCATGACTTATTTCAATTTTTTCTATTTTAGCAATTTCTTTTAGAATTAAAGCACTCTTAACTCTTTTTACGGCATTAGGCATTAAATCTAATTTTAATTGATCCTCACTTTTATTAATACTCTTTAAATAATCTTCAAATTTACCACCTTGAGCTGTAACATTTTGTTCTATTTCTCTAATCATAATATCAGATTCATTTTTTATTAATTCATCAGCGATATCACCAAATTTAGATTTTTCTATAATCTTATCAAGAATTTTTACTTCAATTTTTTGATCATTTTCTTTTTTCTTTTGATCTTCAACTGTTTTCTTTAAATTATTTTTTAATTCATTTAAATTTTTAAAACGAAAAATTTTAGCTAAATCATCATTAATTTCAGGTATTATTCGATTATAGACTTCTTTTATTTCTATTTTAAAATCAACTAACTTACCAGCTAAATTTTTTTGCCAATGATTTTCAGGGTACACAATATTAAATTCTTTAGTATCACCTTTTTTTAAACCAATTAAATTTTTATCAAAGCCTTCAACAAAATAATTTTTTCCAATTAAAACTGTGGCTTCCGGATTTTGTCCATCCTCAACTGGAACTTTATCTAAAAATAAATTAACAGCTGTAATAACTTTATCTCCGTTTTTTATAGCTTCTTCAGAAATTTTTTCTGTAGCTCGCATTTCTACTAAATCATCTAAAATTTTATTAATGTCACTGTCAGAAGCTTCATTTTTTTCAGAAGTTAAAGCAAAATCTTTATAGGCTCCTAGAGTAATTTCTGGTAAAATTATAACTTTAATTTTATATTCTAAAGGATTACCGGGAGCTAATTTAGTAATATTAATTTCAGGATTACCAATTACTTGTTTATCCTTTATATTTTCTCTAATAACTTCAAAAATTTGTTTATTAATAATAAGTCGAGCCGCTTCTTCTAAAATACTCATTTCGCCTATTTTTTGTTTTAAAATTTCAAACGGAACTTTTCCAGAACGAAAACCCTCAATCTTTACTTCTTTAGATAAAGACTCAGCTCCTTTTTGAATAAAAGGAGTAAATTCTTCTACACTAACTTCAATTGTAAGTTCAATTTGTGATTTCTCTAAATCTTTTTTTGTAACTTTCATATTTATAAATTTAATAATTATTAGTTATTCTATTATAGCAAAAAAATAAAAAAATTAAATCTCCCAAGGATAAATACATGTTTTTTTATCCTTATTTCCATCTAAAGCAATAATAAAATTTTTATCTAAATTATACTCTCTTAAAAAATAATTGATAGTTGAATAATCAGCTCGAGCAAAATTTAATTTAACTTCAACTGGAATAATATTATTTTTATCTTTTATAATAAAATCTATTTCTTTTTTATCTTTGGTTCTCCAATAATAAATATTACTAGATTTATATTTTTTTATTAATTCTGAAAAAATATTAGTTTCAAAAACATTACCAATAATTTCTTTAGTTAAACTTTTAAAAATTAACATTTGCATTAAACCAGAATCATAAAAAAATACTTTTGGAGCTTTTACTAATTCACTTCTAATATTTTTATTATATGGTTTTACTAATTTAATAATATAAGTTTGTTCTAAAATAAAAAGATATTTTTCAATGGTTGGAACCGATAAATCACAGGTATCTGATAATTCTTTAACGTTTATTATTTGACCGCTTTGAGAAGCTAAAATTTCAATTAATTTATTAAATTTTTCAATATTATCAATATTGGCCAATTCTTTAATATCTTTTTTAATATAAGTATCAATTATTTGTTGTAATCTTTTTTCTTTTATTTTTATTTCATCAATTAAAGCTATTTTAGGATAAGCCCCAAATAAAACAAATTCTTTATATAACATTTTTAATTCTTCATTTTTCTTTTGGGTAAAAACTTGTTTTTGATTATAATTATAACCTTTAAACAACAAAAACTCTTCAAAAGATAAATTAAAAATTTCAAAATTAATTGTACGGCCAACCAATGAATCTTTAAATTTATTTTTTATTTCAAAACTAGAAGAACCAGAAATAATTAATTTAATATTTTTATAATGATCAGCTATTAATTTTAAAAAATTTGATGGATTTTCTAAATATTGAATTTCATCAATAAAAACATAAAGTTTTTTTTCGTCTTTAGGATAAAACCCTTCCTCTTTTAAATGATTAATAAATTCATCGATTCCTAAGTCTAAAATTTTTTTAAACCTAGAATCTTCTAAATCAATAAAATAAGTATTTTCTTTTTTATCTTTTAAATAATTTTGTAACCATAATAAAATATGAGTTTTACCAACTTGCCGAGCACCATGTAAAACAATTATTTCTTCTAAATTAATAAAAGTTAATATTTCATCAATTATTTTTCGCTTGTAAATCATATAATTATATTTTAATTATAAAATATAATTTAATTATACCCTAAACTAAAAAATAAGTCAATATTAATAAAAATCAAACTAAAATATAAATTACATTTGTATTTTAGTTAATAAATTATTAAAAATAGGATGTATTTATTAATACACCCTATTTCTTGGATAAAATAATATATTTTTAAATAAGCAAACCAACAATAAGTAAGGCTACTATATTAATGATTTTAATCATAGGATTAATGGCTGGACCAGCTGTATCTTTGTAAGGATCACCTACAGTATCACCAGTAACTGCTGCTTTATGAGCGTCAGAACCTTTACCACCAAAATTTCCTGATTCAATATATTTTTTAGCATTATCCCAAGCACCACCACCAGAAGTCATAGAAATAGCTACAAAAACACCTGTAATAATAGAACCGATAAGTAAACCACCTAAAGCTTCAACTCCTAATAGAAAACCAACTAAAATTGGAACAACCACTGGAATTAAAGCTGGTAAAATCATAGCTTTTAAAGCTGATTTAGTTACAATATCAACTGTACGACCATAATCTGGTTTTTGTGAACCGTCCATAATTCCTGGTCTTTCTTTAAATTGAGCTCGAACATCTTCCACTACTGAACCAGCTGATTTTCCAACTGCTTTCATGGCTAAAGCTCCAAAATAATAAGATAAAGAACCTCCAATAAATAAACCAATTAAAATTTGTGGGTTATTAATATTAAAATTAAAGCCATCACCAACTTTATTAGTAAAATCAGCAAATAAAACTAAAGTAGCTAAAGCTGCACTACCAATAGCATAACCTTTAGTTACAGCCTTAGTAGTATTTCCAACAGCATCAAGTGGATCAGTAATATTTCTAACCTCTTCACTTAATTCGGCCATTTCAGCAATACCTCCAGCATTATCAGTAATTGGTCCATAAGAATCAATAGTAATAATAACACCAGCCATAGATAACATAGCTACGGCAGCAATGGCAATACCATAAATGCCAGACAAACTATAAGCTCCTAAAATAGCTAAAACAATTACTAATATTGGTAACATAGTTGATTTCATCGAAACAGCTAAACCAGCAATAACATTAGTTCCATGGCCGGTAGTTGAGGCTTCAGCAATACTTTTTACTGGATTATATTTTGTAGAAGTATAATATTCAGTTATAATTACCATTAAAGCAGTAACAACTAAACCAATTAAAGCACAAATATAAATATGTAAAAAATTAAAAGACAAATTACCATTAAACATAAACTTAGTAACTGGATAAAAAGCAATAGCTGAAATTAATCCAGCAGCTAATAATCCTTTATACAAAGCGGTCATAATATTTTGTTTTTTACCTAAACGAATAAAGAAAATTCCAATAATTGAAGCAAAAATAGAAATTGCTCCCAAAACTAAAGGAAATAAAATAATAGTATCAGATCCTGGTAAAAATATATTTCCTAAAACCATAGCAGCAATAGTAGTAACAGCATAAGTTTCAAATAAATCAGCGGCCATACCAGCACAATCACCAACATTGTCTCCAACATTATCAGCAATAACAGCCGGATTACGAGGATCATCTTCAGGAATATCAGATTCAACTTTACCAACTAAGTCTGCTCCCACATCAGCTGCTTTAGTATAAATACCACCACCTAAACGAGCAAAAATTGAAATTAAAGATCCACCAAAACCAAAACCAATTAAAGAAGATAAATCTTTAGTTATAAAATAAAAAACTGAAGTTCCTAGTAAAGCTAAACCAACTACTAATAATCCAGTAATACTTCCACCTTTTACGGCTACATTTAAAGCTTTTTTTAAACCATTCTTAGCGGCTTCGGCGGTTCGAACATTAGCTCTAACACTAATATTCATTCCAATATAACCAGCTAAAGCTGATAATACTGATCCAACTAAAAAAGCTAGAGCTGTTTTAATTCCTAAAGAAGGAACAAACGAAATAATAACAAATAAAACTACAGCTACAATGGCTACAGTTTTATATTGACGATTTAAAAAAGCTTTAGCTCCAGATTGGATAGCTTTAGCAATTTCTTGCATTTTATCGTCACCTTTAGGTAATTTCATAATTACTCTAATTAAAATTACCCCCACAATTAAAGCCACTAAGGCGCTGGCTATAATAAAAAGTTCAGTCATAAATTTTTTCTTTTAGTTAATTATTAATTTAAATTAACTAAAAATTAATCTTAATTTTTATATAAATTTTTATTTACTTTTTTTTCGAGACTTTTTTTTAACTTCTTCTTGGTCTGATTCTATTTGTTCATTTTCTAAATCTTCTTCGTTTGGAATTATTCTTTCAACTTCTATATCATCATCATTATCAACTACTTCTTCAAATTTTATTAATTCTTCACCCTCACTAGAAATTATATCTATTTTCCAGCCGGTTAAACGAGCAGCCAAGCGAACATTTTGACCATTTTTACCAATAGCTAATGATAATTTATCAGCGGCTACTTTAGCTACCGCTTTTTTATTTTTAATATCAATATCAATACCTAAAATTTTAGCTGGAGCTAAAGCATTGCTAATAAATTTAGCTGGATCATCACTATATTCAATAATATCAACTTTTTCACCACCTAATTCATTAATAATAGTTTGAATACGAACACCTCGTTGTCCAACACATGAACCTACTGGATCAATATTTTCAGAATCTGAAAAAATAGCTACCTTAGATCGAGAACCAGCTTCACGAGCTACATTTTTAATTTCAACTAAGCCATTAGCAACTTCTGGAATTTCCATAGCAAATATTTGTTTAACAATTTCTTCTGATTTACGAGATAAAATAATTTCAGCTCCACGAATACCAGAACGAACTTCTTTTACATAAACTTTAATACGATTACCAATACTATATCTTTCTCCCATAATTTGTTCATCTAAAGGTAAAATTCCAATAGCTTTATCTAAATCTACAAAAACTAAACGACCTTCAATTCTTTGAATAATACCATTAATAACTTCTCCTTCTTGACCTTTAAATTCATTAAAGACGGTTTCTTTTTCTATTTCTCGAAGTTTTTGAATAATAACTTGTTTAGCTGTTTGAGCGGCCATTCGTCCATAACCAACTGGTTCCTCTAAATCAAAAATAATTTCTTCTCCGATTTTAGCATCTTTTTTTATTAAAACAGCATCCTTTAATTGAATTTCATTTTTAGGATTAAATTTTCTTTCTGTCTCTCCTTCTAATTCAGTAGCTTCAATTACTTGATCTTTTTTTACTTGATTAAAATCTTTATTTTTATTTTCTAAATTAGCTTCACGCTTTTTTTCAGCTTCATCAAATTCTTTTTGTTCTTCAGCTGATAAATCTTCGACAATTGTTTTTACATCATAAATTTTTGACTTACCAGTTTCCGGATTAAATTTAACCTTAATATTTTGCATTTTATTGCCATAATCTTTACGATAAGCTGCGGCTAAAGACGCTTCAATAGCTGAAAGAACTAAATCATATTCTATCTTTTTTTCATCACATACTTGTTTAATGGCATTTATTAATTCTGACATAATTTTACATTTATTTTATTAAATTAAAAGCTAATTGTATTATCAATTAGCTTTATATGTATATACTAACAAATTTTTAAAAAAAAGACAATATCACATTAATAAGCTACTGGATTAGGATTAATATAATTAGGATCGCCTACACTGATAGCATGTAAACGCATCATGATAAAATAAGTTATTGACCAAGCAAAAAATACAATTACTAAACCAATAATAGCATTAGTCATTATTTTCTTTGCTTTACTAACCTGATCTTCACTACCACCCGCTGTCATCCATAAAAAACCAGCATAAATAATTAAAACCACTAGTAAAATTCCTAAAATTGATAAAACAATATTAATAACTTTTACTATTTTATATCTAACATCTTCAACGTCACCATCTTCCCCAAAAGCAGTTCCAATTTGGTCCATACCTGTCTGTGAATCCCATAAAGAAGCTTGAGCTTGTTCTATACTTAATATTTGATTATTAGTAAAAAAAAGAGATAATAATAAAATAAAAGAAAATAATAAAAAAATGTTTTTCGCTTTTTTCATAAAATTGTGATAATATTTTTATATACTAAAATTATATACTATTTTTACAAAAAAAACAAATGGAACTTAAGAAAAAAATTGCTTACAATACTATAGTCCAAATAATTGGTAAAGCCTTATCAACTTTATTAGGAGTTTTATCTTTGGCTATCATGACTAGATATTTAGGAACCAAAGGTTTTGGTGAATATTCTACCGTTATTACTTTTGTTTCATTTTTTGCCATGTCAGCGGATTTAGGATTAAATCTTATCACGACTAAAATGATAAGTGATCCTAATGAAAAAAATGTTAATAAAACTCTTAGTAATTTATTTTCTATTCGCTTTTTTTCAGCTATTATTTTATTAGGCCTAGCCCCAGTTTTTATTTTCTTTTTTCCGTATAATGAAACTATAAAAATTGGAGTAGCTATTGCTACTTTATCCTATGTTTTTCCAGCTCTTAATCAAATTTTAATTGGTTTATTTCAAAAAACATTACAAATGCAACGAGCCATGTTAGCTGAAGTAATAGGTAAAGTATTTTTAGTTATATTAATCTTTATTTTTATAAAATTAAATTATGGTTTATCCGGAATTTTATGGGCTTCAGTTATTAGTGCTTTTATCAATTTTTTAATCAATTGGTTATTTGGAAAAAAATCAGCCAAAATAAAATTTGAATTTGATTTTACTGTCTGGAAAAAGATTTTAAGAAATTCTTGGCCCCTAGCTACTACTATAATTTTAAATTTAATTTATCAAAAAAGTGATGTTATTATATTATCATTATTTAAAAATATAGATGATGTTGGAATTTATGGAGCTGCTTATCGAACCATTGAAGTTATTAGTACTATTCCCTATATGTTTGTCGGAATAATGTTACCCCTATTTACTTTTAATTGGATAAATAAAAATTTAGATTTCTTTAAAAAAATAGCCCAAAAATCATTTGATTTTATGGCTATTTTAGCTATTCCTTTGATTATTGGAACTCAATTTACAGCTCAAGAAGTTATTAGCTTAATTGCTGGTAAAAATTTTACCGGTAGTGGTTTAGCTCTACAAATTTTAATGTTATCTACTTCTTTATTATTTATTAGTTGTGTTTTTTCTCATTTAGTTATTGCCATTGATAAACAAAAAAAAGTTATTGGGCTTTATGTTTTTACTATGATTAGTTCCCTAATTTTATATTTTATTTTAATTCCAAAATTTTCTTATATAGGAGCTTCAATTGTTACCGTTTTTAGTAATTTAATTATTTTAATTGGTAGTTATTTATGTGTTAAAAAAAATACTGGCTTTAAACCTAATTTAAAAGTAATGGGAAAATCACTTTTAGCCTCTATGGGTATGGCTGGTTTTATGCTAGCTATTCCTAATTATCTATACCAAAAAGGATTATTACTACTAGTTATAATATTAGGAGCTATAATTATTTACTTCTTGCTATTATATTTATTTAAAGGTATAACTCGAGATGATCTAAAAGTTCTTATACCTAATAAAAAAAATATATGAATATTCAAATTATAAAAGAAACTTCTGATTATTTAATTATAAATAAACCAGCTAATTTAATTGTTCATGGTGGTTCTGGTATTACTGAAAAAACTTTAGTTGATTATTTAATAGAAAAATATCCTAAATTACAAAAAGTAGGCGAAGACCCCTTACGTCCTGGAATTGTTCATCGTTTAGATAAAGAAGCTAGCGGTTTAATGATTATAGCTAAAAATAATATAGCTTTTAATTATTTCAAAAATCAATTTAAAGATCGAAAAATAACTAAAGAATATATAGCATTAGTAAGCGGAAAACTTGATAAAGATGAAGGTCTAATTGATTTTCCCATTAATCGATCTAGTCAGGGTTATAAAATGGCGGCTATACCTAGCACTATAAAAAATTTAGATAAATTAGAAAAATTAGACGATGATCAAATATCTAATCGTACTAAAGGACATATTAAAGCTTTAAATAAATCACGTTCAGCTATTACTAAATTTTGGGTAATAAAAAAATTAATTAATTTTACTTTAATAAAAATTAATATAAAAACTGGTCGAACTCATCAAATTCGAGTTCATTTTTCAGCTTTTGGTCATCCACTTTTAGGTGATAATCTCTATGGTAATAAAAAGAGTAAAATACAAAATAAAAAATTAAATATTAATAGAATCTTCCTAATGGCTAATCATTTAAATTTTGTTGATCTAAACGGAGAAACTCAAGATATTATAATTGATCTTGATTTAGATCTAAAAGAAATTTTAAATAAAGTTAAATAAAAAATTAATTTAAATTTATTTATAATTATAATTAAATTTATTTTATTTTATATAAAATAAGGCTGTCTTATTCTTAAATAATTTTTATGAAAAAAACAGCTTTCTTTTTTTGTTTTTGTATTATTTTTTTTAATTTATTCCTAATATTTTTTCAAATAAATTCTTCTCAAGCTGAAATCAATCCTATTATTATAAATCAAGTAATGATAGGTCAAGATGATAATGTTCTAAATGAATTTATTGAATTATATAATCCCAACGACGTAGCTATTGATTTAAAAAATTATTCTTTAAAGAAAAAAACTATTAGTGATAATGAAAGTTCCTTAATTTCTAGTAAAAAATTTAATGGAATAATTCCAGCTAAATCTTATTTCTTAATTTCTAGTCCAGTTTTTGGTCCTAGTATTAAATCAGATTTAAATTATTCTAATTCTAATTCTTTATCACCTAATAATACTTTAATTTTATATGATACTGATAAAAATATTAGTGATCAAATTTTACTTAATGATTTAGTTCTATTAAAAAATAATCAAAGCTTAAAAAGAGCAAGCCTTGATTCTCAAATTGATACTAATTTTGTAATTGAATCAGATAATATTACTATTATAAATTCAAAAAATGAAATTATTACTATCTCTAATTATCAAGAAGTAGCTACTTCGACGGATACCACCATTAATCAATCTAGTTCTACTGATTATCAAATTACTAACTTAAAAAATATAAAGAACCTTCCTAATAAAAGTTTAGTTATAGTGGAAGGATTAGTAAGTGTTCTACCAGGTGTTCTAGGTACTCAGTATTTTTATATCCATGATAAATATGATGATGATTATAATGTTTATGGTTTAAAAATATATAATTATAATAAACTTTTTCCAGAATTAAAAATTGGTGATCAAATTCAAGTTCAAGGCGAAGTAGCAATAAGTTCTAATAATGAACTTTCTTTTAAAATAAAAACAAAAGACATAAGTGATATAAAGATTATTTCTAATAATAATCCCTTACCGACAAGTACTATAGAAAATATAAATAGTTTTACTAAAACACAAGCTGATAATTTAAAAACAATTCAAGGACAAATTACTCAAAATTCTAATGGAGAAATTTATTTAAATGATAATCAAAATGAAATTTTAATTAAAATAAAAACTGGAACAAAAATATCAAGTAAAAAATTAGTAGTAGGACAAAATTTTTTAATTAGTGGATTATTAGCTTTCGCTTCGTCTTCTTCTTTGCCTCAAATAATTCCTATTAATTTAGAGAGTATAAAAAATTTAGATATAATCGAAGAAAATATAGAAATAGCTGATAGTCAAACTTTAAATAATGAATTTTGGGAAACAAATACACAAAAACGAAATAAAATTATATTAATTTATTTAATAATTTTTATCATATTTACAGCTATTTTTATTTTTTTTAAAAAGAAATAAACTTGTTATTTTTTTAAAAAATTGCTAAAATAAACATAAAGCTCTTTTAGCTTTAATTTGTTTTTTATATTTAATATTAAAAAATACTAAAATAAAGTATTTTTTAAATCATAAAACTATGGATAAAGAAAAAAAAGAAGAAAAAAACGAAAAAACCACTGATAAAAAAATGAATAAAAAGAAATTAATTTTTATTATCATTTCAGCAGTAGTTTTATTAATTTTAGCTCTATTAGTATTTAAACTTTCTCCTAAAAAAAATGATTTAAATATCAACGACGCTAAAGTTATGGCCGAAGAATTTATTAATAATAATTTAATGCTACCAGGAACTAAGGCTACTATCAAAGAAATAACTAAAGAATATGGTCTATACAAATTATCTATTGATTTAGGCGATGCTGGAACTGGAGAATTAATTGATTCATATATTAGTCAAGATGGTGAATTATTTTTTCCTCAATCAATAAATATTCAAGAATACGAAAATAGTTTAAATAGCTCCTCTAGTGAAAAAACAGAAGTAACTAATAAAACCGATAAACCAGTTATTGAACTTTTTGTTATGAGTGAATGTCCCTATGGAACTCAAATTGAAAAAGGTTTAATTTCAGTTTTAGAAACTTTAAAAGATTCAGTTGATTTTAAATTAAAATTTAATACTTATGCTATGCATGAAAAAGCTGAACTAGATGAAGAAATGACTCAATATTGTATTCAAAAAGAAAACAATGATAAATTACTTAGTTATTTAAGTTGTTATGTAAAAAGTGGTAAATCTGATGATTGTTTAAGTGAAACTGGTATTAATAAAAATGATATTGATAAATGTGTTGAAAAAACTGATAAAGAATATAAAATTAGTGAAAGTTATGCTGATAAATCAACTTGGTTAAATGATACTTACCCAATATTTCCAATTTATCAAGAAGATAATGATAAATATGGAGTGGAAGGATCACCAACTTTAATTATCAACGGAGAGATGGTTTCTTCAGCTCGTGATTCTCAAAGCTTATTAAATTTAGTTTGTTCCTCTTTTAATACTGCTCCAGAATCTTGTCAAACTCAATTATCAACTACTGAACCAGGTTATGGTTTTGGTGAATAGAAAATAATCATTCAAATAGACTTCAACAAAAAATCTCATCTTAAAAGATGAGATTTTTTATATAATTTATATAAATAAATATATAAATAAATATAGTATTATAGTATAAAAAATAATTTTAAATTATTTATTTAAAAAATTATTTATTTTTTTGTAAATGAGAAAAAATACTAAAAACAGCTATAGCTCCTTCACTACAAGCAGTAATAACTTGTCTAAAACCAGCTGAATTAGTAGTGATATCACCAGCGGCCCATACACCCGATTTATTTGTTTTTTGTTCTTTATCAACAATTATATAGTTTTTATCAAGCGCTAAATCTAATTGTTCAATTAATAATTTATCAGGTTCAGTTCCAATTTCAACAAATAAACCATTAAGTTGTAAATTATCACTATTTTGATAAGGAGCATTTAAATCAATTGATTCTAGTTTTACTTCTCCATTTAATTTTTTTACTCCATTATTAAAAAGTACTTCAATTTTATTATTATTTAAAACATGATCCACCCAAACCATTTCACCATTAAATTCATTGTCTCTTACTATCAAATATACTTTTTCGGCTACCTCGGCTAAATACAGGGCGGCTGTTAAGGCACTATTACCTCCTCCAATAACACCAACAATTTTATTTTTATAGAACATCGCATCACAAGTTGCACAATAAGCTAAACCTTTACCAATATATTTTTTTTCTTCTGGTAAATTTAATTGACGATGTTTAGTTCCAGTTGCTAATAGAATATTTTTAGCTTCTAAAACTTTTCTAGATTCAGTAGTTAAAATAAAAATATTATCTTTTTCCTCAATCTTAATTATTTTTTCCATAATCATAATTTCCGCCCCTAATTTTTCAGCATGGTCTTTAATTTTAGTCATTAAATCAAAACCATTAATTTCTATTTCTCCTGGAAAATTACAAACATTATGGGCTTCTGAAATTAAACCACCTGGAATTTCTCCAATTACGGCATGATTAATTTTATATCTAGAAGCATAAATTGAAGCTGTTAAACCAGCTGGACCAGCCCCAATAATTATTAAATCATAAATCATATTATTAAATTATTTTTTTAAATGCTCTTCAATTTCTTGAGCTAAAGAATCTCTAGAATGCATACCAATAAATTCCCAAATTAATTGTCCTTCTTTAAACAACATCATACTAGGAACACTTTGAATTTCATATTCTAAAGCCAATTCTTGATTAACTGGATCTTCGGTATTAACTTTTACTATTTTTACTTTTCCATCCATTAAAACAGCTAATTCTTCTAAAACTGGAGACATCATTTTGCAAGGCATACACCATGGAGCCCAAAAATCAACTAAAACTGGTAAATCTGATTGTAAAACTTCTTTTTCAAAATTATCTTTATTAATATCTAGGGGTTTATTCATAAAATTGTTAGTTACTAAAATATTTTATAAAAATTATTAAAAGTAAACTAATAATTAATATTATTTAAAAGTGAAATTATTATATCATATTTTTTTAAATTTAAAAAGTTTAATCTTTTTTCCTATTATTGTTATTTTTTAACAAATATTATACAATAAATCAAAACAAGAGTTTAATAATAATTTTTACATATGTCATTATCAATTGGAATTGTCGGGCTACCTAATGTCGGCAAATCAACTTTATTTAATATTTTAACTAAAAAGAAAGTAGAAGCTTCTAATTATCCTTTTTGTACTATTGATCCTAATGTTGGAGTAGTTAAAGTTCCTGATAATCGTTTAGAAAAAATTGCTGAAATATCAAAACCAGCTAAAATTATTCCTACTTTTATTGAATTTACCGATATTGCTGGACTAGTTAAAGGGGCTCACGATGGTGAAGGATTGGGTAATCAATTTTTATCTCATATTAGAGAATGTGATGCTATTTGTGAAGTAGTTCGAGATTTTAAAGATATAAACGTTATCCATGTTAATGGTGAAATTAATCCAGAAAATGATCAAGAAACAATAACCATGGAATTAATTTTCGCTGATATTAAAACTATCGAAAAAAGATTAGCTAAAACTATCAAAGAAGCTCATGGCAATGATAAAAAGGCTATAAAGGAAAAAGAAATTTTAGAAAAAATAAAAGACTTTTTAGATAAGGGTCAAGCTATTAGAAATTTAGAAGTAAAAGAAGAAGAAAAAGAATTTATTAAAAGTTTAAATTTATTAACTTCTAAACCAATAATCTACGCTTTAAATTCAGATGATTTAAATAAAGAAATTAATTTCCCTTGGGATGGAGAAATAATTAGATTAAATGTTAAACTAGAAGAAGAAATTTCTAATCTGCCCGAAGAAGAACAAATTGAATACATGAAAGAATTAGGAATTAATCGTAGTGGTTTAGATAAATTAATATCAGCTTCTTATAAATTATTAGGCCTAGAAACTTTTTTCACTACTGGAAAAGACGAAACTAGAGCCTGGACCATTAAAACTGGAACTAAAGCTCCTCAAGCCGCTGGTGAAATTCATACTGATTTTATTAAAGGATTTGTTCGGGCCGAAATTATTAATTGGGAAAAATTTGTTGAAACTGGTGGAGATTTAAAAGCTAAGGAATTAGGATTAATTAGAACCGAAGGAAAAGACTATGTTGTTCGTGATGGTGATATTTGTAATTTTTTAATAAATAAATAATTGAATTTAAATAAGATAATCAGATTAACAAAAAAATAGACAATTAAAAATTGTCTATTTTTATAACCCACTTATCTATTTTAAATGCTTATTTCAAACGCTTATCATATTTTTTACAAAACATATAACCCTCAATTACTAAAAATGTAAATATACAAATAATAGCTGTAATTATTATTTCAGGGTACCGACTATTAAATTCAAAATGAGAAATATGTTTTTGCCAAATACCTAAATAAGCCCAAATTAAAACTAAGCCATATGATAAAGTTCTTTTTTTAATCATTATCATATCTCCAATAATAGCCCCAATTATTAACATTATAATAGTCCAATAATTTTCAGCTAAACCAAAACCATTCCAATCAATACTAACTAGAAAAACAGTAATATTAGCAATAGTGGCTACAGTAATCCAAGCAAAATAACTAAAGAAAGGTAAAGACATAAATAATTCTTCTTTAAAAGAAAATTTTTCCTTACTTAAAATTTGAGCTATTTTAATTAAACTTAATAATAAAATAATTATACAAATAACTGAAAGTCCAATAAAATCATAATGCCAACAAAATACCCATAAGATATTAGCTAAACAAGTTATTATAAAATAAAGATTAATATTTAAAAATAATTTATTTTTATCTCGACCCTTATTTTTTTGAAAAAGGCCAAATTGATATAGAATATAGATACCTAATGCTAAATAGATAAAACCCCAAACAGAAAAAGTTAAAGCTGTTGGTGCAAAAAGATTAGGATATAGATTAGATATTTCTCCAGTAGTCCTATTATTAAAAGGTAAAGTATTAGATAAAATATTTATTACTACCATAAGAACATAAGAAATGGTAGCAATTATTTTTACTAATATTGTTTTTTTCATAAATTATAAAATTAATTATAAACTACTATAATTATATCATTTTCCAAAAAAATAAAATAGGTTTTAACCTATTTTATTACGTGACCCCTACGGGAGTCGAACCCATCTTATCAGGTTGAAAACCTGGTGTCCTAACCGATAGACGAAGGGGCCAAATCACTATAAAAATAAAATCTTTTAGAATTAACTAAAAGTATTTTCATTTTATATTTAATTTACAATCTTGTCAATAATCTTGTTTTTAATTAAAACTTCAGTTAAACTATTATTATAAATATAAAAATATGCCAATAATTTTAGGGATTGAAAGTAGCTGTGACGAAAGTGCCGCTGCTATCATAAAATTTGATCATAAAAATTTTAAGATTTTATCTAGCATTGTTTCCTCCCAAATTAATATACATAAAAAATATGGAGGAGTTGTGCCAGAAATTGCTGCTCGTGAACATGTTCTTCATGTTTTACCAGTAATAGATCAAAGTCTTAAACAAGCCAAAATAAAACTAAATCAAATTTCAGCTATTGCTGTTACGGCTGGTCCTGGTCTAATAACTTCCTTAATTTCAGCTACAGAAACAGCTAAAACATTATCCTATGTTTTAAATAAACCAATCATACCTATTAATCATATTGAGGGTCATATTTATTCAGCTTTTATAGAAAATAAAAAGAAAACATCTTGGCCAATTTTAATATTAACTGTGTCTGGCGGTCATAATATTTTAGCTTTAATGACAGATCATTTAAATTATAAAATTATTGGGCAAACTTTAGATGATGCCGCTGGCGAAGCTTTTGATAAAGCGGCTCGAATGATGGGGCTTGGTTATCCTGGTGGACCAATAATAGCAAAAAAGGCTAAAGAATATATAAAGATAGTTAAAACTCCAGAAGAAATTTATTTACCTCGCCCAATGATAAGTTCACCTAATTTTAATTTTTCTTTTTCTGGTTTAAAAACAGCCTTATTATATCAATTAAAAAAAGATAAAGATTGGAAAAATAAAATACCTCAATATTGCTATTCTTTTCAACAAGCTGTAATTGATGTTTTAATAAGCAAAACCTTAAAAGCTACTAAAAAATATCAAATAAAAACTATCATGTTGGTTGGTGGAGTATCAGCTAATGAAGAATTAAAAAAAGAATTTCAAAAAAGAATTAAAAAGAATTTCAAAAATGTTAATTTTGTTTTTCCATCACTTAAATATACCGGGGATAATGCTGCTATGATCGCCATGGCTGGAGCTTATCATTTTTTAAAAAATAAAAAAAAATTAAAAACCTATAAAGATATAAAAGTTAATTCTAGTCTCGAATTTAAGTAAAAAACCCTTTAAAATAAGGGTTTTTTTATAAAAATAGAAAAATAGTAATCACCTATTGACATATTTTTATTTGTATGATATATTTAACAGTTATGTTTTAACAAATTAAAAACCGATTTAAACGGGTCAGGCACGACAAGCATGGGACTTTCTTTCAGGGTTTCTAAGGCGTTCGCTTTAAGACTCCTAAAAGAAATTTTCTTGCCTATCCCGTTTAAGTCGGTTTTTTTTATTTAAAAAATTTATTCAATTGTATTAGTATTACTAGAAGTAGAATTTATTAAATTAATACTAGTAGAAATTATATCGGTGGAAGTAGCTAAACTAGAAGTGGCTTCAGTTATTTTTTCAACACCTAATAAACATACGGCTTGCCAAGGAACATATTTAGAAGCAAATCTAGTTTTAACTTTATTTTCATTATCTGCCCCAGCATTATATGTAACTATATAATCAAAATAGGCTTCAGCTCCAGCATGAGCACTTTCAGTACATTTTTTTTCTCCTACTGGTAATTCGGTAGTCTCAATAATTTTAGTTGGAGCTGGTTTTACAATATTATAAATAACTGGATAAGTAGTAGTAGCAGTTCGTCCATCTGATGTTCCCCAAAAATCAAAATAAATATCATTAGTACCCTCAAAACGAACTTGAATTAAAATATTATTACCCGTATCATTTTTAAATTTTAAATCAGGTTTAGGAATATAAATAGTGGCATCGGTTCCAGCTGGTTCATAATATGAAACTCGATAAGAATGATTACGTCTTTCTGTAATTGGTAAACCTGAACCTAGGGCTGTTCTAAACATAGTAGTAGCAATCTGACATAAACCTCCACCATATTCTAAAGTTGTTTTATTTCCTTTAATAACTAATTCGGGTAAATAACCAGTAGAAGCATCAGTTTCACCTAAAGCTGTTAATAAAGAAAATTCTTCGTCTGGTTTAATAATTAAACCACTAAGCTTACTAGCTCCCACTTTTATATTATGTCGACGATTGGCTGATGAACCCGAAAAATTAGAATGACCTGTACCAATTATTTCTTTAATTCCTAAATCATTAATACTATCAATTTTTTGAACCGGATCAACTTCTAAAACTAAAGCAATGTCTTTTATACTACGTTGAGAAAAAGCATTTTTTATGTTTTCAATACTTTGTTCGTAATTTATTTTTAAACCATCAGTACCCGGTTCAAAAGAATTTACTTTATTATTACTAAAATCAAATTTTGGTAAAATTGGTTCTTGATTAAGTTCCGGTTTTATTTTTTCATCAAAAAACTTAATAATTTTTTCATTATTTAAACCTACTTGAGCTGAAATAATTTTATTATGTAAATATTGTGGTTCTAAATTTAACCATGAAGCAAATTCACTTTGACTAATAGTGAAAATTTTATTCTTATCTTCATAAACTAAATTAAATGGAGCTAAATTTAATAAATTTTCTGCCTCTAATTCTAAACCTTCCGCCATTGAAATAGTTACTTCTGGCTTTTTATCAATTAAATTTAAACTAATTTGATTATTTGTAAGTAAAGATAGATTATTTTTAAATTCTTTTAAGAAAACATCATCATTAATTTCTTTACCAGAATTTTCTGGTTCAATAAAAAAGGTGGTAGTAGTATTACCACTAGTATCCACCTCTTCTTTAAAATTTAATTTAGCATCATTAGCCAGTATTTCTAAATCTGAAAAATTATCATTTAAAACTTTTATAATCTCATCATTATTAATTGAAAAATTTATACTTATTTGAGTTTTAAAAAACAAAGACTTAAGTTTAAAAAAAATATCTGATAAATTTCCTTGCCGACCAAGTTGATAAGCCTGATTAACAGTAGCCTCAACATCAAAAACTACTGGTTGAATAGCTAAATCTGGATCTAGGGCTGAAACTGTATTATACCAAACAATTTCTTTATTTTTTAAACTTATAGTTATTCCTAATTTTTCAAATTTATTTATTTCTGTATCAATAACTTTTTTAGCTTCGGTTTTATTTAAACCACCAAGACAAATATTATTTAAATAAATATTAGGATAAATAGTATTAGACCATTTTTTATTATAAATAAAATTACTTACAAATAAAAAAATAAGCAAAAATAATATTATACTTATGCTTATAAAGATATTTTTTTTAATTTTAGTATTCATAAAACTTAACTATTAAAGTTAAAGCTTAATTTTCATCAACCATTAAAATTTCGTTTAAAACATCTTTGGCTCGTTGTTTTCTTACAGTTTTTTCAATATCGTCAAGTGAAATTAAAAAATTTATTTTATCACCAACTTTAGAATCAACTGGTAAAAATTCTTTAGGCCACAAAAACTCCCGATTTAATTCATCGTTATATAAAACAACATTTTCCTCAGAAAATTTAATAATAATAAAAACCTTTTCCATAAAATTATTATTTGATCTTTACTTTAACTTGGTGATCTTTATACATTTTTTCTAAAACCACAGTTAAAACTCCATTTTCTAAAATAGCTTCAATCTTTTTACTATCAACCTCGTCTGGTAAAATTATAGTTCGAGAAAAAGAACCAAAATAACACTCTCGAAGTAAATAATCATTATCATCAACCAAGTTTTCATGTTCTCTTTTACCTTTGATAGTTAAAATATCATGGTTTAGAGAAATGAATAAATTCTCCGGTTTAACTCCAGCCATAGTTGATTTAACTATAATATTATCAGGAGTTTGATAAACGTCTACTAATAATTGACCCTCGGCTAATTCTTCACCCAACCAATTAAAAGAAGCTTCTTCATCTTCATTAAAAGTTGAGATTTTATAAGAATTGGTTTTATTTTTTTTAAATAAATTTACCATATTGTGGGCATAGATGGACTCGAACCATCGACCCCCGCCTTATAAGGGCGGTGCTCTAACCAACTGAGCTATATGCCCAAAAATTTTAGCTCCAGTGGGTATATCCCGACTCGAACGGGAGACCTCTACGATGTCAACGTAGCGCTCTAACCAACTGAGCTATACACCCCCAAAACAAAAACCAGCCATTTTATCTGGTGATTACTTTCAACTATTTAAAATATTAACATTATTAAAATATTTTTTCAAGCTGATTTTTTATACTAGAGATTACTTCTTTTTCTACTTCTTTAAGAGGACGATTAATTGAAGCTTGAGCTATTTTTTTAGTACCTTCTGGTTTTAAATTTTTTATTAATTCTAAAGCATCAATATTTTTTACTGAACAAACACTAACATTAGTTTTAAAAATTTTATCAAAACTATTATGAATAACAATAGTTTTATCATTAAAATCTTGCTTATCATCACTAACCATATACTGCTCATCTAAAACTGATATTTCATTTAAAGAATAAAAAACAACGATAACTTTAGCTGTAGGAATACTAATAATTAATTCATCAATAACATCTTGCAAATTTTCTTCACTAGATTTTGATATTTGAAAATCATTTTTAAATAAAGTTGTCCAAATAATATTATTATCTTCTGTCGTTGATAAATTATTTAAAACTCTTCCCCATAATTTTAAAGTACTTAAACTACGAGAACGATATAAATTAGATACAATTTCTTCTCGTCGAGCCCCTAATTCAATTAATTTAGAAGTAGTAGCTAAAACTCGAGGGGTAATATTAGATGTTTTAAAACTTTTAGTTCTAAAAATTATTCCAGTTAACAAACAAGTGGCAATATCTTCATCAATTAATTTTTTATTATAATTAAATAATAAATTAAATATTATTTCTGTAACAGCCACGGCTTTTAAATCAATGATATTAAGTTGCCCAAATTCTTCATTTTCCGGACTTTGATCAATATTAATAATTGGAGTTTTATAAAAAAAATCAATATTATTATCATAAATTTTACCTAAAGATTCTAAATTGCAACTATCAAGCGTAATAATTAAATCATATTTAAAACCACCTAAATTTGAACTAAGATCATTTTCAGTAAAAAAACCATCTTTAGGCGAAATTATAAAATTAAGTTTATTATTTTCAATGACATATTTTATTTGACTAACTTTAGCATTTTTTAAATCAACTGAGACAATAAATTTCATTAAATTTTCTAAAGAATCTTTTATTTCTGAAAAAGCTGGTAAAAATTTAAAAGATGTAGTTGGTATTTTAAAATTATTAGTATTTTTCATATGTTCAGCTCCAATTTCAACATTTTTCCCTATTTTTTTAAGAAATAAAAAGAGAGCCAAAGAGGCTGAAATAGCATCTCCGCTCCAATCAATCGGAAAACTTATTAAAATATTTTTCGATTTTTCAATTAAATTAAAAAATTGTTGACCAGTTTCCATCTAACTTGCACTTAAAAGTATTAACTAAATACTATATATTGATTTGAAAAAATAGTCAATATTGACAAGTTAAATAATTGACCGAGGGTATTATTTTTGATAATATAATGCTATAATTTAGAAGGAAAATAATCAAAAAACATGAAAAAAGAAATGGAAAAGGTCTATAACCCGGAAGAATGGGAAGACAAAATTTATGAACAATGGCAAAAATCAGGCTATTTTAATCCTGATAATTTAAATTTGCCCGAAAACGCTCCTAATTTTACAATGGTTTTACCTCCCCCTAATATTACCGCCAAACTTCATGTTGGGCATGCTTCTATGCTAGTTATTGAAGATTTATTTGTTAGATTTTATCGCATGAACGGCTATCGAACATTGTGGCTTCCCGGAACTGATCATGCGGCTATTGCTACACAGAATGTAATTGAAAAAAAATTATTTACGGAAGAACATAAAACTCGACATGATTTAGGTCGAGAAAAATTTTTAGAAAAAGTTTGGGAATTTTTAAATGAAACTCAAAATACTATTGTAAACCAATTAAAAAAAATGGGGTCTTCTCTTGATTGGAGTCGCCAAGCTTTTACTTTAGATGAAGATAGACAAATGGCTGTTAAAAAAATGTTTATTGATATGTATAATGATGGTATTATTTATCAAGGAGAACGAGTAGTAAATTGGTGTCCCCGTTGTCAATCAACTTTAGCTGATGATGAAGTTGAATATAAAGAACAAAAAACTAAATTCTATACTTTTAAATATAGTTCTGATTTTCCAATTGCTATTTCTACTACCCGCCCTGAAACAAAATTAGGTGATACAGCTATTGCTGTTAATCCTCGCGATGAACGCTATAAAAAATATATAGGTCAAACAATTACAACTGAATTTTGTGGCCAAAAATTAAATATTAAAATAATTTCTGATATCAGTGTTGATATGAATTTTGGAACTGGAGCTTTAGGTGTAACCCCAGCTCATTCTATGATTGATTCTCAAATGGCTTTAAAAAATAATTTACCTAGTATTAAAGTTATTAACGAACAAGGATTGATAAGAGAAGGTTTTGGTAAATTTTCTAATCAAACTGCTTTAGAAGCTCGAAACATGATTGTTAATGAATTACAAGAACAAGGTTTAATAGAAAAAGAAGAAGAAATTGATAATAATTTATCAATTTGTTATCGCTGTGATACCTCTATTGAACCTCTACCATCCAAACAATGGTTTGTTAACGTTGATAAAAAATTAGAACGTTTAGGTAATAAATCATTAAAAGAAAAAGCTTTAGAAGTAGCTGAAACTAAACAAATTGAATTTATACCTGAAAGATTTACTAAGAGATATTTGGATTGGACTTCAAATCTACATGATTGGTGTATTAGTCGTCAAATTTGGTTTGGCCATCAAATTCCAGTTTGGTATAAAGAAGATAAAATATATGTTGGCTATAAACAACCTGAAGAAGCTGGTTGGATTCAAGACCCTGATACTTTAGATACCTGGTTTTCTTCTGGTATGTGGACTTTTTCAACATTGGGTTGGCCTAATAATTTTAAAGATGGAATTAAATTGGGTGACTTAAAAAAATATCATCCCACTCAAGTACTAGAAACTGGTTATGATATCCTTACTCTATGGGTCTCTCGTATGATTATAATGTCACTTTTTTCTTTAGGTGAAATTCCTTTTGAAAAAGTCTATTTGCATGGAACAATTTTAGATAAAAATGGTAAAAAAATGAGTAAATCAAAAGGTAATGGCATTGATCCTTTGGATGTCATCAAAGAATTTGGAACTGATGCTTTAAGATTATCACTATTAATTGGCAATACTCCCGGAAATGATATGCGTAATAGTGATGAAAAATTAATTAGTTGTCGTAATTTTGTAAATAAACTTTGGAATATTAGTCGATTTATAATATCAACTACTGAAAATTTTTCTGATAATTATGATCAAAATAATTTAACCCTAAGTGATAAATGGATATTAAATCGTTTAAATAATTTAATAATTGAATCTACTAAAAATTTAAAAGAATATCAATTTGCTTTAGCTGGTGATAAATTAAAAGATTTTACTTGGAATGATTTAGCTGATTGGTATTTAGAAGCTAAAAAATTTGAAAAAAATGATAATAATAGTAAAATATTAATATTTTTATTAAAAAATATTTTAAAATTATGGCACCCTTACATTCCTTTTGTAACTGAAGTTATTTGGCAAGAATTACAAGAAGCTGAAACTTTAATGATTGCTTCTTGGCCTCAAGCTCAAGCTTTATCATATGATTTAGAAGAAGAAAATTTTAAATTAATACAAGAAATTATTATTGCTATTAGAAATGCTCGTTTTGCTAATAAAGTGGAACCAGCTCAAAAGATAAAAGCTTTAATTTTAGCAGGTCAGAAAGAAGAAATTATAAAAAACCAACAACATTTAATTACTAATTTAAAAACTGGTATTTCTGAAATTGAATTTATTACTGCCAGCTCTGATATTTCTAAAGAAAATACTATTATAATAAATATTGGTGAAATTGAAATTTATTTAATTGGAGCTATTGATGAAAACAAAGAAAAGATTCGTCGAACTAAAGAAATTGAAAATTTAAAAAAAATGATAAGTATTATAGAAAATAAATTAGCTAATCAAGAATTTATTAATAAAGCTCCAAAAGATTTAGTACAAAAAGAAAAAGATAAATTAGCTAATTATCAAACAGAATTACAAAAAATAATTTTTTAATTAAATAAATAATATACAAAGTATGTCATTAAAGAAATATCTATTATCAATGACTGGATTAACTCTATTATCTTGGGCTATTTCCATTTTTTTGATAAACTCTATTAATCCAGAAACTACTAATTGGATTGGTTTTATATTTTTCTATTTTTCTCTGTTTCTATCTTTAAGTGGCAGTTTAGCTTTAATTGGATTTATTATTAGAAAAAAAACAATGAAAGAAGCTTTAGACTTATACATAGTAAAAACATCTTTTCGACAAGCTTTTTTATTCTCCTGTTTAATAACGGCTACCCTTTTTATGTTAGGAGAACATCTATTTTCCTGGTTAAATATTTTAATATTAATAATAATATTATCAATAATTGAATATCTTTTAATTAACAAACAAAAATAAAAATATGAAAAATAAATTATTAGAATTAAAAAAAGAAATTTTAGAGAGTTTAGATAAAATTGAAATTGAAGACAATTTAAAAGAAATAGAAGATAAATATTTAAATCGTAAAAGTGAATTTAATTCCCTGTTAAAAAATATAAAAAATTTAGATATAGATTTAAAAAAAGAGGTGGGAGCTTTAGCTAATTCGATTAAAAACGAAATTAATGAAAAAATTACTGAAGTTAGAAATAGAGTAAGTAAAAATGATAATCAATCTGATATTATTGATCCAACTTTACCAGGGGTAGTATCTGAAAAAGGCCATCTTCATCCCATTACTACTACTCAAGAAGAAATTGAAGATTTATTCACTTCCATGGGTTTTATGGTTTTAAATGGTCCAGAATTAGAAAGTGATTATTATAACTTTACTGCTTTAAATTTTCCTAAACATCATCCCGCTCGAGAAATGCAAGATACTTTTTTTATCGATGCTAAAAATAAAGATGGAGAATATGATATGTTAATGAGAACTCAAACTTCCCCTATGCAACTAAGAGCTATGGAAAAATATGGTGCTCCCTTAAAAGCTATTATACCAGGACGTTGTTTTAGAAATGAAGCTACTGATGCTCGACATGAACATACTTTTTATCAATTAGAAGGATTAATGATTGGAGAAAATATAAATTTTTCTAATTTAAAATCTTTTTTAGAATTAGTTGGTCAAAAACTATATGGACCAAATACAAAATTAAGAATGCGACCAAAATATTATCCTTTTGTTGAACCAGGTAGTAATGGCGAATATACTTGTTTTTTATGCCAAGGCCAAGGTTGTCGAGTTTGTAAACATACTGGTTGGTTAGAAATAGTTGGTTGTGGAATGATTCATCCTGAAGTTTTAAAAAATGCCGGAATTGATCCCGAAAAATATTCTGGTTTTGCTTTTGGTTTTGGTTTGGATCGATTAGCTATGCTTAAATATAAAATTGATGATACTAGATTATTACATAGTGGTGATTTACGATTTTTAAAACAATTTTAATAACTTTAAATAATTAATAATATGAATATTTCATTAAACTGGTTAAAAGAATTTGTTAACTTATCAAATATTAATCCGGAAGATATAAAAAATAAATTAACTGATCATACGGTTGAAGTTGAACAAATAAGTCAAACCAAAGACCAATTCAAAAATATAATTGTAGCTAAGGTTTTAGAAGTAAAAAAACATCCTCAAGCTGATAAACTTCAAATTACTCTAATAGATAGTGGTGAAGAAAATAATCTTCAAGTTGTTTGTGGTGCCCCCAATGTTAGTGCTGGTCAATTAGTAGCTTTGGCTAAAATTGGGGCTATTTTACCAAATGGTTTAGAGATTAAATCAACTCAAATTAGAGGAATAGAATCAAATGGAATGCTTTGTGCCGAAGATGAATTAGGTTTAGGTCTTGATCATACTGGTATTATGGTTTTAAACTCATCAGCTAAAATTGGGCAATCTTTAGGTGATTATTTGAAATTAGATGAAACTATTTTGGAAATTGATAATAAGTCAATTTCTAATCGCCCTGACTTATGGAATCATTATGGCATTGCTCGAGAATTAAGTGTTATTTTTGATAAAAAATTAAAGGAGTATGAAACAAAAAAAATTAAAATAAAAAAAACTAAAGATAAAACTGAAAATGTAGCTGTCGAAATAAAAGCTAAAAATCTATGTAAAAAATATATTGCTTTAAAAATTGATAATATAAAAATAGAAGAATCTCCAAGTTGGTTAAAAAATAAATTAAAAGTGGTTGGTTTAAATCCAATTAATAATATAGTTGATATTACCAATTATGTTATGTTTGAAATTGGTCAACCTCTTCATGCTTTTGATGCTGAAAATATAAAAAAAATAATTGTTCGAAAAGCTAATAAAAACGAAACTTTAATAACTCTAGATGATAAAGAACAAAAATTAATTGAAGATGATTTAGTAATTGCTTCTGATAGCAAAGCCATAGCTTTAGCTGGAATAATGGGTGGAAAAAATAGTGAAATTAATAATACTACCAATTCCATTATATTAGAATCAGCTAATTTTGATGCTGTCTCTATTAGAAAAACTGGTAGTCGTTTAAATATACGAACTGATGCCGCAATTCGTTTTGAAAAAGGTTTAGACCCTAACTTATGCCTTATCGCCTTAGAAAAAGCTAGTGAATTAATAAAACAAGTTTGTCCTCAAGCTATTTGGCAAAATGATATAATCATTGAAGAAACTTTAAAAGATGAAGAAAGAATTATAGCTCTAAATTTAAATTGGGCTGAAAGATTTATTGGACAAAAAATTGATAATAAAAAAATAAAGAAAATATTAGAAAATTTAGGTTTGATTATAAAAAATACTTCGATAGTTAATAATGAAGAAGTTTGGGAAATAATCATTCCCTCATGGAGAAAAAAAGACTTACAAATAAAAGAAGATATCATTGAAGAAATAACTAGAATTTATGGCTATAATAATATTATTCCAACTATACCAGCAGATAAAATAATTCCACCAGAAAAAGATCCAGAAGCAGAATTAAGTAAAAAAATAAAGAAAATTTTAGCTTTTAATTATAAAATGACTGAAACCTATAATTATTCCTATGTTAATGAAGAACAATTAACAAAACTTAATTTAGATTCTAAAAACTATATTAGATTATTAAATCCATTATCAAATCAACACACCATGCTTCGACAAACTTTGATTACTAATTTATTAGCTAATGTCAAAAATAATCAATCTAAGTATGATACAATTTCTTTATTTGAAATTGAAAATGTATTTCTAAATATTGCCGGTGGCCCCAATAAAGATAATAAACATACCGAAACCTTACCTTATCAAGAAAAAAAGATAGGCTTAATATTATCAGAAAATTCTAAACAAGTTTTTAATACTTTAAAAAATATTATCTTTAACGCTGGTTTAGAAATTGCTAATGATCAAGAAATTGATTTTTATCCAACTGAATCAATTATTTCTTGGGCTAATAATAAAGAGAAATGTTTAATAATTTTAAATGGTAAAGAAATTGGTTATTTAGCTAGTCTTAATAATGAAGTTTTAAATAAAAATGGAATAAAAAAACAAGTAGCTTATGCTGAAATTAGTTTAAAACTATTATTATTTGCTATTTCCAATGGGCCAATGAAACAATATCAAGCTATACCTAAATTTCCAGCTGTTAATCGCGACCTAGCTTTTGTTATAGATCAAAAAATATTGTATAATGATATTAGTCAAGAAATAAAAAAATTTCATCCCTTAATTAAAAAAGTTGAATTATTTGATGTCTATTCTGGTGAAAATTTAGAAAATAATAAAAAGAGTTTAGCTTTTCATGTTGTTTATCAATCAGATGATCAAACTTTAAATAATGAAGAAGTAAATCAAATTCAAACTGGATTGATAAAAGTTTTACAAGAAAAATTTTCTGCTCATATCAGAGATTTTTAATCTCTTTTAAATAAAAATTAATAATAATTTTATGTTTGAAACTAGTCGAGATATTTTAAATATTTCTATCTCTGTTTCCGTAGTGGTTTTAGTAATCTTTCTTTGTGTGGCTCTTTACTATTTAATTGCCAACTTAAAAAGAATTAATAAAATCAGTCAACAAATAGAAGGTGGAGTTGATAAAATTAATAATTTAGTTGATTTAATAAAGAGCAAGATAAAACAAAGTAGTTCTTATCTTTTACTTTTAGGTAATTTAGTTGATAAAGCCGTTGATTTTTTTAATAAAAAGAAAGAAGATCAAAGAAATAAAAGTTTTACAGAAGAGGAAGAAAATTTTAAAAAAAAGAACACAAAAAAATCTAAAAAATAACAAAAATGAAAAAAATCATACTTACCGGTGATCGACCAACCGGACAACTTCATATTGGACATCTATTTGGTTCTCTTTTAAATCGAGTTAAATTACAAAACGAATATGAGACCTATATAATGGTAGCTGATGTTCAAGCTTTAACTGATAATTTTAATGATCCTAATAAAGTTAGACAAAATGTTAAAGAAGTTGTTTTAGATAATTTAGCTGTTGGTATTGATCCTAAAATAGCTACTATCTTTATTCAATCAATGATTCCTGAAATAGCTGAATTAACTGTTTTTTATTCTAATTTAGTAAGTATTTCTCGTCTACAAAGAAATCCAACTGTTAAAAAAGAAATAGAACAAAAAAAGGAATTATTTAAAGATAGTGTTACTTATGGTTTTTTAGGTTATCCCGTAAGTCAATCAGCTGATATTACTGCTTTTGATACTGATTTAGTTCCTGTCGGAGAAGATCAATTACCAATGTTAGAACAAACCAAAGATATTGTTAAAAAATTTAATAATATTTATGGTCAGACTTTAAAAACACCTGAAGCTTTATTGGGAAATTTTGGCCGAGTTAAAGGTTTAGACGGAAATTCAAAAATGAGTAAGAGTTTAAATAATGCTATCTATATTGCTGATAAACCAGAAATAATAGAGACTAAGATAAAAAAAGCTTTAACTGATAAAGAAAAAATTAAATTAAATGATAAAGGACGACCAGAAGTTTGTACAGTTTTCTCTTATCATCAAATGTTTAATTCTTCTAACTTAAAAAATATAAAAAAAGAATGTCAAAATGGTCAACGAGGTTGTGTTCAATGTAAAAAAGAATTAACTGAAAATATTATTAAATTTTTAGAACCATTTCAAGAACGTCGTAAGTATTATGAAAATAAACCAGAATTAATAGAAAAAATATTAAAAGATGGTACTAAAAAAGCTCAGATTAAAGCTAGTGAAACCTTAAAGAGAGTTAAGAAAAGTATGAAATTAAATTATTTTGATTAATATAGATAAAAAATAAATAATAAATATAAAATAAAAAAGCAGATTTTAATCTGTTTTTTTATTTTATCTATTTTACTTTTCTATTTATCTTAATCACATTCTTTATTAGAACATCTATTTCCTTCTTTATCAGCTACCATTAAAGAACCACATTTCTTGCATTTCTCACCTGTTGGTTTAGCAAAATAAGCATTTTTACATTTAGGATAATTATTACAAGCATAAAAGACTCCCCTTTTACTAAACTTCTTAACAATCTTACCAGTCTTACATACTGGACAATTAATATCAACTTCATCTGAACCAATATTCTGTAAATTTTTACATTTAGGATAAGCACTACAACCTAAAAATGGTCCAAATTTACCCATTCGAACAATCATATTAGCTCCACACTTATCACATTTAACATTTTTATATTTTTCTTTTAACTCTATTAATTCCGGACTATCAATCTGACTTTTAGTCTCTCCTTTCTTCATTGATTTAATATTGTGACATTCTGGAAAATTACTACAAGCTAAAAATTTTCCATAGCGACCAGTTTTTACGATCATTTTAGAACCGCACTTGTCGCAAACTTCTTTAGTTTCTTCTTCTGGCATAAAATTTTGTTTATCTAATTCTTTATATTTATTTTGTAAATTTTTATCAAATGGATCCCAAAAATTTCTTATAACCGGTACCCATTCTTTTTTACCAACAGAAATAGCATCTAAATCATTTTCCATGTCAGCTGTAAATTTATAATTAACAATATCTGAAAAATGATTTATTAATAAATCAATAACAACAAAAGCAATATCAGTTGGAAATAATCTTTTTTTATTATCCCGATTAACATAATTTCTTTCAATAATAGTAGCAATGGTTGGAGCATAAGTTGAAGGTCGACCAATACCATGTTTTTCTAATTCCTTAACTAAACTAGCATCAGAATAACGAGCTGGAGCTTGAGTAAAATGTTGATTTTTATTTATTTTTTTCAAATCTAAGTAATCACCTTGATTTAATTGTGGTAATTCATTTTCGCTAACCTTCTCTGGATAAATTTCTAAATAACCATTGAATTTTATAGTTTGACCATTAGATCTAAATAGATATTCATTTTTTATTCCAGCTTTAATATCAACTGTGACTGTATCTAAAATAGCTGATGACATTTGAGAAGCTAAAGTTCTTTGCCAAATTAATTGATAAAGTTTAAATTGATTTTTATCTAATTTATTAACTATAGTCTGAGGTTCATTAAAAGCTAAAGTTGGACGAATAGCTTCATGAGCTTCTTGAGCATTTTTATCTTTATTCTTAAAAGTTTTTATTCCATTTGATAAATATTTATCACCTAATTTACTTTTAATGTAATCATGAGCTTCTAGTTTAAATTTTTCTGCTAAATTAAATGAATCAGTTCTCATATAGGTTATAAAACCAAGTTCATATAATTTTTGAGCAACCATCATAGTTTGTTTAGCACTAAAACCTAAACGATGATTAGCTGTCTGTTGTAAGGTTGAAGTGATAAAAGGGGCTAATGGATTTTTACTACTTTCTTTACTATCAATACTTTTTATCTCCCATTTACCTTGATTTAAAGATTCAATAATACTTTCTGTGTCAGCCTCAGTTTTAAAATAAAACTTATCTATTGTTTTATCATTTATCTTAATTAACTTAGCTGAAAAAGAATTCCCATTTTTATCTAAAATTGATTCAATATCCCAATATTCTGTAGGTATAAAAGCCTTAATTTCTCGTTCTCTTTCTACTATTAATCTGACAGCCACACTTTGAACTCGACCAGCTGATAATCCTTTAGCTACTTTCTTCCATAAAAAAGGTGATAATTTATAGCCAACCAAACGATCCAAAATTCTTCGAGCCTGTTGGGCATCAACCATTTTTTGATCTATTGTTCTAGGATTATCAATAGCTTTTAAAATAGCATCTTTGGTTATTTCATGAAAAGCAATTCGTTTAGCTGTTTTATTATCCAAAGACAAAACATTAGCTAAATGCCAAGCAATAGCTTCCCCTTCTCGATCTTCATCAGATGCTAGAATAACAGAATTAGCACTTTTAGCTATTTTCTTTAATTCAGCTACTCTTTTTTTTGATTTATTAGGAATTATGTATTTAGGTATAAAATTATTTTCCAAATCAATACCTAATTCACTTTTTGGTAAATCTCGAACATGACCAAAAGATGATTCCACTATATAATTTTTATTTAAAAATTTAGAAATTGTTTTAGCTTTGGTTGGTGATTCTACTATTATTAAATTCATATATTTTATAATAAAAAACTTTTATAAAACAATTATAATATTAAAATAAAAAAAACACAAATATCAAAAAATTACAGAAAAACATCTATTATATCATCAATATTAGTAATAACTCGAGCTCCATCTTTTATTAAATTATTATTACCGCTATAAAAATCTGAAAAAATATCAGCTGGAATACTTAAAACTTCTCGTCCTTCATCTAGTGCGTATCTAGCGGTTATAAGAGAACCAGATTTAATACCAGCTTCAATTACTAATGTCGCTGGACTTAAACCAGCAATAATTCTATTTCTTTGAGGAAAATTATAGGCCCAAGGTGGTGTCCCTATAGGAAATTCTGATATTAATAAACCATTATTTTTCACAATATTATCAGCCAAATCCCTATTAATTTGGGGATAAAGGCTAAAATAGTCCAATCCTGAGCCCAAAACAGCCACTGTTTGGCCCTTATTATCTAAAGTGGACTTATGAGCTAAAGAATCAATTCCAACGGCTAAACCGCTTATAATCACTATATTTTTATCAACCAAATTGGGTATAAAAGTATCAATTATCTTTTGACCATAAAAGCTATGTTTACGCGAACCAACTACAGCTAAAGATAAATCCCAATTAATATTTAAATTACCCTTATAATAAAAAATAGGAGGTGGAGAATAAATTTTTTTTAATAATTTAGGATAATCATCATCGATAATTAAACAAACTTTAATTTTCTCCTCTTCTATCTTTTTTAAAACCTCTTCTAAAACAAAACTTTTCCTTTTATTTATAAAATCAGAAACAATGTCTGATTCTAAACCAGATTTAATTAAAGCAAAAGTATTAGATGAAAAGGCCTTAGCTAAAGAACCAAAACTATTCAATAATAATTTATAGCGTTTGTAAGTAAAATTCATTAAATAATTAAACGCAATATAAAAATTTTTTTCATCGTTATTTTTCATTATTTAATTATAAAAAACCAAGGATAACCTTGGTTTAAATTTTATATATCTAAAAAATAACTTTATTAAGGAATTGAAATTATACCACCAGGAACTGCTTTATTGGTATCAGCTAATAAAGATCCCGTATCATTACCTAAACAAAAAGAAATTGTATAAGAACTATTATCTCCTTGAGTAGCATAAATATAAGAATTATTTACATCATCACAATCACCATCAGCTGGAGTGGGAGCACTTGGCACAATTAACATAAAAATATTATCACCATAAGAAATAGAATTAGCAATACTAGCTGGATATTCATTATAATCATTATAATATAGCTCTAAAGCAATTTGAATTTGTTTAATATCTGATACCCTTTTAGCATCTCGGGCTCTAGAACGAGCACTTTGTAAAGATATAGCTGCTAAACTACCTAAAATACCAATAATAGCAACAACTACTAATAATTCTATTAAAGTAAAAGCTTTTTTTTGAGAATTAATATTAGCCATATGTTTAAAATTATTTTTCTAAATTAATAGTTTCATGCTATATAGGATTATAACATTTTTTAGAAAATAAGTAAAAAAAAGAAAGTTATTAAAACCTTCTTTTTTCTATATCAATTTATAATTCTACTTTATTAATCTATAATTCTACTTTTTTAAATAATTCTTCTAAACTATTTAATTCATTACTGGAAAAATTTTGCAGGACAAATTTTTCCGATGGAATTTTAGAACGAAATTCATTATTAATACCAAAACGAATTCTTTTAAAATTCTTAGTTTTAAGATGACAAATAATTGATTCTATCCCTCGATGTCCGGCACTAGAAGAATTAAGAGAAACTTTTATACGACCAAAGTCTAAATCTAGGTCATCATGAATTACTGTTAAAGTTGAACTTAGGTCATTATTTTTTAAAGTAATTAAACCTAATTTTTTTGGAAGTAATTTATAATAATCTAAAAAAGATCTAACTGATAAACCTGAGTTATTCATGAAAGTTAATGGTTTTATAAAAACACAATCAGCTTTTTCTAAAATTAAAGCATTAAATTTTTTATTAAATTTCCAATCAGCTTGCTCTCCGGCTATAAAATCTAAAAACAAAAAACCAATATTATGTCTACTATTTTTATATTGATCTCCGGGGTTACCTAAACCCACCACTACTTTCATATTTTTAAATTATTTATAAATTTCTCTTTTTTTCTTTCCATTGTAACCAGTTCCAGCTGGAATTAAACAACCAATAATAACATTTTCTTTCAAACCTTCTAAATAATCAATTTTACCACTCAAAGCTGCTTCAATTAATACTCGAGGGGTTTCTTGAAAAGAAGCGGCTGATAAAAAGCTATCAGTGGTAAGAGAAGTTTTAGTTATACCTAATAATAATCTTTCAGCTTTAGCTTTATCTTTAATATCAAGATTAGCTTGTTGTAAAACTTCTTCTTCGACAGTTTCTCCTGGTAATAATTCAGTTTCACCAATACTCTTTATTAAATAACGAGAGAACATTTGATGCGCAATGATTTCAATATGTTTTTCATTTAATGGTTGTCCCTGTGAAGAATAAACATATTGAATTTCCTTAATAATATATTTCTGAGTTTCTAATCTTCCTCGTAATCGATATAATTCTTTTAAATCAAAGCTACCTTCAGTTAAACGATCACCTGGTTTTACAATATCGCCATCTTTGACCCATAACATTACACCTTTAGGAATAACAAATTCTTGAACCTTATCAACTTCTTTAGAAATTTCAATAAATTTATCATTAACCTTAACAATTCCAGCCGTATCTGATTTAATATTTTTATCAGCCATAGAATAAAGTTCTGTTCCTTTAATTATCTTATCACCATCTTTAACTTTAACTTTAGGTTCTAAATCTTTTTTAGATAATTTTTGACCAGATAATTTTATTTCATTAGCTAATTCTCTAAAATAGTATTTATCGATAGCTTTTCCTTTGTAAATAATTTTTAATATTTTTTCTTGTGGATTATTAACTGAAATTTCTTTACCATCTTTATCTTTTATAATTTTTTGACCAAATTCAATTTTTACTTTTCCATCAACTTCAGACATTAAAGCTTTTTTCTTAGGACTACGATTTTCAAAAATTTCTTCAACTCTAGGTAAACCTTGAGTAATATCTTCAGCACTAGCTACACCTCCAGTATGAAAAGTTCTCATAGTTAACTGAGTTCCGGGTTCACCAATAGATTGAGCCGCAATAATTCCAACGGTAGTTCCTAATTTTACTTCTTTATTATAAGCTAAATCAACTCCATAACATTTAGCACAAACTCCTTTATGCAATTTACAATTTAAAACTGATCGAACTGTAGCTGATTCAATATCTTTATTTTTTATTTCTTTAATAATTTCTTCGGTTATTAATTCTCCAGCTTTTAATAAAACATGATCTTTTTTATCTACTAAATCTTTAGCTAAATAACGACCAACTATTTTTCTAAAGAAATCATCATTGTCTTTTTCGGTTTCGGCTTTATCTATTAATAAACCTTCTTTATCTTTACAATCATCTTCAAAAACAATTACATCTTGGGCAACATCAACTAATCTTCTAGTTAAATAACCAGCACTAGCAGTTCTAATAGCTGTATCTGATAAACCTTTTCTGGTAGCATGGGTAGCAATAAAATATTCCAAAACTGAAAAACCTTTTTTTAAATTTCCTTTAATTGGTAATTCAATAATAGCTCCAGAAGGTGAAGTTACTAAACCTTTCATACCAATAATCTGAACCGGTTGAGCCCAAGAACCTCGAGCTCCAGAATCAATCATCGAATAAACTGGCAAAGAATCTTTTAATCCCTCTTTACAAATATCAGCAATTTTTTCTTTAGTGGTAGTCCAAGTTTCAATAACTTTATTATATCTTTCACTTTCAGTAAGTAAACCATCTTCAAATTGTTCTTTAATTTGATCAACTTGATTATTAGCATCTTCAATTAATTTATCTTTAGCTGGTAATTCTGGTAAATCACCAAAACCCCAAGAAAGACCACTTTTAGTTATAAACTTAAAAGCTAAATTTTTTAAATCATCAATAAATTTAACAGTAGTTTCTTCCCCATAAATATCTAAACAATCTTTAATTAAATTTTTTATTTTACCTTTTCCTAATACTTCATTAATAAACTGTAATTTTTCTGGTACAATTTTATTAAAAATAACACGACCAATAGTGGTTTTAATAATTTCTTTTTTCATCCGAACATTAATAGTTTCATGTAATTCAATTAAAGCATAATCATAAGCTAATAAAGCTTCTTGTTCACAAGAAAAAGATTTAATATCTTCTTTTTCTGGATTTTGTAAAGTAAGATAATAAGTTCCCCAAACAATATCTTGGTTAGGAGCTACAATCGGTTCACCTGTAGCTGGTTTTAAAAGATTATGAGTTGATAACATTATATCTCGAGCTTCAGCTACAGCTTCTTTAGTTAAAGGAACATGAACCGCCATTTGATCTCCATCAAAGTCAGCGTTAAAAGCAGTACAAACTAAAGGATGAATTTGAATAGCTTTTCCTTCAATTAAAACTGGTTTAAAAGCTTGAATACCAAGACGATGTAAGGTTGGAGCTCGATTTAAAAGCACATAAGCTTCATCAACAATTTTTTGTAATATATCCCAAACTTCATCATGACCAGCTTCAATATAACGAGAAGCACTTCTAACATTATGGACTATTTCTTTCTTTATAAGTTCAGCAATAATAAATGGTTTGAATAATTCCAAAGCCATAATTTTAGGCAAACCACATTGATCTAAATTTAAATTAGGATTTATAACAATAACACTACGACCAGAATAATCAACTCGTTTACCTAATAAATTTTGTCTAAAACGACCTTGTTTACCTTTTAAAGCATCAGCTAATGATTTTAATTGTCTTTTTTGTCCAGTAGAAGCCGCTACCATTTTACTATTACGAGCTGAGTTATCAATTAAAGAATCAACGGCTTCTTGTAACATTCTTTTTTCATTACGACAAATAACTTCAGGAGCATTTAATTCAATTAATTGTTTTAAACGATTATTACGATTAATAACTCGACGATATAAATCATTTAAATCAGAAGAAGCAAAACGTCCACCATCAAGGGCGACCATCGGTCTTAAATCTGGTGGAATAACTGGAATAACATCTAAAATCATCCATTCCGGACGAATATTATTATTTTTTAAATTTTTTAATAACTTTAATCTCTTAATAATTTTATCTTTTTTAGTATCAATAGCTGTGTCTAATTTTTCTTCTAATTTTTTTATAGTCTTATCAAGATTAATTCTTTTTAATAAATCTTTAATAGCTACAGCTCCAATACCAGCCTCAAATAAATGACCAAATTTTAAACTTAAATTTTGATATTCTTGTTCTGATAAAATTAAAAGTGGTTTTAAATCTTTTAATTCTTTTTTTACAATTTCAAAATCTTCATCTAATTTAGCTGATTTTTTTTCTTTATCTTTATTAGCTAAATCAATTTTTTCATTAATAATTTTATCAGCTTTTTCTTTTCCTTCTTTTTCTTTTAAAGTTGTTTTTTCTTCTTTAATTTGATTAATTATTTTTTCATTGTCTGCTTCAATATTTTTTTTCTTGCTCTTATATTCTTTCTTTATTATTTCTAAAGTTTCATTTTTTAATTTTTCGTCAACATCAGTTACTATAAAATTAGCAAAATATACGACCTTCTCTAATGATTGAATACTTAGATTAAGAATTAAACCAATTTTAGACGATAGACCTTTTAAAAACCAAATATGAGAGCAAGGAACTTGTAGAGAAATATGCCCCATTCTTTCACGACGAACAACGCTTCTAGTTACTTCCACACCGCATTTATCACAAATAACTCCTTTATATCTTATCTTCTTATATTTACCACAAGAACATTCCCAATCTTTAACTGGACCAAAAATCTTTTCACAAAATAATCCATCTTTTTCCGGTTTTTGGGTTCGATAATTTATAGTTTCAGGTTTGGTAACCTCCCCCTTAGACCATGATAGAATATTTTCTGCAGAAGCTAAGCTTACTTTTATAGCATCAAAGTCGCTTGTTTTTATAGGATTTAACATATAGATAAAATTAAATTATATAATAAAAATTATTGATTTATTCTTTGTCTTCTTTAACTGGTAAAGAATTATCATAAATAACTTGATCAGCTTGATTGATTTTTTCAATCTGAGAATTTTCTTCTTCATCTTCTTCTGTTACACCTTGAGTTCCTCCTAATAAATCAACATTAAGACCTAATCCTTTTAATTCTCTTATTAAAACATTAAAAGATTCAGGAACATTTAATTTTTGAATTTCTTCCCCTTTAATAATTGACTCATAAGCTTTACTTCGTCCTGGAACATCATCTGATTTTATAGTTAAAATTTCTTGTAAGGTATGAGCAGCTCCATAACCCTCTAAAGCCCAAACTTCCATTTCTCCAAATCTCTGTCCACCAAATTGAGCTTTTCCTCCTAAAGGTTGTTGAGTGATTAAAGAATAAGGGCCAATAGATCTTTGGTGAATTTTATCTTCCACCATATGATTCAATTTTAAAACATATTTATAACCAACAGTAATTCTATTTTCATAAGCTTCACCCGTTTTTCCATTATACAAAACAACTTTACCATCTTCAGCAAAACCAGCCTTTTTTAATTCTCCTTTAATTTGTTCTTCAGTAATTCCGTTCAAAGCTGGGGTAGCTACTTTATAGCCTAATTTTTGAGCAGCTAAACCCATATGAGTTTCAAGTAATTGTCCAAAATTCATACGAGAAATAATACCCAATGGAGATAAAATAATATCAATTGGAGTACCATCTTCCATATAAGGCATATCTTCAATTGGAACTATTTTAGAAATAACACCTTTATTCCCATGACGACCAGAAACTTTATCACCAACTTGAATTTTTCTTAAATTAGCTACTGAAACTTGAACTGATTTTAAAACTCCTGCTTCTAATTTATCACCTTCTTCACGAGAAAATATTTTAATATCAATAACTTTTCCATGTTCTCCATGTTCTAAATACAAAGAAGAATCACGAACATCTTTAGCTTTATCACCAAAAATAGCTCGAAGTAATCTTTCTTCAGCACTTAATCTAGTTTCACCTTTAGGAGTTATTTTTCCAACTAAAATATCACCACTAGAAATTTCAGCCCCAATTCTAATAATACCATCTTCGTCTAAGTTTTTTAGTTTCTCTTCAGAAATATTAGGAATATCATTAGTTATAAGTTCTGGACCTAATTTAGTATCTCGAACATCAATAGTATAATTTTCTATTTGAATAGAAGAATAAATATCTTCTTTAACTAAACGTTCTGAAATAATAACAGCATCTTCATAATTAAAACCATCCCAAGTCATAAAGGCTACTAAAACATTTTTTCCTAAAGCTAATTCTCCTTTAGAAATAGCTGGACCATCTGTTAAAACTTGTCCCTTTTTAACTTTATCACCAATATTAACAATTGGTTTTTGATTAATACAAGTTAAAAAATTAGATCGTAAAAATTTAGTTAAAGTATACTTTTTAATTTTACCTTTACTATTGGTAAGTTCAATACATTGAGCATCAACTTTAGTTATAACTCCATCATCTTCAGCAATAATAATATGACCAGAATCTCTAGCGGCAATAGCTTCAATTCCAGTTCCTACTATTGGAGCTTCAGCTTTAACTAAAGGTATAGCTTGACGTTGCATGTTGGTACCCATCAAAGATCTCTGTCCATCATTATGTTCCATGAAAGGAATAAGAGAAGTAGCAATAGAAATAATTTGATTAGGAGCCACACCCACAAAATCAATTTCATCAACGCTTACTGTTTCCGGATTACCACCTTTTCGAGCTGGATATTTTTCAGTTATAATATAATTATTATTATCAAGAGGAATAGTAGCATCAGCGACTACATATTTTTCTTCTTCAAAAGAATCTAAATAAACAATTTCATCACTAACCTGTGAACCTTTTTTATCTTTTATAACTTTTCTATAAGGAGCCTCTAAAAAACCATAAGTATTCAAATGAGCATAACTAGCTAAGTGTCCAACTAAACCAATGTTTGGACCTTCGGGAGTAGCAATCGGACAAATACGGCCATAATGAGTAGTATGTACATCACGCACATCAAAACCAGCTCGTTCTCTAGTTAAACCTCCTGGGCCCATAGCTGATAAACGACGTTTATGTTCTAATTCAGCTAAAGGATTAGTTTGATCCATAAACTGAGAAAGTTGAGAGGACATAAAGAATTCTCTGATAATAGCAATAACGGGACGAGCATTAACTAATTTATTAGGAGACAGAGTACTAATATCAGCTACACTCATTTTATCTTTAATAATTCTTTCCATTCGAGCTAAACCAACTCTTAAACGATTTTGAACTAAACCACCAATAGCTCGAACTCGACGATTTCCTAAATGATCAATATCATCTTCTGGTTCTTTAGTAATATTTAAACGAATTACTTCCCGAACAATATTTAATAAATCTTCTTTACGTAAAATTCTATTTTCTTTATTAATTGGTAAATTTTCATTAAAACGACGATTTAATTTATAACGTCCTACTCGTCCAAAATCATAACGATCAAAACGAAAGAACATATTTTCTATCATTTGTTTAACGTTTTTATCGTCAGCCATATCACCTGGACGAACACGACGATAAACTTCTTGAAAACCTTCTATTTGATTTTTTGCTAAATCTTTTTTAATAGTAGCATCAATAAAAGTTATTTCATTATCATTCTTAACAACATCAATATCTTTAAATAGTTTTTTTAATTCTTCATCAGTTTCATAACCAAAAGCTCGAAGTAAAGAAGTAACGGCTACTTTTCTTTTTCGATCAATTCTAACCCAAATTACCTTATTAACATCAGTCTCAATTTCTAACCAAGCTCCACGATTAGGTATTATTTTAGCACCATAATATTTTTTACCTCGGATATATTCAGCTGTAAACATAACTCCAGCGCTTCTTATTAATTGAGAAATAACCACCCGTTCAATTCCATTAACAATAAAAGTTCCATTATCAGTCATTAAAGGAAAATCACCTAAATAAACTTCTTGAGAGATTTCTTGAGAAGTTTTATTATTTTTTAATATCGCTTTAATTCTTAATGGAGCTTCATAAGTTATATTTTTTTCTCGACTCTCAACTTCATTAAATTTTGGTTTATCTAAATAATAATCACCAAAATAAAGCTCTAATTCTCTATTATTAAAATCGATGATTGGAGAGATTTCATCAAATAATTCAGCCAAACCTTCCTCTAAAAACCATTTATAAGAATCTTTTTGTAATTCTATTAAATCTGGTATTGGCATAACTTCTTTGAAATCGGTAAAATATCGACGTTCGCTATTTTTAATATAATTTTTTACGATAAAAGAATTAGACATAAATTTAGCAAACAAGCTTAAACTTGTTTATATGAATTAATTTATTAATAATTTTATATATACAAAAAAAACCGGCAACAAAAAACACCAATGCCATACTTGGCTTGGTTTATAAGCTACTAAAAAATTTATTTAATATAAATAATCACTTTTATATTAACATTAAGATTTTATGTATAGATAATATAATAATAAATATTTTTTGTCAATCCACAGTTTATACCGACTTTATCCACAAATATTATTAAATTAACGGCTTTCAATATAACTAAAAGTAGGCCCAATTGATAAGGCTTTTTGATTATTAAACTTAGATACGATAATTTTTAATTTTAAGCTACTAATATCATATTTTATTGTTTTATTATTACTTCCCCTAATTTCTAGAACCTTATTACCTGCTGAATCTAATTTATAAGCTCGACTAAATAAAGAAATAAACTTAATGTCTTCAGTACTTAATTCTTCAGAATTTAATTCTTTTATCATAATTTCTTTAATTTGTATTAAATTATTTTTTAACTCTTCTAAATCCAATAAAGTCGATTTTAATTCATCAGTTATTTTTAATAATTTAAACATTTCCATAATCATATTAACATTAGCTAATTGTTCGTTAATTAAACTTAGATTAGGTTCAATATAATTATAGTTTATAAACTCATTATCGCCAGAAACAATAGATTGATCTTGATATTTTTGATAAACACTTAAATTATCAACTGGTAATTGTAAATTAGCCCAAAAACTAACAGCCGAATATAATTCTTGCTTCTGCCAATTTGCATTTTGAGCATAAGTTGGCATTTTGCTTTTATCATTTATTAAATATTCTTTTATCAAACTTAATGTTTCCCAATAATTATTATAATGCCAAATGTTTGAAAATTGTGAAATTTGAGATTTTAAAGAATCTAAAGCTTTATTATAATTATTATAATTGGAATTCTCTAAATAATAACTATTGTTATTAACACTATCTTTATTAACTAAAGCTAAAACATCTAAAGAAAAACCATTGCATCTTTGATTGATATCATTAATTTTACAATAAGTAATATTATTATTTAAATTATCTCCTTGATAATTTGAAACATTAGGATAAGACAAAGTATTAAAAATATAATCATTAGGCCAATAAAAATCAGTTAACATTTTTACACCTAATTTATTCTTAGTTTGTTTATCAATACCTCCTTCAATATCTAAAAAATTATATTCTAAAACTTTATTTCTTAATTTATATAGATTATTAACCGATTCCGTATTATTATCACTAAAAATTTCTTCAATTTTATAATTATCGCCAAATAAAGATGTTAGGGCGTCTCGATAATGGACATAAGTTAAGTCACCTCTTAAACCCTTAAAAAAGGCTAAGGTTTTATAAATACGAGCCCAATTATTTTTAAGTTCATAATTATTAAAAATATCTTGGGCAATATAAGAAGAAGAAATAATACTTATACGCCAATCATCAAAGTCCAAAGAACAATCACGACATTCCTCACTTTGATAATATAGTGGGAAATTAGATGATAACCATTCGGTAGCTAAATAAAAATTATTTAATTTAGCATTATTTTTATATTCATCAGGAATTACAAAATCTTTATAATCACGATCATATAATAATACCGGAGATTTAGAAAGACTTTTAGCTTTTTTTATTAAAGCTACTTCCTTATCAACATCAACTTTTAAATAATCAGGCACAATAAAAGAATAATCTTCAGCTTCAAATGGAGTAAATAATGTTTTATTATTTATATCATTTTTAGAATTTATTTGTTTACTATCAGGTTTAAGTAATTCTAAAGAAACAGCAAAATAGGCGGCAGTTAATCTCTGGGCTTCTAAAACCCGATCATTAACATCTCCTGTTATTTTTAAAGTTTCTCCATAGCGATTATTAGCTTTTTCATATAAATATTCATTAATATCCCATAAATTAGAATAAAAAATATTTTTTTCTACATCCTTAAAAGTCTCTTTTAAAATTTGTTGATAATAATAAACTAAAAAATCTGAAGTAATTAATAATGGAATTTGTTTTTTATATAACTCATCATAAATACTATAAAAATTATTAGACGATAAAGAATTATTAACCACGGCAAAACCGTCAGTATTTAAAGAATTAATACTTGAATCTAAATTTATTTTACGAGAAAAATCATAATAATTTACTACTTCCGTTTTTATATTAAAAGGTAAAGAATAATTAGGTAAATTTAAATTTAAATTATCAGTTATTGGTTTATAATAATCAAAAAAAGAAACATATTCTATTAAATTATTATCCTTACTGCCAGAAAAATTAACTCCTATTTTTTCATCACTAGTTGGAAGTCCACCAATTAACCGAGAAGATTCTATTAAATCACCTAAATTATCACTAGTTTCATTATCAGTACTAGTAGCTATATCTACAGGCTCTGAAACTTTTTTGTTTTTTTTATTTTTAAAAACAAAAAATATGGAAGCAAATATTGCCACAATTAAAATAATTCCAATAACAGCAATTAAAATTCTTTTTAGATTATCAGACATAAAAATTTTAATTTTTATTTTATATACTTATTTTTATTACTTAAATGTTCTTGGTAAGTAATACTAAAAATAGTTTTACCAGTAGCGGGATCACTTAAAAAATAATTATAATCAGTATATTCAGGATAAATAGATGCTTCAATAGCTTTTAATCCTGGGTTAGCTATTGGTCCTGGCGGTAAACCTCGATTAATATAAGTATTATAAGGAGAATTTATTCGGGTATCTTCATAACTATATTGAGCTTTATCTATACCTAAAATATAAGCTAAAGTAGCACACGATTCTAGAGCTTGACCATTTTTTATTCTATCCCAAAAAATACCAGAAACAATTTTCATATCATTTTCACTTTGAACCTCTTTTTCAATAATTGAAGCCATCGTTATAATTTCATAAATAGTTTTACCTTGAGCTTCAATATCATCTCTCATTTTTGAACTTAATTTATTATCAAAATTATCTAACATTTTTCTAATAATTTTATCAGCGGAAGCATCAGTAAAAAATCTATAGGTATCAGGAAATAAATAACCTTCTAAACCATAATATTTAGGTTTATCTTGTAAAAATAAATAATCACTTGAATAATCATAAGGATAATAATCCTCTTCCATACCCCTGTAATCAATCATTGGTTCTCCTACTAATTTAGAAAAATCAGAAGCATTATTTAAACTATGTTCTTTTATCAATTTAGTATAATCAGTTAAATTCCAACCTTCAATAAAGGTAAGCTTTTCTTCTGGTTTTAAAAATACTTTTTGTGTCATTTCATAAACAATTTCCTTTATATTCATGGTAGAATTTAATTGATAGGAACCAGCTTGAAAAGCAGATTGGCTCTTTGATAATTTTACGTATAATTTAAAAATAAATTTTGATTTTATAAGATCATTATCTTTTAAATTAGAGGCAATAGTATCAACTGATTGACCAGTTTTAATAATAAAAGATTGTTCATTTTTACCTTTACCAGAAGAATTTATTCCTTTCAAATAAAATAAAATAAATAAAAAAACTATTAATACTAAACATAAAATAGTATTTTTCATTAACCAACTTAACTTATTTTTTTTTGTTTTTTTTAGAAGCGGCATCAGCTATTAAGATTGAACTGGATCTTATTTTTTTTCCTAATCCATCAACCATTTTAATATTTAATTTTTGACAAATATCATATTCGGGAACATCATTTAAATTTTTTCGATCTCCACCATTAGCAAAAATATCTGGTTTAATTTTAGCTAATGATTTACAAACAGTTTTATCTTTATCAATTGATAAAAAAACTTCATCAACATCTCGTAAAGCTTTAATAATCTTTATTCTATCTTTCTCTGGCATAAAAGGTACACTACCTTTAAGTTTAACTTGACGGTCACTATTTATTATAACCACCAAATAATCACCTAATTTTTTAGCTTTTTCAATCATTTCCAGGTGACCAACATGAAGAGGATTAAAATAACCACTTACGGCTACTCTTATTTTTTTCTTATAGGTTAATCCATTTTTACCATTATTCTTTTTTAGCATAAAATATAATTTAATTATTAATTTAATTATATAAATTTATTATAACATATTTTTCTATTTTTTTAAACTTTAAATAAATAATTATTATTATAAAAAGATGACTCCAATACAATATCAAAATCATCTTTTGAGTAAGATTTAACACCTTTTTTAGTATTAACTAAAAAAGAACGAGTATTTAAAATTAATATTTTTATATTTTTAAATATTTATTTAATTAAAAAATTTAGGAATATCTTCAAAAAGTTTTTCCAATAATTTTCTAAAATTGGGAAATAATTTTATATTCTCTAATTCATCTTTACTAAAAAAATTTATACCATCAGATTCATCTGTTTTATACACTAAATTATTACAGTCCCCGACAACCCTACATAAGTAGATTAAATCATTATGATAATGATTACCTACTAATTCACACAAAACTGCATAAGGTATATGCAAAGAACAAACATCAGCTGCAATATCTGAGAAACAATCATCTTTTTGGCTAATTATTTCAACATCTAACCCAGTCTCCTCTTTTACTTCTCTAATAAGGGTTTGATCTGGATTTTCATCTTTCTCTACATGACCACCAGGATAAAGCCACACTCCTAATTTTAAATGATTCACCAACAAAACTTTTTTGTTATGTACTATTAAAGCCGAAGCCGTAAAATGTTTTTCTTTGTTATCCATTTATTTATTTTTGCTATAATTATACAATATTTTAAAAGAATTATCAAAATATATCCAAAATTACTCACTTTAAATAAATAATTATTATTACAAATAAAAAAGGTGTTAAAATTAAATAACACCTTAAAAATAAAAACAATTATTATCAGTTTTGTTTTAATCTAGCCCCATTAGTTGGATGATGATGACCATAATCAACTTCAGTAATTAAAATAGAATTTGTTTCTTTGTCATAACAAGCTATTAGAAACAAATAATTATTTTTTCCCAAACTAATTGGTTTTAGAAAAGTTGATTTTTTTTCATCTAAAAATTTTTTATTATGATAATAATAAAAACTTTGCAGTAAAAGATATTCTTTCAAACTAATAAGATTATCAACTTCATCCCCTAAATCTCTTAGGGTATTATCCAAAAAATCAGAAGTTTCAATATCATCTTTAAAATACGAAATTGAAATTTCGCTTTCACAAATAGCATTATCTTCAAAATTTTCAAACAAAAGAGCACAATCCTTTATATCTAGATTAATAGATAATTTAGAACAAACTTTTCCTATTTTTTTTAAAGACAACCAGTTGAAATTGATAATTGACCAACAACCATTAATTTCGGGGTTAAAATTAATGGTTGAAAAATCCAAATTAGTAATATACAATACATTACTATAGAATTTTTTCCATCTATTTTTGAGTTTCAAAAACTCTTCAATAGTCATGTAAGTTTTAGAAAGACTTACGGCTTCAGCAGAAAGTAAATTTTCAATCATGATAATTTTGTTTTGGTTTATATTTGTTTGAATTGTAAATGTTCTAAATTAATGGCTAACTATATAATTTTTAAACTTGCTTGTCAATATAGCTTTTTTAAAAAATATATATTATTATATGCTTATATAAATAAATGGTCCGATGGTGAAGCGGTCTAACACTACAGTTTGCAAAACTGCTATTCGTGGGTTCGAATCCCACTCGGACCTCAAAAAAAGAAGTTAAATTTAATTAACTTCTTTTTTGTATTTATCAAATTATCTATTTTGTAAATTTCTCCAACGTTTAACTGATTTAGTTCGAGCTAATTCTTTTTCAATTTGAGCTGTGATATTGGCAAATTGAGTAGCATCAATATCTCTAAGATCTTTTAATGACTCTTCAGCTCTCTTACGAGCTTCTTCGGCTCGTTGAAGATCAATATCTTCAGCTCGTTCGGCGGTATCAGCTAAAACAATAATTTTATTCAATAATACCTCTAAAAAACCACCTGAAACTGAAATAATTTCTACAGAATTATCAACTTTTTTTATCTCCAATACTCCTGGTTTTAAAATAGAAACCAAAGGAGAATGTTTAGGTAAAATAGTAACTTCACCTTCAGTAGTCGGAACAGAAACTTGAAGAATAAAATCCTTAAAGAGAACTTTCTCCGGTGTAGCTATTTCAAATTTTATTGTTTTTTCTTCGGCCATATTATTTTATTTTATTTAGAAGCTCCAACTTCTTCGATAACACCTTTCATTAAAAAATCACTTTCGCTTTTATCGTCATGTTTACCTTCTAAAATTTCTTTAAAACCTCTAACTGTATCAGCAATTTTTACATATTTTCCTGGAGTTCCAGTAAAAGTTTCTGCTACACTAAAAGGTTGAGATAAAAATCTTTGAATTTTACGAGCTCGAGAAACTGTAATTTTATCTTCATCAGATAATTCTTCCATACCTAAAATAGCAATAATATCTTGTAAG
>DAONEH010000002.1:29396-70463 GCA_035402985.1 bacterium | reverse complement strand
TGGTTTGTATGCCGAAAAAGGAAACCCCGGACTTTAGTCCGGGGAGGAGGTCATTATAGATAATTCTTTGAAATTAATTTTTTACAACATTAATAATTTTACTTTTTTCTAATTTACCATCAAATTTTAATAATTTTTTGGTACGGAATTTAACTACACCATTAGCAACAGCAAATAGGGTATCATCTTTACCTTTTTTTACGTTTTCACCAGGGTGATATTTAGTTCCACGTTGTCGTATGATAATATTACCAATTTTGGCTTTTTGACCATCGGATAATTTTACACCTAAACGCTGACCGGCAGAATCTCGACCTAAGGAGGTGGATCCAGCTGAATTCTTATGTGACATAATATCTCTAAAATTATCTTAATATTTTGTCAATAATAGATTAAGATAATTTACAAATTACATGATTTTTTAATACTGTTATAGTATATCAAAGCTATTTTTACTTGTCAATTACTTTTATATATAGTATAATATACTTGTATTTATTAAATTTAATATATTTAAGATTAATTGAATTAATCTTAAATTTTTGTTTTTATGTCAATAAAAGTAGATCAAAATAAATGTATTGGTTGTGGTATGTGTGCTAATATGTGTCCTAAGGTTTTTAAAATAAATTCAGTAGGAAAATCAGAGGTTATAAGTCAACAAGATGCTGATTGTGCTAGAAATGCAGCTAATAGTTGTCCAGTTGAAGCTATTAAAATAGAATAAAAATAATATGGCTCAAGATAATAAAATATTTTCTAAAGAAAAACCTAATTTAAATATTGAAAAGAAATCAGAAAAAGATGATATTAAAATTGAAGCCCTAGATTTAAATCAAGAAAATAAAATTGAAGTAGAATCGGCTAATTTAGAAATAAGCGGGGAAGAGAAAAAACCTTTAGAAAAAATAGGAGAGGTTTTTAAGTCTAGTAAAAAAACAGATGTTTCTCTTAGTTCTTCAGATTTAATTAGACAAAAACAAATTGATAATATTTTATCAGAAGGTTTAAATGATGTTTTTTTAAGTATGAACGCTAAGCAACAAAAAATATTTAAAGAAGAGGGAGAAAAAACAACTACTAAAATTAATTTATTATTAAATTCAACTAAAGTTAAAATAAAAAGTATTATTGATTTAATAAAAAAATGGTTAGGATTAATTCCTAAAATTAATCCATATTTTTTAGAACAAGAAGCTAAAATTAAAGCTGATAAAATTATAAAATTAAAAAAATAATATATGAATTTGACTAATCAAATTATTGAGGAAGGTGAAGTTGTTGCTCAACAGAATTCAACCTATTTAATTTGGTTGATTTTTTTAGGTAGTTTAATAGTTATTCTTTTTTTAATTAGATATATTATTAAATATTTTTCTATACGTAATAAGGATAATAATAATGTTATCTTTTTAGTTAAATTACCTAAAGAAAAACCTAAAGATAAAGACAAAGATGTTAGTGTTCAACAATTACGAGAAGAAATATCTTCTGGTGAAACTATTTTTGCTAGTATTGGCGGTCTACGGGCTAAAAGAGGTTTTATTCCGTGGTTATATGGACGAGATGATAATTTTTCTTTTGAAATAGTAGCTAATAAAGGGAAAATTTCTTTTTATGTGTCAGCTCCTCGTGATAAAGCTTTATATCTAGAACAACAAATTCATGCCTATTATCCTGAGGCTTCCATTGAACCAATTGATGATTATAATGCTTTTAATCCTCAAGGTAATATTTTAGCTGGTTATTTTAAAACTACCCGTAGTTTTATTTTTCCATTTTTAGATTATACTGATATGAATTCGGATCCGATGAATTCTTTAATTAATGTTATGTCTAAATTGGAAACTGATGAAAGTATTGCTGTTCAGTATGTAGTTAGAAGTGCTAAAAAGAAATGGCATAGTAAATTAAAAAATGCAGTACTAGAAGCCTATAAAAAGAAAGATGTTAATCGGATGTTTAAAATAAGTAATTCTGTTTTTCAAAATGCGGTTAATTTTTTTGTTTATGATATTTTATTAGGAATTTTTGATATGGGTCGAAGTGAAAAAAAAGATACTAATAATCCTGCTATAACCAAAGAATTAACAGAAAAAGAAAAAGAAATGTTAAAGAAGATGGAAGAAAAAAATTCTAAATCTGGTTTAGATGTTAATTTAAGAATTGTCGTTAGTTCTAAAAGTTTAGAAAAAACTAAATTATCTTTTGATAATATTGCTAGTGCCTATAGTGAATATAGTTATTATCAATATGGAAATTCATTTAAAAAAATAATTAAAAAGAATCAAAAAAATATTATTAATAATTTTATTTATCGCCGTTTTATTGAAAATCAGGGATTTCTTTTAAATACTCAAGAATTAGTTAGTATGTATCATTTTCCTTTAGCACGAACCGAAACTCCTAATATTGATTGGTTAATTTCTAAAACTGCTCCGGTTCCTAATAATGTTCCAAGTGAGGGAACTTTATTAGGTTATAATTTATTTAGAGGTATAAAAACTGATGTTCATATTAAAGATATTGATCGTCGTCGTCATATGTATATTGTCGGTAAATCTGGTACTGGTAAATCGGTTTTATTAAATAATTTAGCGATTCAAGATATAAAAAACGGTCATGGGGTTTGTGTAATGGATCCTAATGGAGATTTAATTGAAGATATTTTAAATCGTATTCCACCAGAACGAGCTGAAGATGTTATTGTTTTTTCTCCAGCTGATATTAAACGACCAATTGGTTTAAATTTATTAGAATATGATCCTCGTTATCCTGAGCAAAAAACTTTTGTCATTAATGAATTGATCGGAATTTTTGATAAATTATATGATTTAAAAGCTACGGGTGGACCAATGTTTGAACAATATATGAGAAATGCCTTACTTTTAATTATGGATAGTCCGGAAACTGGTTCAACTTTAATGGAGGTTTCTAAAGTCTTAGCTGATGAAAAATTTCGTCGAATGAAATTAAATTTATGTAAGAATACTACCGTAGTTGATTTTTGGCGTAAAGAAGCTGAGAAAGCTGGGGGAGAAGCCGCTTTAGCTAATATGGTTCCTTATATTACATCTAAATTAACTCCATTTATATCTAATGATATGATGATGCCAATAATTGGCCAACAAACTAGTGCTTTTAATTTTAGAGATATTATGGATAGTAAAAAAATATTAATGGTTGATTTACCAAAGGGAGCTATTGGAGAAACCAATGCTTATTTATTAGGTATGATTATTGTTGGTAAGATTTTAATGGCGGCCTTATCTAGAACTGATATTTCACAAGAAGAACGAAAAGATTTTTATTTATACATTGATGAGTTTCAAAATTTTACTACTGATTCTATTTGTCAGATTTTATCAGAAGCTCGAAAATATGCTTTATGTTTAAATATTGCTCATCAATATATTGGACAATTAAATAAAGGACAGGATACTAAAATTAAAGAAGCTGTTTTTGGTAACGTTGGTACCATGATAAGTTTTAGAGTTGGTTCAGAAGATGCTGAGTTTTTAGTAAAAGAATTTGCTCCAGTCTTTAATGAATATGATTTAGTAAATGTTGGTCGTGGTGGTTTTGTTAAATTATTAGTTGATGGACAAACCATTAGACCTTTTTCTCTACAAACTATTTGGCCACTTATGGGAGAATACAAAGAAGGAATGGCTAAAAATATTAGAGAATTAAGTCGTTTGAAATATGGTCGTGATCGTAATATAATTGTAAGTGAAATTGAACAACGAAATATTATTGAGTAAATTTAATCTATTAATATATAAATATGGAATTAGCTTTTTTTAAAAGTATTATTTTAGGTATTATTCAAGGGTTCACTGAATTTTTACCAATTTCTTCGACGGCTCATTTAATACTAGGAACTAAATTATTAAATTTAGATTCTAGTGAGTTTATTAAAAGTTTTATAATTATTATTCAATTTGCTTCTATTCTAGCAGTAATTGTTTTGTATTGGAAAAAAATTTGGAGTAGTTTTGAATGTATAAAAAAATTAATAGTAGCTTTTATTCCAACGGCTATTTTAGGATTATTAGGCTATAAATTAGTTAAAACTTTATTTCAAGAAAATTTAAATATTATTGCTTTAGCTTTGCTTATTGGTGGTATTATAATTATTATTTTAGAAAGAGTCTATAAAAGAAATAATAGGGAAATAAGCAATACAGAAAAGATAGCTGATATAAAAGATATTTCCTATCAGCAATGCTTAATTATTGGTGTTTTTCAGGCTCTAGCGATGATTCCTGGTGTATCTAGATCGGCCGCTACTATTATGGGAGGCTTATCTTTAGGTATTTCTCGTTCAGCTATTGTGGAATTTTCTTTCCTATTAGCTATCCCTACTATGTTAGCTGCTTCCTCTTTAGATTTACTTAAAACTGGATTTGCTTTTACCAGTAATGAACTTATCTTTTTAATTATTGGTTGCTTAGTTTCATTTATTGTGGCTTGGTTTAGTATTAAATTTTTATTAAATTTTGTTAAGAAAAATAATTTTACAGTTTTTGCTTGGTACCGTATTGCCTTAGGTCTTATTATTTTAGGAGCAATATATATATTTTAATTTAGAATAGAAGAAAATAAATAGAAAAAAGGTAAACAAAAAAGACAATTTGTTATAATTGTCTTTTTTGTTTTATTAATTTATTGGTATAAATTAATTTACTATAAAGATATTTACTATAAAGATATTTTTATACCTGGCCCCATGGTAGCATTAAGACTTAAATTTCTGATATAGATACCCTTAGATGAAGATGGTTTAACTTTTTTAATAGCTTCAATTAAAGTTTTTAAGTTTTCTTCTAATTTTTGGTTGTCAAAACTAATTTTTCCGATAATAACATGAACATTACCAGTATCATCATTTTTAAAACTAATTTTTCCTTTCTTTAATTCTTTAACGGCTTTAACTGGATTATTAGTAACAGTTTCGTTTTTAGGAGAAGGCATTAAACCTCGAGTACCTAAAATTTTAGCAATTTTAGCTAAGTTTTTCATCATATCAATTTCAGCTACAGCAATTTCAAAATCAGTTTTTTCGGTTTTCTTAATTTCTTCAATTAAATCATCTCCACCAACTAAATCAGCTCCAGCTTCTTTAACCGCATTTACTTTATCACTTGAGACAAAGGCAGCTATTTTAACAACTTTACCAGTTCCGTGAGGTAAACTAACAGCCGAGCGAACTTGTTGATCACCTTTTTTAGGATCTATACCTAAACGGAAATGAGCTTCAACGGAAGCATCAAATTTAGCTTTTTTTAAAGTTTTAACTAATTCAATAGCTTCACTAATTGAATAACTTTTGTTTTTATCAAATTCCATATTTTTTGTAGTGGTGATAACGGATAAATCCTCCCACCTTAATTATATTTATTTTATTTCTACTCCCATTTGTCTAGCAGTACCAGCTATTACTTTCATAGCTTGTTCGACATCATCTGTATTTAAATCATTCATTTTTACTTTAGCTATTTCAGCTAATTGTTCTTTAGTTAAAGAACCTACTTTTTGACTTAAAGGTTTGCTTGATCCTTTAGGAATCTTAGCGTATTTTTTTATTAATTCGGAAGCCGGAGGGGATTTCATGATAAAACTAAAAGTTTTATCTTCATAAACGCTAATTTCTACGGGAACAACTTCACCCATGCGGTCTCTAGTAGCATCATTAAATTTAGAACAAAAATCTTGAATGTTTAAGCCATGTTGACCCAAAGCCGGTCCAACTGGAGGGGCAGGGTTAGCTTGGCCAGCATTTATCTGTAATTTTATTTTGGTTAATATTTTTTTAGCCATATTATTTATTAATATAATTTGAGAAGCCAACCACAAAAATGGTTATCAAATTATTATATTTTTTTTATTTGTAAAAAATCTAATTCAACCGGAGTTTCTCGACCAAACATCGAGACATTTACTTTTATTTTTCCTTTAGCTTCATCAATAGTTATTACTTTACCTTCAAAATTCTTAAAAGGTCCGTCATTTATTTTAACTGTTTCACCAACAATAATATCAATTTTAAACTTCGGTTCTTCTACTCCCATTCTTTTCATTAAACCTTGAACTTCTTTTTCGCTTATTGGGGTTGGTAAAGTACCAACACCGATAAAACCAGTAACATTGGGCGTGTTTCTAACTATATACCATGATTCATCAGTTACAATCATTTCTACTAAAACATATCCAGGAAATATTTTTTCTTCTATAATTTTTCTTTTACCGTTTTTAATCTTAATCTTTTTTTCAATAGGAACTAAAACATTAAAAATCTTGTCTCCAGCATCTAGAGTTTCAATTCTTTGTTTTAAATTATGAGCAACATTTTCTTCATAACCAGAATAAGTATGTAGAACATACCAACGACGTCCTTGATTTAAATTTTGTTTAGCCATATTTAATTATTGTTATTTCATTAAGGATTTTAATCCTAAATTAAAAATATAATCAAAACCACCTAAAACAATAGCTACTAATAGACTAATAGCAATAACTAAAAAAGAGTAACGATAAGTTTCTTTTTTAGTTGGCCAAGTAACTTTTTTTATTTCGGCGATTGATTCTTTAATGTAATTACTAAATTTTCCCATAAAATTAAATTAAAAACAGCCAATTGTGGCTATGAGTATATAATAGTAAATAAAGTGGGAAGTGTCAAGGGTTTTTAAATTAAATATCCTAGCATTTTAAGGCTTATTTATTTGATTTTTTATTTTATTTATTGTATTATTATACTTGTATAAAACAATAAAGCATTTAATAATTTATATAATTATATGGTTAGTCCTTATTTAGTAAAAAAGAAAGAAGAAGTTCTAAATATGAATCTTGAAGCTAAAAGACTTTTTCAATTAATATACAAGAAAAAAACAAATAGTGAAAACAAAGATGAGTCTGAAAAAATAATTGTTTCCGATATGGTTTCCAAATTATCTTTTGTTTATGAAAAGATCAGAAATACAGTTGATTATGAAGATGAATATTTACTTAGAAAGAATGCTATTAAACGTATTTTTAAACGTCAAGTGATGGTTGAAGGAATTTTAAAGGATTTAGATGGAAAGGACATGTCAATTCAATTATTAACTGAGTTAATTCAAGCTGGTTATTTAAAAAACAATACTGTACCTGAAAGAAAAATTGAAGAGATAGCTATTATTTTGGATAAATATATTAAATTAAAAAACTATAGTTTTGCTAAAGAAAAATTTTTCTTTTTTCCTTTAAATTTAAAAAAGAGTAAAAAGAGAACTAATAAAGCTCAAAATATTTTAGCTAATTGGATAATATCATTAGCTGCTTCAGAAATAGAAGAAAATTTAGCCAAAGATGATGTGGCGCAGGAAGTAATTAATGATGCTTTTTATATTTTAAAGGATAATATAAAACTACCACGTGATTTACCGTATGAGGACGATTTAGATATACAAATTTATTTAGGCATGCTAAGAAATTTTTTAAATTATGATAATGATTTATTAAGTTTTACTGTTTTTAAATATTATAATAAAAATTGGTCAAAAATAAGTGATCAAGAAATTGAAGAAATTGCTGATAAAATTGATGTTTTTTATTTAGCTATTTCACAACAATTAGATCATCCTTTAATTAAACAAATAGATAAATTAACTAAATCTTATTCTCTTTATTATTCAATTTTAAAAGAAGTAGTAGAAGAAAATCCGATAAAAATGTATGAGCAAGCTTTAAATAATAATAAAAGTTTTATTAATATTATAAAAGAAACTTGCGAAAAGAGATTTAAAAGAATAAAAAATAAATTATGGAAATCTGGTGCTAGAAGTATTCTTTATATTTTCTTAACTAAATCTATTTTTGTAGTTTTATTGGAAATTCCAGCCGTTCAATGGTTTGGTGAAAAAATTAATCCTTTTTCTTTAGCTATAAATATTTCTTTTCCGGCTATCTTATTATTTTTAATGATTTTATTTACTTGGGCTCCCGCTCAAGAAAACACCAAGAAGATTATTAAAGGAGTAGAAGAAATTGTTTATAGTGAAAAACGACGTAAACATAATATTTTATTAATAAATCCAGCTAAGAGAAGTTTTATGATGGATTTTATATTTAATTTATTGTATTTAAGTGGTTTTGTTATAACTATTTATTTTATTATCAAATTTTTAGTATTCATTGAGTTTAATTGGGTTAGTATTATTATTTTCTTATTCTTCTTAATGTTTGCTAGTTTTTTTAGTTTCCGTATTAAACGTGATATTAAAAAATATATAATTATAGAATCAAAAGAAGGTTTTCTTGGATTTTTGTTTGATTTTTTCTATACTCCGATAGTAGCTATGGGTAAATTTTTATCTAATAATATTTCTAAAATAAATATTTTTGTCTTTATTTTTGACTTTATTATTGAAGCTCCATTTAAAGTATTTGTGGAAGCCTTTAATGAATGGTTAAAATATATGAGGGAAAGAAAAGATGATTTAGTAAATTAAATTTATGAATTTATATATTGTAGCTACTCCTATTGGAAATTTAGAAGATATTAGTTTTAGAGCTATTAGAGTTTTAAAAGAAGTTGATTTTATTCTAAGCGAAGATACTAGGGTCACCCAAAAACTTTTGCAACATTATTCTATTAAAAAACCATTAATATCTTTTCATCATCATTCTGATGATAATAAATACAAAAAAGTTTTAGATATTTTACGTAGTGGTAAGTCTTTAGCTTTAGTTAGTGATGCCGGCACACCTAATATTTCTGATCCGGGTGGGGAATTAGTTAATTATATTAGAAAAAATTTACCTGAAGTTAATATTGAACCAATTCCGGGAGCTTCGGCTGTAATTACGGCTTTATCAGTGGCTGGAATACCAGTTGATAAATTTACTTTTTTTGGTTTTTTACCACATAAAAAGGGTCGTCAAACCATGTTAAAAGAAGTTTTAGACCATAAGTATCCAGTAGTTTTTTATGAATCTAAGTATCGGCTTCTAAAGTTACTGCAGGAATTAAAAGATTTAAATTGTCAAAAGAAAATTATTATTTTTCGTGAACTTACTAAAATGTTTTATACTTTCTATAATCAAGATTTAGATGAATTGTATAAAACATTTGAACAAGATAAAAATGCTATTAAGGGTGAGTTTACTATTATTATTTATTAAGTATTATTTATGAGTAAGTTTTATATTACTACAACTTTGCCTTATGTTAATTCAGATCCACATTTAGGTTTTGCTAAAGAGATAATTAAGGCTGATATTATTGCTCGTCACAGGAGACAATTAGGTGATGAAGTTTTTTTTAATACGGGAACAGATGAACATGGTCAAAAAATATATAAAAAAGCTATGGAAGCAGGTTTGAGTGTTTTTGATTATGCGACTACTTATTCTAATAAATTTTTAGAATTAAAAAAGATTTTAAATTTATCTTTTAATAATTTTATTAGAACTACTGATAGTCACCATATAAAAGCCGTACAGAAGTTTTGGCAACTTTGTTATGATAAAGGTGATATTTATAAAAAAAATTATAAAATTAAGTATTGTGTGGGTTGTGAGATGGAAAAAACTGATTCGGAATTAGACCATGGTATTTGCCCACTTCATCCTAATCAAGAAGTAGAAATAATTGATGAAGAAAATTATTTTTTTAGATTTTCTAAGTATCAACAGCCATTATTAGATTTTTATAAAAAAAATCCTGATTTTATCAAACCCCGACACCGCTTCAATGAAATAATTAAATTTGTGGAAAGTGGTTTAAATGATTTTTCAGTTTCACGATTAAAAGAGAAGATGCCTTGGGGAGTACCAATATTAGGTGATGATACTCAAGTAATGTATGTGTGGTTTGATGCTTTAGTTAATTATATTTCTTGTTTAGGTTGGCCGGATGATACCAAAAAATTTAATGAATTTTGGCCTGGAATTCAAGTATGTGGAAAAGATAATTTAAGACCTCAAACAGCTATGTGGCCAGCTTTTCTATTATCAGCTGGTTTACCATTACCTAAGGAGATATTAGTTTTTGGGTTTTTAACTCTAAATAATCAAAAAATAAGTAAAAGTTCTGGTAATACTATTGATCCCGTAGAATTAATAGAAAAATATAGGGCTGATACTATTAGGTATTATTTAACTAAAGAGATTTCTACTTTTGAAGATGGTGATTTTTCTTATGAAAAATTAGAAAAATTATATACATCTGATTTAGTTAATGGTTTAGGTAATTTAGTATCGCGAGTCTCTAATTTAATTGAAAAAAATAATTTAGATATTAAATTAGATAAAATAAATTTTAAAGAAGAAACTCCCTTAATAGAAAGATCATCAGAATTTATAGAAGAATTTTTGTTAGCTATGGATAAGTATCAATTAAATGAAGCTTTAGAAATTATTGCTAAAAAGATAAGAGAGAGTGATGAATTTTTAAGTAAAACTGCTCCTTGGAAAATAATAGATCAAGCCGAACAAACTAAAATTTTACAAGTGGTTGCAGAAAATATTTTAGATATAGCTGTTTTAATTTTTCCCTTTATTCCCGAAACAGCTCTTAAAATAATTAATCAATTTACAGCTCCCAAGATAATTAAAGGTGAAATATTATTTCCTAAATTATTAAATTAATTATTATTAATAATAAAAATATGCCTATTTTTGATATAGTGCTAATCGTTTTACTTGGTTCCTTTATTTTATACGGTTTTTATTTAGGGTTTATAAAAATGTTATTGGGCTTAATTTCTACCGTCTTGTCAATTATAATATCATTAAATATCTATTTACGGGTTTATGAATGGCTTCCATTTTTAGATCGATTTTCTGAAAATACTGGTAAGATTATTTCTTTTGTTATTGCTTTAATAGTAATTAATTTAATATTAAATATAATTTTTAAAATTATTGCTAAAATATTAAAATTAATAACTTCTTTACCAATAATTTCCTTTATAAATGGATCACTAGGTGGTGTTTTAGGTTTAGTTCAAGGTATTTTAATATTGGGAATAATTATTTTTGTTGTTTCTCATTATGTTGGGGCTAATGAATATATAGCTAAAGCTATGTTAAATTCTGAAGTAGTGCCATTTTTCTTAAAAGGAATTAATTGGGTAGAACCCTTAGTACCAGAAGCTTTAAAGATGCTACAAGCCGTTGTTATTATCAAATAAATATGGAAGTTTTAAAGATTGTAAAAGAAGTTGATTTAAAAAAAATTGTTGATAGATTAAAGTTAGGGCATGTAGGGGTGATATTGTCAGATACGGTTTATGGATTAAGTTGTTTAGTTAGTAATAAATTAGGTATTAAGTATATCTATAATTTAAAAAAACGAGCTCTCAATAAGCCATTTTTGATTTTAGTGAGTGATTTTTCTATGTTAAAAAAATATTTTTCTTTTAATTTAGAACAGGAAAATATTTTAAAAACTTATTGGTTGAATGATAAAATTTATCCAACTACTTTTATTCTATCAGCTAAAAATAATTTAATTAAACTTTTAAACATTAATAAAAAACAGGGAGTAGCTGTTCGTTTGCCAAAAAACAAATTTTTGATTAAAATAATAAAGTCATTAGATGAACCGATTATTTCAACTAGTTGTAATATAAGTGGTCAACCTAATGTTAATAATTTTAAAGAGATAATTTCTCTTTTTAACTTTCAATCAAGTCAACCTGACTTTATAGTTAAATTTAAAAATATTAGACCTAAAAGAAGATCTTCTCAAATTTTAGATATTAGAGATAATAGTATTAAACAAATTAGATTTTAAAAATTATGCTTAGAAAAACTAAAAATATATTAAAGAAAATTTTGAAATGTTTTCTGGTTGTCATCGTAGCTTCTATTATTTTTTTAAGTGGAATTTATTTAGCTGTTTCTAATAAAACAATTAGTCTCTTAGCTGAAAAAGAATCTTTGTATTTAGGAGTTTTAACTGGTAAATATCAAAAAGTTGATGGTAAATGGGCACAAAATATTGATTTTGATTATTATTGGAAGGTTTGGGATATAATTAAAAATTCTTATGTTAATAAAGATGAAATTAGTGATAAAGAAATGTTTTATGGCTCACTGGACGGTTTAGTTTCATCTTTAAATGATCCTTATTCAGAATTTATGGATCCCCAAGAGAATAAATTGTTTACTGAAGATATGGCTGGAAGTTTTGAAGGAATTGGAGCTGAACTTGGTATTAGAGATAATCTTTTAACCGTTATTTCGCCGATTGACGGGGCTCCAGCTCAAAAAGCGGGTATTATGGCGGGTGATAAGATATTAGAGATTAATGGGGAAAATACACAGAATATGGATATTAATGAAGCGGTTGGAAAAATAAAGGGGGATAAGGGAACAGAGGTAGTTTTAAGTATTTTTAGAAATGGTTTTGAGGATATAAAAAAAATATCGATTATTAGAGATACTATTATAGTAAAAAGTTTAACTTATGAAAAATTAGATAATAATATTTTTTTAATTTCAATAAATTCTTTTAATGATGATACTCAAACCCTATTTCTCCAAGCTGTTAAAGAAGTTCAAACTGTAAAACCTAAAGGAATAATAATTGATTTAAGAAATAATCCGGGAGGTTATCTGGAAACAGCTGTAGCGATGTTAGGTGAATGGGTAAATGGAGAAGTAGCCGTAATTGAGAAATTTAGTACCGGAGATACTACTGAGTATAAAGCTAATGGCTTAAATAGTTTAAAAGATTATCCAACGGTAGTTTTAATAAATGGTGGTAGTGCTTCAGCTTCCGAGATTTTAGCTGGGGCTTTAAAAGATTATGGTAAAGCTACAATTATGGGAGAAGAAAGTTATGGTAAGGGTTCAGTTCAAATAGTTGAAAATTTATCTGATGGTTCAGCTGTAAAAGTTACTGTGGCTAAATGGTTAACTCCTTATGGTCAAAGTATTAATGAGACTGGTATAACCCCTGATAAAGAAGTAGAACTTACCTATGAAGATTATGAAAGTGGACGTGATCCTCAATTAGATGAAGCTAAAAATTTTTTTAAATAAATAAAAACCGTTTTTTAACGGTTTTTTTAAAAATTGTTTTATGAAAAATAAAAAGAAAACGAAAACAAAATATATCTTTGTTGTTGGTGGAGTAATGTCAGGTGTAGGTAAAGGTATCACGGCTGCTTCTATTGGTCAGATTTTATCTAATAAAGGCTATAATGTTAGTGCTATTAAAATTGATCCATATATTAATATTGATGCTGGAACTATGAATCCGATTGAACATGGTGAAGTTTTTGTAACTGATGATGGTGATGAAACTGATCAAGATTTAGGTAATTATGAAAGATTTTTAAATAAAAATATTTATCGAGAAAATTACATGACTACTGGTCGAGTTTATCAAACGGTTATTACTAAAGAAAGAAATTTAGAATATCAAGGTAAATGTGTTCAAGTTGTACCACATATTCCTATGGAAATTATTGATCGAATAAATCGAGCGGTAAAAAAGACTAAAGCTGAAATTGTAACTATTGAAATTGGAGGAACAGTTGGAGAATATGAGAATCTATTATTCTTAGAAGCTGCTAGAATTTTAAAATTACAAAAACCAAATGATGTTCTTTTTGTTATGGTTTCTTATTTACCTATCCCTAATAAAATTGGAGAAATGAAAACTAAACCAACCCAGCATGCTGTTAGAACTTTAAATTCAGCTGGTATCCAACCTAATTTTATCATAGCTCGATCTGAACAAAATATTGATAATATTAGACGAGAAAAAATAGCGGTTCATTGTAATATTCAAAAAGAAGATGTTATTGCTGCTCCAGATATTGAATCAATTTATGAAATACCAATAAATTTTGAAAAAAATGATTTAGGAAATAAAATTTTAAAAAAATTTGGTTTGAAATCTAAAGCTAATAAAGAAGATAAAGAAAATAGTAAAAAATGGGTTGATATGATAAAGAATGTTAAGAATCCTAAACAAGAAGTTAGAATTGGTATTGTTGGTAAATATTTTGCTTCCGGTGGTTTTTCTTTAACTGATTCATATATTTCTGTTATTGAAGCTATTAAACATGCTGGTGCCTATAATAAAATAAAACCAAAATTAGAATGGATTGCAGCTGAAACTATTGAAAAAGATGGAACAAAATGTTTGCAAGATTTACAAGGTATAATTGTTCCTCAAGGTTGGGGTAGTCGAGGTTCGGAAGGCAAAATTAAAACTATAAAATATTGTCGTGAAAAAAAGATTCCATATTTAGGTTTATGTTATGGGATGCAAATGGCAGTAATTGAATTTGCTCAAAATGTTTGTGGTTTAAAAGATGCTACTAGTGAAGAAATTAATTCTAAGAGTAAAAATAAAGTTATTCATATTATGCCAGGACAAGCTGATTTGATAAAAAAGAAAGGTTATGGAGGAACTATTCGTTTAGGAGCTTGGCCTTGTAAATTAAAACCAGGGACAGTTTTAGCTCAAACCTATAAAAAAATGGGGAAGTCTGATTTAATTTCAGAAAGACATCGTCATCGTTATGAATTTAATAATGATTATCGAGATTTATTTATAAAAAAAGGATTAGTAATAGCGGGAACTTCACCTGATGCTAATATTGTGGAAGCAATTGAAATAAAGAATCATCCTTTCTTTATCGGAGTTCAATTTCATCCTGAATATTTATCAAGACCACTTGATCCTCATCCATTATTTGTTGAATTTGTAAAAGTTTCAGCTGGAATAAAAAATAAAAAGAAATAATCTTTTAGATAAAAAAATAGAGCTTCCGGAGAAGCTCTTTTTTTATTGACAAAGGCAGGGTCTTAACAGGGTCTTAATAAGTATAAAAACTATAAATATTTGTTACCCCATCATCTGGTGATAGTCCATATTTTAGGAACCATATCCAGTGTTCATTTTTCCACTTGGCAATATTAAATTTTAATAGTTGCCCGGTTTCACATCGGATAGAGAAATATACCCATCCATCGCTTATAGAGGTAATATTATATTGAGCTTCATTAGCTCGATTATAATATATTGTCTCTCCTTGACTGACATGAGGTATGCCAAAAGTGGATAAAATAAGCGGATTCGGATTGCATTGGGAATTTCCCAGATACATCCTGAAATTATAATTGTAAATATTTCCGCTTACTGATACTTTTCCGATGGTATCAAGTGGACGTTGGTCTAAACCATTCCACGTGAAGTCTTCGGTGGTTGCAGTGTCTTCGTCATCAATTATTGGTTCATTGGGGTTAAAATTATATTCCCCGCCACAAGAAGTAGCAATAATAGCTGCTCCTACCAATAATAATAGCATAAATATTTTTTTCATTTTTTACCTCCTTTTTTAATTTTTTTTGGTTAATGTTTTTTTATTTTATTTTTTTATTTCAATTTTTTCTTTTTCTTTGTTGTTACCATCTCCAGATAAATAAATATTTATAAAAAATACTGTTATCAGAAATGTGATTACAATAAAGAACAAGATTTTTATTTTTTTTTCTTCTTTTTCTTCTTCTTCTTTTGTCATTTTTCTTATTTTGGTTAATACTATAAAAGCTTCTAAATCTAAAAACCTTTATAGTATTAACCATAATAATATTAACCTTGGAGGTATAAAATGATTTGTTAAAGAACCTTATTATACACCGTTATAGTTTGGGAAACGATGTCGTCCCAATTGTATTGGGAGTGTATTTTATTATATATAATTTCTGTATTTTCGTCAATATTGGATCGATTTTCACCTTTTAAGAATTGCTTTAGTTTTATTTCTAAATCTTTAGTATCTTTACTTACAAAACTAAAAGCATTGTCTCCCATAATTTCTTTATTAGCTTCAATATCACTTATAAGTACTGGTAATTTGAAAGAAGTAGCTTCTAGTAAAGCAATGGATAAACCTTCGGCTTCAGATGGTTGAACAAAAAGAGCAGTATTAGAATATAGTTCTTCTAAAACTGGTCCATTTTGGTTACCGGTAAAAATAATATTAGTATTATTGTTGGCTAATTTTTCTAATTCTTCTTTGTAATTACCATCACCAGCTATTACTAATTTTTTATCAGTATTTAAATTTTTATAAGCGGTAATTAAATATTCTAAACCTTTGTTTTTAACTAAACGAGATACTGATAAAATATATGAATCTTTTTCTAAATTCCAATTAGTTTTTATTAAATCAGCAGTACGAGGATCTATAATATTAACACCATTAGGTATATAATTAGTAGTTCGATGATATTTTTCTTCTACATATTTCTTTAAATTTTTTGATATAACAATAACTTCATCCGCTTTTTTACAACCAATTTTTTCACCCCAGCTTAAATAAAATTTAGCAAATTTACCCCACTTAGTATTAAAATAGCATTGACTATGAAAAGTAAAAATAACTTTTACTTTTGGTCGAAAAAGTTTTATTAACCAAATTAAAGAAGATGGACCAATGGAATGAAAATGAATAATATCCGCGTCCTTTCTTTTTATTATAAAATCTAAACAAGCTAAAAAGGTATGACTAATAGCATCTAAATTTTTAGTTCCAATACTTGGTAAGGAAATAAGTTTAACTCCCATAAATTCTGTCCAGTTTTTACTTGTATAATTACGTCGAGTATAAGCAAAAACATCATGGCCGGCTTTAGCTAATTTAATAGCTAAATTAGTAACATGATTTTCTACTCCACCAGAAACAGCTGGTAGTCCTTTTTGTCCAATTATATATATTTTCATATATTTTTTATCAAGTAATTTTGATAAGGAATAATGGCATACTTTATCACATAATTAAAATAATGTCAATGGTTTTGAACTTTTTTAAATATAGCCTTATTTGACAAAGATTTTTAGCCATTATAATATACAAAAAGTTTGGTATTGAACTTTAAAAATAATTTAATATAAAAAATATTATGGAAAAAGAAAATAATCTTAGTGCAGGTGTTAATAATGAACACCACAATCATGAAACTTTAAAAGAAGAAGCTTTTAAAAAACAACAAGCGATTATGGATAAAATCTATAATCTTGGGTTTGGTGAATATATAAAAGAAATTTCAAATTTTGACGATGCTTTTGATTTAGAAAAACATGTACCAAAAAAAGTTTCTGAAATAAAAAAATGTGTTTGTTGTATGGATGAAAGAACTCCTTATGGTATTCATGCCGCTGGAAGTGGAATTCTTTTATCAGATGAAGAATTTGAAAAATACATGTTAGAAGAAAATCCTGATGTTATTTCTTCTCATGATGGTTGTGGAGCTGGTAAAATATATTGTCAATTACATGGATTACCAATAGAAAAATCAGATGACATTGCTAAAGAATGGGCTCAAAAAAAAGCAGAAAAATATAAAAAAGAGCATATTCATTTAAATTTTTCTGATATGATTGGAAATCCAAATTTTCATCATGCTCGTGTTTGTTATATTGATACTATTGGAAGTTTTAATTATGTTCGAGAAGACAATTTATTACCAGCCGGTTTTGTAGTTAATGAAAAGGGAATAGGTTTAAAAAATGCTTTAGCTGAAAATCAAGTAGCTAATGATATTGTATTTGGTGATCATGGTTTAAAAGAATATTTTACTCCAGAAAAACCATTCTTAATTATTGTTATAGCTAAGATTAAAAAAGAACTTGATTCTTTAAAAATGGAATTAATTTCTATGATTGGTGATAATCCATTAATAAAGATTGATGGTTTTGTAAAAGAAAAAGAATAAGTTTATTCATTTTTTAAAATAGGTCAACATAATTGTTGGCCTATTTTTATATTTAATCTATTTTTATATTTTTATAGCCATCTCTTTTTTCTAAAAAATATTAACAGAACAATAGCCATAACAATCATTGAAACAATAACTAAAGAGAAAGGGTAAGTACCTGGGTTTAAATTCATTCCTAAAATGGTAGCTAATAAATTCATCGGCATTAATATAGCTGAAAGAACGGTTAAAGTTTTCATAATATTATTAGTTTTATTATCACTGATAGACTCACTAGTATTTTGCAGGGAATCAATAATTTCTTTTTGGGTGTCAGAAAATTCCCAAATTCTTTCACTATGTTCAGCTAAAGTTCCGTAGTATTTCATAATTTGTTCTTTTGATACTAAACTACTTTTCATTTCAGTTAATTTTTTCATGATGTTTTTATGGTTTTCAACAATACGACGGATATTAATAATATTTCTTTTTAAAATTAATAATTGGGAAGTAACAACTTCTTGTTCACTTTCAAAAATTCCTTTTTCTAATTTATTAATTTCTATATTATTTTTATCAAGTAAAGCATAAGAATCTTGAATTAATTTTTCTAGTATTTCATAAAGCAAAACAGCTGAAGACTCTAAATTATATGATTCTAAAAAGACGGAATCATTTTTACAATATTCACAAAAATTATTTAAAGTTTTTATTTTATTATCATGTAAGGTTATTAAATAGCCATGACCAACAAAAAATTCAATTTCACCTGGTACGACTTGACCTTTTTCAATTACTGGAAAATGAAGAATGATAAAAACATAATCCTTTTCTTCAAAAATCATTGGTCTTTGAGCTGAGATTCTAACTAAAGAAGCCTCTAAGTGTTTATCTTTAAAATTAAACTTTTTTTTCAAATAAGCAATTTCTTTTTTTTCGGGATTAACAATATTATACCATTTTATATTAGATGGTTGACGAGGATTATCAATTGTTAAAGCTTGTATTTTTTTAGATATTTGTTCAAAATTTTTCATATTTTATTTTTAAAATGAGATTTAATCAACATTAAAATTTTATCAAATTTTTAATTAAAAGTCCAATACTTATTTACTAAAAGCAATATTTGATATATAATAAACTAAGTAATTAATTTTTTGTATGATAAATATTTTAGGAGTAGATATTGATAATACTATTAAACAAGCTGATTTGTTGAATAAAATTAATCAATTTTTAAATTCTACTAAACAACATTATATTGTTACCCCTAATCCCGAAATACTACTTCAAGCTCAAAAAGACGAAGAGCTTTTTTATATTTTAAATAAAGCGGATTTATCTCTAGCTGATGGTTTTGGTTTAAAAATAGCAGCTGGTTTATGTGGTAAAAAATTACAACGTTTTACTGGGGCTGATGCTATAATTGAAATTTTAAAAATAGCTAATAAGTATAATAAAAAAGTATTAATAATTAATAATAAAAAAGGATTATCATCAGCTCAGGAAATATCAATAGCTTTAAATAATCGTTTTCCTGGTTTAAATTTTTTAATTGAAGATAGTGATGGTAATTTTAAAATTTCAACTGAAAAGAAATTTGTATCTTTTAATTTTCAAAAAGATAATATTTTTACTCGTTTGGCTAAAAAAGTAGAATTAAAGATAAATGATAAAATGGAATTTTTGGCTACTAATAAATTATTAGATTTTTCAGCTGATATTTTAATTTGTAATTTTGGTGCTCCTTATCAAGAAAAATTTATTTATCATAATTTAAATAAATTACCAAGTGTTAAAGTAGCTATTGGTATTGGTGGAGCTTTAGATTTTTTAACTGGTAAAATAAAACGAGCTCCTTATGTTATGAGAAAAATAGGTTTAGAATGGTTATGGCGATTTATTAAACAACCGCATCGTTATAAACGAATTTATCGAGCTATCTTTGTTTTTTTATTTAAATTTTGTGTCTGGCGTTTTATTAATCCATTATTTTATCGTAAAAATGTAGCTTGTTTTTTGTATAAAAAATGTCCAATTCCATATACAGCCCTAGAGAATAAAACTCGTGATTTATTAGAAAATTATCAAGTATTATTAGTGGAAAGAGTTGATGAATTAGGTCATTGGCAAATACCTCAAGGAGGATTAGACAGTGATAAAATTAAATTGGCTGGTAGTCGAGAATTATATGAAGAATTAGATATAGTGAATTTTACTCCTAATAGAATATATAAAAATATATATAAGTATAAAACTAATCATAGAGGACGCTATGGTTTTAAAGGACAAAAACAAAGTTTATTATTAGCCGAATTTCAGGGAAGTGATGCTGATATAAAATTAAATTTTTGGGATCATGCTAATTGGAAATGGGTTAAAGTTAGTGATGTTTTAAATGAAGTTAGCCCTATTAGAAAAAAGAGTATGGAAATATTTTTAACTAAGTTTAAAAACTATATAAATATACAATAATATGAATAATATTCGTTTAAGATTTGCTCCATCACCCACTGGTTTTTTACATATTGGAAATTTAAGAACAGTATTGTTTGGTTATTTTTTAGCTAGGAGTTTAGGTGGTAAGTTTATTTTAAGAATTGAAGATACTGATCAAAAAAGAAAAGTTGAGGGTTCGGTTGAAAGTTTAATTGATATTTTAAAATGGGTTGGAATTGAATTTGATGAAGGTCCTCATATTGGTGGTGATTTTGGTCCATATATTCAAACTGAACGCTTAGCTATTTATCAAAAATATGTTCAAGAATTATTAGATAAAGGCGAAGCCTATTATTGTTTCTGTAGTGAAGACAGATTAACTGAAATGCGATTAGAACAAGAAAAAAATAAACAAGCGCCAAAATACGACAAACATTGTCGTAATTTAAATTCGGAAGAAATTCAAACTAAATTAAAAAATGGAGAAGCATTTGTTATTCGACAAAAAATACCAGCCGAAACTTCTATTGAAGTAATTGATGAACTAAGGGGTAAAATAGTTTTTAAAACAGATGACTTAGATGATCACGTTTTAATGAAATCTAATGGTATCCCAACTTATCAATTAGCCGCTATAGTGGATGATCATTTAATGAATATTAGTCATGTAACTCGAGGTGATGAATGGTTAGCTAGTTTTCCTAAAAATGTTTTATTGTATAAATCATTTGGCTGGGAAATACCTAAATATATTCATTTACCATTAATTTTAAATAAAGGTGGTGGAAAATTAAGTAAAAGACAAGGGGATGTTTTTGTAGAAAATTATAGAGATAAAGGTTATCTACCAGAAGCCATTATAAATTTTTGTGCCTTATTGGGTTGGCATGCTAAAGATGATCAAGAAATTTTATCAATGGATGAAATTATTAAAAAATTTGATTTAAAAGACATGGGGGCTAGTCCGGCTGTCTTTGATATTGAAAAATTAGATTATTTAAATGGTTATTATATTCGTCAAAAAAATATTAATGATTTAAGTTCTTTATGTCGTCCGTATTTAGAAAAAAGTGGTTTAATTAATGATAAAACTAATAATGACTTTATTAAAAAGGTTATAGCTTTAAGTCAGGAACGATTAAAAAAATTAGAAGATATTAGTCTTCTTAGTTCTTTTTTCTTTAAAGATAAATTAGACTATGATACTAATTTATTAATTTGGAAAAATTTAAGTTTAGATGATATTAAAAATAATTTACATGAATTATATAATTTACTTGAAAAAATAGAAGAAACTGATTGGACTAAAGATAAATTAGAAAATATTATTTTTTCTTATATAAAAAATAATAATAAAAAAAATGGCGATTATTTATGGCCACTGAGAGTGGCTCTAAGCGGAGAAAAGAATAGTCCTAGTCCTTTAGAAATTGCTGATGTTTTAGGTAAAGAAAAAAGTTTAGATAGAATTAAAGTAGCTATATCTAAGAATTAGATTTAACATTAAAGGGAGCAAAACTTAAACGATGAATAGGGCAGGGACCATAGAGATCAATCATTTCTAAATGAAATTTAGTTCCATAACCCTTATGTTTGTTAAATCCATATTTAGGATAATCTTTATGAAATTCAGTCATTAAAAAATCTCGACTAACTTTAGCAATAATTGAAGCCATGGCAATACTAAAAATTAAATCATCACCCGAAATAATAGCTTCTTGAGGAATATTTAATTTAGGAATTTTAAATTTACCATCAACTAAAACAATGTCCGGTTGTAAACCGGTTTTTTTTATAGCTTTTTTCATTGATAAAAAAGTTGCTTGTAAAATATTATATTTATCAATAATAGTATTATCACAGATACCAATAGCCACGGCTTTAACCTGTTTTTTTATAATTGGAAAAAGAGCTTCACGTTGTTTAGCACTTAATTTTTTTGAATCTCTAATTTTTTTTAATTCGGGGGTGATAGTAAAATTTTTATCAATAATAACACAAGCACTAACTACTGGTCCGGCCAGTGGTCCTCGACCAACTTCATCTACCGCTCCAATTAAATTATAGTCAGAATTAAATAATTGTTGTTCTTTATCTAAGGTCATGTTTTGTTTTTTTATCTTAAATGTGTTAGTTTATAGGTATATAATATCATAAAAATTTAAAAAAATATATAAAAATGATTAATTTTAATTTAGAACAACAACAAATAATTGATAATATTTTTGGAGCTTATTTAGTTAATGCTCCAGTGGGAACTGGTAAAACGACAGTATTAACGGAAAGAATTGTTAAAGCCTTGGAATTAGGAATTAAACCTGATGAAATTTTAGCTTTAACTTTTACTAATCGAGCCACTGATGAAATGAAAACTAGAATTAAAAGTCGAATTGATGACAAAAATATTTTTGATGCTTTAACTATTAGTACTTTTCATGGATTTTGTGCTTATTTTTTAAAAGCTGAATATCAAGTAGCGTCATTATCTTCTGATTTTTTAATTTTAGACGAAGAGGAACAAAAAGAATTAGCTAAAAGTATTTTAGAAAATAATAAAAAAATATATTTTTCTGATGATAAAAAGATTTTAGGTTTTTTAGATGAAATATATAAATATCGTTTATCTCTATTACAAGTTGAAATGGGTCATAATATTAAAGTTAAAGCTATTAGTCCTGATCTAATTGTTTTTGGTGAAGAATATCGTCGTCAAATGTTAGAGCAAAATTCTTTAGATTTTAATGAATTAGTTTTTTTAACTTTAAAGATTTTAACTTCTAATCAAGAAGTAGCTGAGCGTTGGTCTAATCGTTTTCGTTTTATTCAATTAGATGAATTTCAGGATACTCATATTTCTGAATATTTAGTTATAAAAGAATTGGCTAAAAAACATAAAAATATAACTTTAATTGGTGATATTGATCAAACTATCTATAGTTTTAGAGATTCTCAACCCATTTTTATATCAAAATTATTTAAGGATCATTTTAAACCCGTTAAAGAATTTAATTTGACTATTAATTACAGATCCAATCCTAATTTGATTAAAGCTTTTATGTCGGTTTTAAATAATATGGAAAATCCTAAAACTAAAGAAATGGTGGCTAATAATAATGATGATAAAATTGAAAAAAATATAAAAGTTTTTCGAGCCTATAATTTTTCTGAAGAAGTATCTTGGGTTATTGATAATATCAAAAAGATCAGAGAAAAAGATTCAAGGGCCAAAATAGCGGTTTTAACTCGAACTAATAATGTAGTAGAAAAAGTAGCTGATATTTTTTTAAATAATAATATTTCTTTTTTAACCATTGATCAATATGGTTTTTTTAAACGACAAGAAGTAAAAGATATTTTTTCCTATTTAAAAATATTATTTAATAAATCTGATCTATTATCAGCTAAACGGTTAATTGAGCGACCAGCTAAAAATATTGGGGAAGAAACACTTAAAAAAATAAATGCTAGTGGTCGAGAATGTGGTTTAAATTTATCTGATTTTTTAAATTTTAAGAATTATAATTTTATAGAACCCTTTGATCAATTATTAATAAATAGTCAGCAGGGAAGAATAATTGTTTTAGATACGGAAACTACCGGTATTAATCCTTTAAATGATGAGATTGTTCAAATTTATGCTCGAGAAATTATTAAAGGTCAATTAGGGAAAGAATTTCATTTTTATTTAAAAAATACTAAATCAGTTGGTTCCTCATATTTTGTTCATAAACTTAGTGATGATTTTTTAAGAGATAATGGTCAAGATCCTAAAAAAATATTAAGTGATTTAAAAAAATTTATTGCTGATTCGCCTATAGCGGGACATAATATTATGTTTGATTTAAATATGATTATTGAAAATGCTAAAAAGTATAACTTAGAATTTAATTTTAAAACCTATTATGATACTTTAGATTTAGCTCGTCGATTATTAGATTTAGATAATTACAAATTAAGTAATATTGCTAAAAAATTAAATTTCAAATCTGCTACTCATAGTGCTGATGATGATGTGGCGGCAACTATTGATTTATTATTGTATTCCGTTGATAGATTAAAACAAAGTACTGAAAAAAGAATTGCTTTATGGAATAAATTTAAAACTAAGTTTATAACTACAGCGGTAGCTATTTCTAATTGGGAAAAACAAATTGATAAATTACGTCCAGCTGAATTTTTAGATTATATCTATTTAGAATCAGGTTTAAAAGATTATTACGAAAAAGATAAAAATGCTGACCAAAGAATTAAATCTTTTTCTACTTTAAAAATGTTTTTTAATGATAAAGATGATATTGATTTATCAAGTCGTAATTCTTTATATAATTTAATTCGTTTTTCTAGTTTAGCTAAAAATATTGATTTTTTAGGTTTAGAACAGGGAAGAATTCCAATTGTGACTATTCACCAGGTAAAAGGCTTAGAATTTGATTATATCTTCTTAATAGGCTTAAATGAGGGTTTATTTCCATTCTTTCGTAGTGATAACGAAGAAGAAGAAAAACGTTTATTCTATGTAGCTTTAACTAGGGCTAAACAACAAGTTTTTTTATCCTATAGTAATTTTGAATATCGAGATAGGGAAAGATTAATGACTAAAAGTAGGTTATTAAACTTAATTGATCCTAATTTTATAGAAGAAATTTAGTATTTTTCTTTTTGGTCCTTGCCGAATTGATAAAAATATGATATAATAGCGGATATGAAAAATAGAAAACAAAAATTAGTATTACTTTTTTTATCAGTTATCTTAATACCTGGTCTTTTTTTATTAAAATCAGATACAGTTTTAGGTCAATATGCTGATGATATTGATGCGGAAATAGAAAGTTTAAATGAAGAAATTCAAAGTCAAAAATTACAATTAGAAAATATTCAAAAAAAACAAGAAGAGTATAGTAAATTAATAAAAGAAAAACAACAAGAAAAAGATACTTTAAATAATCAATTAGATATTTTAGATAATCGTTTACAACAATCTCGATTAGATATTGAATCAGCTACTTTAGAAGTAAGTAAAAATAATTTAGAAATTAAAAAAATTGAAATTGATATTAAAAACAAGAATGAACAAATTGAAAGTAGTAAGAAACATATTTCTACTTTATTAAAAATGTTATATAAAGAAAAACAAACTTCACCTTTAGAAATATTATTATTAAATGATTCTTTATCTGATTTTATAAATCAAGTTACTTATTTAGAAAATACTAGTGAAGGTATAAAAGATAGTTTAGTTTCTTTAAAGGATGTAAAAATAGAAATGGAAGAACAACAAAAAATATTAACTGAAAAACAAACTAAATTAGATGAATTAAAAAAAGAATTAGAGAATAAGAAAAATATTTTAGAAGGGGAAGTAGCTGATAAAGAATATATTTTAACAGAAACTGCTCAATCAGAAAAACAATATCAACAATTATTAGCTGAAGCTAAGAGACAAAATGATCAAGCTATGGCTGATATTGCTTCTTTAGAAAAAACAGTTAGAAAAAAATTAGCTCAAAAAAGTAATGGAAATCAATTAGAAACAGTTACTAGTTTTGCTTGGCCAGTAACTAAAAATACTATTACTACTACTTTTCATGATCCTGATTATCCTTTTAGAAAATCAATTGGTGAACATTCAGGTATTGATATTAGATCAGCCCAGGGAAGTACTCTAAGAGCAACAGCTTCTGGTTATGTCGCTCGAGTAAAATATGATGGTTCTACTAATTATGCCTATATTATGATAATCCATGATGATAATTATTCTAGTGTTTATGGTCATGTTTCTTCAGTTAGTGTTTCAGCTGATGAATATGTGGTTCAAGGGCAGGTAATTGGAACAACTGGAGGAGCTCCACGAACAGCTGGATCTGGACCTTTTACTACTGGTCCTCATCTTCATTTTGAAATTAGAAAAGATGGTATACCAGTTAATCCTTTAACTTATTTACCTTAATAGAGAATATATAAATAATATATAAAAAAAAATCGGATTAAATCCGATTCTTTTTATTTATTTAAATTTATATTTATTAAAAGTTTTCATTATTTCTATTAGAATTAATTTTACGATGAATATCTCTTAATTGTTTGCTAGTAACATGAGTATATATTTGAGTAGTAGCAATATTTTTATGACCTAAAAACTCTTGTACTAAGCGTAAATCAACTCCTTGATTTAATAAATCTGTAGCAAAAGAATGTCGTAAGGTATGAGGAGTAGTAATTATTGGTAAACCAGCTATTTTTACATACTTTTTTACCATGTTATCTAAACTTTTAACTGTTAATCGTCTTGATTTATCACTTTTTTCTCCTGGTTTCCAATAATTTATAAAAAGGGCATTATCAATATCAGTTCTTGAATCAAGGTATTTTTTAAGCCAATATACAGCTCTATTTGAAAAATAAACAGCTCTAACCTTACTACCTTTACCAATAACAACAACTTCTAAATCTTCTGTTTTTTTATCTATTTTTATTTGATCTCTATTTAAACTAGCTAATTCTGCTACGCGTAGGCCAGTAGAGAAGAATGATTCAAGTATAGCCTTATCTCTTAAACCTGATTTAGTACTTGTATCCGGAGTTGATAATAATCTTTTTATTTGATCTAAGTTTAAAAAATTAATTTCTCGATCACCAGTCACTTTAGCTAATTTTATTTTATTAGGTGATAGGGAAGGGATACCTTTTTCAGAAAAATAATCTAATAATGATCTTAAAGCTATTAAGTAGAGATTTTGTGAAACTTTTTTTAATTCAGTCTTGGTTCTAATACTTTTATTTCTGGATAGATATAGTCTATATCGCCAAATATGTTCATCACTTAAATCTTGGGGGCGTAGGTTAGATAAATTATTAGTTTTAAGCCAAGCAAAAAAATCACCCAAAAAACGGGAATAGTTTTCTTGAGTCTTATTAGCCAAACCCTTTTCAATTTCACAATAATTTACAAAGTCGGTAGCATATTTAATTATTGGTTTAGTATTAGTAGGCATAAGTATTATAACTAAAAAAGAGATGGTATTGTTTTTAGTAATAATCTATACAAAAACAAATATACATCTTACTTCTTATTATGTATATTAATTAACCTTATATATAGATTATAGCTTTAAATTAAAGCTTTGGCAATAACCCTATAATCCTGGATAAATAGTTAATCCCATTAAATTAATAGATGGTGAAAATAATAATAATATTTTCAAAATAATTAAGAAGATTCCGATTATTACTAAACAAAAAATAATTATTGCTAAAACAAACAAAAATTTAAAAACTCCTTCTCCCATATGAATATATATTAATTATTAATTAAAGAATATTTTATCTCCATAACGTAAATCTATATACTTTTTGCCCTGTAAATCACCTTTTAATTCCTTTTCTAGTATTAATAAGCTATTTACCTGCTCAGTATAGTCATTTTTAAGGTTAAAATAGACCTCAGGACCATTATTTAGCCTAATTTTGACACTATTATAGCTTTCATCTAAAACAATGCTTTTAAGACCAAAATCAACGTTTTCTCCTATATCATTATATAATTTTAGACAAAAATCAATATATTCAGAGCTAATATCAATATTTTTTCTATTTTCATCAATTTTATTATTACTAATATTTTCAATTATTGGATAAAGATTATCTCTTTTGTAATTATCATCAATGGTTATACAAGTATTAGGATCTAATGTTTTTAAAAAAGTATCTGAATTATTATTTGTATTATCTGGAATGTCAATATTTAAGATAGTAGTAGTGGAAGTAGTAGCTACGTCAGTCGAGGTTGATATTTTAGTACTAGAAGCTATAATATCAGTCGAAGTACTCTCTATTTTATTGTTTTCCGTATTTATATCACTAATAGCCTGACAACTAGGTCGATAATCAATGATATTTCCCTCTTTATCAGCTATAAAATAGACACCATTTTCTAAAAAAATAATGGCGGGTTGACGTTCCTCTATTTTAATTATTAAACTTCTTTTAAATATTTTCTTATTTATTTTTATACTAACAAAATTAAAATCACTTAAGTTTTCTATAAGTTTATCTTTTTTAAATAAAAATAAATTTTGTTGAGAAAATACAAAAAATTTATTTTTTTCTTGCTCAGATACTATCTTTTCTATTTTTTGTGAATCAATTGTCTTCAATCCCTCGATACTGACATTAGAAATATTAAAAATTCTAGAAAATAATAAACATAAGATAGTTATTATTAAAACAAAAAAAGAAATTATTATTAATAGAAAAATATTTGATTGTTTTCGTTTAGAAGGATTTCTAAATGATCCAGAAATAGTTTTTTTATTACGTTCAGAAAAAGCATAGCTTCTAATTACTCGTTTATCCATATATTTATACCAAAGATTAAACTATTTTTCTTTTTATATTTTGATTTAATCTTATTAAAAATTCATAATTAATTATACCGATCTTATCACTTAAATTATCAATAGAATTATCCATGTTTCTTGTATCTGATATTATATTAATTTTATCTCCAACTTCAACTTCCCTATTTTGGCAATTTATACAAGTTAAATTCATACAAACCTTACCGGCTATTTTAAACCAAAAGGATTCATTATTTTTATTGAACAAAAATTTTGCACAGTTAGATAATCTTCTATCTAAACCTTCAAAATAGCCAAAAGGAATAGTGGCGATAGTAGCTTCATTTTCTAATCTAAAACTATCTCCATAGGAAATTTGTTCCCCAGCTCTTAGTCTTCTAACATTAGTAATAGTAGAATAAACTCGTAAAGCCGGTTTTAAATTCAAAGCTAATTCAAAATTAGCATCATTAGGTTTAAAAGGATTATAACCATAAAAAGCTAAACCAGGTCTAAAAGCATTAAATATTTTATTATTTAGTATAAAAGCTCCAGCCGAATTACCTAAATGAAGCCATTTAGGATAAATTTTATTATTATGGAGTATCTCTAGATTCATTAAAAAACGATCTTCCTGAATTTGATTAAAATTACTACTAGAATTATCAGCTTCAGCTAAATGAGAACATAAACCAATTATTTCTAATTTATTTATATATTTCTCATTATTAACTAAAAATAATCCTAAATCATCGATGCCTTCCCTATTCATTCCAGTATTTACAAATAGATGAATATTAGCTCTTTTACCATAACGTGATAAATATTTTATAGTTTTATCATTATAGACAACAAATTCTGTTCGATTTAATTTACAATAACGATAAGCTTTTAAAGGCATTTCTTCTAAGATTAAGACTTTACCATTAAAATATTTATAGACAATTTGAGCTTCTGGAAAAGAATCAACTGCTACCATTTTTATTGTAGTTTCATTTAATATCTGACAAATTTCTTTTAAACCATAACCATAAGCATTAGATTTTAAAACTGGAAATATTTCCGCTTGTGGTTGAAGTGATGATAAATACTCTAAATTATGAAATAAATTATTTTTTATTATTTCAATTGTATTTAAAGATTCATATTTTGGTTTTAATAATTTTCTGATAACATCTATCATATTATTAATTAATTAATTATAGTAACTCTACCTTGACCACTAGAAAGTTTATCGTTTTTTAAATTAGTATTTATATTTTCAATTTGACCTGATAATTCTTGACCAGTAAAAGCATCGGTTACAGTAAATTTTATATTTTTTAATAAATCAGGTATGGTTCCAAGATCACCTTCATCTGGTATTAAACTAATTTTAAAATTAGCTTGATAATTATTATTACCACCTAAGATACTAGGAATTTCCCAGGCTAATCTTTTACCAATTTCTCCATAAATAATCTTACCATCTAAAACTCTTTTTTCATTAGGAAAATAAACATTATCTGGTAATTCAGCGGTAAGAACAAAATTTTTCAAGTCATTACCACTATTATTAAATTCTAAGAATACCCAATAGCTAGTAGCCATATCTACAGCTGGTGGTAATGGTCCTACACCTAATTGGTCACCTTGAGGACTATAATAATAGGCCTTAGCTGTAGCTGAGACTCTAGAAATTAATTTATTTTGATTGGAGTTAACATTATAGGAAATAGTTTGTCCATCTAACCTGTATTCAACATTAGCTTTTAATAATAAGCTTTGATTAGCTTTTATTTTTCTCTGATCAAAAGAAGTTTCTAAAACAATGGAACCGGATTCCTCGGCCGCTAAATCATTAATAGTAATAATATTGTCATCAATTTGAATATTTTTTGAGTCACTTGTAATTTTTATTGGATTTAAAGAAAAATTAGAATTACCTGATGATAAAGTTATTTTTATATCTTTAGCTGGAACCATTTCTTCATTTTTATAATTTAAAGTATAGGAAATTTTTTCATTTAAATTAACATTTTTTTGATCACTGCTTAAATCGACTGCTAAATTAGGTTTTTCTATATTTAAAGTAGTAGAAGATCCTAAGAAAGAATAAATATCACCTGAAATATTAGCATTAATTTCCGGAATAATCTCTAAAGAATTATTATCAGTTTTTAAAATAGCTAATAAATTAATTTCTTGACTGACACCACTAGCCATTTCTTCTATTATTAAAGCATTATCTTTAATTTCTAAATCACTTTCTTTTAATTCAATATCAGGACCTAAATCAATAGTAGCTTTTTTAATTAAAGTATCAGAGTTATTAGTTATTTTTAAAATGCCTTTAAATTCACTATTAGTATAAATAATATCTTCAGTTAATAATTTTGTTTCTAGAACTGGTTGGGAAATATCATAAAATAAGTAATTACTAATTCCAGTTTGACCACATTGATCGCAAGTATAATTAAAAGAAATCATTTGACGATCATGTAATTCTCCCCAAACCGAACCATTTATTTTTATTTGACCTTTAGAATTCTTTTTTAAATCACCTAAATCAAAACTATTGGTAGAGGTATTAAAATAATTATAGGGTGAAACTGATTCAATGATAAAATCATCAGGTAAAGCCACTTTAATAAAGCTATTAGTTGTATCAATATTAGCTTGATAATCTAAAGTAAAAGATACTTTAGAACCCGAACTTAATTCTTTATTATCTATATTAATATTTAAAGAGACGTTATCTTTAGTAAATTTTTTATTGGCAAAAATTATAAAGATCACAAAAACCACAATTAATAATACAAAGAAAATATCAGCTATTAAATGCCAAATATTATTTCGATAATACTTATCATTCCTTTTTTTTAATGGATTTAAGATTAAATTAACATTACCCACTACTAAATTACCATTTTTTTTAACTTTAACTTTATCTCTATCAATGCAAACAGTATCATTATTGGTATTTTCATCCTCAATAATAACAGAAGAATTATTAGGTGGTATTATTTCTAAATCATCATTATTTATTAATGGTTTAGAATTGTTTTTATTTTTTTTCATATAATTGAGCTTAGTTATATTATAATTAATTTAAGGTTTAAAATCAATTTAAAAACTTATTGCTCCTACTAGAATTTCATAAACTCCATCATCATCTAAATCATCCGACATTACCCGAAAACCAGAACCAAAAGTAGTATCATAAGCTAAGAATGATTTTATTACTTTGCCATCTTTACTATATATTTTAACTTCAGGCAGTAATTGTGATTGAGGAATAGTAATTATTTCTTTTTGTCCATTACCATCAGTATCACCAACGGCCAGTGATACTCCTCCTCTAAAATTTTTATCATAAGCAAAAAAACCACCAGTTAAACTACGACCATCTTTATCAAAAATTCTAACATGAGGACCACCACCACTTCCGGCTCCGGTAATTATTTCTTGAGTACCATCACCGTTTAAATCTATAACAGCTACTTTAACTCCTCCTCTAAAATTTTTATCATAAGCAAAAAAACCACCAGTTAAGAGTTTGCCGAATTGATTAAAAATTCGAACATGAGGTCCACCACCACTTCCTGCTCCGGTAATTATTTCCTTGGTACCATCACCATTTAAATCAGCTACCGCTAAAGAAAGTTCACCTTTAAATTTTCCATCATAAGGCTTAAATTCTCTTAATTTAATATTATTTTTATAAATAGAAATAATACCATTACTATTAACTAAAGTTTCTTCAATGCTGTCATTATCAATATCACTAATTATTATTTGAGAATTAGCACTATAGCCATCTAAATAAGCAAAAAAACCAGAACGGGTTTGATGGCCATCTTTATTAAAAACTCTAATATAGTCTCCATTATTAAAACCAGTATTTTTAATAGTAGTGATAGTCGAGGTTTTTTTTAATAGAATGATAGCATCTTTAGCGGCTAATTTTATATAGTTTATAATACTACCATTATTAACACTACGATCTTGACTACCATTAATTCGTTCAAATTCTTCATTATTAAAAATATATAATTGTTCTTTATCGGTTGAATTAATTATAACACTAGCTTCGGTAAAATCTCGACGCCATAAACCTTTGGTATAGGAAGTATTATTTTTATCTAATAAATTATAAGCCGAAGAAACAGCTTGACCTAAATTAACATTATACTCATCATACCACCACACTTGACCATGATCAGAATTAGAAAAATCAAAACTAAAATAACCATGATTTTCCATTAAAGTACTAGCTAAACCATATCTTATTTTTTTATAATTTTGTCGATTACTATCATAAGAATTTATAATAGTAATATTAGGTGTGTCATTATTGTTTTTTATATTTCTATAAGTTGTTAAAATACTAGCCCAATCACCATTACTTTCCCAAGAAGCTGGAAAATTTTCAAACATCACTCCATTTAAGAAAGATTGATAACCAGTATAGACTTTACCATTACCTAAAATTAAATAATTATCGCCGATTAAATTTCTAGTAGTTTGAAGCATTTTTTTTGTACCACTAGCCCAATTACTATTAAGTGTAGCTACAGCATCAACTTGATTATTATTATCAGCATCTAAATTACTTCCGGCCCAAGCTACATCCCCCCAAATATTATCATAAAAAATTCCATCCCATAAACCAGTAGAAATAATTTCTTCAGCAATAAATTTAGGTAAATATTCATTCCATTTTTGATTATTAGAATTAAGTTTAGCTCCATCAGTTAAATTTAACATATAAGTACCGGGCCAATTACTAACTCGACTACCGCTACTATTTTTTAACCACCAACCATCATAAATATTATTTACTAATCTTTTTCTTAAAGTAGCTTCACTGCTCCACTCACTATTATAGATATCAGCATTAGCTTCTTGCGAGGTAATATAGGCTAAAATAACAATATCAGGGTTTAATTCTCTAATTTCAAGTAATTGAGCCCGACTATTTTCTTGAACTTCCATATCTAAAATTAAAACATCCCATTTAGCTAATTCTTCCACTTCATAATCAGCAATTGTCCATTTTAAAAAGTAATTAGCTAATTTAGGATAAGTATCTTTTGTCTCAATAGCTAAACTAAGCTTAGGCCAATAAAAAAAGCTAACAATAAACAATAATATTAATATATTTTTGGGAGTATAAATTTTCATCTAGTCATTTTAAATTAATATTTAATATTAATAACACTAATCTCTGGAAAATTAAAAAGTCTCATTGGTAAAGCTACTTGACCGATACCAGGAGTAACAAAAATATTAAGACCAGAAATATTATAGAAACCGCGATCAAAACCATAAGAACTAGGAATTATGTTTTTATATAAAAATGGAATCCTCATTTGACCAGCATGAGTATGTCCAGAAATAATTAAATCAATTTTTTTGTAATTATCACCTAAATTTTTTATTTCATAAACAATATCAGGATTATGAGCTAATAGAAAAGTAAAATCAATATTATTATTAGAATTATTATCTTCTAAAACTTCAAAATCAGGTTTAGCTGTCCAAATATCTTCTAGACCAATAAACTTAATAAGAGATCCATTAAAATCAAGTATTTTAGTATCATTATCAATTAATAATACTCCAACTGATTTTAAAGCTAGACTTATATCGGATGAAATATCATTATTCCCTTTTCCGTAATCATGATTACCTAAGACGGCTAATTTTGGTGCTGTAATATCTTTTAGTTTTAAAAAATTAGAATTTAAATTATCTTTATTAATATGATAAACAAAATCTCCGGGAATTAAAACAATATCCGGTTCTAATTTATTAACTTTATTTACTATTTTTTCAGTTAAATATTTATTTTGAAAAGCACCTAAATGAATATCAGAAAAAACAACTACTTTTAATTCCCTATTAGTATTTTCAGTATTAACATTATCAAAATTATAATTTTTAACTTTTAAAAAATTAGGTTCAGCAAATCTAGCCCAAATAGCTACAAATACAAAAATTAATAACATTATTAATTCAATAGGAAATTTTTTCTTTTTATTTAATTTATATATTTTCCAAATTAAAAAACCAGCTACAATAAATAGCAGATAAAAACTATAATAAAAAATAGTAAGAAAAAATACGGCTATCATTATTTTTTACTAATTACATCTAAATCTAATGGTAAAAACGGTTTTAAAACTTCTGGTATTTTAATACTACCATCAGCTTGTTGATTTTGTTCTAAAATAGCTGGAATTAAACGTGAAGTAGCTAAACCGGAACCATTTAAAGTATGAGGAAAATAAATATCACCCTTAGAATCTTTTACTCGAATATTACTACGACGAGCTTGATAATCTAAAGCATTAGAAATTGAACTTACTTCTTTATAGATTCCCATACTTGGAATCCAAACTTCTAAATCAACTGTTTTAGCCATAGCTGAAGAACAATCCCCCGCCGCTAAGTTACTAATTTGAAAATGAAGATTTAGTCCCTCTAATAGTTTAACAATTTGATCTTTCATTTCGTCAAAAACAATCCAAGAATTTTCGGGTTTAGTATATTGAAATAATTCTACTTTATTAAATTGATGACCACGAATCATACCTCTCTCTTCCTGACGATAACTACCAGCTTCTCGACGAAAACAAGGTGAATAGGCATAATATTTTAGAGGTAGATCTTCTTCTTTTAAAACTTCATCTCGATGATAATTTCCTAGCATCATTTCAGCCGTTGGATTTAAACATAATTTATCTTCAGTCCAAAAAAGATCTTCTCTAAATTTAGGTAAATGACCAGAAGAATAGGCCGAAGTTTCATTTAATAAAAAAGGTGGAATTAAAAAAGTATAATTATTTTTATGATGAAAACTTATAAAATAGCTTAAAAGAGCCCACTCTAGTAAGGCTCCAGCCCCTTTATAAGCCCAAAAACCGGCCCCAGACATCTTAACTGCTCGTTTATAGTCAATTATATCTAAATCTTCAGCTAAATCGACATGATTCTTAGCTTCAAAAGAAAATTGAGGTTTTTCACCAAAAGTATAAATTACTTGATTGTTCTCTTTACCCCCAGCGACAACATCATCTGCTACAATATTAGGTAAGGCTGATAATTTATCTTTTAATTCTATTTCTACTAAATTTAATTTATTTTCTAAATCCTTAATACTGATATTAGTTTCTTTTATACTTTTAATAGTAGCCTCATCTGGTTTAACTTTAGATAATTTATTTTTAGTTGATTTTAAATTTTCAAGTTCTGGAATTATTTTTTTTCTGTCATCGTCTAAAGCAATTATTTTATCTAAATTTAAATCTACTTCTTTCCCAACACGCTTTTTTAGAGAAAGTTCAACGGCTTTTGTGTCTTCTCTTATTTTTTTTATATCTAACATATTTTTATTAATAATTTAATTTATAACTTTTCCACCGAAAGTTTTAAGTAAATTATCAATTATTTCATTATTATTATTTTTATTTATAGAATCATCATTATTAATTTCTAAATTTTCATCAACCTTAGCCTCTATTTTTAAATCCTGTTTAAAAACATCACGTAAAACTTCTTCTACTATTTTATTTATTTCTAAACTATCTAAACGATCTTTATGAAATTTATATTTAAAAGCTACACAAATTTTATTATCATTAACATCAGTAATCTTACAGGATTGCATAACAAAAGATAAGGAATGATTATGAGGCTTTAATCTAGTTAAAAATTCAGGCCAGTTTTTCTCTATTTCTTCTTTATTAATAACAGCATTACTGGAAATAGTATTTGATTTGGAAATTAATGGTTTATCAGGATTTGGTAGATTTGTTTTTTTATCATTACTTTTTTCATTACCACCAATTGAACAGATATTTATAATAGCTAATTCTAGTGGCATCGGAGCAATTAAAGCTGTTGGTAATTCTTTAGAAGCATTTAAAAATTCACTAGAAATTTTTATTAAATCATTTATAGAAAAATTTTTATTTAATTCACTGATTCTAATTTCTATTTTTTCACTTAGATCTAAACCTAAACTACTAGACAAGGAATCACTAACCTGACTTAGTATCATTTTTCTTAAAAGTTCCATTAAATCACCAATAAAATTTTTTAAATTTATACCACTAGTAATTAATTCGTTTATTATTTTAATAGCTGTTATGGCGTCCTTACGGTTTAAACTCTCTAATAATTTTATATTTTCTTCTATATTATTATATGGAATAACTAAATTAGCACTAGCTAAATCAATTTTTTTATCACTAATAGCTATAATCTGACTAAGTAAACTTTCGGCATCACGTAAATGACCATCAGCTTTTAAAGCAATTAATTCTAAAACTTCTTTATCAATTTCTAATTTCTCATTTTTAACAATAAATTCTAATTTACCTATCATGTCATTAACGCTTATCATTTTAAAATCAAAACGTTCACAACGAGAAATAATAGTTAAAGGTACTTTATAGATCTCAGTAGTACAAAGAATAAAAATAACATTAGCCGGTGGTTCTTCCAAGGTTTTAAGTAAAGCATTAAAAGCTGAAATTGATAACATGTGGACTTCATCAATAATAAAAATCTTGTATTTATTATTAGATGATTTAACTCGACTTAAAGAAATTATATTTTCTCTAACATTATCAACTCCAGTATTACTAGCCGCATCAATTTCAATTACATCTAAATTACTAAAACTATTTATACTTTTACAAGTATCACATTCATTACAAGGTTCAAACTCATTTTCTTTACGATTTTGACAATTAATAGCTTTAGATAAAATTCGAGCTAAAGTAGTTTTACCAACTGCTCGAGGTCCACAAAATAAATAAGCGTGTGAAACTTTATTATTTAAAATTTCATTTTCTAAAGTAACCTTGATATAATTTTGTCCAAAAATTTCAGAAAATTTTTGCGGACGATATTTTTGATATAAAACACTCATAATTTATATTTTATTCAGTTTTCCCTATTTTTTTAGCAAAACCTTCAAAAGATTTTAATACTTCTAAGGGGGTAGCAAATACGATGGTATTGGATTGATCCGATGAAATGTCGTTAATAGCTTGTAAAGTTCTTAAATGAAGGGCTCCAGTTGATGACGATAAAATTTCAGCCGCTTTAGCTAAGTTTTCAGCCGCAGCTAATTCTCCTTGGGAGTTAATAATAACTGCTCTTTTTTCACGTTCAGCTTCAGCTTGTTTAGCAATAGTTCTTTCCATTGATTCTGGTAAAACTACATCTTTTAATTCGACATTATTTACTTTTAAACCCCAACTATCAGTTTCTTTATCAACTATTTCCCTAATTCTTTCAGCAATTTTATCGCGTTCAGCTAATAATTCATCTAAAGTGATTTCTCCAACTATATTTCTCATAGTAGTTTGAGCATATTGACTAATAGCATAATAAAAATCTTCTACTTCAATAATAGCTTTAGATGAATCTGATATTTTATAATATAATACAGCATTAACCGTTACCGGAACATTGTCACGAGTAATAGCTCGTTGATCAGGAACATCGACGGCTTTAACTCGAATATCAACCTTTTTAAAAGATTGAAAAACAGGCCATAAGAATTTCCAACCTGGTTCCATAACTCCTGAAAAACGACCCATAGTAAATTTAACTCCTCGTTCGTATTGATTGATTTGTTTAAGCGAAGCTAGAAAAAATATTATCGCAAAAACTAAAATTGTAATAAAGATTTCCATAATTTTTTTATTTAATTATTAAATTATTAAATTATAAAGTTTATTATTTTATTTTTTATATATATAACTTTTTTGTAATTATTATCACCTAAATAATTTTTTAATTTTTCTAGAGCTTCTACTTTTTTTATAACTTCGGTTTCGTCCTCATCTTTATTAACTTCAATTAAAGCTCTAGTTTTACCATTAATTTGAATAGCTAGTGATACTTTTTCTAAAGCTATAATACTTTCATCAAAGTCTGGCCAAGTTTGATTATGGATAGAAAAATCATTACCAATTTGTGACCATAATTCTTCAGTTACAAAAGGAGCAAAAGGAGCTAAGATTAAAAGTAATTTAGCAAAATATTTTTTTGGAATAATTTCATATTCCGAAAAAACATTTACCAGTATCATTAATTGAGAAATAGCCGTATTAAATTTAAAGTCTTCAATATCCCGACCAACTTTTTTAATTGATTTATTTAATTCTAAAATTAATTTTGAATAATTGGTATCGGAATAATCTGTAATTAGATCAACTTTAGTAATTAAATTTTCAACTTTATCTAAGAAACGTCTTAAACCAATAATACCTTTAGTATTCCAAGGTTTAACATCATCAAAACTTCCTAAAAACATTTCATACATTCTCAGACAATCGGCTCCATAATCTTTTATAACATCATCAGGATTAGTAACATTACCTTTAGATTTACTCATTTTATTACTATCTTCTCCTAAAATTATTCCCTGATGTCTTAATTTTTTAAAAGGTTCATTAAAATCAATAAAGCCATATTTTTGTAGAACTTTAGTAAAAAAACGAGCATAAAGTAAATGCATAACAGAATGTTCGGCTCCACCAATATATATATCTACTGGCATTCCTTGTTTTATCTTTTCTAGATCAGCAAAAGCTTTTTCATTTTTAGGATCTAAATATCTAAAATAATACCAAGAAGAACAAACAAAAGTATCTAGTGTATCATTTTCTCGTCGAGCCTTAGCTCCACATTTTGGACAAGTAACTTCATGAAAAGTTTTTGATTCAGTTAAAGGTGACTCACCACTTGGTTTAAAATTAACATCAGTTGGTAATACTACTGGTAAATCTTTTTCTGGTACCGGAACTTCTCCACATTGATCACAATAAATAATTGGAATTGGTGTTCCCCAATAACGTTGACGAGAAACTAACCAATCACGTAAACGATAATTAATAAATTGTTCACCACATTTTTTATCTTGTAACCAATCTATTATTTTACTTTTAGCTTCTTCCACTTTTAAACCATTTAAGAAATCAGAATTAATTAAGATTCCTTCGCTGGTATGAGCTGATTGAGAAATATCTCCACCACTTACTACTTCAATCATTTCTAAATTATATTTTTTAGCAAAATCATAATCACGTTCATCATGAGCTGGAACGGCCATAACAGCTCCAGAACCATAAGTTGATAAAACATAATCAGCCACAAAAATTTTTATTTCTTTACCATTAACGGGATTAATAGCTATTATACCATTTATTTCTATACCAGTTTTTTCTCTACTTAGACTAGTTCGTTCAATTTCAGTTTTACTTTTAGTGGTATTAATATAATCATTAATTTCATTTAAGTTGGTAATACTAGTAGAAAAATTTTTAATAATTTCATGTTCAGGATTAATAGCCACATAAGTACAACCAAATAAAGTATCAGGTCGAGTGGTAAAAACTTCTAAATTATATTCTTCGTTATTTTTAGTTTTAATTTTAAAAATAACTTTAGCACCAAAACTTTTTCCAATCCAATTACTTTGAGCTAATTTAGTTGATTCTGGCCAATCAATATCATTTAAACCATTAAGTAAACCAATTATAAGTCGATCTTCATATTTTTGATCTTCAATAAAATCACTTATCTTAAAAAACCATTGTTCTAAATCTTTTTGAATAACTTGATTACCACAACGTTCACAAACTCCATTTTCGGCTTGTTCATTAGCTAAAACTGTAGTACAACTATTACACCAATTAACTTTAGCTTTTTTCTTATAAGCTAAACCATTTTTATAAAGTAAAAGAAAAAACCATTGAGTCCATTTATAATACTCTGGTTTACTAGTTTGAATTTCTAAAGACCAATCATAAGATAAACCTAAAGAATTAATTTGTTTAGTAAATGTTTTGATAGCATCATCAGTAGTGATAGCTGGATGTACACCTGTTTTTATAGCATAATTTTCAGCTGGTAAACCAAAAGAATCCCAACCCATAGGATGAATAACTTGATAACCAGTCATTCGTTTAAAACGACTAACAATATCAGAGGCGGTATAGCCCTCAACATGCCCTACATGTAAACCTAAACCTGATGGATATGGAAACATATCTAAACAATAGAATTTTTTATTATAATCGCTTATAATAGGGGTTTTATACAAATCATGACTAGCCCATTCCTTGGCCCATTTTTCCTCAAAATCACTAAAATTGTGGCTATTTTTTAAGTCATTTTCTTCCATACACAAAAAATCTAAATTATAATTAATATAGATAAATATTAACCTATATTTAGAAAAAAGTAAAATAAAAACAGTTGATAACTCAATTTTTTGCTAAATTTAGTAAAATATAGTTTTTTGCTTTTAAAATTTAAATAATATAGAATGGAAGTATGGTTTTATATATTAAAAATAATAAAAAAATATGCAAACTCCCTATCGAAAATCAGATAAAATACCTAGAAATAAATTAGATGCTAAAATTACAATTAATAAGTTTAAAGAATTACAAAAAACTTTAGATTATTTAAAAAATAGACTTAGACCCAAACTTATAAACGAAGTTAAAGAACTTTCAACTACAGGTGATTATTCAGAAAATGCTGGTTATCAATCAGCTAAATTTAA
>DAONEH010000002.1:0-29296 GCA_035402985.1 bacterium | reverse complement strand
TTATAATTAAGATACTATTATAATATCTTTATATATCTTTTTATTTTTTAAGGAAGTGACTTTAAATTCCTTCTTTTCTTTATTGATAATAAAAACAATAATATTATCTAAAGAAGATTTCTTAAAAGAATTTCTTTGGCAAAAAAATGCATAGGTGTTTTTTTTATCTAATTTTGAAATATTTGTTTTCAAATACTTAAAAATTTGACTTTGAGACAAGAGAGTAATATTAATTTTTGTTTCATGTTTTAAAAATTGTTTAAAAAACACCGCTACAGTTCCGTGACCCAATGTGCTTGTTTGGACCACTTCTTTTTTGGAAGATAAATTTACGGAATTTATAATTCCGTCCAAATCTTCTATCACTAAGCGATAACCCGGCACCAATTTTTTTAATTCCTGAGAAAACATTTTATCTTGATCAAAAATAAAATGTTTTTCCGAATAATTCGAAATTAATTCTTTGGATTTTTTTTTGAAAACTATTCTCGGAAAGATAGTTTCATCAAAAAGATTATTCGCCATTTCATTTATTCTTTCAACGGCAGTATTTAAGGCCAATTCAGTATTCTGAATAGTAAATTGTGCCCCTTGTTTAGTTAGGCCATAAAAACAATTGTTAAACTCATCAATCCGTCTTTTAACTAACGGAAATTGATTGTTTGTAATTTTTTGCTGACGGATTTCTTTAATTTCCGCCTCTTTAATAAGTTCCATTGTCGTGTGGTGATTTCCCATTTTCGCAATATTTTTTGTTAAATAACTTGTTTGCTCTTACCCGCAAACTTAGGTTGTCTTATTACCTTAATAAGACAATAGTGATATATCATACTTAAATAATTTTGTCAATAAAACAAGAGCACCCTATTACGAGTGCTAATATTTTACATTGTTTTTCGTTGATAAAGATATCGCCGATAAGAATGTCTTTGATATCCTTCTCCAATTTTATTAATTCGACTAGAGGAAGAAATAAACAAAGATTTTGGTTTAAAATAAATAAATTGATTATTCATTTTCTTTTTTCTAATTTCAGAACTTCCTTTTACGGACAGAAAAAAAATAATCATAAGTCCTAAAAAGGCTGTTATAGCCATAAATTGTTCTCCTTTCTTTTTTGTTTATTGTTAATTTATTTATAAAAAGAATATATACCTACTAAAATATTATGTCAATAATTTTAAAATATTATCTTTTAAAACTATTAAGTAAGTCTCTAATATGATCAAGATCATTGTAGGTTAAACCCATTTTTACTCTATTACTATAAAGATGATACATATCTCGACGAATAGTAAAAGCTGACGGATAAGTTCTTTTTCTAATTTTTTCTTTATATTTTTTTATTAGATCAAATACTATTTCTTTATCTTCTTTATCTAGCGACTTAAAATGAGGGTTACGACGCATTAACTCATCAAAACGTTGTTCTAATCGATATTCATTTTGATCTAATATATCTTTGGTAACATCTTTAAAATCCATATTTATTTTTTAAATTTATTAATAAAATCATTATAATTATCAGTTATTCCCTCTTTTTTATCATGAATTATATCTAAACCATCATTTTGTTGTCGAGGAATAAGATGCAGGTGAAAATGGAAAACTTCTTGTTGACCATATTCTCCAGCGGAATGAATTAATTGTAAATTATCAATTTTAAAAACTTCTTTGTATTTTAAAGCAATTTTTTTAGCTACTTTTATTATTTCAATTAAATAATCTTCATCAATATCATAAATATTTTCATAATGTTTTTTAGGTACAATTAAAACATGACCTAAACTAGCTGGAAAAGCATCTAAAAAAGCTATGACCTTATCATTTTCATAAATAGTATAGGATGTCATCTTTTTGTTTATAATTTTACAAAAAATACAATCATGGTCCATATATTTTTTATTAATTTTATTTATTAATTATAGCGTGTTAATATTAAATTTTCAAGAGAATAAAAAAAAGAGAATTATTTAATTCTCATTTCTTTTCTTTGATTAATGAAATAACTGACTAAGGAAAAAATCCACGTTGTCAGTATAAATAAGAAATACCCAGTAATAACAAATAGGTACATAAAGAGCGAAGTGATTACTTTCATTTTTGTTTATTTAAATTAAAGAACTATTATATTAAATTATGGTTGAAAAATATCTTCCGGTAAAAACTTAACTTCTTTGACTTCAGGAAATTGTTTAGCTGTTTTAACGATTTGATTCCAAAGTAAATTTACTCGACATGAACCACCAGTAGTTTTATTATATAAATCATTAAATTTTAAAGTAAGAAGTCCATCTTTTAAATTAGCTTCAAGTAATTCTAAACCCATTAATGGAAATTCGGTAGAAAAACCAAGTTCTTTTTCTTCGGTAGTTAAATTACCTTGTAATAATAATTTTATAGTATCTTGGATAGGAGTTGAACTTACAAAAACTTTTTTATCTACTGGTAAAATGGCCTCACTATCACAAGGAATATAATCAGCTATTTCTTTATCTTTCTTTTCATTATAAAAATAAAGAGAAATATTTTGGGTGGCTTGAGAAAATTTTACTGGAATTTCTATCTTTTTTTCATTTTCTATTAAACCAGAAGGATTATCATTCTTAAAGACTAAAGTACCTTCATTAGTTTCGGGGACGGTAAAAATTAAGGTAGTTTTAAAAGGAACAAAATCTTCTGTTAAGGGATCACTTTGAGCTTGAGCTATACTAGAAACAATTTCTTTACCATTACTATCATAAAGATAAACTGGAAAACTAGCTTCAAAAAACCATGAACCTCGAGCTTTCCCAATTATTGTCAGTGGTGATTTTATTTCTTTATTATCAAAATTACTTATTTGAGTTATAACAACCTCTTGTTCTTCAGTTTTTTTAATATTTTCTCCAATTGGAATTATAGTATTTATCTCATCTAAATTTGATATTGATTCATCTTCCCTATTATTATCAAAAGATAAAAATAAAAAAATAAAAATTAGAATACCTAGTATTATTATAATTATATTTTTGTAATCTATTTTAATTTTCATAATTATTTATTATTTATTAAAATAAAAACCACAATCTTCTTTATTTAAACTTTCTTTTTCAACTCGAGGATATTTTCTACAAACTAAAGGTCTGATTTTATAAATAGAACAATATTTTTTACCATCTTTATTTTTTAAAAATAAACAATTTCTAGGTAATGAGCAACATTTTCCGCAATTACGACAATGACCTTGTCTTTTTTTATCAATTGGTAAAAAAGCAGTTATAGTTCTATATATTTTTGTAATATAATTATTTTTTAAAAACATATTTTAAGCCTTATTTTCTTCTGATTCAATATTAGTATTATTTTGAGCAATTTCATTCATTAATTTTTCAAAATATTCTGGTTTAGTGGTTTCTAGTAATCTATCAGCATCCTGACTTAATTTATTATTATTATATAATCTTATAAGCTGATTATAATGTTCATGAGTAAATTTTTCTCCATATTTTTTTATACCTAATTTTTCCATTTCTAAATCTAATACTTGTTTTCTAACCAATCTTTCACTCGGATCAAAAAAATAACCATAATTACTATTTTTTGTGGTATAAGATTCTTTTAAAGTTTGAATAGTTTTTTTAGATATATTTTTTTCACCCAAAGTAACTTCGTGTAAAATTTCATGATAAGTAGCTGCTTTTAAATATTCTTCATCCTCACTATTGTATGGTAAATAAATATTTACTGTTCCACCTAAATAATAGGAAAACATTTCAACATTAGAATCACTATTTAAAGCTTCTAAACTAACAAAATTACATTTTAAATTAGCTAAATTTTTTAATCTAATTTGTTGTTGAACAGTAGCTTCTAAAACATTGGAATCAAGTTCAATAGTTAATTTATTTAAATATTCTTTACTTTCAATATGAATTTTAATTTCATTTTTTATAGAATCAACCATTTGATTTAAATCATTAAATTTCTCTAAAGCTTGATTACGATCAGAGGGAGTAATATTAATTTTAGGTAAAGCTGATTCAAATTCTTTTCTATAATTATTTAAATAATAATTATAGGTTTCTAATTCTTTAGGGGTTTCAGCTTCATCTCTTTTTAATTTCATTATTTCGATATTAAACATTAATGTTTTTATTTCATTATCAAATTTAGAGTTGGTCATTATCATAATAGCATTAACCGTTTCTTGTTGTTCAGCAGTTAATTCAATATTTTTTTCTGATTTTTCTGGATTGGAGTATATTTCAGTTTGCTTTATATCTGATTTTTCTTCTACTTTTATTGGTGGTTTTTCAACCGAACCACTGCCAAATAAAGTTAAGAAAGATAAAGACATTAAACTTTTTCTAATAGTAAGATTATTAGTAATCTTATTTAATAAATTAGATTTTTCTTCATCGTTGTTTATTTGTTCAATTTTTTTAAAAAAATTATATTTCATAAGTAATTAATTATTTTATTAAAATATATTAATTTGTTTTAATAATTATACTTTGAGCTATACGATTAATAATGCTATCTATATCAAAGCTTAAATTTTCTTTTTCACATTCCGACATTTGAGGATCATCATAATTTTTACATTGTACAAAACGTAATACAAAATTGATAATTATTGTTTGATTGTCTTTAGGAAAAGTATAGGTATAGGTAGTATAAGTACTACCAGCAGCTCCTTCACTTTCTTTGGTTAAACAATATTTATTATTATCTACTAAACGTAATTCTGTTCGTCCACCTGCTCTAACTTCATCACCAGATGGATTACAAATAAATTCATTGTTTGTTGTTTTTACTTGAGGTGGCCAATTAACCAGACTAATATATTTTGTTAATAATTCTTTAGGGTATTTAAAACTAATATTATTATCAGTAATAGTTGTCCATAAATCATTATCTTCTTCCTTGTTATTATAGCTTATAGTCCAAATTGCATAAAAACGACTATATTGGCGTCTAGTTATAACAACATCTTTATTAGATGATTCATAAAAATAACCTGAACCCATTTGATCTATAAATTTATAGCCTTTATCTTCCATAAAAGCATCAATTATCATGGCTCCATTCGAACTTTTAGTTAAATAACTATTATCACTATTAGATAATTTAACTATATCTGATTTACTAAATGTTAATTGAAAAATAGATTTAATTTCAGGCCAAGGATTTCCCTCTTGAAAAATAACTTTAGAATAATTACAAAATAAAAAGCCTAAAAGAAAGCTACTAATAATGATTATTATAATTATACTTTTGGAACGAGGTTTAAAAGACATAGTAATTCTTTAATATTTTTATATCTTATATTATATTCTAGTAAATAATTACTTAAATATCAATATTACTTATTATTTTGTTTTTTTGGTATAATATAAAGATATAATTTAATTTAAATTAATGAAAAAAGTAAAAATTGCCCATATTCATGTTTGGGATAAAAAAAATAAAGGAGATTTAGCTATAGTTATGGCTGTTAAGGATTTATTAATAGAAAAGTTTATTAATATTGATTTTTTAGATTTCCCTATAGAATTTTTAAGTCAAGGAAGTACCCATGATATTAAAAATATAAATTCTTGTGATTTTGTAATTATTGGAGGTGGTGGTATTTTTTATCATTATTTTCTTCCCTTTTCTAAAAAAATTATATCAAAAATTAAGAAACCTATATTTATTTTTGGAACTGGTTATATTCAAGAAATTGGTTCTAAAGCTTTGAAACCTGAACAATTAGATTCTTTAATGTATTTGATAGAAAAAGCAAAATTAGTGGGTTTAAGAGATAATTATACTAAAAATTTTTTAATAAAAAATGGAGCTCATTCTGATAAAATTAGTTTAATTGGTGATCCCGCTATTTTATTAAAAGAAAAAAAGATAATAAATAATAAAGCACAGGAATTTGATTTAGATGCTAATATTTTAAAAATAGGGTTAAATTTAAATTATTCTGGTTGGTTAGGATTTGGTCAATACAAAAAAGAAATATTATCTTCCTATAAAAATGTAGCTAATTATTTTATAAAGAAATATGGAGCTCGAATTTATTATTTAAAACATCATCCTGGAGAAGATCAAATAATAAAAGAACTTGATTTCCCTATTTTTAAAATTGTGGATTTAAATCCTTATCAACAAAAATATCTTTATTCTAAAATGGATTTAATAATAGGTATGATGCTTCATTCTTGTGTAATGGCTTTTGGAGCTTTAACTCCAGAAATAAACTTAGCTTATGATATAAGAAACAAAAGTTTTGCTAATTTTATAAAAAGTAAAGAATTATTAGTAGAATTAAATGATTTAAAATCTGGTATTTTATTAACAAAAGCTAAAAAAGTTTATCAAAACAAGGATTTTTATAAAAATAAATTTTTAAAAGAAAAGAATAAAATAGAAAAAAGCTATCAAGATTATTTAGATAAAATTTATAAAAATATTTAAATAAATAAAAAATAATAAACTAATCCTGCAAAGATATTTTTTCTAAATTACCATCCAAGACGATATCTGTCATTGCCTTAATTTCATCAAAATATGAAACATCTTCTGGAACTTCATTTAAAAGAAAAATCTTTTTATTATTAACATGTGCAAAACCAATTTCCATTAAAGTATTTCCACCAACATAATTTTTAATTCCTTTCTTATCAAAATTTAAAACTAAAATTGCATCACTATTAACTATGGCATCATAATACCATTTGATATAACCTTGTGATTTTTTAGCCTTATAATGCTCTCCACTACTTATTTGACTCCAAAGTTCTTGTTTTTCTCCATTAACGAATAATTCATAATCTGGATGAATTATCGGTTCATGACCTAGTGAAGATAATTTATCTCTATATTCCAACATTTTTTCCTTAAAAGATGAGCTTCCACAAATAACTATTTTCATAATTTTAATTTAATTAATTATATAATATATAATAAAAATAGCATAAAAATGCTATTTTTTCAATTTGCTCGGAGTTTGGGATACAATTGGGGCGTTAAGTACTCAAATTAAAAAATATTAGTATTTTTTGGCAATAAAATGAAAAATGTGCCAATGCTTTTCTCCGTCCATGGCTGTTTGACCGTCTTTTTCTTCTTCTTGAAAATAAATTATGTCTAAATTAGTTAAAAACTTTTTAATTTCTTTTTCTGTATAGACGCAAATGCCCGTGGCATTACTCCAACTATCATTTTTACCAAAAAATTGCCCAACAAAAATTCCATTATTTTTTAATGAATTCTTAATATTACTTACCACTTCATTAATCTTTTCTTTTTTAATAAACGGTAAAACAAATTGGGCGTTAATTAAGTTAAATTTATTTTCTGAAAAATTATAATCTTCAATCGCAGTTTTTTTAAAAATAAAATTCTTATTATTTATTTTACTGATTAACTCTAGATTTTCTTCGTTATCAATGGCAATAACTTTTTTAAACCCATGTTCTAATAAATATTTTGATTCATTAAGTGCCCCAGCTCCTAAATCCAGGGCGACTTCTTTATCTTTTACATATTTTAAAGCTTGCACCAATAACTGTCTTGGTGGCTTATTTTTTGTGGTATTAATATACTCCTTCCAATTGAACATATGGGTTAATAATATAATATATTTTTATTATATATTAAAAGTTTTAAAATAAAAATATATCAAAAACTTTAGAACATTAACCTTAATAAATACGAGTCTTTCGGCTCATTTTTATATCAATGCTCGGGGATTAGGATTCGAACCCAAATAAACAGGACCAGAACCTGTTGTCCTACCATTAGACGATCCCCGAATTATTTTATCTTTTCCCAATTAGCTATATTCCCTTTTACTATCTTAAAAACCTTATTTCCCTCTATTTTACTAATATCTTTTAAATCTAAATATCTTTGATAATCTCTAATCTTTATCTTTTTTAAGAAATGATCAAATTCATATCGTATTTGACCATTACTTATTTCAATCTTCTTCTTTAAATAATTATTGTCTTTTAAATTTATTTTTCTTTTATCAAAATGATAACCCCTTGTTTGAGCTTCATTAAATATTTGATATAGATAAAAATTAATATTTTTTAAAGTATCATCACTAGTTTTAAATCTTAGAAGTTGAGGATGATTTCTATAACCTTTAGTTTTATGCTGTAATACTTTTTTAGCTAAGAGTGATTCTCGCCATAGAGCTATTAAACCAATACTATCTAAGTATTTTGGATCAAAACTCCATAATCTCATATTATTCTTTTTTTGGTTTCATTAATGGAAATAGAGTAGTTTCTCTTATTGGTTTATCAACTAAAAAAGAAAATAATCTTTCACCAAAACCAAAACCACAAGTTGGTGGCATACCATGTTCTAACATTTCAACAAATTCAAAATCTGGCATCATAGCTTCTTCATCACCTCTATCAATTAATTCTTGTTGTAATTCAAATCTTTTTCTCTGATCAATGGGATTATTTAATTCACTATAGCCATTACCAATTTCACTACCAGCTATTATAATCTGAAATCTTTCCGTTAATTCCGGATTATCTTCTTTTGATTTAGCTAAAGGAGAAACTAATTTAGGATGATTAACTAAAAAAGCTGGACCAGCAATATTCTTACGACAATATTTCCATAAAGTATCCATTAATCTTTCTTTAGTTTGTCCATCATACTTAACTTTTAATTCTTCTAATTTTTTTATCATTTCATCTTCACTTGCTTCTAAAACATCAATACCAGTTTGACGTAAAACTTCTGACCTATAATCAATTTCTAGCCAATCAGCTGATAAATCATAAGTAAAATCTTTGGTAGTAAATTTAGTTGTGCCAAAAACTTGTACAGCAATCTCTCGATATAGTTCTTGAGTTAATTTCATACCATCTTGGTAATTAGCATAAGCCCAATAAAATTCCATATTAGTAAATTCTTGTAAATGATCAGGACTACTACCTTCATTTCTAAAAGCTTTACCAATTTCAAAGGTTTTTTCATAACCAGCCGCCATTAATCTTTTTTGCCATAACTCTCCAATTGATATTCTCATAAAAACATCAATATCAAAATCATTATGATGAGTTTTAAAAGGTCGAGCCTCAGCTCCACCCGTAGTAGTTTCAAGTACGGGTGTTTCTACTTCAAAAAAACCTTTTTTAATCATAAAAGCACGAGTTACTTGCCAAAACTTTGCTTTTTTTACAAATAATTCACGTAAATCATTGTCTAATAATAGATCCAGATAACGTTTTCTTAATTTTTCTTCATTATCTTTTAAACCATGCCATTTTTCTGGTAATGGTAACAATGCTTTACTTAAAACTCTATACGATTTAACAAGTAAACTAGATTCACCTTTATGAGTTAAAAAACAAGTACCACTTACTTCTAAAAAATCAGCCATATCAATTAATTTTACAAAATTTTTGTAATTATCATCGCCTAATTCATTTTTAGAAAAAGCCAATTGTATTTCACCAGAAAAATCTTTTAAATTAACAAAACTTAAATTACCATGACCACGAATAATCATAATTCTTCCAGCCACCGATACTTCTTTTTTACTACTTTCTAAATCAGAAAAATTCTCTAAAACTTCTGAAATTATATGAGTCCGATTAACTTTACTGGGATAGGGATTAGCAAAAGTAGCTATTTTATCCAGTTTTTCTTGGCGTTTATCTTTCTCGCTAAGTATATTAATTTCCATATATTTTATATATATAAATTAATTAGTTTATTTTACATTTAAAATTTTGTATTTTACTTCCCCTCGAGGAGTTTCTACTGTAACTTCATCCCCTTTCTTTTTGTTCAAAAAAGCCATACCTAAAGGTGATTCATTAGAAATCTTACCATTCAAAGGATCAGCTTCGTTAAAACTAACAATTTCATATTCTTTTTCTTGTCCATTAGATACAACCTTAACAATAGACCCCATATCAATTTTTCCTTTATCATTATTAATATTTTCAACTATAGTAACATTTTTTAATATATTACTTAATTCTAAAATACGACCTTCATTTAAAGCTTGAGCATCTTTAGCTTCACTATATTCAGCGTTTTCACTTAAATCCCCTAATTCTTTAGCTCGTTCAATTCTTTCGGCAATTTCTTTACGTTTGACACTATTTAAATAATTTAATTCATCGTTTAATTTATTATAGCCTTCTCGAGTTATAATTTGTTCATTCATAATGTTTATAACGATTTAATAATTTAAAAAATCGTTGATTAAAAATAATTTAATAATGTTAATAATACACTATTATTTAAAAACTAGCAAGAATTTAAACCTATTTTAAAAACAATAGGATAAGATAGATAATCAATAGATGAACCGGATAAAAGAGATAAGCTATTACTTTATTAATCTTAAAATCATATTGTTTAAAATAATAGATGATAAAAAAAGCTGGAATAGCAAAAATCTGTAAAAAACTAGTAGGAGTAATTAAGACAAAAACGAATGTTAAAAGTGATTGAGCAATTATTAAGTAAATATTATTTCTAAAAATATAGAAAAACAAAATCATTAATACTCCATAAACCCCATAATCAACTTTAAGCCAAAAAGTAAATAAAGATAAGATGATAAGACCTAATATTTTTAACCACGGCTTTTTTACTTTATCATAAATTGATATAGCTAGTAATCCTAAAAATAGAGTAAAACAAATATTTAATTTTCCGTTATGGAGTAATAGAGAAAAAATAGGTTGTGAAATTAAAGCTAATAATAATAATCTCTCACCATATTTTATTACATTTTTAGTTTTAGTGTAACCAAAAGCAATACCAAAGGCAAAAAAAGGAAAAGCTAAACGACCAATAATACGAAACTCGGTCATTTCCGGAAAAAAGAATAAACCAATATGATCAATTATCATGAAAGCAAAAGCTAATATTTTGAACATAATCTATTACTTAAAAATAAACTAGAAAGAAGTAAAAAACCAATACCTAAAGGATGATTTAAATAAGGGGTAAAAAAATTAATAGCTATTAAACAAATAATAGCACTTAAAATACCTAGGCTTAATAAATTTTTATTATTTTTAAAATTAAACCAAGCTTCTTTGAGTATTGTAATAAGTAGATAAATATAGGCTAAAACACCCAATAAACCTAATTTTAACCAAATATCAAACCAGCCCCATTCAAAAGCATAGGTTGAATACAGACCATCAGCACTTTGCTCTAATACCCTCGGATCACTTGATTGATACTCTAATCGAGCCCCAAAACCCCGACCAATTAAAAAATTATTCTTTAAATCCCCTTTTATTATCTTAAGTAAGGCCCACCTAGATGATATAGCTGATTCATTAGAAATAATATTAGCTCGACTAGAGAGTGAATTTAAATTAAATTGAGCTTGACTATTAGGCCAAGGAAATTTAATACTTACAAACATTATTAAGAAACCAATAATTAAACTTAAAAGTATTGTACTTATATATTTTATAGTAGTCTTAAAACCAAATTTAATTAAAATAATTAGACCTAAAAACAAAATTGAACAAACAGCTCCAACCCAAAAACTACGAGAAAAACTTAAAATTAAAGCTGAAGCTAAAAATGATAAAAAAATTAATAAATAAATTTTTTCCTTACGACTTTTAGTTTTTATTATTTGAATTGAAAAAAGAATAAAAGCTAAAACTATAAAAATTTGTGATTGAAAAAATACCCGATAAAAACCATCACCCATATTAGTTATTTCTCCTAAACTATAAGTTCTGGTCCAATAATAAAAATCATAAATTACTCCAGGAATATTATGAGAGAATAAAAATAAAACTAATAAAGATTTAAACACCAAGAAGATAATGGCTGCTAAAAAAATATTAACAATATTAGACCAGAAATTTTTAATTTGATCATCTTTATTAACAGCCATAATATGCCAAACAGGAAAAATTAAAGTAAAAAATAACCAAGCATTAAAATCAAAAAAAGCATCACTAAATCCATTCTTTATTATTCCAAAAATTACAGCTAATATAACAAAAAATGATAATAAAGAAAAACTTTTAAGAAATGGGATATTTAAATATTTTTTTATTAAACCAGACTTCTCTTTAAACCAAGTTAATAAAAATTTAGCTAACCAGACTGACATTATAATCAACCATAAAATAATTCTAATTGAAATTTTAATTCCTCCATTATCCCAAAAGAAAATATAGCCCATAGAATCAAAAAACAATTCTGCTGTTACCATGTATAAACCCCATTCCAGTTTATAAATTGATAAAACTATAGCGCTTAAAGCTAAAATAAAGAAAATTATTATATTTAAATTTGGATAATAATATGATAAAAAAGAAGTAGCTTCAACTAAAAAAATAATAGCCGTAATAACAGCAATTTTTCTTTTATTTTTTAAAATATAATTAAAATCAAACATATTAATCTATTAACTTAAATTGTGCTTAGCTTTAATAATAGCCATAGCTTGTTTATACTTTTTTACTTGAGGTAAAAATGGTAATGCTTTATAAGCAAAAGCTGGTAACCAGGAACTAATATTACCACTAGGACTAACTTTAAATAAAGCTTCTTCAATAAAAACACCAGTATGACCATTTTCTAACATGGTTAACCATAAATCCCAATCTTGTAATTTTTTAATACTTTCATCCCAACCATTTTTAGGAAAAGTTTCTGTTCTAATTAAAGCCATAGTATGAATATATGGCATTTTTTTTAAACGATTGGGATCAAAGGGCCATAATTTAAAAAGTTTTTTACCCCAATAAAAGGAAGAATAGGCATAAGCCGAACTAGGATTATCTTTTAAAGACTGTTGCATTTTTTCCAAAGCATCAGTCTTTAAAACAGCATCAGCATCACAAAAAAATAAAAATTCACCTTGAGCTTTTTGCCAACCTAAATTTCTAGCTACAGGTGCTCCTTGATTTTTATTATTATTAATAAAATAATAACAATTATCTAATTTATTATTTTTAGAAAAATTTTCAAAAACTTTTTGCGTATTATCAGTTGAACCATCGTTTTCAATAATAACTTCAAAATCACGCCAAGTTTGATTTTCAATACTTTTTAAAGTAGCTAATAAAGTTTTTTCTCCGTTATAGACAGGAATTATTATAGAAATCATATTACTTAATTAAAAAATTATACATAAGTTCAATTTGATGTTTCCAGCTAAAATCTTTTAAAGCCCTTTCTCGGCCTAATTGACCTAATTTTAATCTTAAAAAATCTTTATCTAATAAACTTAAGATAGCCTGACTAATTTCACCTATATTCTCAGGATTAACTAATAAACCGTTAACACCTGATTCAACCGCATCACTAACTCCGCCACTACGACCAGCAATTACCGCCTTAGAGGCTAGATTAGCCTCTAAATAAACAATACCAAATCCCTCAAAATCTCCTAGAATATTACGAGATGGCATAATAAATATATCACAACAAGACAGTAATGACCATTTTTCTGATTCACTTACTTCCCCAACAAATTTAATATATTTTTCCCAATTAGGACCTAATTCTTCGTAAGCTACTTGCTTTAAATAATTAAAATCTGGGCCCTGACCAGCAATTATATATAATAAATCAAAATCGGGACGTTTATTTAAAATTTCTTTTAAAGCTTTTATAACATAATCAAATCCTTTACGTTTTACCAAACGACCTAAACTAAATAAAATTTTATAATCGGTTAAACCATTTTTGTAACGAATACTTTCATTATTATCACAATTAAAATTAGAAAAATCTTTTACCCCTGGATTAATAACTTTAACTTTATTATTATCTTTTATAAAATCAGTTATTAATTTAGATGTATAGGAATTAGCTGAGATTATTTTATCAGCTCGATTTAAAATTAATCGACTTAATGTTTTTTTATAATAATTTTTAGTAGCTAAACTAAAATCCATACCATGTAAAACTACAGCATATTTTATTTTAAATAATTTACTAATTATATAAGTGGCTGTGCCTAAAGGTAAAATATGACCAACAATTATATAATTAATTTGGTTTTTCTTAACTTGATGGTATAATTTAAATATTGTTTTACTCCACCTTATAATCCCCTTTTTTCTTAAAAGTTCATTATTATTGTTATTTAAAACCGATAATTGACTATTTTTAGGCCAATAATAAGCTAGATTAGTATAATAATTAGCTACCCCGCCCTTAAATGGAAAATATTCTAATGTTAATAATAAAAATTTCATATTATATTTCTTGAGCTTTATCTTTTTTAAAAGATTTTAAAATATATTTTAAATCTTCTTTATTATAAGCACCTAACAAAAATAAAATGATAAAATAAAGTATCATAGCAAAAAAACATAATAAAAATATATTTATTTGATTTTTTAAAATAATTATTAATCCCCCCATTAAAATTGAAGCTAAAAGTATCTTTAAAAAATTAATAATATTGCTTTTAAATTTATAAGTAATAATTTTTCGACATTCTATAATTCCTAAAATAAACATTAAACCATTAGATACTAATACCACAACTGAAGCCCCCACTGCCTGAAATTTTGGTATTAAAATAATATTTAAAATAATAGCCATTATTAAAGTAATTAACATATTTCTAGTATTTTTCTTTTGACGATCACAAGCATTAAGTAAAGATCCAATCGGAAAATTTACAAAGATAAATACTAAAGCCAAAATAGAAATTCTAAGTGGCCATAGAGCTCCCTCATAACCACTTTTAAAAATCATAATAATTTGATCAGCTAATAAAAAAACGGCTACTGAAATTGGAATTGAAATCATCATTAAATAATCAAGTGAACGTCTAAAAGCGGTATTTAATTGTTCTTTATTATTTAACCAATAATAACTCATAGCTGGATACAGTGAAGCGACAAAAGCCATCGGTAAAAATTGTAAAGCATAAATTATTTTAAAAGCTACTTGATAAATGCCGACATAATAATCACCCGAAAAAAAAGATAATAAGACTGAATCTAAATAGGTATATAAACGTTGAAAAATACCATAAAAAGCAAAAGGTAAACTTAAAATTAAGATATTTTTAAAAATAGGTAAATTAAAAGAAAATTTAATTGGCATTTTTATTTTAAATTTTAAAATTGCCCCAGAATAAATAAAATTAAAAACACTAGCTAAAACTAAAGATAACATTATTAATCTTAAATCCAAACCTAATATTAAAAAGGTCCAACCAACAGCTAAAACAATTAATTGAAAAATAATTGAGGAGATACTTTCAAATTTTAAATTATGAAAACCACGAATTGCTCCAAAAAAAGTTAAAGTAAAAGAATCAAGTACCATACAAATACTAGAGATATAAACTAATTGTCGACTTAAAGCATCATAATCACCTAAGATATTAATAAATAAAAAGACAGCTAACACTGATAAAAATGAAGTGATTAATTTTAAACCTAGAATATTTGATAATAATTTTTCTGATTTTTCCTTAGTTTTGGCTGTTTCCCGAATTAAATAATTAACTAAACCCAAATCAATAAAAATAGCAAAAATTGTGGTAAAAGAAATAGCAAAATAATATTGGCCTAAACTATCTGGACCTAGATTACGAGCTAATAAAATAAAATAAAAAAACGAGATAACTTTTTGAATTATTAAAGCTACCGTTAAATAAGATGTATTTTTTGCAATATTTTTTATTTTTTGAGTTTCAGCCATATTTTTAATACCTTAATTATAACATAAAAACAAATAAAATAAACAATATAAGCTATATAATAATTTATAATAAATTTATCTAGAATTTAAAAACCTTAATACTTAAATATTGTATAATATATTAAAATAACAAGTCATTATTATTTATTCTTAATTTAAATAAAATTATAATTATTATATTTTTATTTAAAAAAATTATGAAAATATTAATTATTGAAGATGACAAAACAGTCACTTCCCTCCTGAAAGAATCTTTAAATAAAGAAATCTTTTCAGTTGACTTCTCTTATGATGGAAATAATGGTTTATTTCTATTTAGAACCAATCACTATGATTTAATTATAGTTGATTATAATATTCCTATAAAAAATGGTCAGGAAGTTATAAAAGAAATTCGACAGGAAGATAAAAATATAAAAATAATAGTTTTAACAGTTGATGCTAGTTTAGAAACTAAGGAAGCTTTTTTTAATTTAGGAGTTGATGATTATGTCACTAAACCTTTTATTTTTAGTGAATTATTATCCCGCATTAAGGCTGTTATTCGCCGACCCAATATTACTCAAAAATTAATTTATAAAATTGATGACTTAATAGTTGATATTGATCGTCACTTAGTAACACGAGATAAGAAAAGTATTTATTTAACCTTTAAAGAAATGATGCTACTGGAATTTTTATTAAAAAATAGAGGTAAGGTCCTTTCACATACTGTTATTATGGAAAATATTTGGGATTTTAATGCTGATCCTTTTTCTAATACTATTGAATCTCATATTTTAAAACTACGTCGAAAATTAAATCCAAATCGTAATAAAAGAGAGTTAATTCACACTATTAAAGGACGAGGCTATAAACTAGATCTAAAAAAATGGTAAATTAATTTAAATCTACCTTTTTTACATTATCTAATTTTTTCTTTAAAAACATTTCACCTAATTCTTTAAATTTTTCAACATTATCCGTTACATAATAACAACAATTATCTTTTTTACCCTTAGATAATTTAATATCAGTATGACGTTTTAAATAGTCACCTAAACTATCACTAACAACCTTACCGGGATCAAAAACTAAACATTTTTTTCCCATTATTCTTTTTATATCTTTTAATAAAAAAGGATAATGAGTACAAGCTAATACTAAAACTTGAACTTGTTTAACCTTTAATTCCAATAAATATTTTTTTAAAATCATTCTGGTTTCTGGTCTTTTAAACCAAGCTTCTTCAACCAATGGAACTAATAATGGTGTAGCTTTTTGAAAAATTTCAATATCATCTTTTAAAGCCTTTATTTCATCAAAATAAATATTAGAATTAATAGTTGCTCTAGTTCCGATGATGCCAACTCTTTTTACATTTTTTAATAAAGCAACTTTTTCGGCAATTGGTCTAATTACTCCTAAAACTCTTAAATCTGGGTATTTAGCTTCTTGTTGTATTCGTCTTAAAGCTTGAGCGGACGAAGTATTACAAGCAATAATAATTAAACGACAACCTTGAGCGTATAAAAAATCTATGGCTTTAGTAGTATGGCCATAAATTGTTTCTGGAGATTTATTACCATAAGGAACATTAGCGGTATCTCCTAAATAAATATAATTATAATTTGGATAATCAAGTAAAAAATGACGTAAAACTGTTAATCCACCTACACCTGAATCAAAAACTCCAATCATATGATATTATTTTTTAATTTTATAATTTAAATTTAATTCAATAACCACTTCATAATTTCCTACACTAATATTTGAATTTTCTGCTCCGCCACCACCTAAACCTTCACCCCCATAAGAAGAATAGGAATAATTAATAGTCGGACTAATAACATTTTCCCACCAACCAACAATGTCTCCTAATGATACACCAATATTACTTGCTAAATCAACTGCCTTGTTTTTAGCATCATTTATAGCCAAGATTCGAGCCTCCTGTTTTAAAGTTTCAATATTAGAACTAGTAAAAGTAATACCATCAATTTGATTAGCTCCAGCTTTAGTTGATTCTGATACAACTTTATTTAATAAACTAATATCTTTATCAACATTATTTATTTTTATAACAATTTGTTGATTAGCATTATAACCACCTAAAGTACTAATACCATTTATATAATCATAATAAGGATAAAGTGAATAAGTTTGAGTTTTTATATCCTTAGCCTCAATTCCTAAACCTAATAAAGTTTTTTCAATCTTAGAAACTTTATCATTTAAAGCAGTTAAAGCTTCTTCGGCTTTAGCGCTTTTATTAATTGAAACACCTAAAGTAACATTAGCTATATCTGGTTGATAAGAAATTTCACCTCGACCAGCAACCGAAACTTGATTATTATAATTATTTACAATTCGATCTCGTAAAATAGATATAATAACTATAGTTGTTAAAGCTAAAATAAAAACAATAACAGTAAGTAATTTAAAACCAGTATAACAACGTGGTTTACCTGTTAGTTTATTAGCAATAACTTCTTTTAATTTTTCACTTGATTTATTATTCATATTTTTTATTATTCCCTTTTAAAAATATTTAAAAGAAAATTAAGTTTAAAATAATTTAAAATTATTTATAATTAAAACAAATTTATAACCTAAAAAAGTAGCTGCTTTACGACAAAAAATCATACGATCATTAAAAATTTCAAAATATTCCATTACTCCTGTAATTTTTAAATCAATTTTTAAACGTAAAACAATTTCCTTCTTAAGTTTATTAACTCTAAAACTAGAATCAATTACTGAATAATTAACTCGATCATGAATATCTTTTTTTATATTTTGTGGACTAGTATCTCGAACTCGACTACGATGAACATCCGACTTATCAGCTAATACTAAAACGGCTCCAATATTACTAACAATTTCATGTTTTCCCTCATCATGATCATTAATAGCCTGAACTATTTCTAAAACTTCAGATAGATTATCATCTTGAGAGAAAAACTGAGAAAAAAGCATGGCTCCGGCAAAACAATGTTCTGATCTTTGTAGAAAATTACCCATATCATGACAATAACCAGCAATCGCTGACAATTCTTGTTCTCGTGTACTTAAACCGATATTTTTAGCTAAACTTTTAGCTCGATCCGAAACCATATTAATATGACGTGGTCCATGATCAGTAAAACCTAAATGATTTAGATAATAAGCTGATTTTTTTATACATTCTTTTATCCCGGGATGTTTTTTTACTTCTTCTAAAGTTAACATAAAAAAATATATTAATTTTAATATTATTCTATTTTAAATATTATTTTAATAAACCATGAGCAATGCTTTCTTTAATTCCAGCTCCAGTGATGTTTATAAAATCAGCTTTCCCTTTTAATTTATTAATATTTTCCGCTCCAACATAAGTCATACCCGAAGCTAAGCCCCCTAATAATTTATTAACAATAGGAATAACTGAACCTTTATATTCTACTAGAGTAACTTCCCCTTCAACATGAACAACTTCTTCTTTTTTCTTTCCATCTAAAGCCATTTTTTTAATAGTGGCTAAATAACTAGCCATACCTCGATATTCTTTATATTTTTTTCCTTTTTTCTTAATAATTTTACCAGGAGTTTCTTTAGTTCCAGAAAATAATGATCCCAGCATTACGGTATCAGCTCCAGCTCCAATAGCTTTAGTAATATCACCTGAAATTTTAATACCACCATCAGCACAAATTGGTACTTGACCTTGAGTAGCAGCATAGACATCCATAATAGCAGTAATTTGTGGAACTCCGGCCCCAGCCATAATTCTAGTTATACACATAGAACCTGGACCAATACCAATTTTAATAGCATCAGCTTTTTTACTAATAAAATACTCAGCCGCATCTTTAGTAGCAATATTACCCACCATAACATCAATCTCAGGATAATTTTCTTTAATATAATCTAAAGTTTTACCAACTCGCTTCGAATGACCATGAGCTACATCTAAAACTAAAATATCAACTCCAGCTTTTTTTAAAGCAATAATTCGTTCTTCGTAGTCTTTTATACCAATAGCGGCGGCAGTTAATAAATTTTCTTTTTTTACTTTAGCTACTTGTTTCGCTTGATCTTTTATACTCATAAAACGATGAAGCACTCCTAAACCACCTAATCGTCCAATAACAATAGCCATCTCACTTTCACATACCGTATCCATATTAGCTACTAAAAAAGGAATATCAATATAATGATTAGTGGTTACTTTAGTTTTAAAAGATACATCTTTTCTAGATGCTACTCGATTATATTTTGGAACAATCAAAACATCGTCATAAGAATAACCTGGACCAATTATCCTAGCCATATTTTTAAAATTATTAATTATTAAGACCAGATTGATTATATCATTTTAATAAAAAAATGTCATCAAAAAAAAAGAAGACCTCTATTTTATAAGAGATCTTAATTCTTTTGTGGAATTTTTAATAATAATCAGGATGTTGTTGAAAATGAAAACCATTTTCTTCTAAGATCCCTGAATTATTAACTACAAAAATGTTAAACTTTATCTCCGGAAAACATTTTATTGTTTTAGAGACATCGGCCACTACATCTTTAGTAGTTAAAAAACCACAATGCTTATTACCAGAAACATCTAAGTAATAAACTTTCTTTTCTTTCACTTTAACTTCTATCGCCATATTAGCAAATTCAGTCAATGGTTCTAAAAAGAATTTAATTTCATTAGTTTCATCTGTTTCATTCATATTCATGATTAATTTTTTATATTATTTAATTTTTTTTATTCTAGGGGTATATTAAAAAAAATTTTTAATTTAGTCAAGCTTATTTTAAATAATCTTATTTTTAATTCTTTTATTAAAACTTTTTTTACGAGCATAATTAGCAAAACGATGAGCCTCGTCTCTGGCTTGAAGTAAAATATCTTTTATATTTAAAACTTTATCTTTAAAATCTTTGGTAGCTGTTTTTAAAAATACTAATTCATCTCCCGCAAATTTAGATAAACCAACAACATTATTAATATTATATTTTTTAAAAATTTTACTTAAAAAATCAATTTGAGGTCGTCCCCCATCAATTAGTATGAGATCAGGATAAAGCCAATCTTGGTGCTTAAGACGACGATTTAAAACCTCTGATAAAGCTCTAAGATCATCACTAAAAAATTCATTTTTGATTTTAAATAATCGATATTCATTTTTATCTACTTCTCCTTGAGAATCAAATACTACCATTGAACCATAATTTTCTTGGCCTGCTAAATGAGAAATATCATAAGCCTCTATTCTATTAAAATAGATATCTGACAAATTTTTATCTCGTTCTAATAAAGAAACATCTTGTAAATGTTTTAAAGCTTGAGCTTGATTAGGATTAGCTAAGGATAATTTTTTTAATAAATTTTCTTTTTGACCAGATAATAATAGAATAATACTTTTTATATTTTTATTATAATCTTTCTTTTTTATTTTACCCACACATGATCCCGGGCATAAACCAATTTGATAATCAAAACAAGCTTTAGAAGAATTTGGCTGACAAGTTCCATAAGGAAAAATTCTTCTAATTATTCTTAAAGCATTTTTTATTAATATAGTTGATTGATAAGGACCAAAAATATAATAATCTTTAATTTGATATTTATTTAAATCTTTTCCTCGAACAATAAAAGGATAAGCCCAATCTTTTTTTGATATAATTATATAAATAAAAGATCGATCATCTTTATCTTTTATATTATATTTGGGCCAATATCTTTTTATATACTTAGCTTCTAAAATTATGGCCTCTAATAATGTTTTAGTTTCAATAGTTTTGATAGTTTTAGCTAAATGGACCATTTCTTTTATTCGATCATCAAGGCCTGATAAAAAATACTGACTAAGACGATTATGCAAACTAGTAGCTCGTCCCACATACAAAACTTTACCGGAAGCATCCAACCAAAAATAGATACCTGGTTTTTTAGAAATATTTTTTAATTGTTTCTTAAGTTTATCCATAATAAATTATTATGGTTAATTTTTACTTACTTCACCAATTGATTGCAAATCAACTAATTTTTTATACAGACCATCTTTTTTATTCATTAATTGTAAATGCATTCCCTCTTCCACTACTTGCCCATTTTCAATAACAATTATTTTATCAGCCATTTTTATAGTACTAAGACGATGAGCAATAATAATTATTGTTTTATTCTTTGAAATTTTAAAAATAGCATCTTGAATTAATCTTTCACTTTCGGCATCTAAATTACTAGTAGCTTCATCAAAAATTAAAACTTTAGGATTAGCCAAAACTGCTCGAGCAATACCAATTCTTTGTCGCTGTCCACCTGATAATTTAACGCCACGTTCACCAACTAAAGAATTATACTTATCAGGTAAACTTTCTATAAATTCATCAATATTAGCCACTTTAGCCGCGGCTTTAATTTCATTTAAAGAAATTTCTTTTTTAGAATAGGCAATATTATCAGCAATAGATGAATTAAAAACTTCCACATCTTGTGGAACAATTGATAAAAAACTTCTTAGATTAAATAATTCTAAATCTTTTAAATTATAATCATCTAGTAAGACCTCACCTGATATTGGATCAAAATGTCGGAAAATAAGACGAGCAATAGTAGTTTTACCACCACCAGATGGCCCCACTAAAGCTGTAATAGATTGAGCTGGAATATTAAGATTGATATTATCTAAAATATTATTATCTCCTTGATAAGCAAAAGTAACATTTTTAAAATTAATGGAACCATTAACTTTATTTAGTTTTGTTTTTCCGTTATTTAAAATTAAACTTTCGGTCTTTAATAATTCTGAGATTCGATTAATTCCTTCAGCTCCTTCAGCAAAACGATCATAAAGACGAAAAGCTCGAGATAAAGTGGAAAAAGATTTTTCTGATAAAGTTATCATCCAAACTAAAGTACCAATACTAATTTGATTTTTAACTACAAAAAAAATACCAAAAAATAGGAATAAAACTCGACCTAAACCAACTAAAATTTCCCTTAAATTAGCAAATTTTAAAATATAAAACCATTCCTTATTTTCAGCTTTTAAAATATTATTTTTTAAAAATGAATATTCTTCAATTTCTTTTTTTTGTTGAGAGAATGATTGAACGGTATTAACATTAATAATTGATTGAACCATTTTACCAGAAGCTTGTTCATAACTTTTATATCTTAATTTTCTGGTCGGATATATATTTTTGTTTATACTAATATTTAAATAAACTAAAACAAAAGAAAAGATAATAAAAACTAGAAAAAAACGATAATCAATAATAATAAAGATAATGGAGGTATAAATAATTTGAAAAATAACTGGTAATAATTCCCAGAAAATTGTTCCCAATAAATCAGTAAATTTAAAAATTCCACGTTCTATTTTTGTTATTTTGTTTCCGGTTTCCTCTTTTTGATGATAAGCTAAATCTAATTCTAATAATTTTTTCTGACATTTTACCGGAATATCATACTCAGCTTTAATCAACATACCAAATATTTTTCGATCTTTAAAATAATCCATTATTGATACCACTACTAAAGATAAAAAGAAAAATATGATAAGAAAAATAAAATAATTAAGTTTATTAATTGAAAAAGAATAAAGCCCATCAATCAGTAATTTTAAAATATAGGGACCAATCATCTTAACGGCCTCAATTATTATTATAAAAACAAATAAAAAAACAACCGTTTTATTATAAGGCTTCATTAATTTAAAGAAATCTAAAACTACGCTATTTTTTGTTGTCTTTTTTAAATTTTCATCCATATGTTTATTTTAAATAAGTTTTTAAATATTTACCAGTAATACTCTTATCATTTCTAATTAAATCTTCTGGTTCACCTTGAGCTAATAAATAGCCACCTTGTTCTCCACCATCGGGACCTAAATCAATTAAATAATCCATTGATTTTAACATATGCATATTATGTTCAATAGTTATGACAGTATTACCTTTATCTACTAATTTATTTAAAACCTTAAGTAAAACCGAAATATCATGATAATGTAAGCCCGTAGTTGGTTCATCTAATAAATATAATGTTTTTTGGCCTAAAACATAAGTTAATTCTTTAGCAATTTTTACTCTTTGAGCTTCACCACCTGATAAAGTAGTAGCACTTTGACCTAATTTTAAATAACCTAGACCCACTGATTGAAGAATATTTAATTTATCTGTTATATAATAATTACCATCAAATAATTTTATAGCCTCATCAACACTTAAATTTAAAACATCAGAAATATTATGCCCTTTATATTCAACTTGTAAAGTTTCTCGATTAAAACGTCGACCACCACAAACTTCACATTCTACTAAGACAGCTGGTAAAAAATGCATTTCAATTAAATTAGCTCCGGCTCCTTGGCAAGCTTCACAGCGACCTCCAGCTCGATTAAAAGAAAAACGTGATAAAGAATAAGCTCTCTCCTTAGATTCTGGTAAAGAAGCAAAAAAATCTCTAATCGGAGTAAATATTCCAGTATAAGTAGCAGGATTAGATCGTGGAGTTCGACCAATGGGTGATTGATCAATTATTACTACTCGATTTATATTTTCAATTCCCTTTATTTCTGAAACATTAACTAATTTATTTTTTTTATTTTTATTATTTTTTTCATGTACAATATTTTTATACAAAACATCATATAATAATGATGATTTGCCACTACCTGATACTCCACATAGACCAACCATTCTTCCTAAAGGAATATCAACATTAATATTCTTTAAATTATTAGCTCTGGCCCCTTTTATACTTATAATCCCTTTATTTTGATTTCTTCTTTTAAGTGGAATATCAATCTTTTTTCTAGATTTTAAATAATCCAAGGTTAAAGATTTAGTATTTTTTTTATCATTATTAAGTAAATCTTTAGTATTACCAATAGCTACAATCTCGCCCCCATTTACCCCAGCCAGTGGCCCGATATCTACTAAATAATCAGATTGTAGGATAGTTTGTTCATCATGTTCTACTAAAATAACAGTATTACCTTTATCACGTAATGATTTTAAAGTTTCAATTAATTTAAAAGTATCCCGTTCATGAAGACCAATAGTTGGTTCATCTAAAACATATAGGGTTCTAGATAATTGCGAACCAATTTGAGATGATAATCTTATCCGCTGAGCTTCACCACCTGATAAAGTTTCGGCACTACGATTTAAAGTTAAATAACCAACTCCAACTTTATTTAAAAACTCTAAACGATCAATTATTTGTTGCATAACTGTTTCTACTATACTTAATTGTCTACTTGTTAATTTTTCTAAAACTTCAGCAAAAAAATTTACCGCCTTATAAATAGATAAAGATGTAACTTCCGCAATATTTTTTTTATTTATCTTTACCGATAAAGATTCTTCTCTCAGTCTCTGACCATTACATTTAGGACAAGTCTCATTAGCATAAAAACCTATTTTTCCTAAACCAAAACAAGACGGACAAGACCCATGAGGTGAATTAAAAGAAAAAAGACGTGGTTCAATTTCTGGAAAAGCAAAATTATCATTAGGACAGGTCCAATTAGCCGATAATAGAAATTCATCTTTATCATCTAAAGATACAAAAACTAAGCCTTGACTATAGGCAATAGCATTTTCAATAGCCTCAAATAGTCGTGATTCATCATTTAAAGTTACCTTATCAATAATAATATCAATATTATGTTTTTTATTAGGACTTAATTTAATTTGATCACGCAAAGAAAAAATATTACCATCAATTCTAACTTCGCTATAACCTAAGGATAAATAATCATAAAGTAATTGATAATACTCCCCTTTTTGATCTCGCACTACTGGAGAAATAATAGTAATATATTTAGATTTAGATTCTTTAGCTCGATTTAAAGAAATATCAACCATTTCTTCTAGGGTTAATTTTTGAATTTTATGTCCACATTTAGGACAAAAAACCTCACCGACCCGTGAATACAAAACTCTTAGATAATCATAGATATCCGTTAAAGTTCCCACAGTGGAACGAGGATTATGTGATAAAGCTTTTTGATCAATAGAAATAGCCGGAGCTAAACCAATAATTTCATCAACTTCGGCTGGTTTTTTTTGACCTAAAAATTGACGCATATATGGCGATAAAGATTCAACATAACGTCTTTGTCCTTCAGCAAAAATAGTATCAAAAGCCAAAGAAGATTTACCTGAACCCGATACTCCCGTTATAACTGTCAATTGATTATGCGGTATTTCTAGATTAATATTCTTTAAATTGTGCATGCGAGCACCTCTAATAATTATTTTATCATTCATAAATTATAGTTTTGAAATAAAAACAAGCTGGAATTTATCTTCCTAGCTCAACTTAATAATATTATATTGTATTCTACACGATTATTCTATTCAATACAACAATTAATAGCTTTTTTAACTAATAGGCCTAATTTACCCATAAATCCTTTCTTTTCTTGATCTTCTTTATTTAAAGCGTCATCATCAATTTTTTTAATATCCCCGGTCTTTATTAAATTCATATTTAAACCCCAAAACAAGGAATAAAGATTATAAGCTTTAGAAAATAAATCATAAGCTTCTTCTTTTTTATCTTGACCTAATTGTTTAGTACCAACTTCCATTAAACGATAACTAGCGGCTAGTAGATGCTTAGAGATACACCAAACTTCAGCTTCAGGTTCTTTTATAATCTTCTTTAATAATTCTTTACGCATTTCTCTGACATCTTTTAATATATCATAATATTCGGTTTTGCCAGTTTTAGCTCCAGAAAAAAAGAAATGTTCTTCAATACTAACCAAATTCATAATAGCAATACTTAGGTCTTGATCAGATGATAAATCCATTTTTTCTTTTTTCTTCATTTGATCAATTTTTTCAATAAATTCATTTAAATCTTTTATCTTATTATCTTTATCCATATTATTGTTTTTAATTATAATTATTTAGTTAAAAAATAAAAAACAAAACTTAAAATTATTAAAAACCCTACTGGCATCACTACTTTTTGAAACGGAAAATAGGCTCGATTATTATTTCTGGCTTTTAAATCTTCATAATAATTAGCTAGGAACCAAAAAGCTAAACTACCCAGTATAATTCCAACAACTAATTTATCAAAAACTGGACAGCCACATAAAATATTTAAGGGGTTACCAATAAAATCCAAAAAATATAATGGTACGACGATTAATAAATAATAGGCTAAAATAGTTATTATATCTCGTCCTTTAAAAGAAATATTTTTCTTTTTAAACCAAGAAATAGTCCACATGATTAAAGAAACGGTTAAAGCTCCTACCCATAAACCCGTAATCATATCATCAATCCCTAACCATCTAGAAAAACCAATACCAGCTCCAACCGCAATAGCACAAACTGGACAAACAGCTAAAACTGGTTTAACTATTAAAAAACTTAAAAATGAAGTTAAAACTATAAAAAACTTTTTCATAATATTTATTGACTAATTTTACTTTTTAAAAAATTAATAATTTCTTGATCACCAATATAGCAATTAGAAGAATCCCATAAAAATGGTACCCCAATAGAATTAGTATCTAAATTACATAGACTAGCTTTTTCTCTTAAAGCTTGAGCATTCAACTCATCATAATAAACTTCTTTTTGAGTTATATTTATCTTATCTAAAACATTATTATCATTTATATAATCTTCTACAATTAAACAATGGGGACAACCATCACCATAAAATAAAATAATATCACTTGTAATAGAATCGTTAATTTTTTGATTATTATTTTTAATTAAAATTATTATTGAAAAAATAAAAAAAATAATAAATAAAACCATGGAAATAATTGTTTTCTTTTTCATGTTTATATTAATTAATTATTTACCCTATTATTTTATAATATTACCAGCTATAAGTAAATATGCTGATTTTATTACTGTTTTATATATATTGACACTACCTTGTATAATAAGGTAGTATGTGATATACTTAAAATAGTAAATATTAAAATAAAAAATAATAAAAATTATGGATAATGATTTAAAGAAAAATATGGAAAATGCCGCCGCTCAAATGCGTAAAGGAGTTTTAGAATTTGCTATTTTACTTATTATCTCTAAAAAAGAAACTTATGCGAGCGAAATTATTTCCAGTTTTAAAAAAGCAAAATTAACTGTAGTCGAAGGAACTATCTATCCCCTACTCTCTCGTTTAAAAAGTTCCGGTTTATTAAATTATAATTGGGAAGAATCCAAATCGGGTCCACCTCGAAAATATTATACCTTAACTAAAAAGGGTCAACAATTTTTAAATGCCTATAGCCAACAATGGCAAAATATAAGCGACACTATAACTAATTTAAAAAAATAAAACTATGAACAAAACAATAACAATTAATTTAAACGGCCAAAACTTCGTCATTGAAGAAGAAGCTTATGAAAAATTACTTAATTATTTAAATAATATTCGAGAACATTGTGGGAGTGATACTGATGCTGATGAAGTAATAAGTGATATTGAAAATAGTATTGCCGAAAAATTAAAATCAACTTTGACTAATTACAAAGATGTTATTACTGAAAAAAATATTGATGATATTATAAAAATAATGGGAACTAGTGAAGATTTTGATCGAGAAATTGGTAATACCGAAAAAAATAATTATAATAATAATTTTACTACCAGAAAACTTTATCGTGATACTGATAATGCTATAATTGCTGGAGTATCAGCTGGTTTAGGAAATTATTTTGATATTGATCCGGTTTTTATTCGAATTATATTATGTGCTTTAGTTTTTGCTGGTGGTAGTGGTATTATTATCTATTTAATTTTATGGATAACTATGCCCGAAGCTAAAACGGCTCATCAAAAATTAGAAATGACAGGACAAGCTCCAACTATTGCTGCTTTTAAAAATTTATCTAAAAGTGGAAAAAAAATTAAAGAAAATTGGAAAAAACATTGGAAGAAACAATCAACTACTAAAAAAATAATTAGTTTACCTTTTATTATTTTAAAAGGAATATTTTTAGCTCTAAAAAAAATATGGCTTAATTTATGGCCAATAATAAAAATAATTTTAGGATCACTGATGATATTATTTTCTTTAATTTGGATTGGAGTAATTGGTATAGGTTGCTTAATCTTATTTCTATACAATAATTCAGCTCATCAATTATTATTTATCCCCATATCAGAAATAACTGTATTATTACCTTATGCCTTAATGATTATAACTGGTTTTTTATCATTAACTATTCCAACAATTTTTATCCTAATAGGAGGTTTAGCCATAATAAGAAAGAAAAATATTATTTCTTTTGCCGTTGGTTCAATTTTAGTTGGTCTTTGGATGACCGCTGGAATTATTTTTTGTGCTTTTAGCGTCCGTTATTTCCCAGAAATAATAAATAAATATGATAATCATCCCCTACTACAACAAAATGAGGAAGCTATAAATTTAGAAGGAATTACAGAAATAGAAGCTAATGGTAAATTAATAAACATCACTATAAGTTCTGATACTAGTACTCCAGCTACCTTACAAGGACGAAAAATAGATCTAAATCAAATTGATATAAAATATGATAATAATAAATTAATTTTAACAGAAATTCCTTGGACTTATACTAACGGAGTTTGTATTGATTGTCATTTAGATGAAGTTAGATTAATTATAGCTACTAGTTC
>DAONEH010000001.1:0-111918 GCA_035402985.1 bacterium | reverse complement strand
ACTCACTGGGACTGAGACACTGCCCAGACTCCTACGGGAGGCTGCAGTCAAGAATATTCCTCAATGGACGAAAGTCTGAAGGAGCGACGCCGCGTGTATGAAGACGCCCCTCGGGGTGTAAAGTACTTTTATTAGGGATGAATCAATGACCGTACCTAATGAATAAGGGGCTGCTAACCTCGTGCCAGCAGCAGCGGTAATACGAGGGCCCCAAGCATTATCCGGATTCATTGGGCGTAAAGCGTCCGTAGACTGTTTGTCGCATCTCCTGTTAAATCACGAGGCTCAACCTCGTGGCCGCGGGAGAGATGGATAAACTAGAGACTGGAAGAGGCAAGCAGAATTGCTGGTGTAGGGGTTAAATCCGTTAATATCAGCAAGAATACTCAATGCGAAGGCAGCTTGCTAGGACAGTTCTGACGTTCAAGGACGAAAGCGTGGGGAGCGAATGGGATTAGATACCCCAGTAGTCCACGCCGTAAACGATGGATACTAAGCATTGGCAGTATCGACCCTGCCAGTGCTGTTAATTTAAGGTAACCCGTTAAGTATCCCGCCTGGGGAGTACGAGCGCAAGCTTAAAACTCAAAGGAATAGACGGGGACCCGCACAAGCGGTGGAGCATGTGGTTTAATTCGACGGTAAACGAAGAACCTCACCAAGGCTTGACATCTAGCTGCAAGGTCTGGAAACAGATCCGCCTTCGAGGGTGCTAGACAGATGCTGCATGGTTGTCGTCAGTTCGTGTCGTGAGATGTACCGTTAAGTCGGAAAACGAACGCAACCCTTATTTCATGTTTTATATGTCATGAAAGACTGCCCGTTTTAAATGGGAGGAAGGTGGGGATGACGTCAAATCAGCATGGTTCTTACACCTTGGGCTACACACGTGCTACAATGGGAAATACAAAGGGACGCCAAATCGTAAGATGGAGCAAATCCCTAAAAATTTCTCTAAGTTCGGATTGAGGTCTGCAACTGACCTCATGAAGTTGGAATCGCTAGTAATCGTAGGTCAGCTATACTACGGTGAATACGTTCTCGGGTCTTGTACTCACCGCCCGTCACGTCAAGGGAGTCGTTAGTACCCGAAGGCTCACGCAAGTGGGACGAAGGTAAGAATGGCGACAGGGACGAAGTCGTAACAAGGCATCCGTAGCGGAAGCTGTGGATGGATCACCTCCTTTCTAGGGAGATTAAGTTTTTAAATTATTAATTTAAAAACTTAGGTCGACTCTTCTTTTTTAAGAAGAGGCCTATTAGAAATAATAGGGAAAAACCAAAAAGAATTGGTGCCTGTTAGCTTCAAAATCCAAAAAAACAAAAAAGAACTAGATTAATCTAGTTCTTTTTTGTTTGTTAAGATATTTGTTTTTTAATTTTTAAATTATATTTAAATTATTTTTTTAATAAAAAAAACCTTCTGTGATAGAAGGCTTTTGGTTTTAGCAGGAATAATTTATATATTTTTTGCTAGCATACCTAAGTTGCTAACATAATACATAGAATTTTCCATTTCAGAATTGGCCGGTGTAAAATTGGTATTAGTATTACCAGTACCCCATTGAAAAAATAATTCTCCACTGAGATTTGGGAATGTTAAATACCAATAGTCATTGTTTTGTGAAAACTGGTTTAAGGATGTATAAGTCCAAGAACCATTTTCCCCTATTTTATAACGTAGCACCGGGGCATTTAAACTGGTTTTTATATAATGCGTAAAACCAGTCCATCTCACCTGGTAATTGTTGATGGATAAATCGCCAGCTTCTCCAGGGATTGTATTCTCGGTTCCGGAAAAATTAAGAATAGTTGTTCCGGAATAAGATTTAATTTCATAACTATTACCACTTGTAACTAAACGAAATCCAAAGAAATAACCCGATGCATTATACGGAAGATTTTCGCTTCCAGAATAGAGTAAACATCCAGAATAGGATGAAGGTGTTAGCCATAATCCATTTGTGCTTCCATCATGCATACCTGCCATAAATTCAATATAAATTCCATTTGTTGCAGGAAAACTCAATTGAAATCTTACACTATCGTTTTCATTAGTTACTGATTGATTTCCAATAAAATTTAATCCGTTGATTCTTTTTACGTAGAACCAATCATAATTATCATATGGAGATACCGCATAAATACCTTTGGTCACTACTACATCTATTATAACGTTTGAATTGTCTATTCTAGCGTTATAAAATCTTACCGGGTAGGTATTAGAAACCGGGGGCACATAGTTGTCAGTTACATTGATAGTAATATTAACAAAAGAAAATGTCCCGTTGTATGTACCGGAAACTTCCATTAAGTATGTTCCAGTGGCTGGAGCTTTCCAATCAATGGCATTTTCGGCATTAGCGGAAGAGTAATAAATAATAGAACCATCCATGCTGGTTATTTCAAATAACCCTTTTGCATCAGGAGCAGGTGTAAGCCAAAACGAGAAGTAGTAATCTACATCTCCTGTTATAGTTTGGTTAGAAGTAATTACCCCCTTTGATTTCAATTCCGATTGAGAAAAGTTCAATTGAACTTTTTCTGTTTTTCCAGGTTTTTTAACAAGTTCTTCTTTATTACAATTAAATAATAAAGTTGACACTGTTAATAATGTCAATAATAAAAATAACTTTTTCATGACTTTTAAATTTTTGGTTAATACTGTTTTTCTGTTTCTATTTTTTATATTATATAATGATCGCCCAAAAGGCTACTTTATTTTTTTTAAAGAACTTTTATGAGCCATTTTATCATTAAATTTATTTTTTGTCAATACCAAAAATAAGCTTATATTAAGCCTATTTTTATTATATTTTTGTATTTTTTTATTTCTGTTTTAAGTTTTTCTTTTTCCAATTAGCAATTAATTGATGGTTACCAGATAATAATTCTTTTGGTACTTTATAATTTTTATTAGCCACTTTAAATTCAGCTGGTTTAGTATATTGAGGATATTCTAAAATACCAGCTTCATTATGTGATTCATCAATTAAACTTTCACTATTTCCTAAAACTTTAGGAATTAAACGAGTTATAGAATCAATAATTACCATAGCACCAATTTCACCACCAGTTAAAACATAATCTCCAATAGAAATTTCTTCGTCAATAAAATTTTTTATTCTGTCATCAACTCCTTCATAACGTCCACAGATTAAAGTAATGTTTTTTAATTTAGAATATTTTTTAGCTAAACTTTGATCCCATTTTTTTCCTTTAGCTGATAATAGAATAATTTTTTGATTAGCTATTTTTTTTCCTTTAGCTATCTTTTTTATAGCTTTGTATAATGGTTCAATTTTTAGTAACATTCCAGCTCCACCACCATAAATTGTATCATCAACAGTATGACGTTTATCGTTGGTAAAATCTCTAAGATTATGAATTTTTATACTTATTACTTTTTTTTCTTGAGCTTTTTTTATAATACTTTCATTAAAGTAAGAAGAAAAAATTTCAGGGAAGATAGTGATAATATTAAATTTCATATATTTTTTAAAAACAAAAGACCACAGTTGTGGTCTTTTGTTGATTTATTGAAAGTTTTAAATATTAAATTTTCAAATCATCAATAGCTGATGTGTCCATGGAATCGTTTCTTGAATCATCTCTTCTGGTAGGACGATTACCATTATTTGGATCGTAAATTTTTAGATTTACACGAGAATTGTTTCGAGCTCCAACAACTTTTAATAAAGTTCTGATAGCTTGAGCTGTTTGACCACGACGGCCGATTACAAATCCCATATCACTTTGATCGATTTTCAAAGTTAAAAGAACACCTCGTTCGTCAACTGTTCTTTCTACTGAAACAGCATCAGGGACGCTTACAATAGATTTGATAACAGTTTCTAAAAATTGCTTGTCTTGATTTTCCGACATAGTCGTCGACTAATTCTTGCAAATTGTCTAGAATTTAACATTTTTAACAGATTTGTAAGAACTTTTTAATTATTATCACCATAAATGGTGCGGTTGGATTAGCAACCCTGGTTTTATTTTAACATCCTTTGGCCTAAAAGTCAAGGAAATAAAATTTATTCAACTACTTGTTCTTCGGTAGTTTCTTGATTTTCAACTGGAGTTTCTGGTTCTGAAGTAGCTTCTTTTTTAGCTTCTTCAGATTCAATTTTAGCTTTTTCAGCTTGAGCTTGTGCTTCAGCTTCTTTCTTTTTAGCTTTTTCTATTTTTTCTACTTTTTTCTTATTAGGAGTTCCTGGTTTAGAATTCTTAGCTTTCTGACCTTCTACTATTTTATTTGTTATGAACAAATTATTAATTGAAGGAGTCATAGCAGCGCCTTTACTAATCCAGTGTTTAACTCGATCAGCTTTAACTTTTAATTCTTTGCTATAGGGATTATATGAACCTAATATTTCTAAAGCTTTTCCATAGGGATCTTTAGTTTTTTCGCAAATAACTATTCGGAACATTTTTTTGTTTGTTTTACCAATTTTGGCTAATTTTATTGTAAGCATAAATTTAATTTCTTATCAGTTTTTATTAATATTAGTGTTTAGATATTATCTTAATATTAACAAAAAGTCAATGATTATTATATTTAGAATTTTTTATCAAAATTTGGTCGTTTATTTCGGAAATTACTGTGATTGTTGTTATAACCATTTCCTCCACGATCATGAAAACCACCATTATCAGAGCTTTCACCTTTTTTATCTTTCCATAATATTTCATTTTCTACTAATCCTTTCATACTTAAATTAATACGTCCTTGAGCATCAATTTCTTTTATTTTTACTTGAACAGTATCGCCAATATTTACTAAATCAGATGGACGGCTAACTCTATATGGAGCCATTTCACTAACATGAACCATACCATCTTGATTAGTTGATAATTGAACAAAAGCACCAAAATCCATTAAACGTACAACCTTGCCGGTAAAGATTTCTCCAACTTCATATTCACGAACAATATCTTTTACCATTTTTTCAGCTTTTTTTCCGTTTTCACTATTAGTAGAACAAATCATAACTAAACCATCATCATCAATATCAATAGAAACTTCAGTTTCTTCAATAATTTTATTTATAATTTTTCCACCAGGACCAATAATGGCACCAATTTTTTCTGGATTAACTCTAAAGCTTATAATTCTTGGGGCATAAGGAGATAAATCAGCTCGAGGAGTAGATAATTCTTTATTTAAAACATCTAATACTTGATTTAAAGCTTCTCGGCCTTGTTTAAAAGTTTTAGCAATTATTTCTTCAGTTAAACCATCTGTTTTTGTATCTAATTGAATAGCGGTTAAACCATCTTTTGTTCCAGTAATTTTAAAATCCATTCCTCCGGGACCATCTTCCAAATCTTGAATATCAGTTAATACTTCAAAGCGACTCATATCTTTATTTGAAGCTAATCCCATAGCAATACCACCAACTTGAGTTTTAATAGGGACACCAGCATCCATTAAGGCTAAGGATGATCCACAAGTTGAAGCCATCGAAGAAGATCCATTAGATCCTAAGGTTTCACTAACAACTCTAATAGTATATGGGAAATCTTCTTTTTTTGGTAAAACTGGTATAATAGCTTTTTCAGCTAAAGCTCCATGACCAATTTCTCGACGACCAGTACCTCGAAGAGGACTAGCTTCACCCACACAATAGGGTGGGAAATTATAGTGATGCATGTATCTTTTTTTACTTTGTCCTTCAATACCTTCTAAAGTTTGTTCCATTCCTGGAGCACCTAAAGTTACTATAGAAAGAACTTGAGTTTCTCCTCGAGAGAATAATCCAGTACCATGATTTCTTGGTAAGATTGTAGTATCAGCTGATAATAATCTAATTTCATTTAAGGCTCGACCGTCAACTCGACGTTTTTCATTTAAAATAGCATTAGTAACTTCTTCTTCTACCATTATTTCAACTAAAGATTTAATAACAAAATCTCGTTGAGCTTTTTCTATATTTTGTGAGAATAAATATTCATCTAATTGTTCTTTTATTACACGCATAGCCATTTTTCTTTCATTTTTGGTGTAATATATTTTATTAAATAAATTTTCTTTTATATTTTTGCTTAACCATTCTCGTCCAATATTTAATAATCTTTCTTTTTCTTCTTTATTTTTTATATCATCAGCACTTAATAATTTCTTTTTAATATCTTTTGTTTTAACAGTAACTTCTTGTTGTAGTTTTTTTATTAAATCAATTGCTTCTTGCATTTTAGATTGACCTTCTTTAATAGCATTAAAGATTATATCTTCTTTTATTTCATTAGCGCCAGCTTCTAACATAATAGTTTTTTTAGATGTACCAGCAACAATCAAATCTAAAGAGCTAAGAGCTTGTTGTTCATAACTTGGATTAAAAACAAATTCATTTTCTATTAAACCAACTCTAATACCACCAATTGGACCATTCCATTCAATACCAGAAATACTTAAAGCCGCTGAAGCGGCAATTAAAGAAACAATATCATAATCATTTTCACCATCAACTGATAAAACAGTAACGATTAATTGAACATCGCGTCTTTCATTATCATTAAATAGGGGGCGAATAGCTCGATCAATCATTCGACCAGTTAAGATTGATTGATCAGTAGGACGACCTTCTCGTTTAACCCAACGAGATCCTTTAATCATTCCAGCAGCATATAATTTTTCTTCAAACTCTACCATTAAAGGAAAAAAATCAATTCCTTCTCGTTCGTTTTTAGATTGGACTACTGTAGCCATAACTACAGTTTCTCCATATTGAACTAAAACAGAAGCATCAGCTTGTTTAGCTAATTTTCCGGTTCTTAAACTTAGTGGTTTACCCAACCAAGTTCCGGTTATAATTTTTTCTTCATTCATAATTTTATTTGGTCATTAAATTAAAGCCCTGTATATCTTATACAGTTCTCGATATTTAATGACCAATAATTAATTATTATTTATTTTTTAAAATATTTATAATTATTTATTAAAAATTTTCTATCATTTCCTAAATCAATAAAATCATCAGCCTCTTCAATTAAACGAGTAGAGGCAGTTTTAGAAAAAGCCATAACTTCAACCAAACAACCTTTATTATTTTGTAGATAAGATACTAGGGGAGTAAAATCACCATCGCCCGAAACTAGTACAATCACATCTAATTTGTCAGCTAATTTTATAGCATCAACAGAAATACCAACATCCCAATCACCTTTTTTAGCACCACCAGCAAAAATTTGTAAATCCTTCATTTTAACTTCAAAACCTTGTTGGTTTAAAGCTTCAAAAAAAGGGGTTTCTTCTTCGGTTTCGGTTCTAATAGCATAAGCAGTCGCCCGAATAAGTTTTCGACCAGCGACTGCTTGTTTTAATATTTCTTGGAAGTTAACTTTTTTTCTAAATAAATTCTTGGCAGAATGATACATATTAGAGACATCTACCAAAATTCCTACTCGTTGTTCTTTATGTTTTATCATAACAATTATTATTCTAGCTCTTCTTCATCTTTAGCAATCATTTGTTCTAATTCAGCTTCTTTCTTCTTTTTTTCTTCTTCATCCACTACCATTTTATTAGCTATTCTTAATTTTAATTTTTTAGCTAATTCAATAAAAGCTTGTTCGTCTTCTTTTTGTAAATATTTTAATAATCGACGTCTTTCAGAAACTTTTCTAAGTAAACCACGACGAGAAGAGAAGTCATGTTTATGTTTTTTTAAATGTTCGGTTAATTCTTCAATTTCAGCTGATAAAATAGCTATTTGAACTTGAGATGAACCAGTATCATTTTCATGAGTTTGATACTTTTTGATAATTTTTTCTTTGTTTTTTTTGTCTAACATTCTTTTATTCCTAGTCCGAGAAAAAGCTAATAAGTAGCTAAAATCCAAGAATAGGTAAATTATTATTTATTTTAAAGTATTTACTTTTTTTTGTAATTTAGATTTCTTTCGAGCGGCAGTATTCTTTTTAATTATTCCTTTTTTAGCTAATTTATCAATAGCTTTTATAACTTGATTAAAATCTTTTTTAACTTCAACATTTTTAGCTTCAATTTCTTTCTTTGTTTTTTTAACAAGATCTTTAACCTGTTTTTTTATAGCATTATTAGCTTGTTGTCTTTTTATATTTTTTCTTAAATCTTTTTTAGCTGATTTTTTATTTGGCATATTTTTTATTATTAATTTAAATTATTATATTTTCTTAATTAAATTATTATAATTTTTAAATTAAATTATTATAATTTTTATGTCGGGGCGGCGGGACTCGAACCCACGATCTTCTGGTCCCAAACCAGACGCCTTAGCCAACTGGGCTACGCCCCGAAAAAAAGTGCCCCGGGTCAGAATTGAACTGACGACACAAGGATTTTCAGTCCTTTGCTCTACCACTGAGCTACCGAGGCTCTTCTTAGTTGCGGGAGTAGGACTCGAACCTACGGCCTCCAGGTTATGGGCCTGGCGAGCTGCCAGCTGCTCTATCCCGCTAAAATTAAAGGAAAAGTGGGCAATGGAGGAGTTGAACCTCCGACCTCAACATTATCAGTGTTGCGCTCTAACCAACTGAGCTAATTGCCCAATTTAAAAACAAAAACATTAAAAAATAGACGTGAAATCTATTTGAATTAAATATATCAAATAAATTTAAAAAAGGCAAGGGTTTTTCTATCTTTTGTTAATGTAATTGGATTTAAAGATCGGCAATTAATAATCCTAAATAAACTTTCAAATTTATTTGACTTTTTCGATTAAGATTTTCTATTTCAATTAGATTATTTAAAAATCTTTTTATAGTATTTTTTTCAAAGTTTTTAGCTTGGTTTATACCTTTATTTATAATAAAAGGATGTAATTTAAGGGAAGATATTATCTTTTGAGAGTTATAGTTTGTATCTAATAATTCTCTGATTTGTAATAATATTTTAAATTGACGAAGTAACATTGATAAAATATAGTCAGGATTAAGGCCAGATAAGTATTGTTCTTCTAATATTTTTAAAGCTAATTTTGTGTTTCGAGTTGAGATAGCATCAGTAAAACTAAAAATATTTTCAGTAAAAATTCCAGTGACTACTTTTTCTATATCATTTTTTTGTATTTTTTCTGGTAAGGATGAGGATGGTTTATAGTAGGCTAATTTTTTTATTTCATTACTTAAAGTCCAAGGATTATTACCGACTAGAGCAATAAGTAATTGAATATCACGAGCATCAATTTTTAAATTATATGAAGTTATTTCTTGTTTTATAAAATTAGATAATTCTAAAGAATTAAAATTCTTTATTTCTTGAGCATATTTTTGAGAACTTAAAAAATTATAGAATTTCTTTTCTTCAATATTTAGAGGAGCTTCTTGTTCACTGGTTAATTTTAATAGATCTTTATTATTTTTACTTTTTATATTTTTTTCAATAAATATAAAAATATCATTGGATTTATCAATTTTATTTTTTTGAAGATAATCAAGTAATTCTTTTAAAATATTTTTTTGTTTATTTTTAATTAAGTCGTTTATAATTATCATTCTTTTCTGACAAAAAAGAGAATTACTACTTAATTTAGCTGAAAAATCTTCAAGTTTTATTTTTTCTCCATCTAAACGAAAAATATTTTGACCACTTAAGTCAACTTCTTTAATAAATTTATCTTCTAATTCTTTTAATTTTTGTTTGATTTTGAAATCATTTTCACCGTAAAAAAATATAATCATATTATTTTAATTGTTTAACTTCGACTTGGAATAAATTACCTCGTTCTTTATAATTTTTAAATAAACCAAAACTAGCACAAGCGGTTGACAGTAGAACAACATCTTTAGCTTGAGCTTTTAAACTAGCTAATTTAACGGCTTTAGACATACTATTAACTTCTTCTTGTTTATTTTTAGGATATTTTATTTTATCTAATTCTTTTTTTATTCTTTCGGTTCCAATACCAGACAATAATATTAAAAATTTAACTCTTTTTTTTATTTCTTTAGCTAAGTTTTTAAAATTTGCTCCTTTATCAGCTCCACCAGCTATTAAGATAATATTTTTTTTAAAAGATTTTAAATCTAATACGGTACTTTCCGGGGTAGTAGAAAAACTATTATCATAATAATTAATCTGTTTTAAGGTTCTAACAAATTCTAAACGATGATTTAAATTAGTAAATTTATTAATAGTTGTTTTTATAATTTTTTTATCTATTTTTAAAATATTAGCTACGATTTCAGCAGCGGCAATATTTTCTTTATTAAAATCACCTACTAAATTACTTTTAGTATTAGAAGAATGAAAATATATTTTATGGCTAGCTAAATAATAATTTTTTATTTTATTTTTTAATTTTTGATTAACAACAAAGTAATCATTTTTATTTTGATAAGCGGCTATATTTAATTTAGCTCCTAAATAACTAGAAATATTTTTATGAAAATTAGGATTATTAGGGTCAGCCGGTGATAAATGTTCTTTAAATAGATTAGTTAAAACGGCAATTTTAGGACTATAAGCTAAATCTTCTAATTGAAAACTTGATAATTCTAAAACGATCCAATCATTTTTTTTAATTTTATTAACAAAATTTAGAGGAGCAATACCAATATTTCCGCCTAAAAAACATTTTTTTCCAGAATTTTTTATTATTTCATAAATTAAAGAAGAAGTAGTACCTTTGCCTTTAGTTCCAGTAACTCCAATAATGTTTTTACTAGGACAAATTTCAAAAAAGAAATTCATGGGACTAGACAAAACGCTATTATGTTTTAAAGCCTTAGAAATACCAGGACAATTTATTGGCCAACCCGGAGAACGAAATAATAGAGAAAAATTTTCTAAATTAATATTATAATCATTTTCTGTTTGCCATTTTATATTTTTATATTTTTTTATTTCTGGCCAAGTAGAACTTATTATTTCTTTTGATCGACGATCACAAATAGTTATATCTAATTTTTTATATTTTTTATTTAACCAAGTAAGTAAAGCTTGATTTTCTAAGCCTAAACCTAATAAAGCTATTTTTTCATTTTTTAAATTTGTTGTCATATATTTATTTTAAATTTTTTTCATTTCTCCCCAATTTTTTCCAATAGAAGCATCAGCTATTAAAGGAATATTTAAAGGGACAATATTTTCCATGATTTTTTTTATTAGGGAACAATATTTATCGACTTTATTTTCAGCTACTTCAAAAATTAATTCATCATGAACCTGTAATAACATTTTTATATCAGACGATCCTTTTATTTCATCAAATATTTTTATCATAGCCATTTTTAAAATATCAGCGGCACTTCCTTGAACTGGACTATTTATAGCCATACGTTCAGCGGCTCGTTTTTTCATTATTTCACTAGAGTTTATTTCTGGTAAAAAACGTCGACGACCAAACATTGTTTCGGTATAATTACTTGCCCGGGCTGTTTTAATAGTAGCATCAATAAATTTTTTAACATTAGTATAGGAAGCAAAATATTTATCTATAAATTCACGAGCTTGTTGATAAGAAATATTAGCACTTTGACTTAAACCATGAGGCCCTTGTCCATATAATATACCAAAATTTATAGCTTTAGCTTGACGACGTAAGGTACTAGTAACTTCATTTAAAGGAAGATGATTAATAGTAGCCGCGGTAGAAAGATGAATATCTAAATTATTATTAAAAGCTGATATTAAATTTTTATCTTTAGATAAATGAGCCATAACACGTAATTCAATTTGAGAATAATCTAAACTTAAAAGAACATGTTTAGGTGAAGCAATAAAAGCTTGTCTAATTTGATTACCTAAATTAGTTCTAGTAGGGATATTTTGTAAATTAGGATCAGAAGAAGACAAGCGACCAGTAGCAGTAATAGTTTGGTTAAAACTGGTATGAATTTTTTTAGTTTGAAGATTTAAAAGTTTAGGTAAGGCGTCAATATAGGTGGATAAGAGCTTACTTAATTCTCGATAATTTTGTAATAACTCTATAATCGGATGTAGATGTTTTATTTTTTCTAATTCATCACTAGCCGTTGACCAACCGGTTTTAGTTTTCTTTATACCAACAGGATTAATATCTAATTGTTCGTATAAAATTTCTTTTAATTGTTTAGTAGAATTAATATTAAATTCCTTTCCGGCTAAATCATATATCTTTATTTTTAATTTTTTTATATCAGTTTTTAATTTTTGTCCTAATTTTTTTAAAAAAACCACGTCAAGCAAAATACCATTTCTTTCCATATTGGCTAAAATTGGTATTAATGGTATTTCTATGTCTTGAAATAATTTTAATAATTTATTTTTTATTAATTTTTTTTCTAAAATTTCTTTTAGTTTAAAAGTACAATCAGCATCTTCACAAGAATAAATACTTAATTTTTCAACATCTACTTCCGCAAAATTTTTTTTATCTTTATTAATAAATAAATCATCACTACTTATTTTTTCCCAATTAAGTTCAGAAAAACTTAAAGCATCTAAATTATGTTGTCGATTTTCTGGATTTAATAAATAAGAAGCTATCATGGTGTCAAAAATTTTACCATTTATATTAATATTGTAGTTTTTTAAAACTTGTAAATCATATTTAATATTATGCCCAATAATAGTTAAATCCTTCTTTTCAATTATTTTTTTTAATTCTAGTAACCAAGGATTAATAGTTTTATCAAATAAATTAGCTGGTTTATTATAATTAGCTAAATTAACAAAATAGGCTTCATTTTTTTTCCAGCAGAAACTTATACCTAATAATTTAGCTTCTAAAGCGTTTAAAGAAGTAGTTTCAGTATCTAGAGTTATTATTTTTTCTTTTTTTATTTTAGTTAAAAATGATTTAAAACTTTTTTCGTCGTTAATTAAATTATAATTAAAAACTTTTTTATTTCTTTCAAATTTATTTTCATCATTATTTTCAATACCCTTATTCATTTTTAAATTTAAAACTCTACTTAATAATGATTTAAATTCTAATTCACTAAAAACAGTATTAATAGCATTTTTATCAAAATTTTTTATTTCAGCTTCATCAATTGAAAAATTAATCGGAGCATTTAGATGAATAGTAGCTAAATCGTAACTAGTATAAGCCATGTCTTTATTCTTCATTAATAATTCTTTAGTACGATCTTTTATTTTCACATTATTTATATTTTTATAAATATTATCTAAACTTGAAAAATTTTGTAATAATTCTACAGCTGTTTTTTCTCCAATACCAGCCACACCAGGAATATTATCAGAAACATCACCTTTTAAGGATTTTAAATCAATTATTTGTTTAGGTTCTAAACCAAAACGTTCTTTTATCTTGTCTATATCATACAAAACAGAATCGTTTAAACCACGACTCATAGTATAGACTTTAGTTTTATTATTAACTAATTGCAGGGTATCTAAGTCTCCGGTAATAATTATAACATCAATTTTAGGGTGTTTTTTATTAATATTAGTAGTAATAGTTCCAATTAAATCATCAGCTTCATAACCATCTAATTCAAAAATTGGGATAGAAAAAGCTTGAGTTATTTTTCTAACCATTGGAATTTGGTCGTATAATTCTTGAGGGGCTTTAACCCGAGTAGCTTTATATTTATCGTAAGATTCATGTCTAAAAGTAGGGGCTTTACGATCTAGAGTCAAAACTGCATAATTAGGCTTTATTTCAGCTAAAGCTTTAATTAAAAAAGAGGCAAAACCATAGGCAGCATTAGTAATTTGACCATCCTTTGTCATTAAAGTAGTCGGTAGAGCATGAAAACTACGGTGAATTAGGGCATTACCATCAATTATTATTATCTTTTTATTCATATGTTTTATACTATCATTTTAATTAGCTTTTTTCAATGTTAAGCTTTTGATTTAGCTAATAAATGTGATATAATTAATTAAATAATAGATTAATAATAAAGATAATGAAGTTTGATTATAATAAAAACGGAGATCCCTTTGTGGTTAAGGAAAAAAAATACAGTTTTGGAAATTTAAAAGATTCTTCTTATCATTTAGGTTGGATGGAGGATTCTTTTTTATTTGGTGAAAATGATAAAGAAATTTTGAAAAGAACCTTTGATTTAGAAAAAAATAAAAATATTATTATAATTTTATTATTATCATTTTTTATTCTATTTGTTCGTCTATTTTGGTTACAAGTCATTAAAGGTAATGATTATAGATTATTAGCTGAAGGTAATAGAATAAAAGTTGAAAATATTGAACCGAAAAGAGGAATAATTTATTCTTCTAATATGACCCCTTTGGTTAAAAATGAGTCTAATTTTGTTTTATACCTAACTCCAATTGATTTGCCAAAAGATGAAATAGAGCGAGATAAAATTATTAGAAAATTAGCTAATATTTTATCAAATATAGAGAATTCAACTTTATCTGATAAAACTGATTTACAAATAACAACGGATAGTCCTTATTTTTTTGAAATTAAAAATAAACTAGATAAAATAGAATATGGTTCACTTGATTCTTATCAGCCAATTTTTTTAATGGATAATATTGATTATAATTCGGCTATGATTGTGTATTTAGCAGCCGAAGAAATGCCGGGGGTATCTATTTCGGTAAAAATGAGAAGAAAATATTTAAGTTCTGAAGAAAATTATTTGAGTTTGTCTCATTTTTTAGGTTATATTGGAAAAATTTCTGAAGATGATTTAGAAGTTTTTGGTGAGGAATATTCTTTAATTGATTATATTGGAAAATCTGGCTTAGAATATTTTTATGAAAATGAATTAAAGGGAGTAAAAGGTAAAAAGAATATTGAAGTTGATGCTTTTGGTCGAGAAAAAAAAGTTGTTTCTCAAACTAATCCGGAAGATGGTCATAATTTAGTTTTAAGTATTGATATTGATTTACAAAAAAAATCAGAAGAAATTTTAAAAAAATATTTAGATGAAAGTAATGCCAGCAGAGCTTCAATTGTAGCCCTTAATCCTAATAATGGGGAAATAATGACTTTAATTAGTTGGCCATCTTATGATAATAATATTTTCTCTAAGGGAATTAGTCAAACAGATTATAGTAATTTAACTACTGATACTAATAGGCCATTATTTAATAGAGCTGTTAGCGGAACATTTCCTTCGGGTTCAACCTTAAAACCAACTTTAGCCGCAGCGGCTTTACAGGAAAAAATTATAACAACTAATACTACGGTTATGAGTACGGGTGGTATTAATGTTGGAGCTTGGTTTTTTGCTGATTGGAAAGCGGGAGGACATGGTTTAACTAATGTTTATAAAGCTATAGCTGAATCAGTTAATACTTTCTTTTATTATATTGGAGCCGGTTATAATGATTTTAAAGGTTTGGGAATTGAAAAAATTGATGAGTACTTAGCTTTATTTGGACTTGGTAAACAAAGTGGTATAGATTTACCACAAGAGGGTAAGGGTTTTATTCCAACGCCGGAATGGAAAAAAGAAACTCAAGGTGAAGCTTGGTATATTGGAAATACCTATAATGTTTCTATTGGACAGGGAGATATTTTAGTAACCCCTTTACAAGTAGCTAATTTTACAGCTTTTTTTGCTAATGGTGGAAAATTATATCGACCTCATTTAGTTAAACAAGTTTTATTAAATGAAAATGAAGTATTAAGAGATATTAGTCCAGAAATTATCAGACAAGATTTTATTGATAAAGAAAATGTTCAAATTGTAAAAGATGGTATGCGTCAAACTATTGTTAGTGGTAGTGCTCGTCGTTTAAATTCTTTACCAGTAGAAGTAGCTGGTAAAACTGGAACGGCTCAATGGTCTAGTGAAAAAAGTAATCATGCCTGGTTTACGTCTTTTGCCCCCTATAATAATCCGGAAATAGTTGTGACTGTTATGGTAGAAGAGGGGGTAGAAGGTAGTGGTATATCAACTTCTATCGCCGGAGAAATCCTTAATTGGTATTTTACTAAAGATCAAATACCTGCTACTTCAACTGATATTATTAATGAAAATAATTAAAAATACCAATAAAAATGGTATTTTTATTTTAATTTGACTAATTTTTAAAAAAATGTTATAATTCTTAAATATAAAAAAATATAATTAAAACAAAATTATGAACACTTTAAATGAAAATTCAACTGAACTTAATCCTTTAGTTGAAGGATTAATTGATCGTTTTAATCTAAGAAATTTACCAGAAGAAGATCTAAATGAATTTAGAGTTAATTTAGAACAACAAATTAGTCGTCGTTTAGGTTTAGTTATCTTAGAAAATTTAAGTGAAGAAGGTTTAAAAGAATACGAAGAATCTTTAAGTGATATTTTAATTCCTGATCCTGAAAAAATAAGTGAAATTACTAAAAAATATATACCGGATTTAGATCAAAAAATAAAAATATCTATGGAAGAGTTTATAAAAGAAGTTGAACAAAGTTTAACTAAATAAACTTATCTATTTTATAATATAAAAATATGAAAAATAGGGAAATTAAAGCTCATCAAGAGATAAAAAAAATGGTTAGAGATTATAAAAGAGCTCAAAATCCACAAAAAATAAATACAGAAGAAAATATTGGAGAATTAACAGCAATGGAAAATAATGAAGAATTAATAGAAAAAGAAAATATAGAGAATAATGAAGAATCAATAATTAAACCAGTGGATGATAAGGTGGCTAATGTTTTAGAATCAGTGGTAGAAAATAAAACTAATTTTAATTTCTATAGTAGAGAAAATGCTTTTTTAGGTGAGGATAATAAAGATTTATCAGAATTAAAAGATAGTGATAAATTAAAACAATTAATTGAAGATAGTGAAACTAAAGATAATTTTCATGGAATTATTTCCGATATTGAAAAAACAGATTTACAAACATTATTAAATAATAATGATTTTAGAAAACAAATTGAATTAATTGCTGATAAATTAGGATTAAGCGAAACAGATATTATTGAAGTTTTAAAAAATCACGAAGATAATATTGTTAATGTTGCTAAAATGGAAATTCTTAAAGCTGAAAATGCTAGTAAGAAAAAAATTAAAATTGGTAAATTGGAAATAGCTTTATCTGATTTAGCCAGAGTTGGGCTTTATACTGGTGCCGCTATGGCTGGTTCTGCTTTTTTTGGTGTTGGTGGATTAATTGGAGTTACAACTATTAGAATTATTGATCAATATTTTTCTAAAGAAAAAAAAGACAAAAACAGAACAGAAGCTATAAATGCTAAAGTTAAGGAAATTAAAACTAATATTGATCATGATAAAGTTTATCAAGATTTATCATCGGCTACTTTTATAAAAGGAATGGAAAAATGGAATAAAGATTTTTTTGCTATGGATAAAGCTGGACAAGAAATAATATTAAATAGTTATGTTGATTTAAAATATCCAAATTGTGGAGAAAAAAGACGGAAACAACTTTTATCAATTTATAATACAGAATTAAGATTAGAAAAAAATCAAATTGATAAAGAAACTGCCTTTTTTAATAAAAAACCTAGTTTATTAACTAAAGCTAAAAATTTATTATTAGGAACTAATATTTCTAATAAAGATAAAGTTATTAATTCGACTATAGCTGCTGGAGCTTTGCTTGGTTTAAGAATTGGTTCTCAAGAGGTTCCTATACTTAAAAATGTTTTAGGGGCTTATGTTGGTTGGAATTTGGGTGGTCTTGCTTATAACTTTGTAGATTCTCTTTCTAATAAAAAAGAAAAAACTTTAAAAAATGAACAGAAAGATGTTGAAGAAGATATAATTAAACAAATTGAAAATATTAGAGAAAAGTATAAAAATCTTAAAGAACTTGATGAAGAATATCAAATAAAAAAAGAAGGAAAAAATAATAAGGTTAATCAAGAAAAGATCAAACAAGATATAAAAACAAAAGAACAAGATATTGGAAGAGAATTAGATCAATTAAAAATTTTTAATGTTCAAGCTTTAATTTTATTAGATGATTTTAATTTTAAAAAGAATAATCCTGAAAAATATTTAAGATTACAAGAAAAAGTTGCTCAAAGTAAATCTTATATTCGTTTTTTAGAATTTAAATTTAAAGCGGAAGAATTAAATGATTTAAAAGAAGAAAAGATTAAATTAGAAAAAAAAGAAAATAAATTAGATAATAATGTAGACGTTTTTTGTAAGTATAGTTTTAGAATAGGAGGAGCTCTTATAGGGGCTTTTTTACCAGAATTAGTTCATTCATTTTCTGATAATCATACTGATAATAATTATGTTAATAAAGAAGATTTAATTAAAGAAGTTCCAGTTGAAACTTCTACTCCTAGTTCAGTCGAAGTTCCTGCTTCTAGCACAATTGAAACTCCTGTTTCTAATCCGGTTGAAACTCCAACTTCTAGTTCGGAAGTTAATACAGTAATAAATAGAGCAATTGGAGAAACTCAAAAAACTGTGGTTTTAGAATCAGGTGATGGAGTATCTAAAATTTTTGATGGTCATATGGGTGGTGGTGAAAAAGTAACCTTTATTGATGCAGAAAATGGTAAATCTTTTGTTGATTCAGCTGATAAAATTATTGTTCATGCAGGTGATAAAGTTGTTTTAGGAGCTGATGGTAATATTAATGTTATTTTAAATAATGGAGTTTCTCATGTTCCAACGGAGATGCCTAATATTGAATCTGAAATTGAAACCGAACTTGAAACTGAAATTAGTCCAGAAGATCAAGCTGGTCAAACTTTAGAAGAAGCTTTAAATTCTGAAGCTATTAATTTAGATGATTATAATGAAGAAGCTCTTAAAAGAGCTTTAGAATCTGAAGGTACTGATTTGGATGATTATAATAAATCTATGGATAATAAAACTAATATTTTAGGTAGTGACGAAGAAGCTTTTAGAAGAGCTTTAGAGTCCGAAGGTACTGATTTGAATGATTTAGATGATCATATTAATCAAGGTAATAATATTGATACATCTAATCAAGGTGAAGAAGCTTTCCCAAAAGTTACCGATTCTATTGTTGCTAATACCGAAGATATTGATGCTAGCAATATAGATTTAGATAATAATCTTGATTTAAGTAACCATCCTGACACACCTTATCAAAACGAAGGAAGTTATGAAAATGTTTCAAAACCTATAAATGTTAATATAGAAAATACTGATGCTAATAATATATTAAATTCAGATAATAATCTGTCTACAGAAACAGATCAATCTTCTAATATTGATAATAGTGATATAAAAAATGAAAGCGTTAGTAGTCCTTCAGTAATTGAAAATAATAATGAGTATGAAATAAAGCAAGTTTTTAAAAATGCCGATAGTTTAAAAGAAGTTTTAGGTGATTATGGTAAAAATTTTGAAATAACTGAACATCGTAAAGTTATTGGACCAGATTTATTTACCTTAGAAGATACTACTGGTCAAGAATTTGGAGTGTCTTTTCCTGATAGAAATTCAGTTAAACTAGAGAAAATAGATAATTTAAAAAAATTTTTAGCTGGAGAAAGTAATAATAGATCAGTTACTATTCATGATAAATTTTCTTCTAAGGCTTTAAAAGATAGTATTAATATCTTAAATAAAGAAAAATAATTAAAATACAATTGTATATTATCAATAGAGAGCTGTAAAGCTCTTTATTGATTATATGAGACTTTTTTGATAAAGTTTTATTATGAAATACTTTCAAAAAATATTATCTTCAATAATTAAAGCTTTTAAAGATGATAAGTTTTTATTACCAGTTTTTATCTTATCTGTAGTTTTTATTATATTAAGCTCTATTTTGCCAGCTTTTCAAGTTAAGCAAGATTTTTTAAAGTTTTTTTCACCTGATGAAAATGCTAATTATGTTTTTACTAAATTATATCAAGAAACTGATCAATTAACTTTCTTTGAAAAATATAATTTAATTGCTCAAGATATAATTAGACCTCGGAGTTATTTTAGTTATCAAGGTATAATTAAACCAGTTAGTTTTTTAGGAATGACCTTGCTCTATGGAAATTTAGCTAAAGTTTTTGGTTCAGGGATTATTCCTTTTTTAACTCCATTATTTGCTGGTATTGGCTTAATATTTTATTACTTATTGATAAAATTATTATTTGGTTCTAAAAATGCTTTTATTTCTTTTTTATTATTTTTTTCTTTTCCAGTTTTAATTTATTATTCGGCTCGTAGCATGTTTCATAATGTTCTATTTTTATCTTTTTTTATTATAGCTCTTTATTTTTTAACGAAATTAATACAGAAAAAAATTCCAAGTATTAAAACTAATCAAATTGATAAAAAAAAGTATTATCAGGAACTTTTTTCGCGTGATTTTGTTTTTGCTCTTTTAACTGGTTTATTTTTAGGATTAACTATTGCGGTTAGAACTTCAGAATTAGTATGGCTAATTCCAGCTGGATTATTGTTTTTTCTTTTTAATATTAAAAAATTTAATTGGTGGCGCCTAGCTATTATTTTTTCATTTCTTTTTCTAGCTCTTTTACCAGTTTTCTATAATAATCAATTATTATATGGTTCACCTTTTTATGGTGGCTATAATGAAATGAATAGATCAATTGAAAATATTGGTCAGGCTAGTGGTAGTTTATTTAAATCTTTTTTTTCTGGACATTTATCTGAAGTAGGGGATTTAATTAAATCTATTTTTAATACTATTTTTTATTTTGGTTTTTATCCTTTGCAATCATTCTTTATGTTTTTTAAATATTGTACTGAAATGTTTTGGTATTTATTTTATCCTTTTGTTTTTGGCCTGGTTTATTTAATTATTTATGATCGTTCTACTTTTAAAAAAGTATGGACTTATGGACTTTCTTGGTTAGTTTTATCTTTAATTTTAATATTATATTATGGTTCTTGGAAATTTGTTGATAATCCTGATCCTAATAGTTTTACTATCGGTAATTCTTATACCCGTTATTGGTTACCAATTTATATTAGTTTATTTCCATTTGTTTCAATCTTTATTTTAAAAATTAAAAATATATTTTTTTGGATAAAAAAAATACGAATTAAAAAAATAGTTAGTAATGCATTTTCTGTTTCTCTTATTATATTAATTATGTTTTTATCTTTAAGATTTGTTTATGCTGGTTCGGAGGAAGGTTTAAAACACTATTTTTCTAAAAGTCGTATAGCTAAAATTGAAGTTGAACAAGTTATTTCTTTAACTGAAGATAGGTCTATTATTATAACTGAATATCATGATAAATTTCTATTTCCGGAAAGAAAAGTTATTGTTGGCCGTTTTGATGATGATAATATGAATAAAAATTATTATCGCTTAGCAAGTAAAATACCACTTTATTATTATAATTTTACTTTACCAGAAAAAGATATAAAATACCTTAATGAACGACGTTTAAAAGATTTTAATTTAAGAATTGAATTAGTTAAAAGTATTAATGATGCTTTTTCCTTGTATCAATTAAAAGCTTTAAGTTATTGTCCAATTAATTAATTTACTATTTTATGACCTATAATATTATTACTATTGGTTGCCAAATGAATCGAGCGGATAGTGAACGCTTGTCTTTTTATTTACAAGAAATAGGCTTTAAGAATGAAAGTAATTTTTTAAAAGCTGATTTAGTAATTTTAGTTACTTGTGGTGTTAAACAAGCAGCTGAAGATCGAGTTTATGGTTTAGTAGGTCAAATTTTAAAGAAAAATAAAAAAAGTGTAGTAGCTATTACTGGATGCTTGAGTGATCGAAATGATGTTCGTAGTCGTTTACCTAAAGTTAAAATTTGGTTTAATATTTCTGATTTTATTGGATTACAAAAATATTTAAAGAAATATTTTATTGGAATAAAAAAGATTTCTGAAAATAGAATAAAAAAGTATTTAGATATACCAGCTGATTATTCTTCAAATTTTTCAGCTTTTGTGCCAATTGGTAATGGTTGTAATAATTTTTGTTCTTATTGTGTTGTGCCTTATGCTCGAGGTAGAGAAGTTTATCGTCCTTCTAAAGACATTATTAAAGAAGTAAAAACATTATTAAAAAAGGGGTATAAGGAAATAACTTTGATTGCTCAAAATGTTAATAGTTATAAATCAGATATTGATTTCACCACTTTATTAAAAACAATAGATAAGCTACCGGGTAATTTTTGGTTACGTTTTTCTACTAGTCACCCTAAGGATGTTAGTTCTAAACTAATTAAAGTTTTAAAATCAGGTCAACATATTTGTGAACATTATCATTTAGCCGTTCAGTCAGGTGATGATGATATTTTGCAGGCTATGAATCGTAAGTATAAAGTAGCGCAGTACAAAAAAGTAGTAAAAGATATTAGACAAGCTTTAGATTATAAAAATGCTTTGCCGGCTTCTATTACCACTGATATTATTGTTGGTTTTCCAGGGGAAACTAAAAAGAATTTTTTAAATACTAAAAAATTAGTTCAAGAAGAAAAATTTGATTTGATTTTTATTTCTCAATATAGTCCACGTTATCAAACGGTTTCATCTCAAATGGCCGATGATGTTAGTTTGTCTGAAAAAAAGAAAAGGGAAGTAGAATTAAATAATTTATTAAAAAAAATTGCTCTAAAAAATAATAAAAAATATTTAAATAAAGAAGTTGAAATTTTAATTAGTGGGATAAATCGTAAGGGAGAATTATTTGGTCGAACTAGAACAGCTAAATTAGTTAGAATAAATAAAAGTAATAAAAATAATTGTGGTGGTAAAGATTTAATTGGTCAATTTGTTAAAGTTAAAATTATTAAAGCCTTGGAGTTTGAATTACAGGGAGAATTAATATAATAAAAATGTTAAAAAAAGATAAAACTAAAAAAATAATTAAATCTAAAGTACTAGTGATTTTAGGTCCAACAGCTAGTGGTAAAACATCTTTGGCTGTTAAATTAGCTGATAAATTTGGTGGTGAAATAATTAGTGCTGATAGCCGTCAGGTTTATCGAGGAATGGATATAGGCACTGGTAAAGATTTAGCTGATTATAATTATCAAGGTAAAGATATCCCTTATTATTTAATTGATGTGGCTGATCCTAAATCAATTTTTTCTTTAGCCAAGTATCAAGAACTAGCTTTAAAAGCCATTGATAGTATTTTGAATAAGAAAAAAATACCTTTTTTAGTTGGTGGTAGCGGTCTATATTTGCAAGCCGTAGTTGATAATTATTTATTAACAAAAGTTAAACCAGTTTTTAATATTAGAGATGAATATGAAAAATTAAGTTTAAATGAATTGCAAAACCAAATAAAAAAAATTAATTTAAAATTTTTTCAAGGTTTAAATAATAGCGAAATAAACAATAAAAGACGTTTAGCTCGATATTTAGAAGTATTGGGAAGTAATAATGATTTTTCTCCTAAGAAAGGTGAAATTAAGTATGATTTTTTAATTTTAGGTTTAAATCCAGCCAGGGAAATTATTAAAGAAAAGATTTATCAAAGATTAATTTCCAGATTAGAAAATGAAAATATGATTGGGGAAGTAGAACGTCTATATCAGCAAGGAATTAGTTTTACTAGATTAGAAAGTTTTGGTTTAGAATATAAATTTATTGCACGATATTTACAAAAAAAAATAAGCTATCAACAATTAGTTAGTGGCTTATTTATAGCTATTTGTCAATTTTCTAAACGTCAAATGTCTTGGTTTAGAAGATGGGAAAAACAGGGAATTAAAATAAATTGGATAAATGATTATAGTGAAGCTGAAAAAAGTATTAAAAAATGGCTTAAAGACTAGGACAAGTTCCAGTAGCTATACCAGAGATAGAAGCACAATTATAACCTGATGAAATCTCTTGTTCGTTTTTTTCTAAACAAAATTCTAAATAATAAAATTGACCGTTGGATTCATACGAATATTCAGTTTCGGGACAAAGTTCATTACTTTCGGGTCTAGGATTAGATGGTATCTTTTTTAAATAAATAATATCACTGGAAGACGGATTAACTAAACTACTATTTATACTTAAACTCAAAGGATAAGTTCCAATATCACGTCGATATAATTCTAAAGCAAATTGTATTTGTTTTATATTATTTATTCTCTTAGCATCTTTAGAATTTTTTCTAACATCAGTAAAAGAAATTGAAGTTACAACTACAAGCACAGCTATTATCGAAATAGTTACTAATAATTCAATCAGGGTAAAAGCTGTTTTTTTATTTTTCATTTTGTTTTTTTATTAATTCTACTATTGTTTTAGCTTGATAATGTCCTTTAGTTTCAGCCATGATTTGACCAATGAAGAATTGAAGTAAAGCTTCCTTACCGTTTTTATATTCTTCCCATTGTTTTACATTTTTTTGTATTATTTTGCTTACAACTTTTTCTAATTCTTCTGAATTTTCCATTGTTTTTTGTTCTAAATTATTTTCTACCATTATATCATTAGGATTATTACCAGTTTTGTACATAATTTCTAATATTTTTTGTCCAGCTTTAACAGTTATTTTTTTTGAATGTAATAATAATATTAATTTAGCAAAATCTACTGGTTTTATTTTTATATTATTAATATCTTTTTTATCTTGATTTAAAAATTTAAATAATTCACTAATCAACCAATCAGCACTCAATTTACTTAATTTAATATTTTGGTTTTCCCAGGATTCACCCATAGTGGTTATAGCTTCGTTTAATTCTGATATAACTTGTTCAATCCAATCAGCTACAGTTTTGTTTTCAATTAAAATTTCAGAAATGTCAGGAGAAAAACCATATTCTTTTATAAAGCGATTTTTTTTGTTTGGAGGTAATTCAATCAATTGTTTTTCTATTTCAGCTATTTGCTCGGAACTTATTTCTATTGGTTTAATATCTGGTTCAGGGAAATAACGATAATCAGCTCCACTTTCTTTTAAGCGTTGTCTAAAAGTTTCTCCAGTTCTATCATTATAACCTCGAGTTTCGGCTAAAACTTCTTCATTATTGTTTAATAATTCTGTTTGTCTCTTTATTTCATAATTAATAGCTTTTTCTAATGACTTAAAAGAATTTATATTTTTTAATTCAACTTTATTATTTAATTTTTCGTTTTTTATAGTTTCTATTTGTCCACGATCATTTCTAAACCAACAATTCTTTTTTTGTAAACTAATATTAGCTTCACAACGCATTTCTCCTTTTTCCATATTAGCTGAACTTATATTTAAATATTTTAATATTTGTTGGAAAGTTTGACAAAACATTTTGGCGGTTGTGGCGTCATAGATTACTGGTTCAGTTACTAATTCTAGTAATGGGACACCAGCTCGATTAAAGTCTATTAGGGTATAGTTTTTTCCAGTAAGATGATTTAATTTAGCAGTATCTTCTTCTAAATGAATTCTAGTTATCTCTATTTTTTGTTGATTAATTTCTAAATAGCCGTGATGAGCTATAGGTAGGTCGTATTGTGATATTTGATAACCTTTTGGTAGGTCAGGATAAAAATAATTTTTTCGATCAAATTTACTATGACGATTAATTTGGCAATTTAAAGCTAAGCCTAATAAAATTACTTTTTCTATGGCTGTTTGATTTATTAAAGGTAGGGTTCCAGGATGACCTAAACAAATAGGACAGACAGTTGAATTTGGTTTTGGATTTAAAGTTTTATTAAAACAAGAACAAAACATTTTACTATTTGTTTTTATTTCAGCATGTATTTCTAGTCCAATAATAATATCGTAATTCATATATTAATTTTTTATTTTGTTAAAAAATCTTTTACTATTTTAAATAAGATATCATTTATTTCTTCAATTTTCAAATTAGCATTAATTATTTGCCAATTATATTTTAAAGCTAAATCTAAATGAATTTGTTTTACTTGATTAAATAATTCTTCGTCCGTTTCATGTTTATGATGTTCTTCAATGGAATTTTTAAATCTTTCTCCGTTAAATAATATAGCTAAATCTTCTTTAATTAAATGATTATTTATTTTTTCTAAAAAATTAAGATCAATTTTAGCTCCTAAACCCCAGGCTAAACTAGTACCAATATAATCTTCGGCAATAATATTTATTCCTTGGTCTAATTTTTTTTGTAATTCCGTTTGATATTGAGTTCGATTTAGAGCATAAATAATTTGAGCTTCACGGGGACTTAGATTATGAGGATTATCATGACGTAAATAATCGTTAATGATAGGGCCACTTGGTTCTAAGTCGTATAAAGGATATTTAAAGTATTCGGTAGTGTAGCCTGCTTCATTTAATCTTGTTATTAAAAGCCGAGCTTGAGTGCTTTTACCTAAGTTATTTGTACCATAAAAAACTATTAATCGTCCTTTTTTAGTACTCATATTGTAATAATTATATTTAAATTATTATTAACGATTATCACCACTTCCTTGAATACAATTTCTTCCTAAACGTGATTTTAATTTTTCTAAATTATTTGAAGCTACTTCGTCTAAATCTATTTTTAATTCAGTACTAAGTTGAGCTAAATACCATAAAACATCACCTAATTCTTTCATAATTTCTTCCTTTTTTTCTGAATTTATAATTCCATCATTATCTCTTATAACTTTTTTTATTTTTCCAGTCACTTCGCCGGTTTCACTAGCTAATCCTAAAGTTGGATATATGTAATTATTTCCAATATTAGGATAAATAGCGGTAGTTTTGGCTAAGTCTTGATATTCTTTAAAAGTCATAATATTAATCTAAAGTATTTATTTTTTTAACTAAGCTATGAATTTGATCCCAAAGTTCTTCCCAGGTTCCGTTATTATCTATTTTAAAATTAGCTTTTTTCATAGTTTTAGGAATTTCTACTTCAGTTTCACGATTATCGTCAGCTAAAAATTGTTGATAGGTTTTTTTATCATCCCCAGGATTTTCGTTACGTTCAATAACTCTTTTGTATCTTATTTTTTTATCAGCTTGGACACTTACTAAAAAGAAATTTTCAATATCTTTTAAATATTTAATATCAGCTAAACGGCGAATACCGTCAATAACAATAAATTTATGATTATTTGATTTAACATCTTGGGCCATAGCTTTTGCTAAAGTATCTTCACCAAAATTTTTTCTTAACATAGTAGATAAATTTTGGATATTTAAACGACTTTGCTCTATATCTAAACGAATTAAAATATCTCGTAAAATTGTTGAGAAACGATAATCTTTAGCTTTATATTTTTTTATTAAAAATTGTTTTATAACACCTTTACCGCAAGCAATTTGTCCGGTTAAACCAATTATAATTTTTTTCTTTTTCATAGTTTTATAATTATTTTTTTATTATATCTTGTAAACCTCGACGATAATCCCAATCGTCTAAATCTAAATCACATTTTAATTTTAAACTTGGTAAAGTTTTTTGTAGGGAATAATACATTTGATGAGCTATTTTTCTTAAAGTTGGATGAACTGGTTTGCCAGATCGAAGTTCAACAACATAAGCTGTAGCTGGAAGATTATATGAAACTCTACAGAAAACATTAAAACCCATAGCAATATAATATTGTTTTATTTCATCGCTAGTATCTAAATTGTTTATAGCTTCTTGTTGCTTAGTAATTAATTCCTTAGCTTTCAATCTTAAATTTTCTGGTAATTGTTCTAAGTACCAATCATTAAAACCTAAGGTTGTGGTTAAAAGTGGCATACGACAAACACCATTACGATGTCTTTGAACATCTCTAAAAGAACCAAAATCTAAATTAAATTCGAAGTTTATAATTCCTAATTCACCTAAAAAATTAGGTAAACCAGTTTTATCAGGTCGTTTATCTATAATTTCTTGATAAATTGATAAATCTTCATCTTTTATACTAGTAGTCATTTTTAATTCAGAAATATTTTTTGGTCTTAAAAAATTATATTGACTCGCTACATTTCGACGATAATTTTCTTGTTCTTCTATCATTGGTTGGCAAAAACTATTAGGATATTTTTCTTTTAATTGTTTTAAAATATTATCAGCAATATCACGAATTTCAGCTAAAGGATTATTTTTTAACCAACATAATTTATCATAAGCTTGACGTAGATTAGTATGCCAACTTAATTGAGTAGTAATACCAGCTGGTAAAAAACCTCGGGTAATATCAAAACAACGAGCTTTAATAGCTTTATTATAGACTAAATCATCTTCATTTTCTTTTTGCGGGTATTTTTCTTTTAAATGTTTTATAACTTCTTCTTGACTATTATTATAGAAATCAATCCATTCTTTTAAAATAGCTTGAGAAACTGGGGTATTTAAAGGATCAATAATAGCTCGACTACCCATATCAATATAGCGAGTTGAGGTTTCTTGGCCTGAATATAATTGCCAGTCTTGGATAGCCTTATCGGCTAAAATAGAGATATCTTCTATAAATATAGTGGTACTGCCACAATCGGCAATACTAGCATGACCATAACCGACATAAAAAGTCTCCATAAATTTGCCCGAACCACTATTTTTTACCTTATCAACGTGTTCAACTACACTTTTGGGACTACGAGAATATAGGGCTTGCATCATGGCAGTATCTTCAGGAGAAAATTCGTCATAGATAAAAATTTTAGCCATAAATATAATTTAATTTATATAAATACAACTTCATAATATCAAATATTTTAGGCCTTAGCAAATAAAATATCTTTATTTTGTTTTTTGTTTTTTAAATGTTATAATATAATAAAATTTAGATAAAATTATGAAAAAAATTAAATATCTCATTATTTTTAGCTTGTTTTTTTTGCTTTCTCCAGTATTTGAAATTCAAGCTGAATCCTTATCTGGTCGAATACTATTAGATGTAGAAAGAAATGGTGAAGCTTGGTATATTTATCCCGAAGATAATAAAAGATATTATCTAGGTCGTCCCAGTGATGCTTTTAAGGTAATGCGAGAATTGGGTTTAGGTATAACTGAGTATGATTTTCAACAAATTGCTCAAGCCGGAATGCCAATTTATGGTAATTTAGAATTAACAGAAAAATTAGCGGGTCGAATAGTTTTACAAGTAGAAAGAAATGGTGAAGCTTGGTATATAAATCCAGTAGATTTAAAAAAGTATTATCTAGGTCGCCCTGATGATGCTTTTAAAATAATGCGAGAACTAGGTTTGGGTATTAGTCGAAAAGATTTAGCTGTAATTCATAAAAATACTTTTTCCGAAAGTTTAAATGATTATAGTTCTTATCAATACAAAAAAAAGATAACAGTTAATGGAGTAGATTTTTTTATTGATCTCATTACTATTGATTTAAATAACCCTAATTTAAAAATTATTACTGATACAGCTAATAGCGAAGATTGTCTTAGTAAATGTGAAGCTAAACCATTAATTGATTATGTGATTTTAAATAATGCTTTTTCAGCTATTAATGCTTCATATTTTGACACTTCAGCTCTCAAATTAAATTATTATTTTTTTCCAGTTTATAATTCTCGCTTACAAACATTTATTAATAGTTCTCAATTAAAATATCCAACTACTGGTCCACTAATGGCCTTTGATACTAATAATAAATTTTATTATTTTAAAGATAGTCGAGATTTTAAAAGTGTTAGTAATTTTGAAAATGTTTATGGTGTTAAACTACAGGCAACTATTGGTAATAAACCTCGTTTAATAGAAAATAAACAAAATTTATTAATTGATTGGGAGGTAGATGAGGGACAATTAAAAACTAAAACATTACGTAATGCTATTGCTTATAAATCAGATAATAATGGTAAGGGTATAATTTATTTAGTGGTAGCTCGACAAGCTACAGTAATAGATTTAGCTGAAATATTAAAAACTATGGAAGTTGATTATGCTATTAATTTAGATGGTGGTTATTCTTCAGCTTTGTATTATAATGATGAATATATGGTCGGCCCAGGAAGAAATATTCCTAATGCTATTTTATTTTCCGAAGGATAAAAATTATGAATCTAAAAAATATGGATTTAGAAAATTATAAAAAAAAATTAAAACAAAGTGGTCAAGTTTATTTATTATGTAAAGTTTTTCCAAAAGCATCTGAAACTAAAATTAAAAATATAATTACTAGTAATATTGACGGACAAGAAACAGAAATAATAAATTTAAGTATTTCAGCTCCGGCTGATAAAAATAAAGCTAATCAAGCCTTAATAAAATTATTAGCTACAGAATTTCAAGTATTAAAAGATAATATAATTATTATTAGTGGTCAAACTGATCGCTTAAAATTAATTAAAATAAATCAAAATTAATTTTTAAATTTTATGGATTTATCAGTCATTATTGTATCGTACAATGTTAAAGATCGTTTAGCTAAAAATTTAGAAAATATTTTTAAATTTTATAAAGATTTTTCATTAGAAGTTTTTGTGGTTGATAATGCTTCCATTGATGGTTCGGCCGAAATGGTAGCGGAAAAATTTCCTCAGGTTAAATTAATAATTAATTCTAAAAATTTAGGTTTTGCTAAAGCTAATAATATTGCTATTCGCCAAGCTCAAAGTAATTTTATTTTACTTTTAAATCCTGATATGTTAGTTTTTCCAGAAACTTTTTATAATGCTTTAAGTTTTGCTAAAAAAAATCCTCAAGCTGTTGTCTCTAGTTGTTTATTACTTGATGGTAATAATAAAATAATAAAACATGTTCGTCGTTTTCCTAAATTAAGTGATCAATTATTAATTATTCTTAAAATACCTCATATTTTTCCTAAAGTTTTAAAATATTATTTATACGCTGATTTTAATTATAATTTAAGTCAAAAAGTTGATTCGGTTCGTGGTTCTTTTTTTCTTATTAATAAAGAATCTTATCAAAAAATAAGTGGTTTAGAATTTCCATTATTAGACGAACGTTATTTTGTTTGGTTTGAAGAAGTTGACTTTTGTCGTCAGATTTATAAAATGGGGGGAGAAGTTTGGTATAATTCTAAAGCTTTCTGTGTTGATTATGTTGGACAAAGTTTTTCATTATTGAAACGAGGACGAGCTCAAAAATATTTTTTAGATTCAATGTTAAAATATTTTAAAAAATGGCAACCAGCTTGGCAATATCGAATTTTAAAATTTTTTTGGCCGATTGGTAAATGTTTAGCTAAAGTAGCTTCGATATTTATAAAGCCTAAAAATTTAAATTAATAAAAATTAAATTTTTTATGGGAAAAAAAGTAGCTATCATCTTAATAAATTATAAAGATTATGCTGAAAAATATTTAGTTGAGTGTTTGAGTGGATTACGCAAACAAACTTATCAAGGACCATCAGCTTTATATATCGTTGATAATTCTACTTCTACTAATTCCTATAATTATTTATCAAGTTTAGCTCAGGAAGCTAAAATTATAAGAAATGAAAATAATGATGGTTTTGCTAAAGGTAATAATGACGCTATTTTAGAAGCCTTTAAAGATGGATGCGATTATATTATTTTATTTAATATGGATACTGTGCTTGATAGCCAGGCAATTGAAGAATTAGTAAAGATGGCTGAAAGTGATAATAGAATTGGAGCTGTGCAATCACGTTTAATGTTATATCCGGAAGAGGAAAAGATTAATAGTTTAGGGAATAGTACTCATTTTTTAGGTTTTGGTTATTGTTTAAATTATCAAGACAAGTTTGATTCTATAAAAATTATGGATGGAAATAATATTTTTTATCCATCAGGAGCCGCTGTTTTGTTTAAATCTGAAGTTTTAAAAAAAATTGGTTTATTTGATGAAAGTTATTTTATGTATAATGAAGATCAAGATTTGGGTTGGCGAACTTGGTTAGCTGGTTATCGATGTGTAATTGCTCTTAAATCTATTGTTTATCATAAATATGAATTTAGTAAATCTATCGCTAAATACTATTATATGGATCGCAATCGTACTATTACAATATTAAAAAATTATAAAATATTATCATTAATTTTGATTTTTCCAGCGTGGATAATAATGGAATTAGGTTTAATGTTTTTTTCTATTTTTAATGGTTGGTGGTTTAAAAAAATAGCTGTTTGGTTTTATTTTTTAAAACCATTATCTTGGAAAAAGATTTTAGTAGAAAGAAAAAAAATTCAAAAAAATAGAGTAATTAAAGATCGAGATTTAATTGATTTAATTTCAGCTAAAATTTCTTATCAAGAAATTAATAATCCGTTTTTAAAATTAGCTAATCTTCTTTTTTCTATTTATTATTTTATTCTTAAAAAAATAATAAAAGTATTTAATATTTAATAATATGGACTTGTCGATTGTTATTGTTAATTACAAAACTAAAGATAAAATTAAGAGTTGTTTAGAATCTATTAAGCAATCTGATTTAATTGATATAAATTATGAAATTATTGTAGTTGATAATAATTCCGGTGATAATTTAATTGATTTAAAAACTCAAATTATAGATTTTAAATTAATTCAAAGTAAGGTTAATGTCGGTATGGGTGGAGGTAATAATTTGGGAATTAATGAGGCTCAGGGGCCCTTTGTATTAATTTTAAACCCTGATATTATTTTAAAACCTCAGGCTATAAAAATACTATATAATTATATTAAGAATAATCCTGAAGTTTATATTGTTGGACCTAAGCTTTTAAATATTGATTTAAGTTTGCAATATTCTTGTTCTCATTTTCCGGGATTTTTTACACCAGTTTTACGACGAACTTTTTTAGGCCGTTTGTTTCCCAAATATTTAGATTGGTTTTTGATGAAAAACAGTTCTCATGATATAATACAAGAAGTCGATTGGTTAATGGGTTCATGTTTAATTATAAGAAAAGAAGGTTTTCTAGGTTTTGATGATAAAAATTTCTTTATGTATTTTGAAGATGTTGATGTTTGTCGTCGAGCTAAAAAAATAGGGAAGAAAGTTATTTATAATCCTGAAGCTGAAGTTATTCATTATCATGCTCGAGAAAGTGCTAAACATCCCTGGTATATATCTATTTTTAAAGATAAAATTACTCAAGAACATATTAAATCTTGGTTTAAATATTTTAAGAAATGGGGTTGGAAAAGGAAATAAATTAATTATAATTAATATTTAGATATGAAAACAATTAAAAAGGCTATAATGCCGGTAGCTGGCTTTGGAACTAGATTTTTACCGGCTACTAAAGCTCAACCTAAAGAAATGTTGCCGGTGGTTGATAAACCAGTTATTCAATATTTAGTAGAAGATGCCGTAGGAGCCGGAATTGAAGAAATTATTTTTGTTACTGGTCGTGGAAAAAGATCGATTGAAGATCATTTTGATTATTCTTTTGAGTTAGAAAAAACTTTAGTAGAAAAAAATAAATTAGATTTAGTTAAGAAAGTAGAAGAAATAGATTCCTTAGCTAAATTTTCTTATGTTCGTCAATCAGTTCCTTTAGGTGATGGCCACGCTGTTAATTGTGCTTCTCATTTAGTTTTTAATGAACCAGTTTTGATAATGTTTGGTGATACTTTATATGATTCTGAAATTTCGCCAGTTAAACAAGTAATTGATGCTTATGAAAAATATGGACAAACAATTATTGGTTTATCAGAAGTAAACTTAGATGAAGTAAGTCAATTTGGTGTTATTGCTGGGGAAGATTTAGGTGATAGTATTTACAAGATTAGTAAATTTATGGAAAAACCAAAAAAGGAAGATGCTCCGTCTAATTTAGTTCAAGTTGGTATAAATGTTATTACTCCCGAAGTTTTTGAGATTTTAAATACTATTAAAGATAAAAAAACAGGTGAAATTCGTTTAGCTGATGCTTATGAAATAATGTTACAAAAAGGTATTCCTTTATATGGTAAAAAAATTGAGGGAGAATGGTTAGATACTGGTAGTAAATTAGGTTTAATAAAAGCTACTTTAAAGTTAGGTATAAAGAATGAAGAAATCGGAAAAAATTTAAAAACACTTATTAAAGATTTAGCTAAAACAATTTAATTATATTTATGACTTATAAATTTCGTAATTTTTTATTTGCTTTTTTTATCCTAGTGTTTTTTGTTTTAACTACTATTTTTTCTTTATCGGCTAGTGGTTATAAAGTATCATTATCCGCTTTATTAAATGGTAAAAGTTTTATTCAAAAAACTGGTATATTAGCAGTCGATTCTAATCCTAAAGGGGCTAAAATTTCAATAGTAAAAGAATTTGATAGTTTTTTTTCAGATGAAGAAGTTTTAGATAATAAAAATATTACTACTCCTTATAAAATAAGAAATTTATTACCAGGTGATTATAATTTATTTTTTGAATTAGATGGTTATTGGACTTGGCAACAAAAAGTTTCTATTTATCCTGGACAAACAACTTATGTTGAAGATGTGGTTTTATTTAAAAAAAATTTACCAATTATATTTTTTAATTCGGGAGTACAAGGTATTACTATTAATCCTTATGGTCAAAGTATAGCCTTAAAAACTGATAATAAAGTTATAAATTTAAATACTGATCAAGAGATTGATTTAAAAAATAATGTTTATAGCCTTAATTTTTTAGATAATAAAAAAATATTAGTTAATAGTGATTCTATTTTTGATTATTCTAAAAATAAATATATATCTTTAGGTGATATTGATTTAGGTAATTCTAAAAAAATAAAAATAAAAAATGGTGATTTATATTACTTAAATAATGGTTTACATAGCTATAATTTTTTAACTAAAAAAGATGAATATATCTTTAATGATAAGCGAATAATGGATTATGATTTTTATAATAATAATTATTATTATATTTTTTGTGATTTAAATACTTGTTCTTTTAAGATATATTCTTATTGGCAAAAACAATTAATTCAAGAAATACCTTTACCACTTAGTGGTGATTATGAAATACTAGCTCAAACGGGATCATCTAATTTTGTTTATATTTATGATCATAAATTTAAAACTTTATATATTTTTAGTTTATTATCTAAATTTAATTCTTATTGGGCAGTTTTAAATAATGTTGATAATATTAATTTTATTGATAATAATAATTTTATTTATTCGTCTGATTTTGAAATTTATTCATATAATTCTATTTTAGCTGAAGAATTTTTAATTGGTCGTTTTGAATCAGAAATTACTAGTTTGTTATGGCATCCAAAAAATTATTTAATTTATTCTGCAAATAATGATATTAATGTTTTAGATTTAAAATATAATAAATATACAATAAAATTGGTATCATTAGATAAGGTTGGAAATTTGGCTCTGGATAAATTAGGAAGTGTTTTATATTTTACTGGTAAGATTGGTAGTCAAGAAGGAGTTTATAAATTACTTATACAATAATAATTAAATTTATATTTATGGCAAAGTTTATAATAACTGGACAAAAATCTTTAACAGGAACTATAAAAGTAAAAGGAGCTAAAAATTTAGCTTTAAAAATTATACCAAGTGCTTTATTATCTGATCAACCAATGATTATTAGTAATTTGCCTAAAATTGAGGACACGGCTAAGGCCTTACAAATGATAGAAGAATTAGGTTTTTCTTCTAAGGAAGATAAAAATGGTCGGATTATAATTGAAGCAGTAAAACCTAAAAATTTAAAATCAATTGAATTACCAGCTGGTTTGGCTAATAAATTTCGTACCTCTATTATGTTTGTTGGTCCATTATTAGCCCGATTTAAAGATGTAAAATTTCCTCATCCCGGAGGCTGTGTTATTGGAGCTGGTGGTCGTCCTATTGATTTATTTTTAGATGGTTTTTTGGCTTTTGGAGCTGAGATTAAATATGAAAATCGTTTTTATCATATTAAAGCTAAACAATTAAAGGGTTGTCAATTCTTTTTTCCTAAAATTTCAGTTACTGGAACTGAAAGTTTAATGATGACCGCTTGTTTAGCTGAAGGTAAAACTGTTTTACAAAATTGTGCCATGGAACCAGAGATAAAATATTTAGCTGATTATTTAAATAAATGCGGAGCTAAAATAAAGGGAGCTGGTACTCCGGTTATTACTATCACCGGAGTTGAAAAAATGAAAGGTGGTTCAATAAAAATTATGCCGGATAGAATTGAAACTGGTTCTTTTGCTATTATGGCTGCGGCTACTAATTCCCAAATAACTATAAAAGATTGTAACCCGGAACATATTAGTGTTCTTTTAAGTATTTTTAAAAAAATTGGTATTGATTTTGAACAAGGAAAAAATTGGATAAAAATAAAAAAGAACAAGGGTATTAAACCATATAATATTCAAACTCACGAATATCCTGGTTTTCCAACTGACTTGCAATCACCTTATGCTGTTCTTATGACTCAAGCCAAAGGTAATTGTTTAATTCATGAAACTATTTATGATCGTCGTTTGATTTGGACTGATATGTTATCTCAAATGGGTGCTAATATTACTATGTGTGATCCTCATCGAGTTTTAATTGTTGGTCCAACTAAATTATATGGTAAAAAATTAATTAGCCCTGATATTAGAGCGGGTATTGGATTAGTAATAGCTGCTTTAATAGCTAAGGGAGTAACAGAAATTGATAATATTTATCAAATTGATCGAGGTTATGAAGATTTAGAAAATAGGCTAAGAAAATTAGGGGCTGATATTGTTCGAGTGGAATAATTCTAAATAAAATATATATTTTGGAAAATAAAATTATCCTGATTTATTGTTGGGGTGTATTATATATTTAATAAAAACAAACTTTATGTTAAAAACCATCAAACTCAATAAGTCTGCTTTTACTCTCGTAGAATTACTAGTAGTTATTGCTATTATTGGTATTATATCTACCTTAGCGGTCGTTTCCCTAGTTAACGCCAGAGAAAGTGCTCGAGATGCTAAAAGAATAGCTGATGTTCGACAAATACAAACGGCTCTAGAACTTTACTATAATGATGCCGGTTTTTATCCATTAACCGGAGAAATAGATAATTCTATTGCTACTGGATCAAATATCTATATGCAATCTTTTCCAACTGCTCCTACTCCAGCTGATGGTGATTGTAGTGATGAGGAAAATGAATACACTTATACCTCTTCTGATGGTTTAAATTATACTTTAGAATTTTGTATTGGTTCAGGAATTGGAGAATTAAGTGGAGGATCAAAAATAGCTATTCCTGGTGGAATAACCAATTCTACTTCTTCTTCGATTTGTGATGACAGTTTAACTGATTCTCGAGATTCAAATACTTATCCTATAATTCAAATTGGAGACAAATGTTGGATGGCTAAAAACTTGGCTTATTTACCAGTAGTTCATAGTAATACTCAATTTAATACTCAAGGGACAAATTCTCTTCCTGGTTATGGTGTTTCTGGATATAATGGTAGTGATGTTGCTACTGCTAAAACTCAAACCAATTATACTACTTATGGAGTACTATATAATTTCTATGCCGTTAATCAAGTGAGTATTTGTCCTACAGGTTGGCATGTTCCAACTAACGATGAACTAACTACTCTTACTACCTACTTAGGTGGAACATCAGTAGCTGGAGCAAAAATGAAAGAAGCAGGAATAACCCATTGGTGTTCTTCTAATACCGGAACCAATGAATCTGGTTTTAAAGTTCTACCAGGTGGATCCCGTGGCACCAATGGTTCTTTTTATGATGTCGGTAATGTTGCTTACTTTTGGTCATCATCAATTAATGCATCCAATAATGCTTGGTATCGTAATCTTTATTGTAATGATGCCGAAATTTATGCCGCAAGTAATACTCATGGCTACGGTTTCTCGGTTCGTTGCCTTCAGGATTAATAAATAATGGTTTACTTTTTAAAATGATGTGGATTAATACAAACTTCTTGACAATTAAAAAGCTTTTGTCTATTATATGATTATTAAATAAAATAAATACAAAATTATGGCTAAAATTGCAATTATTAAAACTGGCGGTAAACAATATAAAGTTAAAGAAGGTGATACTATAAAGATAGAAAAACTTTCAACTGAACCAGGAAAAAAAGTAAAATTTTTAACTTTAATGATAGCTGATACTGATGGAGCTTCATTAGAATTAGGTAAACCAAGCTTAGGAGAAAAAGTTGAAGCTGAAGTATTAAATGAGGGAAAAGGTAAAAAAGTTTTGGTAGTAAAATATAAGAGTAAAACTAGATACAAAAAAAGTGTCGGTCATCGTCAAGATTATAGTCAAGTAAAAATTGAAAAGATTGCTTAATAAATTTTAAATTAGATTTTAAAAAAAGAAGTTTTAACAAACTTCTTTTTTTATATTAAAATTTAATTTATTTTTATTCTTTAATAGTTTTACGAAATTTTAAGGCATCGGCTAAAGTATTTTGATCGGCATATTCCAAACTAGTTCCAGTAGATAAGCCCCGAGCCAATTTACTTATTTTTATTTTTCTATTATGAAGTATTTTTTGTAAATATAGGGAAGTAGTTTCACCTTCAATAGTAGGGCTTAAAGCTAAAATTATTTCTAAGCTAGAATATTTTTTTAATTTTAAATTAATTTCTTTAACTAAATTTTTAACATTTAGTTTATTAGGTCCAATTCCTTCAATAGAATTTATTAATCCTCCTAGAATAAAATATTTACCTTCATATAATTTAGTATTTTCAATCGCTTGTAAATCTTGAAAATTAGCTATAACACAAATTAAATTATCTTTTCTTTTATTATCAGCACAAATAGAGCAGGGATCTTGTTCGGATAAAGATAAGCATTTAGAGCAAACTTTTAAACCATCAAATAATTCTAGTAAATGTTTAGAAAATAATTTAGTTTGATTAGGATTTTGTTTTAATAAATAAAAAACATAACGTTCCGCTGTTTTTCGGCCAACACCTGGTAATTGTGAAAATTGTTTTATCAAATTTTCAACTGATTTTGGGTATCCCATTATTTATTATTTAATATTAATTTAATCCCGGTATTCCACCCATTTCTTGCATTTTTTTAGCCATTATTCTTTGAGTTTTTTTAATAGCATCATTAATTAAATCTTTAGTGGTTTTAGCAATTTCTTGAGAATTCATTTCTCCATTTATAGTAAAATCAAGTACTTCCATATTACCATTCATACTAAGTTTAATACCATTTTTTTCTACTTCAACTTTTTCAGTTGATAAAACACTTTGCATGTTTTTAGCTTGACTTCTTAAATCTTGAAATTGTTTTAATTTGCTGAACATAATTTTAAATTACCGTTTTAAAATAGCGGTAGATTAGTTTATTAAAAAATATTAATCAGATTGTTTAGAAATATTTTTGAAGCTAGCGGTTTCTTCAGAAAAGAATAAATCAACTTTACCAGTGGGGCCATTACGATGTTTAGCAATATGAATTTCAGCTTTATATCTTTCATCCATTGGTAAATCAGCGACATTAAAAGCTCGATCAGCTGCTTTTCTATAAATAAACATAACAACATCAGCGTCTTGTTCGATTGAACCAGAATCTCTTAAATGTGATAATCGTGGAATAGATGGTCCTCCTTGTTGTTCGGCGGCCCTAGATAATTGAGCTAAAGCTAATACGGGAATATTTAATTCTCGAGCAATACCTTTTAAACCACGACTTATTTCTGAAATTTCTTGAACACGATTATCGCCATATTTACCTCGGCCTTCCATTAATTGTAAATAATCAATAACAATCAAACCTAAACCTTTTTCGGCTTGCATTCTTCTGGTTTTAGCTCTAATTTCCATAACAGATACATTAGGGGAGTCATCAATATAGATTGGAGCTTCGGATAAAACACCCATGGCTTCAGCTATTTTTGAAAAATCATTATCTTCATTTTTATCAGACAAGTTTCCAGTTCTCATTTTCCAAAGATTAACATTAGCTTGAGCACATAACATTCTATCAACTAATTGTTCTTTACTCATTTCTAAAGAAAATACACCTACACCTACTTTACTTTTAACAGCGGCTTGTCGAGCAATATCTAAAGCTAAAGAAGTTTTTCCAACACTTGGTCGAGCAGCTAAAATTATTAAATCCGATTTTTGTAAACCAGCTAATAAATTATCTAAATCATAAAAACCAGTGGCTAAACCACGAAGATTACCACTTCGTTTATGTAATTCATCAATTCTTTCAAAAGCTTCACTTAATAATCCATCAATACTAGCAAAAGAATTCTTTAAGTATTTTCGTGATACACCAAAAATTTTCTTTTCAGCTTGATCTAAAATTTCATCTATTTCTCGTTCTTCTTCAAAACTTAAATCCATTATTTCACTAGCAGAAATTTGTAGTCGGCGTAAGGTTGCTTTTTTTTGAATTAAATTAGCGTAATAGACAGTATTGGCTGAAGTAGCTACGGTATTTGATAATTGAGCTAAATAACTACGACCGCCAATTTCTTGAATTAATTTCTTTTCTTCTAAACGATTAGACACAGTAATAACATCAATTGGTTCTTGAGCATTAAAAAGCTCCGTCATAGTTTCAAAAATATGACGGTGATTATTATGATAAAAATCTTCGGGGCCCAAAATATCAACCGTTTTATAAATAGCTTCTTTATCCAATAATAAACAACTAAGAAGTGATTGTTCGGCCTCAATATTTTGTGGTGGTAATTTTTCAATTGAAGTTTGTTTTGTATCTGACATGTTTATATAATATCTTAGTTAGTTTTATTTTTCAAGTTGATTTTTCCACTTACAATTCACTTTTTATCCCGGTATTTTTATGGTATTGCCAAAAGATTTTTTTTTGTTTATAATAAAAATAATCATAGAACTATCTAGTTTTATGATTATATTTTTTTATTTGCGCTCATAGCTCAGTTGGTAGAGCAGCTGCCTTTTAAGCAGAAGGTCGCAGGTTCGAATCCTGCTGGGCGCACTTATTTTCTGCCGCCTTAGCTCAGCTGGCCAGAGCGACTGTCTTGTAAACAGTAGGTCGTCGGTTCGAACCCGACAGGCGGCTCGTTTAAAACGCTTTTTTAGCGTTTTCTTTTATTTTTTAGTATTATTTGCTATAATTGATAGACATTAAAACATTCTTTATTTAGTGCTTTAAACTAAATTTTTTTAGCTTGTTTTTTTATGATTAAAAAAATAAAATTTAAAATATTAACTTTAGGTTGTAAGGTTAATCAATATGATTCAGCTGTTTTAGCAAACTTATTGAATAAATCTGGGTTTGTGAATATAAAATCAGATAAATCTAAGGTAGATTTAATAATAATTAATTCTTGCTCGGTTACTACTACCGCTATTAGTAAAGATCGTCGCTTAATTAGTATTTCTAAAAAGAAATATCCTCAAGCTAAAATTGCCTTAATTGGTTGCTGGCCTAAAATTTATAATATAAAAAACTTAAATGTTGATTTAATTTCGGGTGATAAAGATCAAATTAAAAACTTAGAAGCAATTAAAAAATTATTTGTCTTGGATAAAAAGAAAATAAGTAAAAAAGATTTTCCTTCTTGTTTTTTAAATATTATTGAAGATCGTAGTCGTTATTTTATTAAAGTCCAAGATGGTTGCCAACAATTTTGTTCTTATTGTGTGATTCCTTTCGCTCGAGGACCTTTAAAGAGTCGCTTAGTTAATGAAATTTTAAAAGAAATAAGTTTGGCTACTAAAAATGGTTTTAAGGAAATTGTTTTATCGGGCATTCATTTAGGTTTATATGGTCAAGATTTTTCTTCTTCTAAAGAAAATTTATATTCTTTATTAAAAAAGATTTTAGATATAAAAAACATTGGTAGAATTAGATTAAGTTCAATTGAAATAAATGAAGTTAGTGATGACATTATTAATTTAATAGCTACTAATAATAAAATGTGTCGTCATTTACATATTTCTTTACAATCAGGTAGTGATAAGATTTTAAAATTAATGAATCGACCTTATAATACTAATTATTTTAATAAAAGAATAAAAAAACTTAGAAAAGAAATACCGGATATAGCTATTAGTACTGATATTATTGTTGGTTTTCCAGGAGAAACTAAAAAAGATTTTAAGGATACTTATAATTTTGCTAAAAAAATAGCTTTTTCTAAAATTCATGTTTTTTCTTTTTCAGCTCACGAACAAGCTCCAGCTTCTAGATTTTTAGGACAGGTAAATAAGAATGACATTAAAGAAAGATCTCTTGCTCTTCGTCAATTATCAAAAAAATTAGAAAATGATTATCGTTATAGAATTTTAAAAAATAATAAAATTTTAAAGGTATTAATTGAAAATATAGATCAAGGTAAAATAAAGGCTAAAACTGAGTTTTATTTTGATTTAGATATTGATTTAGATGATTTTCTCTCGTTTTATTCTAAAAAATTAATAACTAATACTACTGGCTTAATTGGGCAAATAGTAGATTATAAACAAATAACAGCTAAATAGCTGTTATTTGTTTTATATTATTTTTATAATTTATTAATTTTATATTTATTATTTTAATTTTAAAATTTATTAATATAGTTTTAATTAAAATTTAAAAAATTATATCATGACTATTTATAAAAATATTTTTACATTTTTTATTTTTTTAATAATTGATATTCTTATATTTTTAATTTTTTCTCCGGTTTATTTTTTTGTTAATTTGGATTTTAATGAAAGCAAATTAATATTTTTAATAATTATTGGTAATTTATTTTTAATTAATTTTTTATTATCAGTAATAATTGCTAATATTATTGATGATAATCAGAAAAGAATAAAGAAATTAACAAATGATTCGGATCAACAAATAAAATGTTGTCTTCAAAAAATGACTGATTCCTATAATTTTATAGAGGCAGGTAAGATTTCTTTAGGTGTTTATCATGATTTAGCTAATATTTTAACAGCTTCCAATTTAGCTTTACATGAAATTTTTGTAAAATCAAAACATGATTCAACTATAAATGCCTTAGCTAAAAAAGCTTTTATTATTAATAAACAAGCTAATAGTTTAATTTCTTCCTTTAAAAGACAATGTCAGAAAGATTATTATAAAATTGAATTTTATCTTAAAGAAGAAATAGAAAAATGTTTAAATGTTTTTAATTTTTATTTTATAAAATATAATATTGAAATTAATCTTAAATGTGATTATGATATTAAAATTTTTGGTGATCCTATAAAATTTGGACAAATGTTAAATAATTTAATAACTAATTCTATTGAATCTTTTTCTTCAAGTGAGGGAGATAAAAAAATTGATATTGAGGTCTTTAACTTTAATGATAAAATAAAAATAACTTTTAAAGATTCTGGTCCGGGAATTTCTTCGGATAATTTAAATAACATTTTTAAACCTTTCTTTTCTTCTAAAAAAGATATTAATAATCGACATTGTGGTATTGGTTTATTATTAGTAAAAAAAATTGTAAAACAAGATTTTTTAGGTGAAATTTCGGTTAATAGCGAAAGAGGAAAAGGAACTGAATTTATTATTCATTTACTGAGCTTAAATTCTAATTAATATAGACAAAAGCTTAGTTTTTTTATATAATTCTTTTATATCAAAACATTTAATAACTTATAAAAACCTTATAGTTATTAGATTTAATTTAAAATTTAATATAATGAGAACTCCTTTAGCGGCCGTTTTGCGACCAGACAATTTAAGTAATTTTTTTGGTCAAGAAAAAATTATTGGTAATGGAGCTTGGCTTAGAACTATTATTGAAAAAGATCAAGTAACTTCTTTGATTTTTTGGGGACCGCCTGGTTCAGGTAAAACTACCTTGGCTTTTATAATTGCTAAAGAGACTAAAGCTGAATTTAAATCCTTATCGGCCGTTGATAGTGGTTTGAAAGATTTACGAGATATTATAAAACAAGCTCAAATTGATAAACGTTTAGGTCGACGAACAGTTTTATTTATTGATGAAATTCATCGTTGGAATAAAGCTCAACAAGATGCCTTGTTACCATATATTGAAAATGGTCTATTAATATTAATTGGAGCAACAACTGAAAATCCTAGTTTTTCTATTAATTCAGCGTTACTGTCAAGATTAAAAGTAATTGTTTTAGAAAGTTTATCGGATGAAGCTATTATAAAGATAATTAATCGGGGAAGTAAAGAATTAAAAATAAAAATTGATAATAAAACTGCTAAGCTTATAGCTCGTCTTAGTGGCGGTGATGCTCGTCGAGCTTTAAATATTTTAGAGGATGTTTATACCTCTGGTCAAGAAGTTTCTTTGGATCTAATTAAAAATATTGCTAATAAACCACAATTAAATTATGATAAAAAAGGAGAAGAACATTATAATCTCATATCCGCCCTTCATAAATCTATGCGCGGGGGAGATGCACAAGCTGCTCTTTATTGGTTAGCTCGAATGATTGAATCAGGTGAAGATCCGTTATTTATTGCTCGTCGAATGATTCGTTTTGCTAGTGAAGATATTGGTTTAGCTAATAGTAGTGCTTTAATGTTAATGACTTCAGTTTATGAAGCTTGTTCTAAAATTGGTTTACCAGAATGTAATGTGGTATTAGCTCACGGAGTAGTCTATTTAGCTAAATCTAAAAAAAGTATTGCTGTTTACAAAGCCTATAATTATACTTTAGAAGAAATAAGCCAAAGTGGTTCATTACCAGTACCATTGCATTTAAGGAATGCTTCTAGTAAATTAATGAAAGAATTAAATTATGGTAAAGATTATAAATATAGTCCCGAAGTTGATGATAAGGGTCAAACCTATTTACCCCAAGGATTAAAAAGTAAAAATTTTAAGAAATTAGATAAATTTAAAATTTAAAATAAAATATGAATAAAGAAGAACAAGTTTTATCTTTTTGGAATAAAAATAATATTTTTCAAAAATCAGTTGATAAAGAAGCCCCTCAAGGTGATTATGTTTTTTATGATGGACCACCTTTTGCTACCGGGACTCCTCATTATGGTCATATTGTCGGACAATTAATGAAAGATGTTGTTCCTCGTTTTTTTACCATGAAAGGTTATCGGGTAGAAAGAAAATGGGGTTGGGATTGTCATGGTTTACCAATTGAGAATATTGTTGAAAAAGAATTAGGTATGAAAACTAAGAAAGATATTGAAGAATTAGGTATTGAAAAGTTTAATGATATTTGTCGATCTAAAGTTTTAGCTTATGCTGAAAATTGGTATGAGATTTCTGATCGTTTGGGTCGTTTTGTTGATAAAGAGAATGCTTACCATACTATGGATTTATCTTTTATGGAGTCTATTTGGTGGGTTTTTAAACAATTATGGGATAAAGGTTTAATCTATAAAGATTATCGCTCAATGCATGTTTGTCCACGTTGTGAAACTACTTTATCGCAATCAGAAGTAGCTGAAGGGTATAAAGATATAAAAGATTTATCTTGTATTGCTAAATTTGAATTACTTGATGAAGTTGATACTTTTGTTTTAGCTTGGACTACTACCCCTTGGACTTTAATTGGTAACGTAGCTTTAGCTATTGGAGCTGATATTGATTATATTAAAATATCTTATCAAAATGAAAATGATAAAACTGAAAAATATATTTTAGCTAAAGAACGTTTAGCTGAAGTAATGACAGATAAAAAATATGAAATAGTCGATGAATTTAAAGGAGCAGATTTAATAGGAAAAAAATATAAAGCCTTATTTAATTATTATATTAATGACGATAAAATAATTAATCGAGAAAATGGTTGGAAAATTTATCCAGCAAGTTTTGTTACAACCGACGAGGGAACTGGAATTGTTCATATTGCTCCCGCTTTTGGTCAAGATGATATGGATTTAGGTAAAGAAAATAATTTACCTTTTGTTCAACATGTTAATTTAGATGGTTCTTTCAAGGATGAAGTTAAAGATTTCCCAAAATTAAATGTAAAACCAATTGATGACCACTCATCAACTGATATTGAAGTTATTAAATATTTAGCGGGACAAGGATTATTATTTTCTAAAGAAAAATATGAACATAGTTATCCTCATTGTTGGCGTTGTGATACTCCTTTAATTAATTATGCCACTTCTTCTTGGTTTGTTAGTGTTACTAAGATAAAAGATAATTTACTTAAATCAGCTGAAAATATTAATTGGTCACCATCTCATATCAAGAATGGTCGTTTTGGTAATTGGTTAGAAGGAGCTCGTGATTGGTCAATTTCTCGTCAAAGATTTTGGGCTAGTGCTATGCCTATTTGGGAATGTTCTTGTGGTGAAAGAAAGGTCATAAGTAGTGTTAAAGAATTAGAAGATTTAAGTGGTCAAACCATTACTGATATTCATAAAGATAAAGTTGATAAAATAAATTTTCCTTGTTCAAAATGTGGTCAAATTATGCAACGTGTGCCAGATGTTTTAGATTGTTGGTTTGAAAGTGGTTCCATGCCTTATGCTCAACTTCATTATCCTTTTGAAAATAAAGAAAAGTTTGAAAAGAATTTTCCAGCTGAATTTATTGCTGAAGGAATTGATCAAACTCGAACTTGGTTTTATTATCTTCATGTTATTTCCGGTGGTGTAAAAAATGAGAGAGCTTTTAATAATGTTATTGCTAATGGTATTGTTTTAGCTGAGGATGGTAAAAAGATGAGTAAAAAATTAAAAAATTATCCTGATCCGATGGTGATTATTGATAAATATGGAGCTGATTCTTTAAGGGCTTATCTATTATCATCACCAGTAGTTCAAGCTGAAAATTTAAATTTTTCTGAAAAGGGAGTAGAGGAATCATTACGTAAAAATATTATGTTAGTAAATAATATTTATAATTTTTATCAAATGTATGCTGATGTTTTAAATGAAGATGATTTTGCAAAATATAAAGAGAGTTCTAATGTTTTAGATTCTTGGATTAAAATTAAAATTAATTTATTAATAAAAGAAGTAGAGGAAGCTATGTTAATGTATAATTTAAATAAGGCCATGCGACCAATTACTGAGTTTATTGATGAATTTTCTACTTGGTATTTAAGACGAAGTCGAGATCGTTTGAAAAGTGATAATGACATAGATAAAAAAGAAGCTCTAATTACTATGAATTTTGTTTTTATTAATTTAGCTAAAATTATGGCTCCTTTTATGCCGTTTATAGCGGAAGATCTTTGGCAAAAAATTTTGGGTTATAATTTTTCTGATGAAAATAAAAGTGTTCATTTAGAAAATTGGCCTCAATATCAAATAAATAAATCTGATGATATTATTATTGACTCTATGTCTGAGGTTCGAAAAATAGTAGAATTAGGTTTAGCTGAACGTGATAAAGTTAATATCAAGGTTCGTCAAATTTTACAAGAAGCTTTAATTTATGGAGATAATTTAAAGATAAATTCAGATAATTATTTAACAATCATAGCTGAAGAATTAAATGTTAAACAAGTTAAGGTAATAGAACAAGGGGGAGATTTAAAAGTTGAATTAGATACTAATATTACTCCGGAATTAAAATTAGAAGGAGGTAAGAGAGAATTAATTAGATTTATAAATTTAATGCGTAAAGAATTAGATTTATCTATTAATGATAAAGCCTTAGCTATTATTAAATCAGATAGTAAATTTGTTTCTGAAGTTTTATCTACTTTTATTGAAGATATCAAAAAAGAAACTTTAAGTTCTCAAATAATATTAAACGGGGAAGATACTAATTTAGTTGGTAAGGAGTTTAAAATTGATAAAGAGATAGTAACTATTATTGTTAATAAAGAATAAAATACAGGTATAATTTATAATACAAATATCATTATAAAAAAGACTCCTATACAGATAAGTTTGTATGGGGGCTTTTTTATTATAGAGTTTGAAAATTTGTAATAGTGTTTGTTGAGAAATATTATTTTTATGTTTTTTTAATAGAAATTTGTAAAGGTAATAGTAAATAAAATACTTAATTGTCTATATTTTTTTATTTATTAAAAAATGTGTTATTATAATAATATAATAAGACTTTATGAAAACAAAAGATAATGAAAAAAATATTCAAATAGGGGTTGCTGGAATTATTCTTGACAGTAATAACAGGGTTTTTATTGCAAAAACATCAAAACTTCAAAATAATTTTACTATACCAGGTGGTCATGTTGAATTTGGAGAAAATTTAGAGAAAGCTTTAAAAAGGGAGATTTTGGAAGAAACTGGTCTTAATGTTTATATTTCTGATATGATAGGATTTTATCAGTTTATTAATAAAAAAAAGAAATTTCATATAATATCTTTTCATTTCTTGTGTCGGTTAGAGAATGAAAACGAAAAAGCTTCTTTGGATGAAAGAGAGCTTTTTGATTTTTCTTGGGTTGATCTAGATTCTGCGATTAATTTAGTTTTTTTAGAAGATTTTAAAAAATCTTTAAGATTAATAAAAAAATATGATTAAAAAAAGTTTATATAAAACTGAAGCTTCTGCTACTGTGAGAAAAGAAGATTCTGGAAAGTATTGTGATTTAGTAAAAACATCTTTAGTTAACAAGGGTATTTCCAGACTAACTGATAAAGAATTTAATAAAATATTATCTAAAATTAGATTAAGAATTTCATTAACTCCCTCGTGTAATTTGTGGTGCGTTTTTTGTTCTAACGAGGGATCTAATTATAGTTCAAAATTTGAAAAAGCAACTAATATTGATTATTTATTTAGGTTGATGGATGCTTTTTTTTAAAAAACTCCATTAAAATCAATAGATTTTAGCGGGGGAGAACCGTTGCTACATCCTGATTTTCTAAAAAAAGATTTTAGGTTATTGAAATATATTAAGAAACACAAAAATATTAGATTTTCTATACATACAAATGGAATAGAATTAAATAAAATAATTGTTGATAATATATATAAACATTTTTCTAGAATTGGTATTTCTGTAAATTCTTTAAATTTTCAAACATGGAATAAAATTACAAATTTAAATGGTTTGTTTTCTGAAGATTGTCAATTAAAAAAATTTAATAAAATGATTAAAAATATAAAATATCTTGGTTCTAAAGGAATTGGGCATAAGGTTTTTATTAAAAGTGTCGTGATGAGAGGTATAAATGACAGTGAAGAAGAATTAAGAAGTATTTTAGAATTTTGATGTCAAACATAGAATTGATTTCAAAGATTGTTTTGTAAACAATATTTGTTCAAAAATAGATTTAATAATGCAAAACAACCTTATAATATAGGTTGTTTTTTTATTATATTTTTGTTATAATAATCAAGCTAATAATTAAATTAAATAATATGAACACAACTTTATGGATCATTATAGCGGTTTTACTAATTATAGGGATTATTTTAATTTCTATGTATAATGGTCTAATTCGTTTAAAAAATCGAGTTGACGAGGCTTGGAGTGATATTGATGTTCAACTTAAGAGACGTTATGATTTAATCCCTAATTTAGTTGAGACAGTTAAAGGCTATGCTACTCATGAAAGAGAAACACTAGAAAAGGTTATTCAAGCTAGAAATGAAGCTATGGCTTTACAAAATAGTTCTGATGTTAATCAAAAAATACAAGCTGAAAATACTTTATCATCTACTTTAAAATCAATTTTTGCTTTAAGTGAAAATTATCCTGATTTAAAAGCTAACCAAAATTTTTTAGAATTACAAAAAGAATTATCTGATACAGAAAATAAAATTCAAGCTGCTCGTCGTTTTTATAATTCTAACGTTAAAGACTTTAATACTAAAGTTCAAGTTTTTCCAACTAATATTATTGCTAATAAATTAGGTTTTTCAGATAAAAAATTTTTTGAGATTGAAGATGTAGCTCAAAAAGAAAATATCGAAGTTAAATTTTAATTATAATCTTTATGAATCAAGCTAATACCGTTGGTTTAAATTATTCTTCTGGTATGTCTGCTCTTTGGCCAATTTTAATTATTATAATAGTTTGCGGATTAATTGTTTTTATTGCCTACAAGAAATTTTTTGAATAATAATTATCTATAATGTAATTACTTATTGCCTTGGTTTAATATTTTTTATCAAGGCAATTTAAATATATGACTTTATATAACCATAGCGATGCTAATAAAAGAAAAACTTGGTTTTTGTTTACTGGTTTTTTTATTTTTGTAATGATAGTTGGTTATATATTTAGTATAGCCATGGATAATTTTAATATTTTGTATATAGCTGTTATCTTTAGTATAGTTTCATCTTTTTTTTCTTATTGGTTTAGTGACAAAATTATTTTAAGTATGAGTGAAGCCCATCAAGTAAAATTAGAAGATAGTCGTGATCTTTATCATTTAGTAGAAAATCTTTGTATTACTGCTGGTATACCAATTCCTAAAATTTATGTTATTGATGATCCCGCTCCTAATGCTTTTGCTACTGGTAGAAACCCTAAGCATAGTGCTATTGCTATTACTACTGGCTTACTTAATAAATTAGAACGCAGTGAATTAGAGGGAGTTATTGCTCATGAACTATCTCATGTTAGAAATTATGATATTTTAATTGCTACTTTAACTACAGTAATGGTTGGTATGGTAGTATTATTAGCTGATTGGTTTAGACGTTTTTCTTTTTCAAATCGAAGTAATAGTGATAATAATAAAAATCAATTAGGATTAATTTTGTTAATCGTAGTTATTGTTTTTTCAATTTTAGCTCCACTTTTTGCCTATTTAATGCAATTTGCTATTTCTCGTAAAAGAGAATTTGTCGCTGATGCTGACGGAGCATTACTTACTCGTTATCCGGAAGGCTTGGCTCGAGCTTTAGAAAAAATATCAGCTGATCCTAATGATTTAAAAACAGCTAATCGAGCTACAGCTCATTTATACATCAGCGAACCTTTAAAAGAAAAAAATAAAAAAGTTTTTTTAGCTAAAGCTTTTATGACTCATCCGCCAGTTGAGGAGCGTATTAAAGCTTTGAGGGGCTTAGAAATTAAATAATAAAATTTATGGATACTAAAATTATAGCAACTATTGGACCTAAATCTGAAGATTATAATATTTTAAAATCAATGGTTTTAAATGGGGTAAGTATGTTTAGATTAAATTTTTCTCATGCTACTTACGATCAATATTATAAAATAAAAGAAAGTTTAGATAAAATTAAACAAGAATTAAAAGTTGATATTAAAATAATTTTTGATTTACAAGGACCACGAATTAGAATTGGTAAATTAGAACATGAAGTTGAAATGAGAGAAGAAGATGTTTATTCTTTTTTATACAATAAAGGTAATATTGATAATTTAGAAATTCCTATTGATGACTTAGAATTAATTAATGATTTAGTTATAGGTAATCCAATTTTTTTAGATAATGGTTTAATTGAATTAAAAGTTGTAGAAATAGATCTATTACAAAAAAAATTTATGGCTAAAGTAGAACGAGGTGGATTACTTTTTCCTCGTAAAGGAATAAATGTTCCTAAAACTATTTTAAATCGTGATATTTTAACAGCTAAAGATTTATTAGATATTGAATTTGCTAAAAAAGTGAAACCTGATTTTATTGCTGTTTCTTTTGTACAAAACGCTGATGATGTTTTGAAAGTAAAACGAGTACTTAGTGATGATAGTATTAAAATTATATCTAAAATAGAAAGAGGTATTGCCTTAGAAAATATTGATGGAATTATAAAAAACTCAGATAGTATTATGGTAGCTCGAGGTGATTTAGGTATTGAAATTCCTTTAGAAGATTTACCGATTGTTCAAAAAAATTTAATTAGACATGCTCATTGGCATGATAAACCAGCTATTGTGGCTACTCAAATGATGTCATCGATGATTACTCATTACAGACCAACTAGAGCTGAGGTTAGTGATGTCGCTAATGCTATTTTTGATAGTGCTGATGCTGTAATGTTGTCAGATGAAACGGCCGTTGGTTCTTATCCTACAGAAACAGTTGAAATAATGAATCGTATTATTAAGAGAACTAATCAATATTTTAATAATCGAAATTATTTTGACGACTTTGAGATTATCTATAAAAAATAATTATGCTTAAGAGAAAAAAGACAATAGAATTATTGGCTCCAGCTGGTAATCCTTTAAAAATGAAAACAGCCTTAGCTTTTGGAGCTGATGCTATTTATTTAGGTATACCTGATTTTTCGCTACGAGTTAGAATTAATGATTTTAATTTAAAATCCTTAGCTGAAGCAGTTGACTATATTCATAATAATAAGAAAAAGGTTTATATAACAGTAAATATCTTTGCTCATAATGATCATATTAAAAAAATACCAAGTTATTTAAAAAAAATAAATAAAATAAAACCAGATGCTTTAATTGTTTCTGATCCTGGTATTTTATCCCTTATTAAAAAATATTGTCCTAAAATTTCTATTCATCTTTCTACTCAAGCTAATTGTACTAATTATGAAGCTGTTAAATTTTGGCAAAAGCAGGGTATTACTAGAATAATTTTAGGTCGAGAGACAACTTTAAAAGATATAAAAGAAATTCATAAAAAATGTCCTAAAATGGAATTGGAATATTTTATTCATGGAGCTATGTGTATGGCTTATTCGGGCCGATGTTTTTTATCAAAAGATTTTGTAAATCGTAGTGCTAATTTAGGTGATTGTGTTCAACCTTGTCGCTTTGAATATGATGTTTTTTTAAAAGCTTCGGGTCATAGCGAAGAATTAGAATTAGTTAAAGAACAACATGGTTCTTATTTACTTAATTCTAAAGATTTATGTTTAATAAAATATATTCCAGATTTAATAAAAGCTGGTATTACTAGTTTTAAAATTGAAGGGCGAGCTAAAAGTGTCTATTATTTAGCTAATATTATTGGTATTTATAAACGAGCGATGTTAGATATTAAAATGATAGATTTTTTAAATCAAGAATTAAATAATAAAATTACTAATCGAGGTTATACTACTGGCTTTTTATTAGGTCAAAAAGCTGAACAAAATATTAAAAATTCTCATTTTGTACCTAAATGGGAATTTTGTGGTCAGGTTGTTTCTAATAATATAAAAAAGAATAAAAAAACAATAATAAACAATTTACGTATTAAAGTTCATAACTCTATTAAAGTTAATGATAAAATTGAGATAGTTTTACCAAAATATGATATAATTAAAATGACAATTAAGGAATTAATTGATGCTAAAAATAATAAAAGTATTTTAGAGGCTCATGGAGGTGGTGGGGGACAAGAAATAATTTTAAAAGTTGAGAGTAATTTTCAAATTCCCGTTTATACAGTTTTAAGAAAATATAATTAATTTAATTATTATGATTTCATTTTTAAGAGGTAAGGTTATTTATAAACTTAAAAATAGTTTTATTTTAGAATTGAATAATATTGGTTATTCAATCTATATTAGTGATAATTTTTTAAATGAAATAAAAATTGGCCAAGAATTAGAGGTTTTTACCCATCAGCATATTAAAGAAGATATTTTTGATTTATATGGTTTTAGAAATATAGAAGAATTAGAGTTTTTTGAATTATTAATTTCTGTTTCTGGTATTGGCCCAAAATCAGCTTTAGGTGTTTTATCAATGACTAATTTATCTGATATTAAAGAATCAATTATTCGAGGTGATTCTAATTTATTAATTAAAGTCTCGGGTATTGGTAAAAAAACAGCTGAACGGGTAGTTTTAGAATTAAAAGATAAAATATTTAAATTAGGTGGTAATTATGATCTAACGTCTCCTAGTTTTGGTGGAGATGAGATTGATGCTTTAGTGGGATTAGGTTATTCTTATTCTGAGGCTCGAGAAGCCTTAAATTTAGTTGATAAAAATATAATTGATAGTGGACAAAGGATAAAAGAAGCTCTAAAGAAATTATCGAAATAAGAAGATTATAATTTTATTTAAAATACCTTAGTATTTACAAAGGTATTTTTTTATATTATCATCATTATATAATAATTATAGATATTTTAGCTAAAAATTACTTTTTTAAGCTTGTTTTCTTTATATATGAAACAATCACTTCTATTTACTAAAACTATTAAAGAATTACCAAAAGATGAAACCTCATATAATGCTCAAGTTTTAATAAGGGCTGGTTTTATTGATAAGGTAAGTGCGGGAGTTTATACTTTCTTACCTTTAGGTTTAAAAGTTCTACATAAAATAAATAATATTATTAGAGAAGAAATTAATGCTGTTTCCGGTCAAGAAATTTTAATGCCAGCTTTAAATCCTAAAGAGAATTGGCAAAAAACTGGTCGTTGGGATGATTTAGATGTTCTATTTAAATTAATTGGTTCAGATGATAAAGAATATGCTCTAGGAGCAACTCATGAAGAGATTGTTACCCCTTTAGGACAAAAATTTACTTTATCGTATAAAGATTTACCTTTTGCTGTTTATCAAATTCAAACTAAATTTCGTAATGAAAAAAGAGCTAAAGCTGGATTACTTCGTGGTCGAGAATTTGTCATGAAAGATTTATATTCCTTTCATGCGGATGAAGAAAGTTTAAGTAAATATTATAATAAAGTTAAAGAAGCTTATGAAAAAATTTATAATCGTTTAGGTTTAGGAGATTTAACTTATTTTACTTATGCGGCCGGAGGAACTTTTTCTAAATATTCACATGAATTTCAAACTGTTTGTGAAAACGGAGAAGATATTATTTATGTTTGTCCAAAATGCCATATCGCTATAAATAAAGAAATTATTTCTGAACAAAATGCTTGTTTTAAATGTGGTAATACTGTCTTAGAAGAAAAAAAAGCTATTGAAGTAGGTAATATTTTTGAATTAAAAACTAAATATTCTAAAGCTTTTAATTTTACTTTTAAAGATAAAGATGAAAACAATAAAGAAGTTTTAATGGGTTGTTATGGTATGGGTCCTAGTCGTATTATGGGAACAATTGTTGAAATTTGTCATGATGATAAAGGAATGATTTGGCCAAAAAATGTTGCTCCTTTTTCTGTTCACCTTATTTCTTTAAAACAAAACGAAGAAGCGGAAAAAATTTATCAAAAATTATTAAATGAAAATATTGAGGTATTATATGATGATCGAGACAATGTTAGCCCTGGAGAAAAATTTGCTGATGCTGATTTAATTGGTTGCCCAATTAGATTAGTGGTAAGTTCTAAAACTTTAGATGATAAAAAAATTGAATTTAAACTTAGAACCGATGATGAAATTAAATTAGTTGATATTGATAATCTATCTAATTTTTTAAAAAATTATAAATAATAATATGTTTGAATTTTTAAAACAAATTGGAAGTTTGGGTTATGATATTGCTATTGATTTGGGTACTAAAAATACTTTAGTTTATATTGATAAAAAGGGTATTGTTATTAATGAACCTAGTGTTGTAGCTATTAATACTAAAACTACCGAAATTTTAGAAATTGGTTTTGAAGCTAAAAAAATGGTTGGTAAAACTCCGGCTCATATTCAAGCTATTAAACCCTTAGTTAATGGGGTTATTTCTGATTTTGAAATTACAGAAAAAATGTTAAAGCATTTTATAAATAAAGTTCATGGTGAAGGTTTTTCTTTTTTACCTAGACCTCGAGTTATAATTGGTATACCGCTTGATATTACGGAAGTAGAAAAAAAAGCTGTTAAAGATGCGGCTAAATCAGCTGGAGCTCGTAAGGTCTATTTAATTGAAGAAGCTATGGCTAGCGCTTTAGGGGCAGGATTACCGGTAGATAGTCCTCGAGCCAACATGATTGTTGATATTGGGGGAGGAACTACTGATATCGCTGTTATTTCTTTAGCCGGTGTTGTTTCTTGGAAATCACTTCGAATCGCTGGAAATGAATTAGATAATAATATTATTGATTATGTTCGTGATAAATTTAATGTTTTGATTGGTGAACAATTAGCGGAAAAGATTAAAATAAATTTAGCTTCAGTTATTCCGTTTGATGAAGATCGTTCTATGGAAATACGAGGACGTGATTTAACTAACGGTCTGCCAACGGCTATTATTATTACTGATGTTCAAGTTCGTGAAGCTATTAAAAAAACTATTATAAAGATAATTGAAAACATAAAATTAGCTTTAGAAGAAACTCCACCAGAATTAGTTGGAGATATTTATGAACATGGTCTTTTTTTAAGTGGTGGTGGAGCCTTACTTTATGGTTTTGATAAATTAATTGCCAAAGCTACTAAGATTCCAGTAGTAGTTGTGGAAGATCCTTTAACAGCTATGGTTAGAGGAGCTGGTAGCTTATTTGCTGATGAGGAATTATTAAAAAAAATAACTTCGGTTTTAGATTTATAATAATATGGATTTTTTACAACGAAGAAAAAAGTATAAGATTTTTTTGGCAGTGGTCTTACTGCTTATTTTTTTAAATATCATTGGTTTTTCTTCTTTTGGTCAAAAAGTTTTAGGTGGACTAGTAAATTCTATTAGTTCTAGCCTTAGAAGTTCTTCGGCTAAAAAATCAGATAATAAAGCAACTAAGGCTCAATTACTTGATGAAAACACTACTTTAAAAAGTCAAATTGAATCTAAAGAAGCGGAGTTAGCTAAATTTTATTCTTTACAAGAAGAGAATGAAAAATTAAAACAATATTTAAATTTTTTTGAAAGTAATTCTTATGATTATGTTTTAGCTAATGTTGTTTGGCAGGAAAATTTATTAAGTTTTTCTAATTATAATCAAAATTTAATTATTAATAAGGGGAGTGACGATGGAATTAGAACAGGTTTAGCAGTAATAAATGAATCTGGTGTAATTGTTGGAAAAATAATTGAAGTTAATAATAAAAATTCTAAACTTTGTCTTATTAGTAATAATTTTTGTAAAATGGCGGTAACAGCTAATAATTCTGATCATAGTATTGGTTTAGCTGAAGGGAATTTAGGTTTATCAATTAAACTTAATTATGTTTCTCAAAGCGAAACTCTTAATATTAATGATATGATTATTACTTCAGGTTTGGAACCAGATATTCCTCGAGGTTTGGCTGTTGGTCGAATAAATTTTATTAATCAAGAAGTTAATGATATTTGGCAAGATGTTAATGCTGAAGCTTTATTTGATGTTAATAATTTAAGTATTGTTTCTGTTATTATTCCTAAATAGTATTTATATGGCTAAATATTTTAAAATTTTTGGTTTTATTCTTCTAGCTTTAATTTTATTTTTAATTCAATTTTCAGGAATAAATTCTTGGTCTGGTTTTTGGGCTCGTTGTGATTTAATTTTATTTTTTATTATTTGGTTATTTATTTTTCGTGATTTTAAAGTATCAATTTTATTTTCTTTTATTATTGGTATAATTATGGATATTTTTTCTTTTTATCCTTTTGGTTTATATACTTTTTCTTTTCTATTAACTATAGTTTTAGCTAATTTTTTTTGGCAAAACCTTTTTACCAATCGTTCTATTTATTCATTTTTAGTAGTTAGTTTATTTATAACAATCTTTTATAATTTATTTAGTTATTTTCTAATTTATTTAGTTAATAAAAATTCTTTAGGAATTTCTTGGTTTGGTGGTAATTTTTGGCTTAATTTATTACTAGAAATAGTCTGGATGTTTTTTGGGGTAATTATTTCTTTTTATTTTTTAAATCCTAAAAAAAGTTATTTAAATAACCTAATTTTTGAAAAAAAACATTTTTAATGCTATAATAATAATGTTTTTTAAGTAATTTTATGCTTATGTTTTATGATTTTATAACCATCGGTGGAGTAACCGAGGACATAACCTTTTTTTCTAAAGATGGCTTAATAATTGATAATAAAAAAGATGTTTTGAAACAAAAATTATTAGCTTTTGAATATGGCTCTAAAATAAATGTAAAGGAATATTATCAAGGTTTTGGTGGCGGAGCTTCTAATACGGCTGTTAATTTAGCTCGAATGGGTTTTAAAACTGCTTGTTTAGCTAATATTGGTAATGATGCTCGAGGTCAAAGAGTTTTAGAAAATTTTAATAATAATAAAATTGATATTAAATTAATTAATATTGATAAAAAATTAGATACAGGGTTTTCTTTTATTATTAATGATAAGAAAGATCGTATTATTTTTTCTTATCGTGGAGCTAACGATAATTTATTAATAACTGATAAGCAGAAAGTTTTTTTAAAAAAAGCTCAATGGCTTTATTTAACATCATTACCTGATAATAGTAATAATCTTCTAAAAGATATCTTTGCTAATAAAAATAAAATAGCTTGGAATCCTGGTTTAAACCAATTGTCTGGTGGTATAAAAAAAATAGCTGGTTTTTTAAAGATCACTGATATTTTTATGGTGAATAAAGATGAAGCTTTAGAACTTATTAAAAAAACGCCACAATTATCTAATTATAATGATGACTTTTTAAATAATTGTGAAAATTTAATAAAAATTTTAAAAGCTTGTGGTCCTAAAATTGTTATTTTAACTGATGGTATAAATGGGGCTTATATTTATGATGGAAAAAACTTTTATCATCAAGCTATTTTAAAAAGATCAGTGGAAATTGATACTACCGGAGTCGGGGATGCCTTTAATTCTACTGTCCTAGGAGCTTTATTAAAAATAGAGGGAGATTATAAAAAGGCAATGTCTTGGGGAATGAAGAATACCGCTTCTTTGGTTACTAAATTTGGGGCCCAAAATGGATTATTAAATTTAAAAAATATTAAATAATAAATATTAATTATTATTAATTTTAAAACATATGAAAAAAATATTTATAGTTGAAGATGATTCTGATATTTTATATGGTTTAAGTGATATTTTTTCTTCAAATGATTATGAAGTGGAGCTTAGTGATTCTACAGAAGAATTAGATGATTTATTAAAAAGAATAAAAAAGTTTAAACCTGAAGCTATTATTTTGGATTTAGTTTTACCAAGATTGGAGGGTTTAGATATAATTAAAAAAATAAAAGAAGATGATGACACTAGTAATTCCGAAATTTTTATTTTCACTGATTTGAGTGATGAGGATAGTAAAAGTCGTAGTGTTGGTTTAGGGGCTAATTATTATTTTTTAAAGAGTGAATTTGATATTTATGCTTTCTCTAATAGGGTTATGCGTATTATGGGTCGAACGGATGAAGCAGATAAAGAGGAAGAAAGTGAAGAGGATGATGGTTTGGTGATGGATTAATTATAATTAATAATATTAATTTATTTATATGAAAAAGAAAAAGGTAATTATTATTGCTGGGATTTGTTTAATTGTCATTTTGACAATTATTTTTTCTTTAGTTTTTAAAAAAGATAAAAATGAATATGTTACTGTAGAATTGAAGAAACAAAATTTAGTTCAAACAGTTAGTGAAATTGGAGCGGTTAAGGCTAGTCAAGAAATTGGTTTAAATTTTTCTCAATCAGGTAAATTACAGACTTTAAATGTTAAAGTTGGTGATGAAGTTAAAATGGGGGATATTTTAGCTGAATTAGATTATTCTTCTATTTTAATTCAACAAAAAGAAGCAGAGGCTGCTTTAAAAATTGCTAAAACTAATCAAGAAAAAATTATTAAAGGAGCGCCTTCGGAAGATATAGCGGTGCTGGAAGCTCAAGTTAAACAAGCTGAAACAGCCTATAATTCAGCTAAAGATAATTACGATAAAACTAAAAAAATAGTAGAGGAAAATATTAGCCAAGCTCAAAAAAATTTAGATGATTTAAAAGTATCTAATTATCAAGTTCCCATGTCAATTAAACAAGCAGTGGAATCGGCTAAAATTAATTTAAGTAATGTTGAAAAAACTGCTCAACAAACATTAACAAATAATCAAAGTTCTTTATTATCTACTTTAGATTATAATTTATCAGTCGCTCGATCATCGCTAGATGCCGTTAAAAGAATTTTAGATGACGAAGATTTAGAAAATGTTTTTAGTGTTAAAAATTATACTTATAAAATTGAAACTGAAAGAACTTATAATAAATCAATTGAAAGATTATCTCAAGTTGAAAGCAATATTAATAATGCTAAAAATAATCCAAGCGCCGATAATATTAAATTAGCTTCTGAAGATTTATCAAATTTTTTACAAGAAGTTTTTTTAGTTTTAAATAATTGTTTTAGTGCTTTAGAAAATTCTGTTATTTCTTCATCTTTGCCTCAAGCTTCTTTAGACGCTTTTAAAGCTAAAGTTAATACTAATAAAGATTTAATAAATGCGGCTATTTCTTCTAATCAAACTAGTTATTTTTCCTATAATAATTCTATTTTAAGTTATAATACTAGTATAGCTAGTGCTCAAGATGCCGTTAAACAAGCGGAAGTGGCTTTAAATGATACAATTCTTCAAGCCACCAATGCTCTAGCTTCAGCTAAAAATAGTGGCGATCAACAATTAACATCAGCTCAAGCTCAAGTTGATTCAACTTATAAAAATTATGAAGTAGTTGGCTTGCAACTTAAGAAACTTAAATCGCCGGCTAGTTTTGATGATTTAAAATTGGCTCAAGCTCAAGTTGATCAGGCTATGGCTAATTTAGATTTAATTCAAAAACAAATCGAAAATAATATTATTAAAGCACCGATTGACGGAAAAATAACTGAAATTAATTCGGAAGTAGGGGAACAAGTAGTCGGGACTACTCCGGTTATTAATTTATTAGCTGATAGTAATTTTGAAATTGAAGTTTTTATTTCGGAATCAGATATTTCCAAAATAAAAATTGGTAATAAAGCTAATATTACTTTTGATGCTTTTTCCGATGATTATAAAATAAATGGTCAAGTTTATTTTATTGATCCCGCCGCTACTTCTATTTCTGATGTTATTTATTATAAAATTAAAATAAATTTTTCTGAAGATGAAATTTCTAAAAATAATTTTATTATTAAATCGGGTATGACCGCTAATGTTGATATTATTACTAATTCTAAAGATAATATTTTTGCTGTTTCCAGTCGGGCTATTTTAACTAAAGACAGTGGTGAACAATATGTTCGTGTTTTAAAAGATGAAGTAGTTTCAGATATTATAGTAACAACTGGTATTAATGGTGATCAGTCAAAAACAGAAGTTTTTTCAGAAGAATTAAGAGAAGGTGATTTAATAATTACTTCTATTGTTACTAAATAATATGCTTATAAAAATTCAGAATTTAAAAAAAGAATATATTTCCGATAATGTTGTTACTAAAGTTTTGCATGGAGTTTCTTTTAACATTGATCAAGGAGAATTTGTTTCTATTATGGGTCCATCCGGATCAGGTAAATCAACTTTAATGCATATTTTAGGATTGTTGGATCGATCTAGTAGTGGTCTTTATGAATTTGCGGGACAAAATGTTAATGAATTAAATGATAATCAATTAGCTAGTTTTCGTAATGAAAAAATAGGTTTTGTTTTTCAGTCTTTTAATTTACTTCCTAAAACTTCAGTTTTAGATAATGTAATTTTACCTTTGACTTATTCTAATAATCGAAAAAACATGTCAGAGAGAGCTAAAAAAGTTTTAGATAGTGTTGGTTTAGGACATCGTTTACATTTTTTTACTAATCAAATATCAGGTGGAGAAAAACAACGAGTGGCTATTGCTCGGGCTTTGGTCAATAATCCTTCTGTTATTTTAGCTGATGAGCCAACCGGAAATTTAGATTCTAAATCAGGTATTCAAATTATGGAAATTTTACAGAAATTAAATGAAATGGGTAATACTATAATCTTAGTTACACATGAAACTTTTACCGCCGAGCATGCCAAAAGAATAATTAAAATAAAAGATGGACTAATAATTAGTGATGAGCCAGTAATAAAACAAAGAGTTGCTCAGGAAGGAGTATTATTAAAATAATTTATTATTACATGAATTATTTATCATTTAAACAAGCCATTAGAACTTCTATTAAAGCTCTTCTAACTAATAAGGTTAGGAGTTTTTTAACTATGCTAGGTATTGTTATTGGCGTAGCTTCAGTAATTATAATTATGTCACTGGGAGCTGGAGCTCAAAGTTTAATTTTAGGTCAAGTTCAAAGTATTGGATCTAATGTTGTTTCTATTACTCCAGGAAAATCTGATGAAAGTGGTCCACCAACTTCAGTTTTAGGAATAGTAGTAACTTCATTAAATCTAGATGATTTAAAATCAATTGAAAAAGCCAAAGATGCTATTGGAGTTGATTCGGCTGTAGCTTATGTTGATGGCAACGGAACTTTAACTTACAAAAATAATTCTTACGATGCTAGTTTAGAAGGGGTAACTGAAGATTATTTAGAAGTTGAGGGTGGTAATTTATCGGCTGGTCGATTTTTTACCGAAGAAGAAATTAATAATATTAGTAAAGTAGTGATACTAGGTAGTAATGTTAAACAAGAATTATTTTCTGATAGTGATGCGATTGGAAAAAGAATAAAAATAAAAAAACAAGTTTTTGAAGTAATTGGAGTATTTGAAGAAAGGGGTCAAGTAGCTTTTCAAAATTATGATGATAAAGTTTTATTACCAATTAAAACTATGCAAAAAGTTTTAGTAGGAATAGATTATGTTAATGTTATTAGTTTTAAAACCAATGAAGCTTTTGAAGTTGATTCTGTTATTTCGGAAGTAGAAAATATTTTACGTGATAATCATAATATTAAAGATCAAACTGGAGCGAGTGATGATTTTTCAGTTAGAAGTATAACAGAATTATTAGATTTAATTTCTTCGGTTACTGATGCTTTAAAATATTTTTTAGCTTTAATGGCTAGCTTATCTTTAATTGTTGGTGGTATTGGCATTATGAATATTATGCTTATAAGTGTTAATGAAAGAACTAGAGAAATAGGTGTACGTAAAGCTCTGGGAGCATCTAATAAAAATATTATTAGTCAATTTTTAATTGAATCTATTTTTTTAACTTCTATTGGTGGTTTTATTGGAATTATTTTAGGAATTATGATTTCTTGGTTATTATCGGTGATTATAACAACCTTAGGTTATGATTGGGTTTTTATAGTTAGTTTTTGGTCAATATTTATGGCGGTTGTTGTTTCAGGATTAATTGGATTAATTTTTGGAATTTATCCAGCTAAAAAAGCTAGTAAATTAGAGCCGGTTGAAGCTTTAAATTATGAATAAATTTTATGAGAATAAAAGATATTGTTAGATTGTCATTTTTATCAATGTTAAAGAACAAAATGCGTACAGCTTTAACAGTTTTAGGTATGGTGATTGGAATTTCTAGTATTATTATTGTTTTTTCAGCGGGTGAAGGAATTCGAAGTTTAATTGTTGGTCAAATTGAATCTTTTGGTACGGATATAATTGAAGTAGAAGTTAAAGTTCCAAGCACTAAAACCGGAAGAGAAGGAGATGCCGAGAGTGCTACTAGTTTAGCTAGTGGAATTCAGGTAACATCTTTGAAAGAGGAAGACTTAGAAGAAATTAATAAATTAGAAAATATTTCTGGTGGTTATGGTTCTATAACTAATCAAGCTCCCGTTACTTATTTAAATGAAACTAGACAGGGATTAATAATGGGTGTAGGTTCTGATTATATAAATATTGATAAATCTGAAATAGATCAAGGTTATTTTTTTTCTGAAGCTGAAAATGATTCTTTAGCTCAAGTAGCAGTTCTTGGTCCTAAAATTGCTAAAAAATTATTTGGTGATGAAAATCCTATTGGAAAAAGTATTACTATTCAACGAGGACGTTATCAAGTTATTGGCTTATTAAAAGAAAAGGGAGCTACTATGGGTTTTGACTTTGATGATTTAATTTTATTGCCAGTAAAAACTTTACAAAAGAAAATGATGGGAATTGATTATTATATGTATTCCGTTCATAAATTAGTTGATCCAGAAAAATCTGAAGAGACAGCTGATTTAATTCGAGAAATTTTAAGAGAAAATCATGATATTTCTGATCCAGTCAAAGATGATTTTAGAGTGACAACTATGAAAGAAATGCTTGCAACTACTAAAACAATTACTAATGCTTTAACTATTTTATTATTATTAATTGTAGCTATATCATTAATAGTGGGTGGTGTTGGAATTTTAAATGTGATGTATGTTATTGTTTCCGAGAGAACTCCAGAAATTGGTTTACGTAAAGCGGTTGGAGCTAAATTTTCTGATATAATGCAACAATTTTTAATTGAATCAATTTTAATAACATTTATTGGAGCTGTTATTGGTATTATCTTAGGGGTTATTTTTTCTTTCTTTATTTATTTAATAGCTAATTATTTTGGTTTAGAATGGAAATTTATAGTACCAATTAAATCTTTTATTGTCGCAACTTTATTTGCTTTATTATTTGGAGTTTTATTTGGTTTATTACCAGCTAGAAAAGCCGGAAAACTTGATCCAGTTGAAGCTTTAAGACGGGATTAATATAATTTATTGACTAAAAAATTATAACAGGTTAATATATATTTATATTAAAGTTTAAATATATGATGGTAAAAAGAATAGGAATTGATTTAGGTACAACTTATACCTTAGTTTATATGCCTAAAAGGGGTGTGGTTATTAATGAACCTAGTGTTGTAGCTGTATCGGTTGATGATAATAAAGTATTAGCTGTTGGTAATGAAGCCAAAGATATGTTAGGACGTACTCCTGATACTATTGTAGCCTTAAAACCTCTAAAAGAGGGAGTTATTGCTGATTATCGAACTACTGAAGCAATGATTCGTTATTTTATTAATAAAACATTAGGAAAGGTTAGAATATTTAGACCAGAAGTTATGGTAGCTGTTCCAGCTGGAATTTCTTCAACAGAAAGACGAGCGGTAATTGAAGCTACTATTGCGGCTGGAGCTAAGGCGGCTTATATTGTTAAAGAACCAATTGCCGCTGCTATTGGAGCTAATATACCTATTAGTTCAGCTACGGGCCATATGGTAGTTGATATTGGCGGTGGTACTTCCGAAATGGCGGTTATATCTTTAGGAGGTGTTGTTTCTTCGACTTCGGTTCGAGTTGGTGGTAATAAATTAGATTTGGCTATTTTAGAATATGTTAGAAAAAAATATGGTTTAGTTATTGGAGAGAGAACCGCTGAAGAAATGAAAATTAAAGTTGGTTCAGCTTTATTCTTAGATGATGATAGTCAATTAATTATGGAAATAAATGGTCGTGATGGTGTTAGTGGACTGCCTAAAACTATTGAAGTTAATAGCAATGATGTAACTGCAGCTATTTCGGGAGAATTAGAAATTATTTTAAATACAGCTAAAAAAATACTTCAACAAACTCCGCCGGAATTAGTAGCTGATATAATTGATAAAGGAATTGTTTTAACAGGAGGAACAGCTTTACTTAGAAATATTGATCAATTATTTGCTCGAGCCTTGGGTGTTTCGGCTTATATAGCTGATGATCCTTTATTATGTGTAGCTAAAGGAACGGGAATTGCTCTGGATAATTTAGATTCTTACAAACGAAGTATTTTGGCAGCTAAATAATAATATGATAATAGGAATAGATGCTTCACGAGCTAACCGCAGTTTCAAAACTGGAACTGAATGGTATTCTTATTATTTAATTATTAATTTAATTGAAATTGACTTAGAAAATAATTATATTTTATATACCGATAAGCCTTTAAATCAGGCTTTTTTATTTGATTTAGATTTAAGTCGTCATACTAATGTTAAAATTAAATATTTAAAATGGCCTTTTAAATATATGTGGACTCTAGGTCGTTTAACACTAGAGATGATTTTTAATCGTCCCGATGTTCTTTTTGTTCCAGCCCATGTTTTACCTTTATTTTCTCCTAAAAAAACTATTAATACTATTCATGACATTGCTTTTATGGAAAATAATAATTTATATAATGAAAATATTATTAATAATAGTTTTTCTCTTCGTAATAAAATTATTAATTTTTTTATTCGTTTGTTTTCTTTGGGTCGTTATAATTTTAAATCTACCGATTATCTTAATTGGTCTACTAAATTTGCCTTACGTTATGCTAAAAAAATAATTACAGTTTCTAATTTTACTAAAAATGAAATTTTAAAGTATTATAGAAAAATTAAAGGTAAAAAAATAAAAGTTATTTATAATGGTTATAATAATTATTTGTATAAAAAAATAACAGATGAAGAGGCTTTAGAAAATGTTTTAAAAAAATATGGTATTGATACATCATTCTTTTTATATATTGGTCGTTTAGAAAAAAAGAAAAATGTTCATTGTTTAATAGAAAGTTTTTCTATTTTTAAAGAGAATAATAAAGATTTATCTAAAAAATTAGTTTTAATTGGTAATCCTGGTTTTTGTTATGATGAAATAAAATACCTAATTGAAGAATTAGGTATTTATAAAGATGTAATTATTTTAGGTTGGGTGGAAGAAGAAGATTTACCTTATATTGTTAATAAAGCCGAGGCTTTTATTTTTCCATCATTTTATGAAGGTTTTGGTATTCCTATCCTTCAAGCGATGGCCTGTGAAACTCCGGTATTATTATCAAACATTGAAGTTTTTCATGAAATTGCTCAAGATTCAGCTTTATTTTTTGATCATCTTGATCCTAATGATTTAGCTGAAAAAATGGTGATGATTGTTAATGATGATAATTTAAAAATGGATTTAATAAATAGAGGTAAATCTTTGGTTAGTAATTTTAGTTGGCGTAAATGTGCCCAGGAAACATTAAAAGAAATTAATAATTTATGAAATCAATATTATTTACTAAAAAGAAAATAGATAATTCTAAAGAATTTTTTAATAAGTATAAAAAACTTTTTTATTTTATAGGAATAATTATAATTTTATTATTAGTTTTTATATTTTTTATTAAATCTAATTCTAATGATGAAGGTGATAATTTAAATAATAATTTTGTAGCTACGTCTTCTATTTTGGCTTGTGATGGAAATTGTACTCTTCGTTTAATTGATGGAGTACCTGTAAAACTTGGTCAAGAAAATCCGTTTTTAATTGCTGCTATTATTGATAATAATAGTTTAGCTCGTCCTCAATTTTCTTTATCAAAAGCATCTCTTATTTATGATGTTCCAGCTGAGGGGGGTATTGATCGTTATTTAGCTTTTTTTACTTCTAATTTAGAAGAGAAAGATTTAGAAATAGGTCCAATTCGTAGTGTCCGACCTTATTTTTTAACTATTGTTAACGAATATCAAGCTTTATTGTTGCATTGTGGTGGTAGTCCGGAAGCTTTAGTTAAAATTACTAAAGATAATTTACTTACTCTTAATGAATTTTATAATTCATCTTATTATCGCCGTTACTTATCTTATCAAGCTCCGCATAATGTTTTAGCAAAGTATGATAAAATAATAGAATATTTAAAAGATAATAATTTAAGTGTATCTAATTTTACCCCCTGGAAATTTAAAACCAAAGATCTTAATTTAATTAATGAATCTAATTTAAATAAGAAAATAGATATAAAGAATGGACAGTATCAATATGATGTAACTTGGGAATATGATCAAGCTAATAATGTTTATTTAAAAAACATTGCCTCATCACCTCAAACTGATAATACTGGAACCAGGATTTCAGCCGATAATATTATTTTTCAATTTGTTGATACTAAAATATTAGACGAAGCTTTACGTTTAAGTATAGATTTAGTTGGTAGTGGGGAAGCGATTATTTGTTTAGATGGACTTTGTAAGTCCGGTTATTTTGAAAAAACAGATACTAATGCTCGTACTGTTTTTTATTATGATAATGATGAAGAAGTAGTTTTAAATTCTGGTAAAACTTGGGTTCACTTAATTGATAATCAAACTTCAGTTGAGATTGAAAATTTTTCTTTATAATTTAATTTAAAACCTAGTAATAGTTAAACGATTATAGCCAGCTAAATCTTTTAGAGTGGCAATTTGAGGTTTTAAAATTCCTATTTTTTTCATAATTAGAGATTCTAGTTTATCTTTTTGCCAATCATTTATTTCTTGATATAAAATAATATTATTTTCTTTTGTTTTTATATCTTTTATTTGATCTAATAATTGTTTATAGTATTTTAAACCATCATTTCCACCATATAAAGATTTGAATGGTTCTTTTTGGATACTAGGAGAATTCTTTATTTCTTTTTTAGTTAGATAAGGTAAATTAGCTATAATAATTATTTGATTATGATTTAGATTTTTCTTTATTTTTTTTAAAATTGGTTTCAGTAGATCACCTTTAAGAAAGATTATTCTTTTATTAAGTTGATATTTTTTAGCGTTAATTTTAGCAATATTTAAAGCAGGTCGGCTAATATCAGTGCCATAGAAATAAATATTTTTATTAGTTCGAAAAATATTAGCTAAACTAATAATTAAACAACCTGAACCAGTACCAATATCAATAATAGTAGTTTTTTTATTAAAAAAATTTTCTTTTAGAATTTGATCAATTATTAATTCACTTTCAGGGCGGGGAATTAAAGTATTTTTATTAACAATAAATTCTAAATTATAGAAATTTTTTTTACCGCTTAAATAAGCTAAAGGCCAAGCTTGAAGTCTCTTTTTTAAAATTTTCTTTATATTTTTTATTTGGAAGGAGTTTAATTCAGTTTGAGAATTTAATATTAATTGGCTAGGAGTAAAATTAATAGCAAGTGAGATTAGGGCTTCAGCTTCTTTTAAAGGTTCTTTAATTTTTTTCTTTTGTAATTCTTTACTGGTATCTAAGATAATTTGTTTTAAGGTCATATTTTTATATTTTTTGCTCCTTTAAACTTTTTATTATTTCTCCGATTTCACCATTCATTATTTCAGTAATATTATGCCAAGATTGATTAATGCGATGATCAGTAATTCTATCTTGAGGAAAATTATAGGTTCTAATTTTATCGCTTCTATCGCCATGACCAATTTGTTCTTTTCTCTCTAAAGTTTCTTTAGCCATTTTTTCTTCTTCAATTTTAGCTAAAAGACGAGATCTCAGTACTTGCATAGCTTTTTCTTTATTTTGATGTTGTGATTTTTGATCTTGGCAACTTACTACTGTTCCAGTAGGAAGATGAGTAATTCTAATAGCGGAATAAGTGGTATTAACACATTGTCCGCCTGGTCCTGATGAACAAAAAGTATCAATTCTTAAATCATTCGGATCTATTTTTAAATCAATTTCTTCAGCTTCTGGTAAAACAATAACAGTGGAAGTAGAAGTGTGAATTCGTCCTTGTTTTTCAGTTTCAGGCACTCTTTGAACACGATGGGTACCAGCTTCATATTTTAAATAGCCATAAACACCATCTCCGTTAACACTAAAAATAATTTCTTTAAAACCTCCTACCCCAGTCGCATTAGAATTTAAAACTTCAGTTTTCCAACCCATTTTTTCAGCATAATGAGCATACATTCTAAATAATTCAGCAGTGAATAAAGCTCCTTCATCACCTCCGGCCCCAGCTCTAATTTCCATAATAACATTCTTTTTATCATTAGGATTAGCCGGATTAAGTTCTTCATTCAATTTAGCTTCTAATTCTTCTTTATTTTTTTGTAATTCTATTAATTCTTCTTGAGCTATTTGACCTAGTTCTGATGAAGCTTCATTTTTGATAATTTCTTGATTACCTAAAATATTCTCATTAATTTTTTCTATGGCCACTATTAAACTATACAGTTTTTTTAAAGCCGAATGTTCTTTAGCAATTTTAGTAAATTCAGTGGGATTAGAAACTATTTTCGGATCAGATAATTGTTCTTCTAATTCTTTAAATTTAGTTTTTATTTCTGAAATATTTTTCATAATGTTTTTTTTGTTTTTTGGTAATATAAAAGCACCAAATATGGCGCTTTTATTTATACTATCTTATGTTATTTATTTTTTTCAATTTGTTTTTTTGATTTAGCTACTCGTTTAGCAGTTTTTCCCTTTTTAGTATCATCTTTTTTTTCTAATTTAGCCTTAAATTTACCAACTCGATTAGCGGTATCAACTAATTTTTGTTTACCAGTATAGAAAGGATGACAATTAGAACAAAGTTCAGTTTTTATTTCAGGATCAGTTGATCCGGTAACAAAAGTATAACCACAAGCGCAAGTGACTTTTACTTTGTCATTATATTTAGGATGAATATTTTTTTTCATATTTGCTTGTTTAAGGTAATTTCGTCAAATTTTACGATATTCCTCAATAATTATAAAAAACCATCTAAGTTTATGGTTAGTTTGATATTATCATAATGATAAAAATAAATCAAGGTTTAGTATATTTTTGTTATATTTTTAAAATAAAAAGCTTGTATTTTTAAAATAAAATAAAAATTTATATTTTTTGAATAAAATAAAAAAAGGAAGATATTTATCTTCCTTTTCTAACTCTTGATTGTCTAGGTTTTTTGATTATCTAGGTTTTTTTATTATTATACTTACAGAGCACGGAGGTTTTTATTAAAAAACCAAGTAGAAATATATAATAAAATATAATTGCTGATAATAAGGGAAAACCAAAATTGCTAGGTGGGCACAAACCAACACCTAAGCCAAAAAATAATCCGGCTAGAGAAATAAGGCTTGGTTCAAAACCATTACCGGAATTATTATAAAGAAAGAATCCGGTTATTATCCCTAAAATTACAGCAGCAATTATTTTGGCTAGTAAGCCTAGATAAAAAAAGCTTATAGCACCAATAATTATTCCAAAAGAAAAAAATGTAAAAATTAAAAAGATTTGATCTTTATAAGTAACATCAATTTCTTTTTTAAAGAGTCGAATAGTACTATTTTTTGTTTTTTTAATGTCATTAAATTTATTTATCAATAAAAATGAAAAAATAAATATAAAAATGGCATCAAAAATCCAATAATAGGAGAATGGTAGGAAAAAATAGATTGGCCAATCCCACCACACATTGTTTGGCGAGAAAATTCTTATGGCATTGGTTGTTGGAATTTTTTTTGTTATTACGTAAATTACGGAGTATATTAAAACCGTAATTATAGCTAGGATAATTGGTATTATCCATTTTTTATTTTTTTTCATGTTTTATTTTTTTGGTTTTTTAAAAGGACTAATTTATTATATAATCTAAGCATATTATTTTTTAAAAAGCAAGTTATTTTAATACATATGTTTTTATTTATCCCAATAAATATGGTATAATATATTTAGTAATAATTTATTGATTTTTCCATGAAAAAAGTATTAATTTTAGGTTCGACCGGTAATTTAGGGAGCCAATTAGTTAAAGAATTTTCTAATTCAGATAATTATCAAGTTTTGGCTTATGATTACAGGGAATCTAATTTATTAGAACCTAATTTAATAATTTCTAAGATAAAAAAAATTAAACCAGATATTATTATTAATGCCATTGGTTATAATTCGGTTGATAAATGTGAGGAATTAACAGAAGAATTTGAAATGGCTTATAAAATTAATGTTAAAGCTATTAAATATTTAGCTCAAACAGCATTAGCTACTGAATCTATTTTTATTCAGATGTCGAGTAATTATGTTTTTGGTGGAGATATTTGTCAAAAAAATGATGATAGCCAAGAGGAATTTTTAAAAATAAAAGAAAGAGGTGGTTTTACCGAAGAGGCTCATAGATGTCCGGTTAATAAATATGGTCAAACTAAAATGTTAGGAGAAGATGAAGTATTAAAATTGGTTGATAAAAAATTAAAATATTATATAATTAGAACTTCTAAACCTTTTGGACCTAAAGGAGCCTCGCCAATGTCTAAGGAAAATTTTTTTGATCAAATATTAAAAATGGCTTCTGGGAAAAAAGAAATAAGTGTGGTTAATGAGGAATTAAGTTGTTTTACTTATACACCTGATTTAGCTCGACAAATTAGAGAAATTTTAGAAAATAATTTAGAATTTGGTATTTATCATGTTAGAAATAGTGAACCAGCTATTTGGTATGATGCTGCTTCGGAGTTGTTTAAATTAAAAAAAATTAGTATAAAGATAAAGCCGGTATTATCAGAAAATTTTCCTCGACCAGCTAAACGACCAAAATATTCAGTTTTAGCTAATACCAAATTACCGCCACTTAGATCCTGGAAAGAGGCTTTAAAAGAATATATTACAAATTATAAATAAAATTATAAATAAAAATATGAAAAATATTTCTAACCAAGAAATAAAAGGAACTTGTGATTGGATGCCAGAGGAGATGGCTACTCGTAATTATATTTTTAATACTTGGCGCCAAGTTTGTAAGTCTTTTGGTTTTATTGAATATTTAACCCCATTACTTGAAAATGCTGATATTTATCGAGCTAAATCAGGCGGGGATTTAGGTCAGAAAGAATTAATGGTTTTTGTTGATCAGGGAGGTCGAGAATTAGCTATTAGACCAGAAATGACTCCAAGTGTTGTTCGAATGGTTTCTAAGACTTATAATACTGTCTCTAAACCTTTAAAACTTTTTTCTATTGCTAATTTTATTAGAAATGAAAAACCACAACGAGGTCGTAATCGTGAATTTTGGCAATTAAATTGTGATATTTTTAGTGAGAGTGGGGAATTAGCTGATTTAGAAATTTTACAATTGGCTATTGATTTAGTTTTAGCTTTTAATCCACCTAAAAATTCTTTTGTTTTAAAAATAAATCATCGAGGTTTGATAAATTCTTTATTTGATATTATTAAAATAAAAGATGATCAAAAAACTCCTACCATGAGATTAATGGATAAATATAATAAAATGTCAGGTGATGAATTAATAAAAAGCATGGAAGAAATAGGTTTGAAAAATGAACAAATCGATAAAATTTTAAAATTTATTAAAGCTTCTGATTTAGATGATTTAGTTGATAAAATAAAAGAATTAAAAACATGTTTTGGTTTTATATTCTTAAAAAATATAATTTCTCAATTAAATAGCTTAGGCTATAAAGATTATGTTGAATTTGATTCGGCTGTTATTCGTGGTTTTGACTATTATGATGGTTTAGTTTTTGAATTATTCGATAAACATCCCGATAATAATCGAGCCATGTTTGGTGGTGGTCGTTATAATAGTTTATCTAATCTTTTTGGAGTTAAAGATTTTCCAGCTATTGGTTTTGCTCCGGGTGATGAGACTTTTAAATTATTCTTAGAATCTTGGAATATTTTACCAAGTATAAACTTAAAACAAGATTATTATTATTTACCATTACTTAGTGAAGATTTAAAAAATGATGTTTTTTTATTAGCTAAAAAATTACGCCGAGATAATTATCGTGTTGAGCTTGGTTTAAGTATTACTAAAATTTCTCGAGCTTTAGAATATGCGGATAAAAATAAAATTACTCAAGTTATTATTTTAGGTGAAGATGAGAAAAAGAAAGGTGTTTATAAAATTAAAGATATGCTAAGTGGTGAGGAGAAAATTATTAATCTCTAGATATATTTTTTAATATTTCTGTTAAATAACCGGTTTCAACCGGTTTTTTATTATAAATAAAAGAAGTAGGATTATTTAAATATTCGTTTATTTTATTTATTAAATCTAACTCGTCTTTAGGTGTAAATAATAAACCTGATTGATTGGTAAATAATTCTGGAATACCACCTAAATTAGAAGCAATGATTGGTAGATTATAATTTAAAGCATTATAAATAACGGTTGGTGAATTTTCATAACACCAGGAGGGAACTATTAAACAATCACTAGTTTTTAATTGTTCTATTTCAATATCATTATTAAAACCTAAAAAATTAATTCTTTTATCAGTTTGAGCTATTTTTTTAGCTTGATTTAATAAACTACCCTGGCCAACTATATTTAATATTATATTATCATTAGGTATTTTTTTAAAAGTATTAATTAAAAATAATATACCTTTATGTAATTCAATTTGGCCAATAAATAAAAAAGTATATTTATTCTTTGGTATATTTCTTTCAATATTATTTTCTCTAGTATTATCTACTGGATTTTTTAAAATAATTTTATGACTAGATTCAAAGAATTTTCTTTTTGTATGTTCGGTAAGTAACCACTTAGAGGGTGACACAATTAAATCAGGTGAACCCACTAAATTTCGATTAATTAGTTGATAAAGTTTAGCTGGTAATGAATTTACTTTTTTTTCTTGTCCATAAAACATTAAACCAGAAGGATAAAATAATTGAATATCATGAAGAATATGTATTTGTTTTATTTTTAATTTTTTTATAATTTTAAAACTTCTTATGCCAATACCCATTAAATTATGAGTAATAATTATATCTGGTTTTTCGGTTATTAATATTTTTTTTAATTGTGGACCTCGAAAAAAATTAAAAATATTAGCTATTTGCCAAAATAGGCGATAAATAATAGTAGTTTTTTTTAAGAAATAATAATTAGAGGGTAAATAATAGGTTCGAGGATCATAATTTATTTTAGTTTCTTTTTTGGGTTTAGTGGTGATAATAAAACAATCATGACCTTGAGCCTGAGCTTCATTTATTAATTTTTGACAATTTTTTTCAGCCCCACCTTTATTATATGGTTGATATAGATTATTTATAATAGCTATTTTCATAAAGAATTTATTAAATTTAGTATTTTAGAACTTACTACTATATCAGAATATTTTTCTTTAACCAATTGCTGAGCTTTTTGGCCCATGTTAAGAGAAATATCATCAGCTAAAATAATTTCTAGTTTATTTTTTAAATCAATAATATTTTTTACTTCTGTTTGGAAACCTGATATTTTATCTTCAAACACTAAACGAACCCCAGGTAAATTAGAAGCAATAACGGGAGTACCACAAGCCATCGCTTCTATCAAAACAATACCAAAAGCTTCATTATTATTAATAGATGGCAAAACTAAAACTTTGGCATTTTGATAATTTGCTATTAATTCATTTTCATTAAGTTTTCCTAAAAATATTACTTTATTATCAATTTTTAATTCCTGAGTTAATTTTTTATAATCCTTAGCTAATTGACCAGTACCAGCTATTTTTAATATATAATCTTGATCTTTAATTAAATTAACCGCCTGAATTAAAATATCAACTCCTTTAAAATAATGAGCTTTGTCTAATCCTCCTACAAATAATATAATATTATCTTTTATTATTTGATTAGTATTTGGTTTAAATTTATTAGTATCAACGGAAAAAGGAATTTCTTTAAATTTAGATTGATATTTTTGATAAATATTTTTTATTTTACTGTGTTTAATATAATCTAAAGAAGCTACTATTATTAAATCAGCTTTTTTAAATAATGATTTTTTAATAATTTCTTCAGGCCAACTCAATATTTTATAAATAATATTTTTTTGTCTAACATCCATGTGGTATTGGATAATTAGTTTTTTTTGAGGATTAAAAATTTTAAATAACCATATTATTATTCCGGTGCCAAAAAAAGGATAATGAAAATATATTAAATCAAAGTTTTTTAGTTTTTTAAGTAGGGAACAAAGGATGGCTCCATGGCCTAATTTTAAGCTTGGTTTTAATCGAATGATATTATTTTCCAAATTATTATTATTTTTATTTTTATTAATTGGGGTAAAAACAAAAACTTCGTGTTGGTCAGATAATATTTTTTGTAATTTTTGGGCTGATGTTCCAATTCCACCGGCATAGGGTGGGTAAACACAAACTACTTGGGCAATTTTCATATATTATGGTATATTATATAAGTATGACTATTAATAAAATATTACATTATAGCAAAAGAAATTGGTTAATAATTGGATTATTATTTTTATCGTTGTTTATAAATAACGCTTCAATTATTTATTATTTTTATCGTTTTAATAATTTAACAGCTTTAATTTCTTTAATTTTAGCCTTATTTTTTACTGGTCTGTTTATATATTTTATCATTTCTCGTCCTAATCAGCAAGAAATTGATAAAATAGAGTTAGATACTTTAAAGAAAAAAAATAAAGGATTAAAAATAATTATTTCAGCTGGTATCTTTATTATTTTTGCTTATTTGTTTTTTGTATTGTTTAAAGCTGGAAGTTTAGGAGCTATAGCTTCACCCTGGTTTTTTCTTCCTTGGTATTTTTGGGTATTAATTGGTCTTTTAATTGGATTAATATTTTTAAGTTTTTATCAAAAAAACTCTTGGTCTTATCTTTTTATAATTTTATGGTATTTTTTATTTTTTTCTATTTCTGTTTTTATTTATAAAATAGCTTTTGGTTATGATCAACTTCTTCATGAGCGAGCCATGATTGATATTTTGTCAACTGGTTTAATTGAGCCTAAAACAATTTATTATATAGGTCAATATGTTTTAGAATTATCGCTTTTTAAAATTTTACCTTTATCAATTGGTTTAATAAATAAATTATTAGTACCAGTATTATCAGCTATTTTAATTCCTCTAACTTTTTGGTTTAATTTTAGAAACAGAGGGTATAATAAAATAATTTGGCCTTTAATAATCTTTTTATTATTACCATTTTCTATTTTTACTTATACCGTTCCACAAAATTTATCTTTTTTATTCCTGATTATTTTAATATTGTTTTCATTTAATAAATACTTTATTGCTAATCGGTATAATTTTATTTTTTTATTCTCCATAGCTTTAAGTATATTTTTTATTCATCCCTTAGCTGGTATTCCAGCCATTATTTTTGTTTTTATATTATTTTTAAATAAATTAGAAACAAGTAGAATACCAATTAAATTTTTAAAATTAGGTAAAATTTTAAGTTATTTAGGACAAATTATTATTTTACCAATTCTTTTAATTATAATTGGTGGACGTTTTTCAATTGGAAGTTTTGATTTTTCAAAATGGTCTTTTAATTTTTTAGGACAAGAAAATATATTTCTTAATTTTATTTATTTTTTTGGTTCTAATAATAATTGGTGGCTATTATTATTGTTTATCATAATAACCTTTTTTGTTTTTAAAAAAGGTCGTCCGGAATTAAAAATTTTCTTTTTTAATTCTTTAGCTTTAATATTTTCTTATATATTGAGTTCTTTTATTGATTTTCCTTTTTTAAGTGCCGTGGATAAAGATTCTTATGCTAAGCGGATTTTAATAATTTCTTTCTTATTTTTAGTTCCAGTTTTTTATGATATGTTTGTTTGTTTATTAAAAAAAATAGAGAAGGAAGCTAGAATATTTAAAATTATATTATTAATATTTCTTGGTGTCCTATGTCTTGTTTCTTTATATCTTAATTATCCACGTAAAGATAATTATTTTAATTCTCGATCTTTTTCTGTGTCTCAATCCGATTTTTCAACTGTTAAACATATTGAAGAGCATAAAATTAATGATAATTATATAGTTTTAGCTAATCAGCAGGTGGGGGCAGCCGCTATCAAAGAATATGGTTTTAAACGTTATTATGATTCTTGGTTTTATTATTCGGTTCAAACTGGTGGATTATTATATGATTATTATTTAAAAATAATAGCTAATCCTGATAAAGAATTAGCTAAGGACTTATTAGATAAAACTGGAGCGGATGAATGTTTAGTAGTCGTTAATGATTATTGGTGGGCTTTTGATAAAATAATTGAAGAAATGAAAGCAGTAGCTGATGATTATTATAGTATTGATGAGGGTAAACTTTATATTTTTAGATTTATTAAGTAGTCCTACGCTCCGAGATTTATCAAAATTTTAGTGAGATTATTGTGGGAATTGAGAAGTGGGCGGAAATTTTAGGATAATTTAATTTTTTTCTTGATAAACGTGTAATTATTGACGAATATTAACCATCGTATAAAAAGTATGTACAATTGTATATAAATCGTGTATAATATAACCAGGAATAATTATTAAACATATTTTATGCTAAATTTTTTAAAAAAGGGCGGCGGAGAAATCATGGAGTTATTTTTTAAAAATCCAGACAAAGAATACTATTTTAGAGAAATCGCTAAAAATCTAAATAAAGAGCCAAGCCATTATCAAAAATATTTAGATAATTTAGTGGAAGATAAGATATTATTAGATGAGCGTCGCGGGAATATGCGTTTTTTTAGATTAAATAAAGAACACCCGCTTTATGAAGAAATAAAAAGCATTATTTCAAAAACATCTGGTTTAGAAAATGAATTGAAAAAGTTAGTTGATAAACTTGATAATGTTGAATGTGCTTTTATTTTTGGATCAATAGCCAAGGGAACAGAAAATAATAATAGCGATATTGATTTAATGTTGATTGGAAATATAAACCAAGACGCCCTTATTACCATGATAAGTTCGTTAGAAGGGAAAATTGCTAGAGAGATAAATTATCATATTTACAGTAGTCAAGAAATTGTTAAAAAAATCAAAGAAAAAAATAATTTTATATCTAATATATTTTTATCTCCAATAATTAAATTAAAAGGAAGCCCGTATGATTTTACAAGAGATTCAAACATTATTAAATAATAATTCTATTGAGCCTTTTTCGTTCAGCTTAAAAGGGGTTGAAATAAAAATTGAGAAGGCTGACAGGTTATATAATTTTGCAAATAAAAATTTGTCCGGGATAGGTACTGGGGATGAGGATATTGTGTATAATAACATCTATGATTCTATAAGATTATGCTGTGAAGCTATATTGTTAATTAACGGATATAGAGCGAAAACAAGTGGAGAAGGACATCATTATATTGTAATCAATGCTGCCGCCATTTTGCTTAACGGCGAACTCAGTAATGAATTTCAAAGATTCCAACAAATGAGAAAGAAAAGAAATAGGATCGAATATGGTGATTTTATCGGAATTTCGGAGGCAGAACTAGGTCAAGCCCATACAGATGCTAAAACTCTATTGATAAAAGTCAAGGAACTACAGTCGATATTAAATGGACAAAATGTATAAAAATTTAAAAAATAAAAATCTGTATGCTTAAAAAAATTCAATTTAAACTGATAAAAATAAAATATACAGGTAAATCGATTGGTAACGACATCCGTATTGATATAGAATTATTGGACAAGATCTTGCGCGCCGATAAAAGGATACAGGCTAGAAAAACCGTCGAATTCAGTCAAGCGATAGGTGATTTTCCCTCTGACCAAAAAACATTTTCTACCAAAGTAAAAATCACTATTGCAGAAAAAGATATATTATTTAATGATATTGGGAAGACAGAAAAGACAATTAAAGTCGATACGGATGACGTTAGGCCGCAGAATTTCACCTATAATATTGAGCTTCGCGAAAATCGTTTTGGCAAGACCTGGGGCAAGTCTACTGCTATTTTTGAAGTTACGATTGAGGCCTTGGTCACAGAAACAATAAGGTATATCCCCGATGTTAATAATGGTTGGCTCAAAGTTAAAATTACAAGTGGCGAGACTGTTTCTCTTCCTGCCTTTTTAAAAGTACAATTAGGGTATGTTGAGAGTGGGCGCGAATATTTTACGATTTTAGAAGGTCCCTATAGGGGGCAAAAAGCTTCTGTTAGTCTAGATAATGCAAACAATAGTAATTCACGGCTTTTGGCCGATGTAAAACATAAACCTTTAATTCATCTCCAGTATTCCATTTTTCAAAAAAAACTGATTATAGGTAATATAAAATATAAAGCCACGGATTATACAGAAACATCTTGGAAGAAAGGACTATATGACATTGAGATTCCTGATTATCCTCACCTTGGAGGAAGGCATTATGAGAATAGATCGTTTAGAGCCAAAAGTTGGTTTAGGGTCGGCCATGATGGCGAAAGATATCTGCACACTGGCAGCCGCTCTTTGGGATGTATTACAATAACTGAAATTGAAAAATGGGATAAGATATATGATAAATTAATCAAAGCACGCAAAGGAGATTTCTTAAGCATTGGTGTGCTTGAAATAATAGATTAATTATGAAGCTGACAACAAAAAATATTCATAAATTAAGAATTATAGTTATTTCGATAATATTATTTATATTAATATTTGTTTTTTGGGTGTTAAAAAATAAAAATCAAACTTTAACAGAAAGAAAAATTTTATCAAGAACTGATTATAGAATATTTGCTTGCGGTGAAGAAATATTTTTAAAAGCTGACCCCGAATTATTGAAAATAAAAAGAAATGGTTTATTTGCGCATAGTAAATCAGGGAGCATTATTGCTGACGGTATACCCTTAAATGTTGACGATATTTTGTTAAGCTCATTTTTTGACGCAGCTGGCGGATCTTTTGAATTTTCAAATGAATATAAAGACATTCTTCGCGTGCCAACCGAAACGGGGGTGCGTGAATTTCGATCTGGTGATTTATGTAAGGGGGAAAAAGCTAATCTTTATGTAATACACCATAGAGTTGAAACATCAATGAAGCCTTGGTCTATTTATTCGCGCATCGTGTGGAAATATTTCGATCTTGTTTTAACAAACAATTATGGTAAGGTTCCCCCCGGAGATTGTTTTATATTTATTTTTGATTCAAAGAATGTTTTAGGACAGCCATGGCCACGCTGCGCTTCCCATGAAGCAGCGTTATCTACCGGAGACTTGATTTTGGAGAAATAATATTGATCTAAGGAATTTTATCCGATGTTTGCCAAGTTATATCTCTCCATCGCCGTCTGTCCGCTCCCCCTAATTTGATCATATTATAAAAATAGATCCAAATGAACTGTACCCTAAAAAGTGGACACTAAATGCCCACTTTTTTGTAGACAAAATAAGATATAATAAAATAATAGAATAATAAAATTATCTTAAAATATTTTTTATTTTTTTAAAGTTAATTCTCGACTTAAATCAGTAATATCTTTTTCTAATTTAACCATTTTTAATCTCATTTTAAATATAAGATAGAATAATAATAGAACGGCAACATAAAAAATTAAATTAATACCAGAAGATGAAAAACCCATATTTATAACCAATTGATCAATTGGTTTTATAAATATTATCAGCAGGGAAGCAATTAACCAAAATATTAACCAAAAAATAAATTCATTTATATTGATTGTTTTTTTTCTCCATTGGATAGTTAGTTTTAAAATAAAAAAAACTAAAATTAATAGAGCGATTATTTGTTGTATCATATTATTAATTATTAACTAATTATTTTTTTAAAAAATAAATCTTTTATTATTTTAAAACCACCAGAAAATTTTTGACCATATCTATTATAGATAACTGTAACGGGTACTTCTTTTATTTTTAATTTATATTTATAAGCTTTAGCTAATATTTCAGTGGCATGAGCCATTCTATTATTTTCTATTCTTATTTTTTGAGCAGTACTGGCTGTCATAGCTCTAAATCCTATCTGAGGATCACTGGTTTTTATACCAAAAAAAATAAAATTAAATATTTTAGCTAAAGGCATAATAATATTTTTTTTAAACTTAGGAATACTTGATTTTTTTTCTAAAAACCTAGAACCAAACACAATATCATAATTATCTTTTATTATTGGGTTTATAATATCTATAATTTCTTCAGCTAAAAATTGGCCGTCTCCATCAAAATGAACAATAATCTCAGCTCCATTTAATAGAGCATAATCATTACCAGTTTGCAAAGAAGCTCCTTGACCTAAATTAATTGGGTGGCTTAAAACTTTAATTTTATCTGGATATTGATTTTGTAATTCTTGGGCCTTTTTTAAAGTATTATCAGTGGAACAATCATTAATTATTACTAAAAAATCAACATAATTTAATACTTTTTGAATAGTAGTGACTATATTTAGACTTTCATTCCAGGCTGGAATTATACAAAATATTTTCATAATTTATTTATTTGCTATAATAATAACATATTTTATATTATAACTAAATATGTTAAAATAGAGAAGACCTAGCTTAATTTATCTTTTAAATTTATTTTATGAATTTTTTTATAAAAATATACGATCAGTTTACTTCTTTTTCAAATACCATTAAAACTTCAGCAAAAAATTTATTTTTATATTCTTTTATTAAAGTTTATTCAGCTATTTTATTATTTATAAATTTAGTTTTATGGGTAGCTACTATTATCATGAGACATTATTTAAATCAAGATATTGCTATTTTACATTATAATGTTGATTTTGGTATTGATTTAATTGGAAGTAAAAATTATTTATTTTTAATTCCAGTTTTTAGCTTATTTTTTATAATTTTAAATCAAATAATATTAATAAAATTTTTAAAAAATGATAGTTTTAAATTTTGGTCTCATTTTTTATTAGCTTTTTTATTATTATTTAATATTTTTTTAATTTTAATTTTGTTTTCGATTTATTCTATTAATTTTTAAATAAAATTTTATGGAGTTTCAAATAATTAGAGTTTTATTTTTTGCTACTTTAGCTTTTGTTTTTGCAATGTTTTGTACACCATTTTTAACTAATTTTTTGTATAAACATAAATTAGGCAAACAAATAAGAAATACTGGTAGTACTCCTATTTTTAGTGAATTACATGCTCATAAAGAAGGAACTCCAACTATGGGTGGGGTTTTAATTTGGGGAACAGTCCTTATTCTTATTTTATTTTTTTATATTTTAAATTTAATTATTCCAGGAAGTTTTTCTTCTACTTTTAATTTTTTATCACAAAAAGAAACATTATTGCCCTTAGGTGCTTTAATAGCTTCAGCTTTGATTGGTTTATTTGATGATTGGTTGGATGTTAGAAAAAAGGGAGTATTAGGTGGCGGTGGTCTTAGAATGAAACATCGTTTACTTATTTATACTTTTATTGCAATAATTGGTGCCTTATGGTTTTATTTTAAACTTGATTGGACTACTATTCATATTCCTTTTTTAGGTTATACCGAAATATCTTGGTGGTATATACCAGTATTTATTCTAGTACTCGTAGCTACTTCTTTCTCGGTTAACGAAACCGATGGTTTAGATGGTTTAGCTGGAGGAACTCTATTAATATCCTTTTCTTCTTATGCGGTTATTTCTTTTGTTATGGGTCGTTATGATTTAGCTGTTTTTTGTGCCGTAATTATTGGAGCATTATTAGCTTTTTTATGGTTTAATATTCCACCCGCTCGATTTTATATGGGTGATACTGGTTCAATGAGTTTAGGTATAACTTTAGGTATTATTGCTATGCTTACTAATAATGTTTTAATTTTACCTTTTATTGGATTTATTTTTGTAGTTGAATCAGTTTCGGTTATTATCCAAATTTTATCACGTAAAATTAGACATAAGAAAGTTTTTTTATCAGCTCCGATTCACCACCATTATCAAGCTAAGGGTTGGCCGGAGAGTAAAGTAGTAATGCGTTTCTGGTTAATTGCTGGAATTATGGCGGTCATTGGTTTAATGATATTTTTTACTGATAAAACTTTTAATTAAATTTAATGTTTAAAAATAAAAATAATACAAAATCAAATTGGTTTAATTCTGGTATTAATAAATCATCTAGTAATAATTTAACTAATAGTAGATCATTTATTAAAAAACCGATAGATAAATCATTGCTTAGCGTTATTATTATTTTAGCGGTTTTTGGTTTGGTTATTTTATTTAGTGCTTCTTTAGTTTCTGGTTATGCAAAAGGTGATACTTATTTTTATGTTAAAAAACAAGCAATAGCTTTAGTTATTGGTTTAGTATTATTTTTTATTTTAACTCGTGTTAATTATCATATTTTTAAAAAATTTTCTTTTTTCTTTTTATTATTATCAATTTTGTTATTAGTTTTAGTTTTTGTTCCTGGAATTAGATCAGAATATGCCACTTCTTATAGTTGGATTATTGTTTTTGGTCAATCTTTTCAAGTAGCTGAAGCGGTAAAACTTTTTTTAATTTTTTATTTAGCTGCTTGGGTTGAAACGCGACAAGATGATTTAAAAATATTTTCTACAGGATTATTACCATTTTTAGTGGTTATTTCTTTTATTGGTATATTATTATTACTAGAACCAGATTTAGGAACTTTCATGTTGATAGTTATAATTGCTCTATCTATTTATTTTGTCGCTGGAGGTAATATGAAACAATTAATGGTGATGTTTCTACTAGCCGTTATTGGTTTGGTAATGTTATTTTCTCGAGCTAATCAAATTGATACTTCTAATAGTTCTAATGATGGTTTAATTAAAGATTATCAATTAACTAGAATAAAATGTTTACAAGATCCTGATTTTGACAAAGATAATTGTTATCAAGTTAGTCAATCTTTAATTGCTATTGGTTCGGGTGGTTTATGGGGAAGAGGTTTGGGAAATAGTTTACAAAAATTTAATTATTTACCCGAAGTTTGGGCTGATTCTATTTTTCCAGTAATTGCTGAAGAAATTGGTTTTGTTGGTTCAGTCGTGATATTATTAATTTATCTTTTTATATTTATAAAAGGAGCTTTAATTGCTAAACGAGCACCTGATATTTATGGCCGATCTTTAGCTATTGGTATTTCCGTTTGGATTTTCTTTCAAGCTTTTTTAAATATTGGAGGAATGATTAATTTAATTCCAATGACGGGTGTTCCTCTTCCTTTTGTAAGTGCTGGTGGAACATCTTTAGTATTTTTATTAATGGCTTGTGGTATTTTATTAAATATTAGTAGTCAAGAATTATCAGAAAAACATAATCTTAGATTAAGAAATTAATTTATATGAATAAAAAAGATACAATAATTTTAAGTGGTGGGGGAACCGGTGGTTCAGTTACTCCCTTATTACAAATTTATTATGAATTACATAATGAGTTTGATTTTTTATTTATTGGTACCTATTCTGGTTTAGAAAAAGGCATTATTAAAAAAGAAGGCTTAGCTTATAGTGCTATTTTAAGTGGTAAATGGCGTCGTTATTTTTCTTTAAAAAATTTAGTAGATATTTTTTTGATATTTTTAGCTTTTTGGCAATCTTTATTTTTATTATTAAAGATAAAACCAAAAATAATAATTAGTGTAGGTGGTTTTGTAGCCGTACCATTATCATGGGCAGCTTGGGTTTTAGGTATTCCTAGTATTGTTCATCAACAAGATGTTTTACCTGGTTTAGCTAATAAATTAATGTCTAAAACAGCTAAAATTATTACCGTAACTTTTCCTGAAGCTAAAAAATATTATGGTTCTAAAGCCCGATGGATTGGTAATTTAGGACCAGATTTAAATAATTTTAAATTTAATAAAAATGAAATTTTGGATAAGTATCAATTAAATAATTTAAGATTACCTTTGATTATAATTATAGGTGGGGGAACCGGATCTTCTTTTTTAAATAAATTAACAGCGGAATCGTTAGAAGAATTGCTGTTAGTATCTAAAATAATTCATATTAGTGGTTCTACCGAGAGAGATATAAAAGGAAACGAAGATATTGATTATGAAAATTATCTTAAATTAGAATTTATTAACCATCCTGATTTATTAGCTTTAATGTCCTTAGCTGATCTAGTGGTATCGCGTTGTGGTTTGGCTACTTTAACCGAATTATCTTTTTTTAAAAAACCAACTATTTTAATTCCAATGCCTGACTCACATCAAGAATATAATGCTCAAGAATTTGAAAAGAAAGAAGCCGCTATTATTTTAGATCAAAAAAAATTAAATAGTGATGATTTTATTAAAGAAATTAAATTAATATTAAATAACGATGAATTAAAGAATAAATTAAGTCAAAATATTTTTCAGGTTATAAAAAATGGTAATCATGAAATGACTAATTTAATAAAAGAGATTATAAATAATAAAAAATAGTTTTATATGAAAATAACGGATTATAAAAATATCTATATGGTTGGTATTAAGGGGGTAGGCATGGCCATGTTGGCCCAATTTCTTAAAGGTACTGGTTTTGTAGTTAGTGGTTCTGATGTGAGTGATAGATTTCCAACTGATAAAACTTTGGCTCAAGCTAAAATTAAAGTTAAACAAGGATTTTCTTTAAAGAATTTTCCTAAAAAAATTGATTTAGTAATTTATTCATCAGCCTTTAATTTTAATGATAATGTGGAATTAAAATATTTTAAAGATCAAGGAATTACTTTTCTTACTTATGCTGAAGCCTTAGGATTATTATTTAATAATTATTATGGTATTTCTGTTTGTGGTAGTCATGGTAAAACAACCGTAACTTCATGGTTAGGCTATGTTTTAAAAGAAAGTGGATTAAAACCTAATGTTTTAACAGGATCTTATGTTAAACAATTTAAGGGTAGTGCCTTAATAGGTAAATCTAAATATTTTGTGGCGGAGTCAGATGAATACCAAAATAAATTACGTTTTTTTAATCCACGAGGTGTAGTTTTAAATAATATTGATTTTGATCATCCTGATTATTTTAAAGATAAAAAACAATACTTTAAAGTTTTTGCTGAGTTTATAAAAAAAATTCCTAAATCTGGTTGGCTAGTATTTAATTTAGAAGATAAATTAGCTACTAGAGCTTCTAAAGAATGTTCTGGCAAAACTATTGCTTATTATATTCGTGATAATAATAAAATAATAGAAAATAAAGCTAAAAAAATATATTATGCTAGCGATATAGAAATTACTGAAAATGGTCAATGTTTTTCTTTGTTTTTAAATAATAAAAATTTAGGTAGATTTAAAATTTCTTTACCAGGACGACATAATATTTCTAATGCTTTAGCAGTTATTACTACAGCTTTAGAATTGGGTTTAAGTTTAGAAATTATAAAAAAACATTTAGTTACTTTTGTGGGAGCAACTCGTCGTTTTGATGTTTTAGGAAAATATAAAGGAGCTGTCATCATTGATGATTATGCTCATCATCCTAGCGAAATAAAAGCTTCACTCCAAGCTGTTAGACAACGTTATGCCGATAAAAATATTATTACTGTTTTCCATCCTCATACTTTTAGTCGAACTGAAGCATTAATAAATGATTTTGCTAAAAGTTTTGTATTAAGTGATAGTTTATATTTAATAGAAATTTATTCTTCAGCTCGAGAAAAACAAGGTCATATTTCTAGTATTGATTTAATTGAAAAAATTAGGCAATATAATACTACTATAAATAAAAAACAAGTAGTTAAGTATCTAAAAGATTTAAATATGGCCGAGAAATATTTACCTGATAAGATTGGACCAAATGATGTAGTATTATTATTGGGAGCGGGAGATATTTTTCGAATTGCTTATCATTGGTTAAAAATAAAAGTTTAATTTATGGATTTAGAAATAAAAAAAAATATTAATTTAGCTAATTATACTACTTTTAAAATAGGGGGAGTAGCTAAATTTTTTGTTATTGTTAAAACTATAGAAGAATTAAAAATGGCTTTAAGTTGGGCCAAAAAGAAATGTAAGAAAGTTTTTATTTTAGGAGGAGGTTCTAATACTTTATTTTCTGATCGAGGTTTTTCTGGTTTAGTTATAAAAAATGAAATAAAAGGTTTAGAACTTTTAAGTGAAAATGATAAAAGTGTTATTGTTAAAGCTTATAGTGGAGAAATATGGTCAAAATTAGTAAATTTTACTATGGAAGAAAATTTGTATGGTTTAGAAAATACTTTTTATATCCCAGGTACAGTAGGAGCTGCTCCGGTACAAAATATTGGAGCTTATGGCACAGAAATAAAAGATTGTTTCTATAATTTAGCTGCTATTAATATAAAAACAGGAGAATTAAAATATTTTAATTTAAAAGATTGTGAATTTTCTTATCGTCATAGTATTTTTAAAGGAAAATTAAAAGGAAAGTATTTTATTCTATGGGTAGAATTTAAATTAAGTAGGGATAAAAAATTAAATTTAAGTTATCCTGGAATTTCGGACACTTTAAATGAAGAAAAAATAACGGAACCTAGTTTAAAACAATTAGCTGATATTATAATAAAAATTAGAGATGCTAAATTACCTAATCCCGCATTATTATCTAATGCTGGTTCATTTTTTAAAAATCCTTTAATTAGTTTAGAGACTTTAGATGATTTAAAAAATAAATTTCCTGATATAAAATATATAATTTCAGATGGTCAGGCTAAGATTCCAGCAGCTTGGTTGATTGAACAATGTGGTTTAAAAGGAGAACGATTAGCTACGGTTGGGGTATATGATAAACAAGCTTTAATAATTGTTAATTATGGTGGAGCTAAACAAAAAGATGTTTTAAATTTAGTTAAAATAATAAAGAAAGAAGTAAAAACTAAATTTGGTCTTAAATTAGAAGAAGAAGTTAATATATTATAATTTTTTATATGACTACTAGTGATATTAGACAAAAATATTTAAATTTTTTTGCCAAAAAGAAACATCAAATTATTTCTAGTGCTTCTTTAATTCCAGAAAATGATTCCAGTATTCTTTTTGTTAATGCTGGTATGTCACCACTTATCCCATATTTATTAGGGGAAAAACATCCAGCGGGTCAACGATTGGTTAATAGTCAAAAATGTTTTCGGAGTGAAGATATTGAAGATGTCGGTGATGGTCGTCATAATACTTTTTTTGAAATGTTAGGTAATTGGAGTTTAGGTGATTATTTTAAACAAGAACAATTAAATTGGTGGTTTGAATTTTTAATAGAAGAATTAGGTTTAGATATTAATCGGATTTATCAATCAGTTTATGTAGGTGATGGTCAAAAAATTAAAAAAGATGAAGAAGCTGTTTTAATTTTAAAAGATATTTACAAAAAATATGGAGTAATAGCCGAAGAAGGTCCAGAAACTACAGGCAAGGGAGAAAGTGGTTCGGGACAAAAAATAGATTTTTCTCTTCAAAAAATATTTGCTTACCGAGATAAAAATTGGTGGAAACGAGGTGAAGCCGTTGGAGAATTAGGTGGACCTGATAGTGAAACTTTTTTTGATACTGGACAAGAACATGATCCTAAGTTTGGTCCTTATTGTCATCCTAATTGTGATTGTGGTCGTTTTGTAGAAATTGGTAATTCTGTTTTTATGCAATACAAGAAAACAGAGTCAGGTTGGGAAGAATTAGAAAACAAAAATGTTGATTTTGGTGGAGGATTAGAAAGAATTGCTATGGCTATAAATAATTGTAATAATATTTTTGAAATTGATTCTTTAAAAGAATTAATTAAAAAAATTGAAAAATTATCTGGTTTAAAATACGAAGATAATAAAAAATATTTTGAAATAATAGCTGATCATATTAAGTCTTCAGTTTTTTTAATGGGGGACGATAAAAGATTAAGTCCGTCTAATACTGACCAAGGATATATTATTCGACGACTTCTTCGTCGAGCTTTACGTTCTGGTCGTCAACTAGGTATAAAAAATGATAAATGGTTGAAAGAAATAGCGGAAACAATTATTAATTTTTATAAAAATGATTATGAAGAGTTGGATCGTAATACTTCTTTTATATTAGAAAATTTAGAAGAAGAAGAAACTAAATTTAGTAAAATGATTGAACGGGGAGAAAAGATTTTAAATTCATTAGCCGAATCTAAAAAAGAAATAAATGGCTTTGTTGCTTTTAATCTTTTTCAAACTCATGGTTATCCACTAGAAATGACGGAAGAAATTATATCTGAAAAAAATATTATTAAATCAGCTAATTTTATTGAAGAGTATAAACAAGAATATTGTAAACATCAAGAATTATCAAAAACAGCTAGTGTTGGAAAATTTAAAGGGGGCTTAGCTGATCAAAGTGAAGCAACCACTAAACTTCATACTACTTGTCATTTATTATTAGCTTCTTTAAAAAAAGTATTAGGTTCTCAAGTTAATCAAAGAGGATCTAATATTACAGCTGAACGTTTGCGTTTTGATTTTTCTTATCCAGATAAAATGACCGAAGAAGAAAAAAAACAAGTTGAAGATTTGGTTAATGAAGCTATTTCTAAAAAATATGATGTGCAGTGTGAAGAAATGACTTTAAATGAAGCTAAAATTTCTGGAGCAACCGGAGTATTTGAGAGTAAATATGGTGATCGGGTAAAAGTTTATTCTATCGGTGATTTTTCATCTAATCCGATAACTTTGTTTTCTAAAGAGATTTGTGGTGGTCCTCATGTTAAAAATATTGGTGATTTAGGTTATTTTAAGATACAGAAAGAAGAAAGTTCTAGTTCTGGGGTTCGAAGAATAAAAGCCGTTCTTATTCCTCTTGACAATAATATCAAATAAATATATAATTACCTTATAATATTTTAAGAATATTAATTTTTTTGTATTTTTAAAAAATTTTGATATAGATTTTTATCTCTATCAAGTTTTTTTGTGTTAATGAACAACGATGAAAATTCTATAATTGATTCCAAAGATTTTATTGAGTTAAAAGGAGAAATCTTAGAACTAATGCCCGCAGCTAATTTTAAAATAAAATTAGAGAACGGTCATGAAATCTTGGGTCATTTATCGGGCAAGATGAGAATGAATAAAATTAGACTTTTACCCGGTGATAAGGTTAAAGTTCAAATGAGTCCTTATGATTTAAGCAAAGGACGAATAACTTTTCGCCTTTAAAGTTTATTTTGTTATTTTTTATTTTGCTAATTAAACAATAGTTTAAAATTAAATTTTAACTGTTATAAAATACTTATGAAAGTTAGATCTAGTGCTAAAAAAATTTGTAAAGATTGTAAAATAGTTCGTCGCAAAGGGCGAGTTTATGTTATTTGTTCTAATCCTAAACATAAGCAAAGACAAGGTTAATTATAAATTATTTTAAATATAACATTTATGATAGTAAGAATTTCCGGAGTCACAATTCCAAATGACAAGCGAGTTGAAACCGCTTTGACTTATATTTATGGAATTGGTCCTAAATTTTCCAAGGATATTTTAGCTTTAGCTAAAATTAATCCTGATACTCGAGTTAAAGATTTGAAAGAAAGTGAAGCTAATCTTTTACGTGATATTATTGAAAAAAAATATATTACTGAAGGTGATTTACGTCGAGAAATAGCTAGTAATATAAAACGTTATAAAGAAATTGGTGCTCGAAAAGGTTTTTGTCACACTAAACATTTACCAGTTCGTGGTCAAAGAACTAAAACTAATGGTCGAACTGTTCGAGGTAATAAAAGAGTTACTATGGGTTCTGGTAAGAGTAAAGCTGGTGCTCAAAAGACATAAAATTAATTTATCAATAATAAAATATTAAAAATTAAAATATGACCGAAGAAAAAAAAGATAAAACAAATCCTGAAACAGAAATTGTTAAGGATGAAAAAAATAATTCCTTAGCTGAGGATAAAAAAGATGAAATGGCTCTAGTAGATGAAGCTGATGATTTTGATTCTAGCGATGATGATTTATTTTCTGATGATGATTTAAAAAATGAAAATAAAAATGAAATTGAAGATTTACCAGAAGAAATAAAACAAAAATTAGAAAAAAATAAACAAGCTCGTAGTAAAAAGAAATTAATAAAGAAAAAGAAGAAAAAGGAAAATATAAAAATAAAATCTGGTCATGCCTATATTAATGCTACTTATAACAATACTATTATCTCTTTAACTGATAAAAGCGGTAATGTTATTTCTTGGGCTAGCGCGGGTATGGCTGGTTTTAAAGGTGCTAAAAAAGCAACTCCGTATGCTGCTCAAATAATTACTAAAATTGCTGTTTTAAAAGCTAAAGAAGAATATGGTTTAGAGGAAGTAAAGGTTTTTGTAGCTGGAGTTGGTACTGGTAGAGAAGCCGCTATTAGAGCTTTAAATGCTAATGGTTTAGAAATTGCTAGTATTAAAGATACTACCGGTGTTCCTCATAATGGTTGTCGTCCTAAAAAACCTCGTCGAGTTTAATCAATTAATAAAATATATATATGGGAAAAACATTAGATTCAAAATGTAAGCAATGTCGCCGTATTGGAGAAAAATTATTTTTAAAAGGGGAACGTTGTTCATCTCCAAAATGTGCTATGGTTAAAAGAAATTATCCACCAGGATTCCATGGACCTAAAGGTAAAAAAAGATCTAGCGATTATGGTTTGCAATTAAATGAAAAACAAAAAACTAAAAAGATGTATGGAATAACTGAAAAGCAATTTAGATTATCTTTTGATAAAATACAAAAGAAGGGTGGAGATATCGGAAACAATTTTATAAAATATTTAGAAATGCGTTTAGATAATGTTATTTATCGTTCTGGTTTGGCTGGTTCTCGTACTCAAGCTCGACAATTAGTAAATCATGGACATTTTTCAATAAATGATCGAACTGTTAATATTCCTTCTTATCAAGTAAAAAGTGGTCAAATTATAAAGATTAAAAAAAGTTCTAAGAAGAATAGATATTTTGTTAATCTACCAGAAAAATTAAAAACTTTAGCTCCGGAACAAAAAAGTTGGTTAGGATTAGATGCTAAAGAATTATCAGTTAAAGTTTTACATGAACCACAACAACAAGATCTACCTTCAAATATTAAAACTTATATGATTATTGAGTTTTATTCAAAATAATAATTTATTATATTAAATATTTATTAATAAAAAAAACAATATGGAAAAAATAGCCTTGCCAAAAAAAATAGAATTTAAACAAAATGGCAATATTAACGAAAGCTTAGTTATTGTTGAGCCTTTGTATCCTGGCTATGGAAATACTATTGGAAATGCTTTACGTCGAGTATTATTATCTTCTTTACCGGGCTCCGCTGTTGTTGGTGTTAAAATTAAGGGAGCTAAACATGAATTTATGGCTTTACCAGGAATAAAAGAAGATGTTTTAGATATTGTTTTAAATTTAAAACAATTAAAAATAAAGATTTTAAATGATACCGAAGACGTATTAAAATTAGAATTAAATGTTCAAGGTAAAAAAGTAGTAACCGCTAAAGATATAAAAAAAGATAGTCAAATTGAAATTGTTAATCCTGATTTAGTTTTAGCTACTATTACTGATCAAGTTGGTAGTTTAGGTATGGAAATTTATGTAGCCAATGGTCGCGGTTATTCATTACCAGAAAAAAATAAAAAAGATGGAAAAGAAGTTGATTATATGGAAATTGATTCAATTTATACTCCAGTTATCGGAGTAAATTATAAAGTAGAAAATGTTCGTGTTGGTAAAATGACTAATTGGGATAAATTAGTTTTAGATATAAAAACTGATGGTACTATTTCAGTGGAAGATGCTTTCAATCAATCAGTTCAAATATTAATTGATCAATTTAATTCATTATTAACTTTAAAAAATGAAAAAAACAAAGTTGATACTGAGGAAGTTACTCCTGTCGAAGTAGAAGCAGAAGTTGAAGAAGAAGTTAAAACCAAAAAGAAATCAACTAAAACAGTTAAAGAAAAAAAATAATGAAAATATTAATTAAATAAATAATATGAGACATAAGAATAATGTAAAAACTTTAGATAGAAAAAAGGGACCACGTGAATTGATGCTTAGAAATTTAGCTTCTAGTATTATTATTTACGAAAAAGTTACAACTACTAAAGCTAAAGCTAAAGCAGTTAAACCATTATTAGAAAGGGTTATATCTGTTTCTAAGAAAGGTGATTTAACAGCTCGTCGTAGTTTATTAAAAGTTATTTTACAGCCTAAAGCTGTTAAAAAATTAATGGAAGTTTTAGGTGATCGTTATAAAGATCGTTCTGGTGGTTATTGTCGAATAACAAAAATTGGAAATCGAGTCGGGGATGGAGCAGAAATGGTTCAAATTGAATTAGTTTAATTAGTATTAAATAAATATATATGAAAAATATAGAAAGAAAAATGCATAAAATTGACGCTACGGATCAAACTATTGGTCGTTTAGCTACTAATATTGCTAATATTTTAAGAGGAAAAAACAAACCTGAGTTTGAACCACATTTAGATTTAGGTGATATGGTTGAAGTTTCAAATATTAGTAGAGTTAAATTTACTGGAAAAAAATTAGATCAAAAAAAATATTATCATTTTACCGGATACATCGGAAGTCTAAAAGAAAAGAAAATGGGAGATGTTTATAAATCTGATCCAGCCGAGGTATTACGTCGAGCGGTTAAGGAGATGTTAGCTCCAACTAGAATGCGTAATGATTTAATGAAAAGATTAATTATTAGATAATAATTAAATAATTTAAATTGTCTTAATTATTTAATTAATTAAAATAAAAATGAGCGATACTAAAAAAACTATTAAAAAAACAACTACAAAAAAGGAAGTTGTCAAAGAAGCTCCAGCTACAGAAAAAAAAGAAAGCAAAAAGATTTCGGCTAATGCTAAATTTATTAAAGCTATTGGTCGTCGAAAAACAGCTGTAGCTCAAATTAGAATGTTTGAAAAAGGTGATGGTGAAATTTTAGTTAATAATGTTCCAGCAGAAAATTATTTTAAAAAAGAAGAAAATCTTAATATTATTTTACAACCATTAAAAGTTGTTTCTAAATTAAAAGACTTTAATTTTACAATTATAGTTAAGGGTGGTGGAGTTTTAGGTCAATTAGAAGCTGTTAGACATGGAATTGCTCGAGCTTTAGTAAAATATGATCCTGAGTTTAAAACTATTTTAAAAACTAGTGGTTATATAACTCGAGATCCTCGTCAAAAAGAAAGAAAGAAACCGGGTTTAAAGAAAGCTCGAAAATCTCCACAATGGTCCAAACGTTAATCTCTATATATACTTCAATAAAGCGCTACGGCGCTTTATTGTTAATTTGGGTTTTAATATATGAAACTTTCAATTGCTTTCATAACTTATAATAATAATAGTTTAAAATATCTACCATTTTTTTTACCTAGTTTATTTTCAACTATTAATCAAGCTAAAAGTAATTTAGTTGATTTGGATATAGATATTTTAATAGTTGATAATAGTGATACTTCTTTTACTGGTAATTTTGATTTTTTATCTAATGCTTTTAGTGATAAAAAATATGATTACAAAATTTGGCGATCATCGTCTAATTTAGGTTTTGCTAAGGCTTATAACTTAATGCTTAATTGGTCATTACAAAATAAGTCGGATTTATTTTTAGTTATTAATCCTGATGTTGTCTTTGATGATTTGTTTTTAGAAAAATTAATTATGGCCCATAAATTAGATAATAATATCGCCGTATGGGTTCCTAAAATATTATATTGGAATTTTAATCTTAATAAAAAAACTGATATTATTGATAGCTATGGTCTTGGTCTAAATAAGTTTCATCATTTTTTTGATTTAGGCCAAGGCAAAAAACAATTACAATACTTAGTTGAAAATAATAGAGAAGTATTTGGTTTTACTGGAGCCGGAGCTTTATTTAATTTATCTCAAATACTTATATCAGCTAATTTAGTAGGTGATTATTTAGAATTTTTTGATGAATTAATGTTTATGTATAAAGAAGATATTGATTTATCATATCGTTTACAATTAGCTGGAAAGAAGATTATTTTTTTACCTGAAGCAATTATGTATCATGATCGGACTTTAAGTAAAAAAAATATTTTTAAAAAAATTTTTGATAAAGAAAAGAAAATATCTAATAGTCGATCTTTTTTAAATCAACTTATTATCTTATATAAAATTAAAAAGATACCTTTTTCTTTTGTAGTTCGATTTAGTACTAAATTTAGGTTGATTTTTTTGTATATTTATGGTTTTCTTTTTGAAAAACAATCATTAAATAATTTTAAAAAAATACGTTCTCAAATTAAAGAAAATAATACTAATTTATCGATAAATAGGGAAATAATTACTAAAATAGAAACTTTTATGAAAGGTCTTGACTTATAAATTAAAATATGTTTATATGTACATATTAAGTTTAATATAATTTATATATGGAAAATTTATTGCCAAAATTATTAAAAGAGAAAAAAGAACAAGAATTAGCTAATTTAAATGCTGTTAAGATAGTTAATTCTTTATTTAATGAATTACAAGATCGAGAAAAAGACGTTTTAGCTCGTCGTTTTGCTTTGCATAGTGTTGATTCTCAAACCCTAGAAGAAATCGGTAAATTACATAATTTAACCAGAGAAAGAATTAGACAAATCGAAAAAGCTTCTTTAAGAAAAATTAAAAAAATTGATGATATTAATAGTCGTCTTGATACAGTTAGAAAAGTGGTGTCGGAGCTTTTAAAAGAACATGGGGGAGTAATGGAAAAGAATTTTTTATTAGATATTTTAACTGTTCTATATTTTAAAGCTGATAGTCAAGGTTCTAATTTTGATAAAAATATTTATAAAAATTATTTAGATTTTATTCTAACTGAATTATTAGATGATTTTGTAGAAAAAGTTGATAAGTCTGATAAATTTAATTCTTTCTTTAAATTGAAAGATCAAGCCATTGATTATCTTGAAGACTTAGTTGATGAATTAAGGGATAAGGTTAGAGAATTAAAAAAGACTTTTTCTTTTGATGAATTAGTTGATATGGCTAAAAATTTAAAATCTTTTTCTGAGTATAAAAATAAAGTAATTAAAACTAATGATAATTTAAATTTAAAAGAAATTTTTAAAGATGAATCTTTCCCAGAATGGGCTGATGTTATTGATCGTAATAAACAATTTTATTCTTTTATGCAAGCTTCTAAAGATTTAAATCCTAATAAATTTGGTTTATGGGGAAATAGTGATTCTTCGGAAATAAAGCCTAAAAGAATTGCTGACAAAATATTTTTAGTTTTAAAAGAGGAAAAGAAACCTTTACATTTTTCTGAAATTGCTGAAAAAATAAATAAAATTGGTTTTGATAAAAAGAGTATTAGTAAGGGATCAGTTCATAATGAGTTAATTTTAGATGATCGTTATGTCTTAGTTGACCGAGGAGTTTATGGTTTAAAAGAATGGCAAAAATAATCTTATTTTTATATAAAAAAAGGCACCTAATAAATAGGTGTCTTTTTTTTATTATTTAAAGAATAATAGTCTAGAATTACTTTGATTTTAATAAAAAATTATGTTAAAATATAGAAAGTTAATTCTTGTTATTTTTTTATGGATATTGTTATTAATTTTGCCCCTATTCAAAATTTTTTTAATTTAGCTCCCGATATGATGTTGTGGCGTTTTTTAGCTACTTTTGGTTGGGTTATTTTAGGTATTATGTTTTTAGCTGGGGTTAAAGTTATTTGGTTAAAACATATTAGAGCTAAATGGAGTAAAAATATAAAATTTACTTTTTTAGCTATAGATGTTCCTCGAGGTAATATTCAATCACCTAAAGCGATTGAGAATTTTTTTGCCTATATTGCTGGAGCCCATGGTACCCAAAATTTTTTTGATAAATGGTTTAGTGGTGAATATCAATTATCTTTTAGTTTTGAAATAGCAAGTTTAGATGGTTATACTCAATTTATAATAAGAACTCCAACCCAATTTGTAAATTTAGTAGAATCAGCTATTTATTCACAATACCCTGATGCTGAAATTATGGAAGTTGATGATTATTGTGAAGATTTTCCTAAAAAATTTCCTGATGAAGAATATGATATTTGGGGTTCAGAATTTATACCCTCAGCTCATTATATGTATCCTATTAGAACTTATGAAGAATTTGAACATCGTTTAGGGCCAGATGAAACTGTTTTTAGGGATCCGATGGCGGAATTAATGGAATTATGTAGTAGTTTAAAACGAGGAGAAAATTTATTGTATCAGATAATTGTTATTCCAACTGGTTTTGATTGGGTAGATGATGGTAAAGGTGAAATTGATAAAATATTAGGTAAAAAACCAGAATCAACCCTAGCTAATAAAATAATAGATACAATTGTTGAAGGTATTACTTTTTTAAGTGAGCAGATTTATAGTATTTGGGGTGATATTGAAGATAGTAAAAAAGATGAATTTAAAAAGTTATCGATGATGGAACTTACTCCTAAACAAAAAAAACGAATCGAGGGAATCGAAAACAAATCATCAAAACTAGGTTTTTTGTGTAAAATTAGGGTAGTATACTTATCAAAAAAAGAAGTTATGAATAAATCTAAAGTTCCGAGTGGTTTTGTTGGTTATATTAAACAATTTTCGGCTTTAGATTTAAATAGTTTTAAACCTGATGCTCGGGTTATGACTAAGGCTATTTATTTTAATAAAGACAGGGAATTATTAAGAAAGAAAAATAATATTATTACTAATTATATTAATCGTGATGATTTTGCTGGCTCTTCTCCTTTTTTATTAAATGTTGAAGAATTGGCTACCTTGTGGCATTTTCCAATTGAAGCTATGGCTAATGCTCCGTTAATTCAAAAGACCGCTGCCAAGAGATATAAACCGCCGGCCAATTTAGCTGTTGATGATGTTACTACTGGACCGGAAGCATTAAAAGAGGAATTTTTAAAAGAAATTGCTGTTGAAAAAAAACAAATAAATAAAAATAATTCTGACCAAAATATTTCTAACTCTCAACACCACTCAGTTAAAAAAACTCCTCCTTCTAATTTACCTTTTGGTTAAAAAATACATGGATACTAATAAAAAAAGAAGAATAGGTATTGATGCTCGTTTTTATGGTCCCGTTGGTAAGGGTTTAGGTCGTTATATTCAAGAAATAGTAGACAATGTTATTAAACTAGATGATTATAATGAGTATATTATTTTTTTAAGAAAAAATAATTTTGACGAGCTTATTATTGAAAATCAAACTAATGTTAAGAAAGTATTGGCTGATGTTCAGTGGTATACTTTAAAAGAACAATTAGTTATGCCTTTTTTTATTTGGCGGGAAAAATTAGATTTAATTCATTTTCCGCATTTTAATGTACCATTTTTTGTACCAACTAAATTTATTGTTACGGTGCATGATTTAATTTTAACTAAGTTTAAAACAATTCGAGCTACAACTCTACATCCTTTTATTTATAAACTTAAAAATATCGCTTATAGAATTATAATAAATCGGGCCTTAAAAAAATCACAAAAAGTTTTAACTGTGTCAGAGTTTACTAAAAATGATATTGTTGAACAATTTAAAATTAATCCACAAAAAATTGAAGTTATTTATGAGGGAGTAGCTAATTTAGCCAAGGGTCGGGATTCTTTATTTGTGGCTAAATTAGATAATAATGAAGTATTAAAAGATTATAATATTGATCATCCTTTTTTATTATATGTTGGTAATGCTTATCCTCATAAAAATTTAGAATTTTTAATTTCAAGCTTTAAAGATATTTATAAAGAAAATAATGATTTACGTTTAGTGCTAGTAGGGAAAGAAGATTATTTTTATAAAAATTTAAAAAAATTTGCTAATGATTATTTTGTTGATTGTTCGGAAAATCCAATAATTTTTTCAGGTTATGTTCCAGATGATAAACTAGAAATTTTTTATAAAAAAGCTTTGGTTTATGTTTTTCCATCTTTATATGAAGGTTTTGGTTTACCACCACTTGAAGCTATGGCTAAGGGTTGTCCAGTATTAAGTTCTAATATTAGTAGTATGCCAGAAATATTAGGGGAAGCAGCTTGTTATTTTGATCCTCAAAACAAAGCTGATTTTCTTGATAAATTAAAATTAATTTTAAATGATAATAAATTACGAGAGAAATTAATAATAGCCGGAGAATCTCATCATAAAAAATTTAGTTGGTGGGATTGCGCTTTTAAAACTTGGCAGATTTATTTACGCTAAAGCATATTTTATGAAAACAAAAAAACATAAAATAAAAATTTCATCGGATTTTTCTCAATCTGGTTTTGTAATTGATTTAAGATCAAAATCAAAAAAAACTTCTAGTGAAATAAAAGATAGTAGTTTTAAACCTAAACCAATTACACCTAATAAAATTGATAATGATTTTAATTATATTAGTAAGCTTGATAAATCCCAGAATCAAGTTTTAAAAAAGATTGATAATTTTAAAAAAGATATAAACAATAATAAAAAATCATCGTTTTTTATTAATTGGTCTAGTTTTAAAAAAACTTTTTTCTTTCCAGTTTTTTTGTTTATATTTAAAGTATTAAGAGCTATTATTTTCTTCTTTGTTGATTGGGCTATAGATATATTTAATTTTTTAAAGAAATTAGTAATTTTTAAATATCCAATTATATTTTTTAAAAAAATATATAAATTTTTAATTAATTATATTACTAAATTAAAAATAAAAACTAGGTTAAAAAGAAAAAAGAAACAAATATCTTTACCACTAATTAAGGAAACTCCTACTTTTAAAACTTCTATACTTGAAACAAATATCAAAACTAAAACAAATAAAAAAACTTATTCAATTATTTATTTTGTTTTATTTTTATTTTTATTAATAATTCCATTTAAACTTTTTTCTTATTATCGTTTAGTAGCTGATCAAAAAACAATTGATAATTTAAAACAATATTCCACACTTGGTTTAGATAATTTTATTTCGGCTTCAGGTGAAATATTAAATTTAAATTTAAGTTTAGCCCAAAATGATTTTTTTCAAGCTGGTCAAAATTTTTTAATGGTTGATAAAAAATTAGGTGAAATTGATGAATTTTTATTATTTTTATCATCTTTTTCTAAAGACAAAGAAATTAAATTAGCGTCTGAATCTAAAAATATTGCTAAAATTGGAATTTATTTAGCTTCAGCCGGTGATAATTTTAGTTTAGCCATTAATAGTTTAATAGCGGTTTTTTCTGAAAATGAAACTGAAAAAAATTTCTCTGATTTTTATTATTATACTAAAAAAACTGAAGCTGATTTTAAAAAAGCTAATAAATATTTAAAAAAGATAGATGAAGATGTTATTCCTGAGGAATATCGTGATCAATTTAAAGATATAAAGGAACAAGCTGATGTTTTAGAAAAAAGTTTAAATGGTTTTCTAGAAGTAGCTCCCGTTTTAAAAGATTTTTTAGGAATTGATCATGATCGACGTTATTTAGTTGTTTTTCAAAATAATACTGAACTTCGAGCTACCGGTGGTTTTATAGGTAGTTATGCTTTAATTGATTTAAAAAAGGGTCAAATTAAAAATATTGAAATACCAGCTGGTGGTTCCTATGATACTGAAGGTGGTATGAAAATTTCAGTGGAATCGCCTAAACCTCTTCATTTAGTAAAATCTAAATGGTATTTTTGGGATGCTAATTGGTGGCCTGATTGGAAATTATCAGCTCAAAATTTAATGTGGTTTTATGAAAAAAGTGGTGGGCCTAGTGTCGATGGTGTTATTAGTTTAACCCCAGATGTTTTAGCTGATATTTTAGAAATAATTGGTCCAATCGATTTAACTGAAAAATATGGAGTAGTGATTGATTCTAATAATTTTGTTGATATTCTTCAAGAAATAGTAGAGGTTATTGGTCAACCCGAAGTTTATCAGAATAAAAATTTACAAACTGATATTTTAAATAGGGTAGCCAGTTCTAGTAAAGAATTAAGTTCAACTACAGAAGAAGTGGTCTCTGATGGATTAAAAAGAAATGAACCTAAAAAAATTATTGGAGATTTAATGACTATTATTTTAGAGAAAACCTCTAGTAATTTAAATAAAGATTTCTTAATAAAATTATCTCAAGTAATTGAAAAAAATTTAAATCAAAAAAATATTTTATTATATTTTACTGATCCTAATATTCAGTTAGAAGTTGAAAATCGTTTATGGGCTGGAAGAATGAAAGAAACTTCTTTTGATTATTTAGCAGTAATTAATTCTAATGTCGCTGGAGGTAAGACCGATAAGTTTATAAAAAACGATATGACTTTAAATGTTGAAATTGAAGATGATGGTTCTATTGTTAATACTTTAACTATAAAAAGAGAACATTTAGGTAATAAAGAAAATTTATTTTCTGGTATTAGAAATAATGATTGGATGAGAATTTATACACCTTTAGGTAGTACTTTAATAAGCGCCACTGGTTTTTCTTCGATGGATGAAAGTTCTTTTAAACCGACCGAAGATTTTTATGAACAAAATAGTTTTTTAGCTAATAGTGAAAATAAGGCTGAAATTGATTTATTAAGTAATACTAAAATTTATCAAGAATCTTCAAAAACTGTTTTTGCTAATTGGTCCATACTTGATCCTGGTCAATCAGAAATAATTGAAATTAAATATAAGTTACCTTATAACTTTAAAACTTTATTTATTGACAATGAACCAAAATCTATTTGGAATTTTTGGAAATTATTTGATTCTGATGAAATTATAAAAAACTATTCTTTATTATGGCAAAAACAGGCCGGTGATAATAATTCCACTTTTAATTTTAATTTAATTAATAATTTAAATTTATCAACTTTATGGACTTATCCTAAAAACATTAGTCAAAATGATAAAATAATAAATTTTTCTGGTAATTTAATTACCGATAAATATTTAGCTATAATTTTTAAATAAATAATAATTAATTATATTAATATGTTAAAAAATAAAGGTAAAATTTTTAATAAAAAAGAAGAAAATAATTTATTTTTTATTAAACATAAAATTGATAATGATAGTTCTTTAGAGGAATTTGATGATGATTCTGAAACTGATTTTTTTGAAAAACCTATTATGTCTTCAAAACATGATAATGAAAAAAAATCTAAATTGAATGACAGTGAAATTGAAAGTCATTTAAGAGAAATATATAGTGATGATAATGGAGAATCTTTAACTGATTTTAAAACTATAAAAATAAAGAAAAAAAGAAGTTTGGGTTTAAAATTATTTTATTTATTTATAACTCTATTAATTGTAGCGGGAGTAGTTTTGGCTGTTTTTAAATATATAAAAAATAATCAAGATATCGCCTCAGTTTTGAAAATAAATATAAGCGCTCCGGAAAAGGTAATTTTAGGTGAAGATTTTATGTATGAAATTGAATATAAAAATACTAGTAATTATAATTTAAATGATGTTATTTTAGAAATTAATTATCCAGATAATTTTATTTTAGCTGAAATTTATTCGATTGATCAAACAGATGATAACAAGACTTGGAAAATAGATAATTTAGGAGCTAATTTAGGTGGTATTATAAAGATAAGAGGAAAAATAATAAACAAGGAAGGTTCTAATAATTTATTAACAGTTAAGGCTACTTATGGCATTAATGGTTTATCTTCTAGTTTTTCTAAGGATAGTCTTAATTCTGTAGTAATGGGATCCTTGCCATTTCAAGTTAAAGAAGATTATTATACTACAGTTTTAGTTGATGAGGAATATCCTTTAAATCTTACCATTAAAGATTTTCCAGTAGAAAAAATAAATAAGTTTATTATTTCTTTTTCTGGTCCAGAAGAAATTTTTTCAGTCGAAGATATTACTAATAAAAAAACTGGAACTAGTACGGAAACAATAACTAAAGTAAGTAAAATTGATAATTTTAATTTTCTAGTTGAAACTTCTTCGGCTAGTGAAATGTCTTTAGCTTTTAAATATAAAATAAAGGAAAGAAAAAATGATCAAGAAAATATTTCTTGGACTTTAAAATATATTGATGATAATGGTAAAGAATTTGTTTTTTTAGAGAAGCAGGTGGCTTTAATAATTATAAAAAGTGATTTAAATTTAAATATTTCCGTTAATGATTCTTCAACTGATACTCCAATTAATTTTGGTGATACTTTAAATTATGTTATTTCTTATAGTAATAAAGGTGATAAAGATATGGAAGATTTAGTTATTATGGCGGTATTAAAAAGTGATTTTTTAGATTGGAATAGTTTAAAGGACTCTAAAGATGGAAGTATTAGTCGTAAAACAATTTCCTGGACTGCTTCGGAAATTCCAGAATTAAAAAAATTAGAACCAGGGGATAGCGGTGAGATTAAATTTTCTATTAATACTGTACCTAATTATAATGATATTAAATTTGGCCAAGATTTAAATGTTACTAGTTATGCTCAATTTAGTATTGGTAATATTGAAGATTTTTCTGACGAAGAAGATCATTTAAATGATAATTCTAGTAATACCATAGTAAATAAATTAAATAGTGATTTAAGTATAAAAGAAGAAGTCTTATACTTTGATGATAATAATATCCCAGTTGGTTCAGGACCTTTACCACCGGTAGTTGGTGAAAGAACATCATTTAAATATTATTGGACTTTAAAAAATTCATTACACGAAATTAAAGATTTAAAAATTGAATTAGCTTTACCCCAATATGTTATTTGGGATAATAATTTTAATATTAGTGCTGGTAATTTAGAATATGATCAATCTAATAATAAAGTTATTTTTTCTATTAGTCGTTGGCCGGTGGGAGTTGAAACAGTTGATGTTAATTTCAGTGTTAGTGTTATTCCAACTGATAGTCAGTATAATAAAATTATAATTTTATCATCTGGTTCATCTCTTTCAGCTATTGACGCTGAAACCAATACTACTATAAGTAAAACAACTAGTGTTAAAACTAGTAAATTAGAAGATGATATTATTGCTAGCTATAATAATGATGGTCGAGTTAAATAAATTATTTTATGAATAAAAATAAAAAAATTAGTACTTCCCATGGTGTTCTGAAATATCCTATTTTTATGCCCGATGCTACTAGAGGAGTTATAAAAATGTGCGATAGAAAAGATTTAATAGCTAGTGGGGTATCAGCTTTAGTAGTTAATACTTTTCATTTATATTTACAACCTGGAATTAAAGTTATAAAAAAAGCTGGGGGACTACATAAGTTTATGAATTGGGATAAACCATTATTATCTGATAGTGGTGGTTTTCAAATTTTTTCTTTAATTCATAAAAATAGTCAGATGGGTAAAATTAGTGATCAGGGTGCAATTTTTAAATCACCACTAGATGGATCTAAACATGAGATAACTCCAGAAAAATCAATTCAAATTCAATTTGATTTAGGAACTGATTTTATGGTATGCCTTGATGATTGTACACCTTATGGTTTTGATGAAAAGAAAATTGCTTTATCAGTTGATCGCACTATTTCTTGGGCTAAAAGATGTTATCAAGAATATATAAGACAAATAAAGAAAAGAAAATTAAATGAAACTAATCGTCCGAAATTAATTGCTGTAATTCAAGGGGGATTAAGTTTAAAACTTAGAAAAAAATGTTTAGATGCTTTAATGGAAATAAGTGGAAGTAAATTTTTAAACGAAAGTATTGAATTTGCTGGTTATGGTTTTGGGGCTCGACCAGTTGATGAAAAGGGGAATTTCTTGTTTGACATTTTGGATTTTACTGCTAAAATCATTCCAGATGACAAAATTAAGTTTGCTTTAGGTATTGGTACACCTAATGATATCTATCGTTGTTATAAAATGGGCTGGAATATGTTTGATTGCGTTATACCAACCCGAGAAGGTCGTCATGGTAAATTATACCAATTTAATGATAAAAGCTTAAAATCAGGCAATTTTTACCAAGAAATAAGCCTCAAAAAGTCGTCTTTAGCCAGTGATTTTAAATTAATTAATAAAAAATCAAATCTAAAGGAATTAAATAGTAATTCTTTAGCTTATTTACATCATTTGTTTAAAATTAATGAATCTTTAGGTCAAAAATGGGCTAGTTTAAACAATTTAGAGTTTTATAATCAATTAATGAAAAAAATATCAAATAATTAATATGAAAATATTATTATATAATACTTTAACTAAAAAGAAAGAAGAATTTAAACCACTTCAACCTGGTCATCTTTCTTTTTATTATTGTGGACCAACCGTTTATTCAACTCAACATATCGGAAATTTACGAGGTTCTTTTTGTGCTGATATTATACATCGTACTTTTAAATATTTAAATTATGATGTTTCTATGGCGAGAAATTATACTGATGTTGGTCATTTAACTTCTGATGCTGATATCGGGGAGGATAAAATAGAAAAAACAGCTAAAAAAGAAAATATTAAGCCAGAAGAGGTGGTTAATAAATTTATTAATATTTATGAGCAAGATACAAAAAAATTAAATATTTTAGAACCAAAATTTAAACCACGAGCTACCGAAAATATTTCTGAGATGATTGATATGGTTCAATTATTAATTGCTAAATCTTATGCTTATGTTACTGACTTAGCTGTTTATTTTGAAGTTGATAAATTTAAAAACTATAATCAATTATCAGGTCGTAAACCAGAAAAGAATAAAATTGGAGCTGGTCGAGCGGCAATTGATGATCCTAAGAAAAAAAATCCACAAGATTTTGCTGTTTGGTTTTTTAGAGCCGGTGTTCATAAAAATGCTTTACAATTTTGGCCATCACCTTTTGTTTCACCTTTAGTTGAAAATGGTAATGGTTTTCCAGGTTGGCATATTGAATGTTCGGCGATGATTAGAAAATTATTAGGAGAAACTATTGATATTCATATGGGTGGAATTGAACATGTAAGTATTCATCATAGTAACGAAATTGCTCAAAGTGAAGCTGTGAGCGGTGTTAAATTAGCTAATTATTGGTTACATAATGAACATCTTTTAATTGATAATGGTAAAATGTCTAAATCTCAAGGAACTTCTTTTGCTTTAGAAGATATTATTAATAAAAATTTTTCTCCAATGGCCTTACGTTATTTCTATTTACAAGCTCATTATCGTTCTAAACAGAATTTTACTTTTGAAGCTTTAAAAGCAGCGCAAAAAGGCTTAACTGGTATTTATAATAAAATAGAAAAATTAGGAGTTGAAGTTGGGGAAATTGATTCTGTTTTTAAAGATAAATTTTTAGAAGCATTATTAGATGATTTTAATACTCCTAAATCATTATCTTTAATTTCCGATATATTAAAATCAAATTTATCTAACGAAGATAAGTTAGCTACTCTTTTAGATTTTGATAATGTTTGGGCTTTAAATTTTTCTTCATTGTTAGATAATAAAGATAATAAAAAGATAGATAATAATTATCCAGATGATATCATTAAATTATTGGAGGATCGATCCATAGCTCGTCAAAATAAAGATTTTGCTAAAGCCGATGAAGTCCGAATAAAATTAGAACAACGTGGATATAAAGTAAAGGATTTGCCGGATGGTCGCAGTGTTATTGAATAAAAAATATGAATAATTTTTGGTTAGATTTACAAAAGAATAAAAAAGGTAAAAGTATTTTAGCCTTAGCTCCCTTGGCCGGATATACAGATTCGGCTTTTCGTTTAATATGCAAAGAATTCGGAGCCGATGTCGTCTATAGTGAAATGGCTTCAGTTTCAGCTTTATATTATAATTCCGATAAAACTTTAGAATTATTAAAATTTTTTAAAAAAGAACGACCTTATGTCGTTCAACTTTTTGGTTCAAATAAAGATCATTTTATAAAAGCGATAAAAATAATAGAACAAAAAATAAAACCGGATGGTTTTGATATTAATTTCGGTTGTCCGGTTAAAAAAGTTTTAAAACAGGGAGCTGGAGCCAAATTAATGAGTGATTTAAATTTAAGTCGAGAAATTATCTCGGTCGTACTTAAAACCACTAAACTGCCGGTTTCTATAAAAGTTCGGACGGAAGCTTTTGGCGTAAACTTAGTTGATTTTTTAAAAAATATTTCTGATTTACCGGTATCGGCCATAATGATTCACGGTCGAACTTTAAATCAATTATTTTCCGGTCCGATTGATTTGGCGATTATTAAAAAAAGTAAAAAATATTTTTCCGGAGTGATTTTGGCCAATGGCGGTATAACTAATTGGAATGAAATTGATAGAATTATAAAAAAAACCGGAGTTGATGGAGTCGGAATCGGTCGAGGAGCTTTGAGTCAGCCTTGGATTTTTTCCGATAAATATCAAAATTTATCCAAAGAGGACCGAAAAAAAATGGCTATCAAAATAGCTTTAAAACATTTAAAATTAATGGAGAAAAATAAAGGTCAAATTGGTTTAGGGGAATTTAAAGGACATTTGGCTTGGTATTTAAAAGATTTCTCTGGAGCTTCAAATATCAGATCAAAAGTAATGACGGCCGGCAGTTATTTACAGATTAGCAAGATATTAAAATTATTTCTCAATAAAAAATAATTATATTTTTTAAAAAGTTTATATTATGTTATACTTTTATAGTAATATAATTTTATGATTTTAATTATTAATACTTCCGATAATAATCAAATTGAACTAATTCTGGAAAAAGACGGGCTGGTTTTTAAAAGAAAAAAATTTTTAGCTCGTCGTCAACAAGCTGAAAAACTTTTACCGGCGATTGATAAATTATTGAAATTGGCCAATTGTAGTTTAAAATCAATAAATAAAATAAAAGTGGTTCATCAAGGAGATAGTTTTACTTCGCTTCGAATTGGAATTTTAACGGCTAATGCTTTAGCTTATGCTTTGGGTATTAAAATTGAAACCGTTAATTTTACTAAAAAAAATATAAAATCATTAGGTGATTTTGATATCGTAATTCCGGCCTATAATCATAATCCGGATATTAAAATAAAAAACAATGAAGTGGTTTAAATTTTTTACAAAAATATTTTTAGTGGTGTTAGCGTTTTTTTCTTTTTTATCTGTTACTAAAAAAGTTGAAGCAGCATCGGTCGCCGATCAAGTAGCCGGTAAAATATTAATTCAGGTTGAAGCGCAAGGTCAAGCCTATTATGTTAACCCTTTGGATTTAAAAAAATATTATTTAGGTCGACCGGCTGACGCTTTTTCTGTAATGCGATCTTTCGGTTTGGGTGTTAAAAGTAACGATTTAAATACTTTTTTAAAAAACGGAGCTCGATCTAATTTGTCGGGAAGAATTTTGCTTCAAGTTGAAGCTCAGGGTCAAGCTTATTATGTTAATCCCGATAATTTAAAACTTTATTATTTGGGCCGGCCGATTGACGCTTTTAATGTGATGCGAGAATTAGGTTTGGGAATTACCGATTCTAATTTAAATCAAATAAGTACCGGAGTAATAGGTTCCGGTGCGATAAGTTCTGATACAAGCACGGAAACGGTTAGTAATTATGGAGAAAAAATTGTTAAATTTACTTGGAAGTATAACAACAAAGAGTATTTTTTAAATCAAACTTTTTATGATTCTTTATATAACAACTACAAAAATTCTCCTAAGTATTACAGTTATTCTTCCGATAATCCGCCGGCTGACTTGAGAGATAGTTATTATAGTGTTTTTTTGGTAACTAAGACCGGTGATACGGCTATAAGCGATTTAATAAGCAATTTAAAAAAAATAGCCCAGACCGAAGGTTTTTCCGATGATGAATTCTTGGAATTTACTATGGCTTTAGTTCAATATATACCTTATGATTTTTCAAAAAATGAAACTAGTTTACAAAATTTTCCTTATGAAACTTTGTATAAAAATTCGGGAATTTGTTCCGATAAATCGTTTTTGGCTTTATCAATTCTTAGGTATTTAGGTTATGGCGGAGCAATTTTTGATTATCCCGATATTAAGCATTCGGCCGTAGCGGTGGCTTGTTCCGGTGAGTCTTCTTATAATTCCGGTTATTGTTTTATAGAAACTACCAATTATTTTCCTATTGGAATTTTTCCGAGTGATTTATCTTCCGGTCAAGCTACCAGTACCATTGATTGGAATAATATTTTTGAACAATCTTCGTGGGGCGAAGTGAAGATTTATCAAAAAACTTCCGGTAGATATTATTTTGGTATGGCTGAAAATGTCAGTAGTGTTAATCAAATGAAATCACTTCAAGCAATTATTAATCAACAAAAAAGTCAATTAGATACAATCCTTGATAATTTAAATTCTTTAAGTGCGGAATTAAATGAATTAAAATCATCGTTAGAATATTATGTTAAACAAGGCGATGTTGTTAATTACAATGCTAATTTAAGTGAATATAATACAAAAGTGGCTGAATATAATTTAATATTATCCGATTATTATTCCAAGGTTGATGTTTATAATAATAATATTTCGTCTTTTAATAAAATGGTCAATAATTTTTGGCAAACTTAATTATTATAATATGGTCTATAAATTAAAAAAAACTAAATTAGCCTTTACTTTAGTGGAACTTTTAGTGGTTGTTTTTATTATTGGATTATTAACTTCGGTTACAGTTTATTCCGTTCAAAATTCTAAAGCTAAATCGCGGGATGTTAAAAGAGTAAATGATATTTCTCAAATTCAAATGGCCTTAGAGAAGTATTATAATAAAAATCAAAACTATCCGGCGGTACTTAGTGATTTAAGTTCGTCAACCGATATTTATTTGGCGACTATTCCCGAAGCTCCTAATCAACCTGATGGTGATTGTACCGTTGAAAACAATGAGTATGTTTATACAGTTTCAGGTACTAATAATACTAATTATACCTTATCTTTTTGTTTAGGTGATAATTCTGGTGATCTAAGTGCGGGAGTAAACCAGGCTGTTCCTGGTGAAATTTAGTTTATTTGGTTTAGTATAAACATAATTGACTTTTTTAAAAGAATAAAGTAATATAGAAAGAGCTTAAATGAGATTATTATTTAGGCTTTTTATTAATAAAATAACATGCTTACTCAAATTTCTTGTTTATATTAAAACAAATATAAATTTTGTAAGCAGAGGCCCGCAATTAGCGGGGTAAAAGAAAAAAATATGAATATTCCAAAATTAGAAGAAATGATGAAATCCGGAGCTCACTTCGGTCATCGTACTAATCGTTGGCATCCAAAAATGGAACCATTTATTTTTACTAAAAAAAATGGTATCTATATTATTAATTTAGAAAAAACTCAAATCAAGTTGACTGAAGCTTTAGAGTTTATGGCCAAACTTATAAAAGAAGACAAAAACATTCTTTTTGTCGGAACTAAAAAACAAGTTAGAGAATCAATGAAAAAAATGGCCGAAGAAATTAAACAACCGTATATAACCGGAAAATGGTTGGGCGGTTTAGTTACTAATTTTTCAATTATTAAAAAATCAATCAAAAAATATCAAGATTTATTAAGTGATCGAGAAAGTGGTAAATTAAATAAATATACTAAAAAAGAAAAATTAGATTTTGATCGTGAAATAAAAAGATTAGAAGAACGAGTTGGTGGTTTAGTCGGTTTAATTAAATTACCGGATGCTATCTTTATCTGGGATTTAAAAGAAGAAAAGACAGCTGTAGCCGAAGCTCAAACTAAAAATATTCCGATTATTGCCATTTGCGATACCAATGTTGATCCGAGTGTTTGCGCTTATCCGATTCCGGCTAATGACGATGCCACTAAAACAGTTGATTTAATTTTAACTTGCATTAAAGATAATTTAATCAATGTTAAAAACATTAATTTAAAATAATAAATTTTGTATTAAACTTACAAAATAATAAATATATGGAACAAATAAAAGAATTACGTGAACGTACTGGAGCCGGTATGGTTGATTGTAAAAAAGCTTTAGACGAAGCCGGTAACGATATTGAAAAAGCTATAGAAATTTTAAGAAAAAAAGGTATTTCCAAAGCTGCTAAAAGAAGCGAACGTGATGCCAGTGAAGGTTTGGTAAAATTAAGCACCAATGATGATAAAACCGAAGGCTATATGTTAGAATTAAAATCTGAAACAGACTTTGTTGCTCGTAATGAAAAATTTCAAAAATTAGCTGATGATATTTTAGAAGTTATTAAAAACAATAAACCGGCCAGTCGGGAAGATTTATTAAAAATGACTTTAAATGATTCTACTGTAGAAGAACAAGTTAGCGGTTTAAGTGGAGTTATTGGTGAAAAAATAGAATTAGGTCAAATTGCTTCTGTGGTTGGTCAGACTGTGGCTAGTTATTCTCATTTAGGCGGTAAAATTGGAGTATTGGTGGCCTTGGATCAAGAGAATCAAGAAGAATTGGCAAACGACATTGCTATGCATATTGCCGCAGCCAGTCCTAAATATTTAAATAGTACCGAGGTTTTAAGTGAAGAATTAGACAAAGAAAAAGAAATTTATCGGGAACAATTAGCTAAAGAAGGAAAACCGGAAAATATTATTGAAAATATTATGGTTGGTAAAGTTAAAAAATATTATTCTGAAGTTTGTCTATTGGATCAAGAATATATAAAGGATGATAAAAAAACAGTTAAAGAAATTTTAGGCGGAGTAAATGTTGTTAAATTTGTTCGCTTCGCTTTATAGTTAAATTTTAAACGATGAAAATAGTTCAAATACAATTTGCTCCTTGGGATAAAAAATATAATTTTACTCCCGGTGATTTAGCTGATCTAAAAAATGGTGATATGGTAATAGTGGAAACCGAATTCGGTCAAGAAATCGGAAAGGTTTTTGCTTTTAAAAATTTAGCTGATATTGAAATTGAAGAACAAAATAATATTAAACCGATTATTCGTTTAGCAACAGATGAAGACATAGCTAAAATGATTAGTGAAGAAGAAAAAAAAGAAGCTTTGAATTATTGTCAACAGATTGTTGAAAAATATGAATTACCGATGAAATTAATTGATGTTCAATTTTCTTTAGATAGAAATAGAATTAATTTTGCTTTTTATTCTGATAGTCGAGTTGATTTTAGAAATTTAGTTAAAGATTTATCAGGTCATTTTAAAGGTATTATTCGTTTAACTCAAATTGGTAGTAGGGATGAAGCTCGTTCTACAGGTGATTTAAGTCATTGTGGTCGTTGTTTATGTTGTCGCAGTTATATTAAAGATTTTTCTTCTATAACTTCAGAAATGGCTGAAGCTCAACAAGTTGTTCATCGTGGTAGTGATCGAGTTTCTGGTATGTGTGGTAAATTAATGTGTTGTTTGTCCCATGAATATGAGGGTTATGTAGAAATGGCTAAAAAATTGCCACCAATTGGAGCAAAAGTTAATGTTGATGGTCGTCGGGGTGAGGTTTTAGGTCAACATATTTTAAAACAATCAGTTGATGTTTTATTTAAAGGAGAAAAAGATGGAGATAGTGATGTAGTGGTAGAAGTAGATATTAATCGTCATAAAAAAGATAAATAGAAAATTAAAAATAAAAACAAAATAAAAAAAAGGAGGAAATCATGAAA